>CAYOIZ010000127.1:0-2605 GCA_964404165.1 uncultured Binatia bacterium (SeqCode) | reverse complement strand
TCCGAGTTCGGTGATGCGTTCGGCCATGTGTCCGTCCGAGGGCCCGAGCTCGATGAAGAGCACCTGGCTTCAGCGCTCGTCTGATTTGACCCGGGTGTGCTCGTCAGAAATGGTCCAGGAGGACGGTCAGAGTTCCTGACGCCGGGGGCACCTCGGTGTCATGAGCGGACGTGCTACCCGGAAGAAGTGCGTGATCTGTCGGCTGTGGTTCTGGCCCGACGTGAGGGCCGGTAAGCGGCAGCGGGTGTGCTCGGCGGGGTGTCGATTGCGGCGTCGGCGGGTGCTGGATCGGCGCCGTCGGCTAGCTGATCTCAGGCGCTTTCAGCGGCAGGAACGGATTCGACAGCGGCGACGACGAGAACGCCTCGGGAAGGCTGCGCTGCCCCGAGGGAGTCGGCGTGAGGACGAGGTGTCACGCGCCAGGTTACTGGCCGAAGTAGTTGAAGTGGCTAAGGTTGCGCTCGAGATCTGGGACAGGCCGCGACCTCTGTCACGCGCCGGGTTGAGCCGCGCAGTCCGCTACCTGAGCGGTCTGAAGGCACCTGAGGTGGCCCAGGGTGAGACGAAAACGGGCCATGTCACGCGCCATGATGAATCTCGGGAGCCGCATTCCGAGCGGACGGAAGCGTCCTGAAGTGGCCCAAGGTGTCACGCGCCGGGATGGCCAGAAGTCGATCGGGGCGCCATGTTGTGAGCGACAGGACGGCAGGCGCTCATGCAGACGGAGCTTCATCAGCTGGACGTTCGTTACGGGAGGCTCGTAGCCCGACGGAGCCGAGAGGAGACCCGTGCGCTGGAGGTGGCGGCCCAGGAGGCCGAAGAGCCGCCGGTGGTCGTGGTAGCCGAGGGGGCCGGGTATGTAGTCATCGAGGGGTTCGAGCGACTGCGAGCCCTGCGGCGCCTCAAGCGCGACACGGTGGAGGTGACGGTCTGGGCGTTACCGGCGGCATCCGCCCTGGCGCTGCGTGAGCGGCTCAGGCGCCCAGCGCTGAGCGCACTGGAGGAGGGGCTGCTGATCGAGGAGCTGAGACGGTCAGAGGGCTGGGGAGAGCCCGAGATCGCAAAGCAGCTGGGGCGAAGCCGGGGATGGGTGAGGTTTCGGCAGGAGGTCGTGCGGACCCTTCCGGAGTCGGTCCAGGAGCGAGTGCTCAGAGGCCAGATCGATGGATCGGCTTGTGGGCCTCTGCTGGAGCTCGCGCGGCTCAGCCGCAGGGCGTGTGAGCGGCTGGCGGCGGTCATCGCCGGAAAGGGCCTCACGAGAGGTCAGGTAGCCGAGCTCGTGGCCGCCTTTCGGCGAATGACGAGTCAGAGCCGGGAGCGCCTGCTTGGAGACCCTCTCCTGTACCTCCAGACGCAGAAGGCCAGCCCTGTGGTGAAGAAGGCCCGCGCTCTGGTGAGCTTGGTCAAGTCGATCCAGAAGGAGATCGCTTGCGTCCCGAGGAGCACCCGAGCCGAGGTCCAGGAGCTGCTCGAGAAAGCAGAGATCGTTCTGACCCGGGTCATCGAGGAGGGGCATCACGATGATGGACCGTCGATCGAGGGCGACCGTGCTTCAGCTGTCGGCCAAGGGTTTAGGGACCAGGGCGATCGCCCGGGCCCTGAAGATCTCGCGTGGAGCCGTCAAGAAGATCATCGCCCAGGGTACGGAGGAGCCGGAGAAGCCGTCGAGGGTCTCGAGGCTCATGGAGCACCGCGAGGCGATCCTGGAGCTGACGGCTCGCTGCCACGACAACCTCGTGCGCGTCCACGAGGAGCTCTCGGAGTCGGGGGTGTCCATCTCCTATCCGGCCCTGACTGCCTTCGTGAGGGTCCACAAGCCCAAGCCCAGGATTCAGACCGGGCGCTACCACTTCCGGCCGGGTCAGGAGATCCAGCACGACACCTCGCCCCATGACGTCGAGATCTGCGGGAAGCTCTGGCGCCTCCAGACGGCCTCCGCAGTCTTGTGCCACAGCCGGATGCTGTACTTCCAGTGCTATGTCCGCTTCCGGCGGTTCGAGGCCAAGGTCTTCCTCACCGAGGCGCTGCGCTTCTTCGACGGGGCGTCCGAGCAGGTCATGGTGGACAACACCTCGGTGATCGTCGGTCGTGGCAGCGGCGCCACGATGGAGCCGGCCCCCGAGATGGCAGCCTTCGCCGAGCGCTTCAGTTTCGTCTTCAAGGCGCACGAGGTGGGCGACGCGAATCGCTCGGCCCGAGTGGAGCGTCCGTTCCACTTCATCGAGAACAACTTCCTCAACAACCGCCCGTGCACCGACCTTGCGGATCTCAACAACCAGGCCATCGCCTGGTGCCACAAAGTCAACGGCACCTACAAGAAGCACCTTCGGGCCGTTCCCAGCTCGCTGTTCGTCGAGGAACGCGCCCAGCTGCGCCGGCTGCCTGCCTACATTCCCGAGCCCGAGCTGATCGAGGCACGCACCGTCGACGTGGAGGGCTTCGTCTCGGTGGATTCCAACCGCTATTCAGTGCCCGCCGACTGGATCCACCGCCGGGTTCAGGTCCGCGTGACCGCCCGGAAGATCGAGATCGACCACGGCTCCAAGACGATCATCCACACCAGAGGTCTGCTTCCCACGGGGCAGAGATTCCAGCTCCCCGAGCA
>CAYOIZ010000126.1:0-2992 GCA_964404165.1 uncultured Binatia bacterium (SeqCode) | reverse complement strand
TTACCTCGTCCATGTCCGTCTCCTCCGCGGCGCCCGCCGCCTTCTCGGTCTTTGCCTCACAGGTCGCGCCGCCCTGGACGGCGAGGTCGTGCATCTTCTGGAGGCGCTTCGCCGCGGCCTTCGCCTCGGGGTCGCCCTTCGCGAGGTCGACGGTGAGCGCCTTGCCCAGCTCGCCGCCCATCGCGTCGATGGCCGCCGCGAGCGCCATCGGCGGATGGCTCCCGCCAGCGAGCTCGGCGACGTAGACCTCGCAGAGCGCGAGGAACGCCTCGGCCATCGTGCCGACGGCGTGCTCGAGCTGCTCGGCGACGGCGAGCTTGTCGGCCTCCTTGGAGAACTCGTCCTTCAGCCAGCGGACGATGTACCGGAGGCTGTCGAGGTAGTTCGCCAGGCTCGCCACGTCGTAGAGCTGCTTCCGCAGACCAGGGCCGTTGAGCTTCGCCAGCACCGCGTCGGCGCGCGCCTCGATCGCCGTCAGATCCATCGGCGCTCCCTTCGGGTGGAACTTCCGCAGCTCCGTGGAGCCGTCGGCCTTGATCGCCGTGAACCCGGCGCCCCACATGCACGGGTTGTCGACGAGCGACATCTCGACAGGCGCACCCGCGTATCGCGTGACACCCTTCTCGTCGGGATCGGGCCACCGCTTCGCGTAGCCACCGCCCACCGAGAAGCCGGTGAGGACGCCGGCGACGACCTTGGCCCAGGCCGCGTCGTCGACGATCTTCGTGCCCAGGTTGATCACCTTGGCCGCGTCGTCGAACTCCCACGCGATCGCTTTCCCGACCGCATCCGGCTGGTGCATGTACCGGATGTTGCCGAGGCTCTCCTCGGCACCGGTGGCCGCCGTGCGCTCCTGGCACTCGGCGATCCACTTCTCGAAGTACGGCTTCGACTCGAAGTAGTCGAACTTCTCCTTGCCCGTCTTGTCGGTGCGCTCCTCGGCCGCAACACCCCAGACCTCGCGCTTCTCGAGGTCGACTTTCGTGATCGGGATGAAGAGGTTCGGTCGCATGGTGTCGTGTTCGTCAGGTCCGCAAACGCAAAGCGGCCCAGGGAGCGCGACGAGCATCGCGCTGCCTGGGCCGCCTGGGCCGCTACGGCGAAGGGGGTTATGTCTCGGTGAGACGGCGCCCCAAGTCGTCGACGGGTGTTACATCCGCACCTCGGTGGCGTTCATTCGCATGGCGTTACGCCCCATCATGGTCAGACTCGCTCGTCAAGGCGGAGGTACCTGGGGCACCCCGGACACTTGAAGCGCTGGTCGGGTGGCACGGTGAAGGCGCGCACCACCACCGTGCGACAGTACGGGCACCGCACCTGCGGCGCGGTCGCGTTGTCGGCCGCATCGGTCGCGCGGAGCCGCGGCGGCAGCAGGTCCGTCGGCATCGCGAGCGCGCGGAGGGCGCCGGCCCGCTCCACTACGCGAGCTCCGGGAGCACCCGGACGTGCACCTTGCCGGGCCGGTTCGGGAACGTCTGCTTGGACCCATCGCCGAAGGTGACCTCGCACTCCCCGCACAGGTCGAGCTCGCCCTGCCCGCCCAGATCGCCGACCAGCCGGGGAATCTGCACCACGCCAGTCGCCACATCTTCGAAGGCGCCCGTGCGATCGAACACCACCCGGCCCTGGTCGTCGGCGATGATCAGGCGCGGCGTCGCGCCGCTGAACGACGGCACGAACCACGCGCCGGCGTCGTTCTTCCGCTCGAGCTTGAAGCGGATCGGCACCGTGTCCCCACGAACGAGGGTGAGCGTCATGCGGCCTCCAGGCGGGCGTCCATGCCGAGCGGCGTCAGGCGCGTGCGCGACGTCGCTTCCGTGAGCCGGGCCGGCGCGAGCGGCACGAGGCGCGTCTCGCCCACCAGCACGAGGAGTCGCGTCGGCAGCTCGGGCGGCCCGGCCGTGCCGGTCGTCTGCCCGTCGTCGAGCTGGAGGAGCGGCACGCTACTGGTACTCCACGACGACCACGGTGACGTTGTCGAAGGTATGGCCTTGGGTGCCGCCCACTCGCGTCGCGACGAGGCAGTAGTTGTTCGTGCCGCTCACCGTCGCCGAGTCGACGAACTCCAGCGTCGACGTGATGTTGACCCCGCTGGCCGAAGACTGCGCCTCGGTGACGTAGGTCCCCGCCAACTGCGTCCCCGTCGGTACGGTCGTGCTGCCGACCGTCGGGCACGAGGTGGTGGCGCGGTAGGCCACCCAGGTCATCTGCTCGACGCCGTTGCCGGTGTCGGTGTCGACGATATTGAAGCGCACCGTCGCCGTCTTGCTCCCGGTCAACCCGGTCGCCGCGTAGTTGTAGACCGTATAGGACGTCGCCGAGCCGCCGTAGGCCGTGCCCGGCGACGCGGTCGTCGTGTTCACGATCGGCGCCGCCCCGAGTGACGAGCCTGACGACGGCGAGAACGTGACGCGCGCCGTCTGATACGAGCCCTGGTCGGTCGAGACCTCTTGCGCGATCGCCGTCGAGTAGTCGGACGACGCGGCGGCTTCCAGGTACCCCGCCGTCGACGACACGCGCAGGCGGCCCCCGCGCGTCGTGGCGACATCCGTGAAGCGGCAGGTCTGCGTGCCGCCGATCGCCACCACGACCGGCGCCCCGTTGCTGGCCGAGGCGACGACGCACCCGATGGGCACCTTGCTGCCGGCGGTCGCCTTCTTCACCGCGTTCGCCGTCGCGGTGGACAGCTCCACGACCTCGCCGGCATTGAGAGTCGAGCCGTCGTCATTCGTGTAGGTCACGAACGTCGCCTGGTCGTCGTCGGCATCGAGCGGCCCGACGTTGCGGAACCCAGCCATGAAGGGTCCGCAGCCCGAGAGCTTGTCCGCAACGCCCGACCCGAACAGGAGGTCGCGCACCTGGAGGTTCACGAGCGCCGACGCACTCGACGGGCACACCATGCCGACCGACGATGCGCCGGTGAGCGCGATCTCCGCGCCGTTGATCGAGCAGTTCGTGCAGGTCTGGTCGGCGCTCAGGTTGCTGAAGTCGA
>CAYOIZ010000125.1:0-3292 GCA_964404165.1 uncultured Binatia bacterium (SeqCode) | reverse complement strand
CCGTCCGGAGCCACAGGAGCCACCGGAGCCACCGGAGAATCAGGCCCGACCGGATCAACTGGAGGAACCGGTGTTACGGGACCAACCGGAGCAACCGGTGCAACCGGAGCCACAGGCGTTACCGGACCGTCCGGAGCAACCGGAGCCACAGGAGCAACAGGAGCAACCGGAGTCACTGGACCCACCGGAGCCACAGGAGCGACTGGAGCTACGGGAGCAACTGGAGTTACCGGTCCGTCGGGAGCAACAGGAGCAACCGGTGCTACGGGAGAATCAGGACCTACCGGAGCTACGGGTGGAACCGGAGTTACCGGTCCAACAGGAGCGACAGGGGCCACGGGAGCAACTGGAGTTACCGGTCCTTCTGGAGCAACCGGTGCAACCGGTGCTACGGGAGAATCAGGACCTACAGGTGCAACCGGCGCTACTGGTCAGACGGGTCCATCCGGGGCTACTGGATCAACAGGAGCAACTGGAGTTACCGGTCCTTCTGGAGCAACAGGAGCAACCGGTGCCACCGGAGCGACGGGAGTAACAGGGCCATCTGGGTCAACCGGAGCCACTGGAGCAACCGGACAAACGGGACCTTCCGGAGCGACTGGGGCTACAGGTGAAACAGGACCTTCAGGAGCCACCGGCGCAACAGGAGCAACTGGAGTTACCGGTCCGTCAGGAGCAACAGGAGCAACAGGGGCGACCGGAGCAACAGGGTTTACGGGACCAACAGGCGCAACCGGAGCAACTGGGGCGACTGGTCATACCGGACCTACGGGTGCAACAGGAGCGACCGGAATAGCAGGACCAACTGGTGCAACTGGTTCTACTGGAGCAACAGGATTTACCGGACCAACAGGGGCTACCGGTGCGTCTGGGGCGACAGGAGTCACGGGACCAACAGGAGCTACCGGTGGAACTGGGGTTACCGGCCCAACCGGAGCTACCGGTACAACCGGAGCAACTGGGGTTACGGGCCCAACCGGAGCTACCGGAGCAACGGGTGCTACTGGAGTTCAAGGACCTACAGGCGCAACAGGCGCAACAGGTGCAACCGGAGCAACTGGTGCACAGGGTCCAACCGGTTCAACCGGTACAACAGGTGCTACGGGACAAACCGGCCCAACCGGTTCAACCGGAGCCACCGGTGTTACGGGACCGTCTGGTGCCACGGGGGCTACCGGTGCTACGGGTGAATCCGGACCAACCGGATCTACTGGTGCATCCGGAGCCACAGGACAGACCGGACCAACAGGTGCAACAGGTGCAACCGGCGTGACCGGACCAACTGGAGCAACGGGGAGTACGGGGGCAACCGGATTCACCGGACCAACCGGGGCTACTGGAGCAACCGGATCGACAGGTGCAACTGGATTTACCGGACCGACTGGAGCCACAGGTAGTACAGGTGCAACCGGAGTAAGCGGACCGACGGGTGCGACCGGCGCAACAGGTCAAACGGGTCCAACAGGTGCAACTGGCGCATCGGGTGTCACCGGGCCTACCGGATCAACCGGATCAACCGGTGCGACCGGAGAATCCGGGCCGACAGGATCAACCGGATCAACCGGAGCCACCGGACAAACCGGACCAACGGGAAGCACGGGATCAACCGGCGCTACCGGAGTGACCGGCCCAACCGGCTCAACCGGGGCAACCGGCGTGACCGGCCCAACCGGAGCCACCGGCTCAACAGGATCTACAGGATTTACCGGTCCAACCGGAGCCACAGGTTCAACTGGTGCAACAGGATTTACCGGCCCAACCGGAGCAACCGGTTCAACCGGAGCCACGGGAGCAACAGGATTTACCGGACCAACCGGAGCTACGGGGACAACCGGAGCAACGGGACAAACAGGACCTACAGGATCTACCGGTGCAACCGGAGAAGCCGGTCCAACTGGCTCAACCGGAACGACCGGAGCGACCGGATTCACCGGACCGACAGGTGCAACCGGATCAACAGGTGCAACAGGAGTCAAAGGACCTACAGGATCTACCGGAGCGACCGGATTCACCGGACCTACAGGTGCGACCGGATCAACTGGAGCGACGGGAGCAATTGGACCTACAGGATCAACGGGATCAACGGGATCAACGGGTGCAACGGGGGTCACTGGGCCGACTGGCTCAACTGGGGCAACCGGAGGAACTGGACCAACAGGTTCAACTGGAGCGACCGGTGTTACCGGTCCAACAGGAGCAACAGGTTCAACCGGAGCCACCGGACAGACGGGGCCGACTGGAGCTACAGGAACGACCGGAGCCACCGGACAAACAGGACCCACCGGCTCAACCGGAGCGACAGGAGCGACTGGAGCAGTAGGACCTACCGGCGCTACCGGATCAACCGGAGCGACAGGATTCACGGGTCCAACAGGTGTAACTGGAGCTACCGGGCAAACAGGACCAACAGGATCAACGGGTGCCACAGGAGCAACCGGATCAGCAGGACCTACCGGATCAACAGGATCAACCGGAGCAACCGGAGAAACTGGGCCTACAGGAGCAACAGGAGCAACCGGATTATCTGGACCGACAGGAGCAACGGGAGCAACCGGAGCGACAGGATTTACCGGACCAACCGGAGCTACAGGATCGACCGGAGCGACAGGGTTTACCGGACCAACCGGAACAACCGGTGCCACTGGAGAAACAGGTCCGACAGGCTCAACTGGTGCGACAGGAGCTACTGGAGATGAAGGTCCGACGGGAGCTACAGGTTCAACTGGTGCAACTGGAGCGACAGGACAAACCGGACCTACGGGAACAACCGGAGCGACAGGATTTACCGGACCAACCGGCTCCACGGGAGCCACGGGACAAACCGGACCTTCCGGTGCGACTGGATCAACCGGAGCAACCGGAGCTCAGGGGCCAACCGGAACAACGGGAGCAACTGGTGCTACAGGAGATGCTGGTCCAACCGGCTCAACCGGAGCCACAGGACAAACAGGACCCACAGGAACAACGGGGGCTACAGGTGAAACCGGGCCGTCAGGCTCAACCGGAGCGACTGGAGCCACCGGAGTTACCGGACCAACCGGATCAACAGGTGCGACGGGAGCAACCGGATTTACCGGACCAACCGGTTCAACCGGTGCTACCGGAATAAGTGGGCCGACAGGATCAACTGGTTCTACCGGACAAACCGGACCGACCGGAACAACCGGAGCAAGTGGTGCTACTGGAGAAACTGGACCTACGGGTGCAACAGGATCTACTGGAGCAACAGGATTTACCGGACCGACCGGATCAACAGGTGCCACCGGACAAACCGGACCAACAGGATCTACCG
>CAYOIZ010000124.1:0-3450 GCA_964404165.1 uncultured Binatia bacterium (SeqCode) | reverse complement strand
CCCCCGCGATGGTGGCCTCCGCGGGGGTGGTGCCGCTGCTGGCCTGCGGCGTGGTCCGGGTGCTGCTGGTGGTCCTCGCGCTGCTGCTCGTCGTCGCGATCGGCTCGAGGTGGCACATGGCGTTGCAGCCGTCGCCGTCGTCGGCGTTGCCGTCGTCGCAGGACTCGCCCGGGTTCCGTACGCCGTCGCCGCAAGGGGTCACGGCCCACAGCTCCTCCCCGGTGCGCCCGTCCTCCGCGTAGAAGAAGAGCGTGCCGCCGACCTCGGCGAGCGACTCGGGGTAGCTGCTGGCGATGGGATTGATGTTGCGCACGATGGCGGTGCCGGCGGTGGTGCCGTCGCTGCGCCAGAGCTCGTAGCCGAAGCTCGGGGTCTGCCCGCTGAAGAACAGGACGTTGCCGATCGCCTCGAAGAACGAGGGCACGGTGACGTCGGTGGGGTCGATGTCGCGCACCATGACGGTGCCGTCCTCGGTGCCGTCGCTGCGCCACAGCTCGAAGCCCGACTGACCGTCGGTGGCCCAGAACATGAGCACGCCGCCGACGTTGGTGAGCCGCCCGGGCATGCCGTCGGCGGGACCGGGGTTGATGTCCTTCACGAGCCGCGCGGCGACCTTGCCGTCGTCGATCCACAGCTCGCGCCCGAGGGCATTCGTCCGTCGCGTGAAGAAGAGCGCGTCGCCGACGGCGACCAGCTCCTCGGGGCGGCCGTTCGGAAGCACGGTGCCGACCTGGCTCAGGTCGCCGGCCAGGCGCCACAGCTCGCCGCCGTGGGCACGGAAGTAGAGCGCGTCGCCGACGACCGTGAGCAGGTCCGGTGCCGGCGGGAACGGTCGGAAGTCGAGGAGCTGGACGCTGCCCTCGACGGTGCCGTCGCTGGCCCAGAGCTTGGTGGTCGAGCGCGTGGCCGAGTAGTCGCCGTCGCCGACGAAGAAGAGCCGGCTGCCGATCCGGGTGAAGTCGCGGGCCATCGAACCGCGGTCGCCTGGCACGAGATCCAGCGGAACCGTGCCCGCCTCGGTGCCGTCGCTCACCCACGCCTCCTGGCCGACGTCCGGCCGGTAGGCCTGGAAGTAGAGGCGATCCCCGATGGCGGTGAGCTCCGAAAGATTCGAGCCCTCCCATCCCGGGTTGATGTCGCGCACGAGATGCGTGCCGTTCTCGGTGCCGTCGCTGGCCCAGAGCTCGTAGCCGGTGTCGGCGGTGTACGCCGCGAAGAACAGCGTCCCGGCGACGTCGGTCAGGTAGTACGGGAAGGCGTCCGTGACGCCGGGGCTGATGTCGCGCACGAGCCGGGTGCCGTCCTCGGTGCCGTCGCTGATCCAGAGCTCGCTGCCGAAGTCGGGATGCTCGGCGCGGAAGAAGAGGTGTCCGCCGGAGCTGGTGAGATCGTACGGCTCCGCGTCGCCGGGACCGGGGAAGACGTCGCGTACGAGGTAGGGCACGCCGTGCGGCGAGCGCGCGGGGGCGGGCAGGGGGAGCATGGTGGTGGTGCACGTCGTGCCGCTGCGACCGCAGTCGAGCACCCAGAGCTGCGTGCCGTTGGTGCCGTCGTCGGCGGCGAAGAAGAGGCGATCGTCGATCCGCAGGACGTCGTGGGGATAGGAGCCGCCGTTGGGGTTCAGATCGGCGACCATGGTCGTGGTGCCGGTGCCGTCGTCGTGGAGCCACAACTCCTCGCCATGCGTGCCGTCGTCGGCGGTGAAGGCGACGCGGCCGCGCAGGTTGCGCAGGTTGGCGGGATTGGAGCCCCCGAAGGGATTGACGTCGGCCACCCGTGCGGTGGTTCCGGCCGTGCCGTTCGTGCGCCACAGCTCGGTGCCGGAGGCGCCGTCGTCGGCGCGGAAGAAGAGCGTGCCGCCGACGTCGAGCAGCCCGTTCGGATAGGAGCCGCCGTTCGGGTTGAGATCGACGACCGGGACGGTTCCGTCCGACGTGCCGTCGCTGCGCCACAGCTCGGGGCCGGTGCCGTCGTCGGCGCTGAAGTAGAGGACGCCGTCCACACGGCGGAGGTGCATGGGCCAGGCGTCGCCGCCGGCGGCGATGTCCTTCACGAGCACGGTGCCGGGGACGGTGCCGTCGCTCCGCCACAGCTCGTATCCGGTGTTGCCACCGTTGGCGCTGAAGTAGAGCGTGCCGTCGGCGTTCAACATCTCGCCGGGGTTGGAGCCGCCGAAGGGTTGCAGGTCGAACGGCGTGGTGCCGTCCGATGTCCCGTCGGTGATCCAGAGCTCGTTGCCCACGGCCTGATCGATGGCGCGGAAGAAGGCCATGCCGCCCACGCTCGTGATGGCGGCGGGGGTCAGGTCGTGGAAGACGAACCCCGGGGTGATGTCTGCGACGAGCGTCGTGCCGTCGGCGGTGAGGTCGCTCTTCCAGAGCTGGCCGCGGCCGTTGCTGAAAAGCACCCCACCGAGGCCGGCCTTGATGCCGTACGGATAGAAGGGGAGCTCCTTCACGACGACGGTGCCCTCGGGGGTGCCGTCGCTGGTCCAGAGCGCGCCGCGTGTGGAGAACACCAGGCGGTCGTCGGTGGCGTAGAGCTCGACGTCGAGGCCGAGCCCGTCCCGCAGCAGCACGGTGCCCTGCGTCGTGCCGTCGCTGGTCCAGAGCTTCCAGCCGCCGTCCTCGGCGGCGTAGGTGGCGAAGAAGAGCCGATCGCCGACGCGGCGCAGGAAGGTGGGGTTCGGCCCCCCGTCCGGAAGGATCGCCGCCCGAGCCGGGAGCGTGGCGAACACGAGGAGGACGGCGAGCAGGCGCGCGAGTAGCGTCATGGCTGCGCGACATGGAGCAAGGCCCATGCCTCGCGTCAGGGGTGGTTCTGGTGCCCCGTGGGTACCCCGTAGCGGCCGAAGGTCGTAGTTCGCCGCCCGGAAGTCGTGCCGCGATCGCGCATGGCGGTCACGGTGTGCAGATGGACAAGCAAGCCCGGAGGGATGCCGGCAGGCTACCTCGCCGATCGGTTGGACCGGCGGTCCCGCATGCTAGCCGGGCGACCAGGTCACGCACGGTGCCCCGCGCCCACGTAGGCGCGGGGCACCGTCGATCTCAGGAGCCGCCGCCGAAGAGGCAGACGCAGTCGTCCATGCAGATGCCGTCCGGCGGGCACGCGGCCCCCGGCGGATCGCATTCCTCGCCGTCCTCGAGCTCGTTGTTGCCGCAGATCGCCACCGGAATCGTGCTGCTCGTGGTGGTGGTCGTCGGGTTCGGGATCGTCGGAGCCGTGGACGAGGTGGACGTGGAGGTCGAGGTCGTCGACGTGGACGACGTCGTGGTCGTCGTGGTCGAGGTGGACGTCGACGTCGACGTGCTGGTCGACGTGGACGACGTCGTGGTCGGCGGTTCCGTCGAGGTGGTCGACGTGGAGGACGAGGTCGTCGTCGGAGCCGTGGACGAGGTGGACGTCGAGGTCGACGTCGACGACGTCGTGGTCGGCGGTTCCGTCGAGGTG
>CAYOIZ010000123.1:0-3769 GCA_964404165.1 uncultured Binatia bacterium (SeqCode) | reverse complement strand
AGCGTGGTGGGCTCGGTGTGGTGAGTCCGATGGATGCCGTCGTCGGCGCGGCGCCGCCGGAACTAGGCCGCGAGGGTGCGCAGCCCAACGTGCGGAAGGGGGTGTCGATGAACGCGAGAAGTGTCAGAGTGAACGGTGAGTTGGGCGGTGTGAGCGGGAACCTGCCGATGCGTGATAGGCCCAAAGGGTGGCGTCGGGAGCGGGACTAGGTGGGTCTGTCTACTGTGCGTTATCCAGACAGGCAGAGTCGATGAACTTGGTAGGCGACCTTTGTGAGATGCCTGTGCGGTTCAAGGCACGACGGGACGTGTCGGTCGTGAGCCTCGTGGACGAGTCTGGCTATCGGGATGCTCCGACGGCCCATCAAGGTGGAGGCCGTCGCCGCCTGGCTTCCACAACCATCCGGCTCTGGTCGACGCCTGGATTGGGTACTCGAAAGACAAGCGCGTGTCGGGGTGGTACATCGTGGAGAACTCACGAGAGCGATTCGAGGTGGGCTATTATCCGCAGGGCGAGCCCCTCTACTTCCAGGATCGCGAGCGCGCATGTGCGGAGTTCATTGTTCGTGAGGTTCGCTCGATCGCTGGATGACATGGTGTTGCAGCGGTCGACCTGCATTCCTCGCTTCGCTCGGGAAGCAGTTCGCCGCTGAACACCAGGTCGTTAGGCGGAAGGGCGTGTGGCCTGATCGCGTTTCACCCAGAGGAGATACATATGCCGACGAACAGCCTTTGCCGTAACCCCTTGGCAGTTCTCGTCGCGGCGACCCTCGTGTCGGCAAGTCTGGCACCGACCGAAGCCTGCACGCGAGCGCTTTACGTTGCCAAGGATGGCACTGTCATCGTCGGACGCTCCATGGACTGGGGCGAGGACATGATGTCCAACATGTGGGTGTTGCCGCGAGGTATGAAGCGCGACGGAAGAGGTGGCAAGAACACGATCTCGTGGGAATCGAAGTACGGCAGTCTGGTCGTGACGGCTTACGACATCGGCACCGCCGAAGGGATGAACGAGAAGGGGCTGGTGGTCAACGAGCTCGCCCTTGTCGAATCGAATTACGGTAAGCCGGCAGAAGGCGCCAAGGTGATCTCGCTGAGCACTTGGCCGCAGTATGTCCTCGATAACTTCGCCACCGTCGCCGAGGCGGTCGCTGATCTTCAGAAGGAGGAGTTCCGCGTACAGACAGTGGTGCTGGGAACCGGCCGGCCTGCCAATATGCACCTGGTGATATCGGACGCCACCGGCGACTCGGCCGTGTTCGAGTACGTCGATGGCAAGCTCGTCATCCACCACGGCAAGCAGTACAAAGTCGTGACCAACTCGCCCACTTACGACAAGCAGTTGGCGATCATGGAGTACTGGAAGGAAGCCGGCGGTCTGGAGAAGTCTCTGCCCGGCACTTCCCGCGCCGCCGACCGCTTCGTCCGGACGACGTACCTGCTCGACGCCCTCCCGGCCGAGGCATCGCCGAAATACATCAGCGGTACTCCGCAACAGACCTTCAAGTTCCAGGCCCCGATGTCCGTACTGTCGCTGATGCGCAGCGTCGGTACGCCGCTGGGTTTCTCCCTCGACGAACAGCCGTGGGTCTCCTCGACCATCTGGCGGACCGTGAGCGACAGCACGAACCGCGTGGTGATTTTCGACTCGGCCATGACGCCGGCGACGTTCTGGGTGAGGCTCGACGATCTGGACCTGAAGCAGGGCGCCCCAGTGAAGAAGCTGCAACTGGCGGGCGGCAAGACGTATAGCGGTAGTGCCGTGAGCCAGTTCGTCGACGCCAAGTTGTTCACCTTCCAAGACCTAACCGATGTAGCTCCTCCCAAGTGATGCGACCCGTCGGCGAATTCGGTTCGGGGGCCGTTTGAGGTGTGGGCGTGTGAGCGGTCGAGGCGTTAGCTGGCCACTGACTCATTCAGTCATCGAAAGGAGAACCGACAAATGAAATGGATGGGATTGAACTCCGTGCTAGCCGCCGCGCTCGTGTCCGCGATTGCCCTAGCGACGGCTCACGCACAGACCGCGCCCGGTCAAGGCCAGCAGGGCATCGTGAAGGTGGCGGAATCCAACATCGAATACTTTAGCCGGGGCAAAGGTGAAACGATCGTCCTGTTACCCGGTGGAACGCTGACCGTGGGCTATCTTGATGGTCTGGCGGAGGCACTTGCCAAGGCTGGCTATCGGGTCGTCGCCATCAACCTCCGAGGCTCGGGCAAGAGCACGGGGCCGAGCGAAGGCGTCACGTTACAGTCGTTCGCGGATGATGTCGTCGGGGTGATCGGTGCCCTGAAACTCGGACCGGTTCACGTGGCGGGAAACGACTTCGGCAACCGCGTGGCCCGAATGGTGGCCGCGTCTCATCCTGAACTGACACGCAGTGTCATCCTGCTGGCTGCGGGGGGTAAGATTCAGCCCAAGCCACCGGCTGCCCGCGCGTTGGGGATCATCTTTAACCCGGCCTCCAGCGAAGCCGACGTTCTTGCCGTCATGCCCTATCTGGTGGCGAGTCCGGCGGATGCCGCGCGAGTCTGGAAGCTGTTCAAGCCCTCTCTTTCTCCCGCCGCAGGTCCGATCGAACAAGCGGCGGCGGAAGCAACTCCGCTCAAAGCTTGGTGGGCACCTCCGGGACAAACCCAGTATTTGATTTTGCAGGGAGCGGAAGATCAAATCGCGCCTCCCGAAAACGGCGTGGAGCTTCAGAAGGAATTGGGCGAACGGGCAACGCTAGTCAACGTGGCCGGCGCAGCCCATCTCCTGCCTTTGGAACAGCCCGGGACAACTGCGTCGCACATGATCAGCTTTATCCAGCAGCTTCACCACCGAGGTAACCAAGCAAAGTAACCGAAAGGTGAACCGAACAATGAAATGGAGGGTGTTGAACTCCCTGCTTGCCGCCGCGCTGTTGACCACAATCAATACCGGGCAAGCCAAAGAGGATGTCTTCGAGGCGTTGCCGGCTCCAGACGGCCCGATCTACACGGTCATGCGCCTCTACTGGCCCAAAGCCCATCCGTCGTCGATCCTCCCGGTCGGCGAAGGTACGTGGCAACGGCCGGCGGTCGTGAAGGTCGAGTAGCCAGCTAACCATCGGTCGCAGCGGACGGCGCTCGCGCGCCGCCGCTAAACCGAGCCGTTAGGCGTCATGACCACCGTGGGGTAGACCTACTGTCGAGGTGAGCGATGGACGCACGTGCCCCGATCATCCATAGCGACCCCGATATCCTCGGGGGGATCCCTGTGTTTGTTGGCACCCGTGTGCCTTTTCGGAATCTGATCGACTACTTGGAGCGAGGTCACAACCTCGACGAGTTTGTCGATGAGTTTCCCTCGGTATCGCGCGAACAAGCAGTGGCCGCCCTTGAAGCGGCGCATGAGGCCGTGAGCGCCGGTGCGCGTCCTGCTCGATGAGCAGTTGCCGCGGCGCTTGGCCCGCGAGCTGACGCCACACGAGGTCCGCACCGTGCAGCAGGAGGGATGGGCCGGGCTCAAGAACGGCGAGCTCTTACGGCGTGCGGCAGAGGGCGGATTCGCGGCCCTCATGACTGCGGACCAGAATCTCCAGTTCCAACAGAACCTGTCTCGTTCGACGATCGGCGTAGTGGTGCTCGTTTCCCAGAGCAACGCGCTCGAAGACCTCCGACCTCTAGTGCCGGGAGCCCTCGCCGCGCTCGCACGGGTGCGACCGGGTGAGGTGATTCGAGTTGCCGCCTAACCCGCCGATGGAGCGGACCGGCTTCGCCGGCCGCTCATCGTCAGGCCGTTAGGCGGC
>CAYOIZ010000122.1:0-3893 GCA_964404165.1 uncultured Binatia bacterium (SeqCode) | reverse complement strand
CGAGCGCCGCCAGGAGGATCGTCAGCATGATCGCGACGAAGGCGGCGAGGATCTGACGCTGGGTGAGCGGAGCGGCAGATGTTGCGATACCCAGAGGCTAGGGGGCTGAGAGTTGGCGGGCATGAGAGACCGAAACGCGTTAGCGTCATGGCATGCTGACCATCCGGAAGTTGGTAGAGCGGCTGTCGTACGCCAACGTCATCGCGACCGTGGCGCTTGTGATCGCGCTTGGGGGTACTGCTACTGCGGGGGTGTTGCTGACCGGCCGCGATGTCAAGAACGAGTCGCTCACCGGTGCCGACATCAAGAACCGGTCGCTGACGGCGGCTGACCTGTCGCGTCAGACGCTTGCTGGTCTGAAGTCGTCCGGGACGGTCAGCGCACAGTCAGGGCAGCCCGGTGAGCGAGGACCCGCCGGTTCGGCTGGTGCGGACGGCCCGCCCGGTCTCATGGGGGCCGCGGGGGCGCCCGGGGCGCAGGGGCCCAGGGGAGAACCCGGAACCGCGGGGGTCGCGGGTCAGCCAGGCACTCCTGGGGCCGGCGGGCAGACGGGCCCGGCCGGGCCGCCGGGGCCGGCCATCGGGCCTGCGGTCTCCAGCCGTCCGGGCCACCTCGAGCAAGACGCCGACGCGCCGGGGGACGCATTGGCATCGGTGACCATTACCACGAAGACGTCGGGAAAGCTCGACGTCAGCGTCGTCTTCGCAGCGGTCCGAGCACACTGCCCCTTCGAGGCGGGAGTCCCTGGTGACGCTCGGGATTGTCGACAAGAGCTCTCGCTCTACGTCGACGGCAAGCGGGTGAGTGGGACTGCCCGCTCGATCTACGTGGAGAAGAACCAGACACGACTGCTGCCGGCTCAGCCGCTGCGGGCGCTTGTTGAGGGGATTCCTGCGGGTACCCACGTGCTCCGCTTCGCACCTGCCGCGGTGGCGCCGCCGAGCGCTGGTGCAGATACTCGGCCGCTTGACATGTTGGAACTGGACGGTGGCCAAGGGGGCAGTTTGCCCCAGCTCATCGCCATCGCGATCCCCGACTGAGCGGCGCGGGCGGGGGAGGCGCGACCCGCGCCTCCCCCGCCCGTCAGCGTCACCTCAGCAGGGGCCGAACCCGACGCTCGCGCTGATCTCGTCCGTGGACGTCCCGTCGCCGTCCGTGGCGCTGAAGATCAGCTTGATGCTCTGGTTGCCGCAGACCGGCGACACGGTGTCGCCCGGCTTCCAGGACCGCGTGTTCCCCGGCCCGATCGCGACCGGGGCGGCGCTGCCGATCTTCACCGACCACGTGCCTGTCACAGGTCCCGCGTTGTCGGGGTCGACGGCGGTGGCCTTCAGCGTGTACGTCGTGCCGGGCGACAGGAACGCGTTGTCGTCGGGCGAGACGATCGCCACCAGGGGCGGTGCGTTCAGCGGCGGGTCGACCACGGTGAACGGCCGGCTGAGCGTCGTCTTCGCGCCGACGGCGTCGGTCGCCGACACCTCCAGCGTGCGTGGCCCGTTCGTCGTGAACGAGAACGCGGGCTGGCAGCCCGTCGCCGTCTGGTCGGCGCTGCCGGTCTTCTTCACCGTCCACGTCACGTTCGCGCAGTCCACGCCCGCCGGCTCGTTGAGGTCGCTCGTGCTCGCCTCGAACTTGTAGGTCTGCGTCCGGTACAGCTGCGCGCCCGCCGCCGGCTTGCTGACGTTCAGCGACGGGCCGCTGTTCGTCGCGACGATGGTGGTCGACGCCGTCGAGACGCCGCCCTGGCCGTCCTTCGCCGTCACGGTCACCTTGCGCTCGCCCGGCGTGCCGAACGTGTAGTCGAGCTTCGCGCCGCCGCCCATCGGCCCGTCGACGTCCGAACTCCACGTGAACGTGCAGCAGGCCGGGTCGTTGTTCACCGTCAGCGCCTCGGCGGTGAACGTCTTCTGGTTGAAGCCGCCGTACATCACGCCCTGCGACGACGAGGTGATCCGCACGAGCGGGCCGATGTGCTTGCCCTGGAAGGCCCAGCGCACGGCGTCGTCGGCGTCGACGATCCGCGAGACCTGCGCGTCGGATGCGCTCCACGCCGTGTCACGCAGCCCCTGTTCGAGCTGCTTGGGCGTCAGCGACGAGTTGGCCGCGAGCATCATCGCCGCGACCCCCGCCACGAATGGCGAGGAGAAACTCGTGCCGCCGACTTGGTGGACGCCGGCGATACCCGGGTCGCCGGTCACCCAGGTCGTCCACGGCGCGAAGATGTCGACGTCCGACGTCTTGGCGTTCCCGGTCCATTCGTAGCCGTAATTGGACTTCGGGTTGCGCTTGAGGGTGCTGTCGATGCCGCCGACGCACAGGACCGCGTCGTTCTCGCACGGGGCGATCCAGTTCTCCTCCCAGCAGGCGATGAAGCAGTCCTCGGCGTCGACGTCCGTGTTGTTGTTGCCGGCGGAGGCGACGACGAGCGCGCCGTGCTCGCGGGCGGTCTGGGTGGCGTCTTCGATGGCGACACCGATGAACCAGCCGACGGCGGGGATGGTCATCCCGTTGCTCATGTTGATGACCTTCGCGCCGCGCTCGAAGCCCTCGTAGATGCCGTCGATGATGTCCCACGAGAAGCTGCCGTCGAGCGAGACGGCGTCGATGTCGGCGACCTGGCCGCCCGAGCCCGCGACGCCCGCACCGTTGTCGACGATGCTGCCGAGCGTCGAGGCGACGTTCGTGCCGTGGAATGGGCACGGGTTGCTCGGGCCGCACGACAGGTTGTTCGAGGTGCCCCAGTCGCCGGTGGGCGAGCCGAGGTCGCCGGACGCGTTCGTGGTGAAGAAGCCGCCGTCGACGACCGCGACCTTCACGCGGTTGGTGTCCTTGCCGGCGATCTTCAGCGTGCGCCACGCGTCACCGGTGCCGATCGTGCTCCCGGCCGCGTTGTACCAGGGGGCGAAGCCGTCGGAGCTCCACCCGCTCGGGCCCGAAGCGGCCTCGAAGGTGCCGCCGTCCTCGACGGCGTTGCCAGTAACCAGCGCGTTGGGGACCGCATCCAGGCCGTGCGCGACCGCGTCGGCGGAGACGGTGAGGAGCTTCAGCGCCTTCGTGTCGGAGAACGCGAGCGTGCCGCGGCTGAGCGGGTCGAGCCGGCGCAGGTCGTCGGGCAGATCGTCGGGGTCCGCGGCGGACGGGTCGATGCGCACGAGCCAGCGGTCGCCCTCGTGGGCGAGGACCTTGCCCTTCCAGCGGGCGACGAACTGCTCGACCTTCGCCTTGCTGCTGCTGATGATCACGAGCTCATCGGCGACGAAGTCGGTGTGCACGCCGCCGCCTTCGATCGCGCTGAGCGTGCGGGGCTTGCCGTCGGCCGCCTTGGGAACAGGCACCTTTGTCGGATCGACGTCCTGGCTGACGCGGACCTTCGGCTTGGGCAGGCCGCAGCTCGTGCCGCGCTTGGCCTGGCGGAGGAACAGCGTCCGCTGAAGCGAGCGGGCACGGGCGGCCACCTCGGCGCCGGCGGCCTTGCGCTTGGCGCCCTTCAGGCGCTTGGTGGCGGTGACGATGCCGCCGAGGCCCTTGACGGCCGCGCACGTGCGGCCCTGCGATTGCGCACGGCGGGCTGCGGTGACGCGCCGCGCCAGTTCCCGCGACGCGGCGGTTCCGAGCGTCTTCTTCTGTGCGGTGATACTCCGTTGCAACGGGGCGAACGAGAAGCTCGCGGCGTTGGCGGGGGCGGCCGCCGCGGTCGCCAGGAAGGCGACGGCGAGCAGCGCCGTGAGGGCACGGCAGGTGGCAGTCATGTGCGCCCAACCCCTACGGCGGGAACGAATTACGCCGTTCGTAAGAGACGTAGTGTCCCGGTTCTGTATGGTCGGCGGGACACCCGAGAGGAGTTGCCATGCACGTCCGCGTCGTCCGCTTCACCGACGTGGCCCCGGACCGGG
>CAYOIZ010000121.1:0-5124 GCA_964404165.1 uncultured Binatia bacterium (SeqCode) | reverse complement strand
CGGCAGCGGCCGCGCCCGCGCCTGCACCGAAGCCCGCACCCGCCGCAGCCCCGGTGGCGGCCGCCGAGCCCGAGGACACGGGGCTCGCGATTCCGTCGCTCGAGGAGTGGGAGGTGCCGATCCGGTGCTTCCGCTGCGAGGGGGGCTACACGGTGCCCTATCTGTCGTACCGGGCCGGCACCGTCTTCCGCTGCCCGCACTGCATGGCCTCGTTGGTGCCCACGCTCAGCATGGTGAGCGCGGTGCGCGACGCGGTGGAGCAGTTCCACACCCAGTGGAGCACGGCGTTCTCGCGGCTGCACGAGAAGCGCCAGCGCGAGCTCGAGCAGTTCGAGGAGCGCCAGCGACGCGAGCTGGCGGCGTTCGAGGAGCGGCTCGTGACGATCGCGCAGCGCGATCACGTGCCGGGGGCCCCGGTGAAGCGCAAAGGCTTCTTCTCCTTCTGAGGCGTGCGCCAACGACTGTACGAGCACCTGATCGCGCATCCGGGCGGTGCCTCGCCCGCCGAGCTCCTGGGCCTCGTCTTCATGGCGCCGCCGTCCGACGCCGCCTTCGCCGATCGGTTCGTCGCAACGCTGCTCTCGTCGGACCCGCGCTTCGTGCGCGCCGACGACGGTCGCTGGACGGTGCGTGCGCACGAGCTGAACGGGCGGTCGCTGCGCGGGCAGTCGTTCGTCGTCGTCGACCTCGAGACCACGGGTGGCGCGCCGGGTCCGCACGGCATCATCGAAATCGGCGCCGTCCGCGTCGTCGACGGCCGGCTCACCGACACCTTCACGACGCTGGTGGCGCCGCGCGGCCTCATTCCGCCGTTCGTCGTCGGGCTCACCGGCATCACCAACGAAATGGTCGCCGACGCGCCGCCGATCGCCGACGTGCTGCCGCGCTTCCTCGAGTTCGCGGGCGACTCGGTGCTCGTGGCGCACAACGCCGGCTTCGACATGGGGCATCTCAACGCCGCCTCGGCGTTCCTCTGCGGACGCACCATCGATCTGCCGGTCCTGTGCACCATCCATCTCACGCGACGGCTCATGCCCGAGCTGCGGCGTCGCTCGCTCGACTCGGTGGCGGCGGCGCTCGGCATCTCGTGCTTCGATCGGCACCGTGGGCTCGGCGACGCGCGCATCACGGCCGAGGTGCTGTGCGTCTTCCTCGAGCGTCTGGCCGAGCGCGGCATCACGCGGATCGACGAGCTGCTCGAGTTCCAGCGCCAGGCGGCCGACGGCCGGCCCTTCGAGGTGCACGTGCCGCGCGAGGTGCTGGACGCGCTGCCGTCCACGCCCGGCGTGTACCACCTGCTCGGCGAGGACGGCCGGCTGCTCTACGTCGGCAAGGCCGTGCGGCTGCGCGACCGCGTCGGCAGCTGGTTCGTGCAGTCGCTCGGGCACTCGAATCGCAGCCTCGAGATGATCCGGCAGACGTACGACGTGCGCGTCACGGAGACGGGCTCGGAGCTGGGCGCGGCCCTGCTCGAGATGCGGCACATCCACGACCTGCGGCCGCAGTACAACCGCGCCCGCCGCCAGCTGCCGCGCGTCGGCTTCCTGAAGCTCGGCCTGCGGAGCCCCTTCCCGCGCCTGTCGGTGACGCAGCGCCTCGGTGCGGATCGCGCCGTCTACGTCGGGCCGTTCCCGAACGTCGACACCGCGGAGCGGGCGAAGACGACGCTCGCCCGCGTCTTCCGGCTGCGGACGTGTGCGCCGAAGCTGGCCCCGTCGCCCGACGTCGTGCCGTGCCATCTCGGCGACTCGGGGGCCTGCGGCGCGCCGTGTGCGGCGCGCGAGGACGAGGCGGCCTACCGCGGTCGCGTCGACGCCCTCGTCGCCTTCCTGCACGGCGACGACGCCGTGCGCGAGCAGCTCGCGGCGCGCGAGCTCGAGGTGCTCGACGATCTGCGCCGCCGCCACCGCCGGCTGGCGTGTGTGGTGGCGCGCCAGAACTTCGTCGTCCTGCTGCCGACGGCCGACCGCGCCGCGGCGCAGCTCTATGCGGTGCTGGGCGGACGGCTGGCGCTCGAGTCGCGTGTCGAGGCCGCGGCCGATCTGCTCGCGGCCGTCCGCGTCGTGCGCGAACGCTGGAGCCGCTACCAGGACGCGCCGCTCGAGCGTGCCGACGTCGACGCCAGCACGGTGCTGGCCGCCTGGCTGCGCGACCGTGCGCAGGAGGGCCTGCTGCTGCATCTCGACGGCCCCGAGTCGCTCGCCGAGCGCCTCGACGACCTCACCATCACCGTGCGCGACCTGCGCCAGCGTGGTCCGCTGCCCCAGATCGACGGCCTGCAGTGAGCGTGCGGCGTCTGGTGGTGAGCGGCGACGACTTCGGCGCCGCGCGCGAGGTGAACGACGGCATCGTGCGCGCGCACCGCTGTGGCATCCTGACCAGCGCCAGCCTGATGGTGACGGGCGATGCCGTCGAGCACGCCGTCCAGCTCGCGAAGGCGAACCCGCGCCTCGCGGTGGGCCTGCACCTCGTGCTGGCGCAGGCGCGGCCCGCGTCGCCGCCGTCGGAGATCCCCGCGCTGGTGAACGCGCAGGGCACGTTCCGCGACGATCCGGTGATGAACGGCATGCGCTACGCGCTGGCCTGGTGCACCACCGACGGGCGGCGTCAGCTCGTGCGCGAGATATCGGCGCAGCTCGAGGCGTTCTCCGCCACGGGGCTCGAGCTGGCGCACGTCGACGGCCACTGCAACATGCACCTGCATCCGATGGTGGTGCCGATCCTGATCCAGCTGGCGCCACGCTTCGGCATCCGCGCGGTCCGCCTCTCGCGTGAGAGCCTCGGCGCTGCGCTGCGCTGGGATCGACGCCACGCGCCGCGGAAGATCATGGAGAACCGCGTCTTCCAGCTGCTGTCGGCGTTCGCCGCGCCGCGACTCGCGGCCGCCGGCATCGTCACCAGCGAGCGCGTCTACGGCATGCACCAGACCGGACACGTCGACGAGGCGTATCTCCTCGACCTGGTGTCGTCGCTGCCGCCGGGTACGAGCGAGGTGTACTGCCATCCCGCCGAACGCCAGCCGCCGTCGATGGCGCAGTGGCAGGCGGGCTACGACCACGAGGGCGAGGTCGCCGGACTCACGAGCCCACGCGTGCGGGCCGCGCTCGACGCCGCCGGCGTCGAGCTGGTGAGCTACCGCGACCTCGTCGCGTCCTACTGAACGCGACCCCAGGAGTACATCGTCGGCGCCTGGTGGTAGGCGCGCGACAGCGTGCGCACCAGCGCCGGATCGTGCAGTGGGTCGGACGGGATGGTGATGGGCGTGCCGCGCGCGGCCATGTCGGCCTGGAGGATGTCGAGCGCCCGCGGGAAGTCGAGGTCGTCGGTGTGCTCGTCGAAGCGTGCGGCGTCGGCGACGTCGTCGAACACCATGGCCTTCCACGACAGGCTGATGCGCACGCGGCCCTCGGGCTCGCGCACGAGCACGACCCCAGCGTCGCGGACCTCCCACTGACCGTCGCCGGCGAACGCCAGCTCGGAATCGAGCGTCAGGCCGCGCACCATGCCGTCGTCGGCGCCGCCGACCGACTCGACGCGATGGAACATGACGTCGTTGTCGCCGACCAGCGCGGTGTTGGTGCGCGGGGCGCACGTCTTCGGCGATTCGTCGGGGCCGTCGGGCCAGTAGGTGAGGGCGCCGCCCTCGCCGGCGTAGAACCAGGCGACGGCGGTGGCGATGCGCACGCGCCAGCGCTCGAAGAGCCCGGAGCGTCCCATCGTCACCAGCAGCCAGATCGGGAACTTCGTGCGATCGACGCCGCGGAACGCCGGCACGTCGGTGTGACCGGCGTCGCCGCACGGCATGGGCAGCGTCAGGTTCACGTAGACGATCTGCGGCCGCACGATGCCGGCGCCGAAGACGGTGCGCGCCGCCTCCGCCAGCTTCGGATTGGCGAGGATGGGCTCGACGCCCTCGACGAGCGGCGTGTCGTACGCCCAGTTGCCGCGGAACACCGGCCCGACGACCAGGCCCGGGCCGCGGTCGGTGGTGTCGCTGAGCGCCTTCATCTCCTCCGGGCTCGCGAAGTAGCGCTGCACCGGCCAGTAGGGCGCGTGGCGCTCGACGAGCTCGCGGACCAGCCCGGGCCGCTCGAGCAGGCCCTCGATGGCCACGGGGGGGAGGGGCTTCCGCATCATGTCGCACCAGATACCAACCCCGGCCGACGGCTGTCACGCGGGAAACGACAGCCGTCGTGCTAGGCTGGCGCACATGCGTGTGCGCATCGCGACCTTCAACATCCGCAGCATCTTCGACCGCTGGCCGGAGCGGCGGCCGCTGCTCGTCGAGGCGTTTCGCCAGATCGCGCCCGACGTCGCCGGTCTGCAGGAGGTCGATTTCGAGGACGAGCGGCAGGACGCGCTGCTCGCGAGTGCCGTCCCGGAGCGCCGGTACGAGACGTTCGCCGGCGAGACCCGTCCCGGGTTCGGCAACGCCATCCTGGTCGGCGCCGGCACGCCGACCGCCCACGAGACGCGGGGCCTCGAGCTCTGGCGCGTCGCGCACCGCGTGCGCATCGAGCTGCCCGGTGGTCGCACGCTCTGGTTCGCCAACACCCATCTCCACCACGTCGCCGACGACGTAGCCGTGCGGGTCGAACAAGCGAAGGTCCTCTGCGACTTCATGGCGGCCGCGCAGCCCGGTGACACCGCGGTCGTGGTCGGCGACTTCAACGCGCTGCCGGTCGAGGCGTCGTGCGCCGTGATGCGCGAGGCCGGCTTCCGTTCCGCGCACCACACGGTGCACGGCGACGAGCCAGCGATCACGTGGCCGTCGGGCATCCAGGCCGAGACGATGGACCTCGACGGCGACCGCGGCTGCCTCGACTACATCTGGGTGCGTGGCCCGGCGCGCGTGGTGGGCGCGCACGTCGCAGCGAACGAGCCCCCCGCGCACGACCCCACGATCTACCCGAGCGATCACTTCGCCGTCGTCGCCGACCTGGACATCTGACACCCCCAGAAGGCGTCGCCCCCGGACGGATTCCGCCGTTCGTCGTCGACGTGCCGAGCGCACTCGTAGCGGGGTCGGGGTGCGGCGCGAGGGGCCTGCGAAGGAGCGCGTCGTGAGTGAGCGTGGAGGGGCAAGGGGTTGTGGGGTGCCGAGCGAACGCCGCGCGGACCGCA
>CAYOIZ010000120.1:0-6191 GCA_964404165.1 uncultured Binatia bacterium (SeqCode) | reverse complement strand
CTCTACGTTTACGACAGCAAGGCCGGCGCTGTCGCCAGGGCGCCGCGCGGGACGTGACCGTGCGTCCATTCCACCCATCCTCGTCTCCTGCCGGGGGAAGGGGTTTGGGGGCCGGGGGCAAATCGGGTTGGGTTCTGCTACCAGGGTGGCGGGATGTGGGTGTGGTGGGTCGTGGTGGGCGTGTTGTCGGGCGCCGGGGTGGGGTGGGCGCAGGAGCCGCCGGCGCCGGTCGCGACGACGTCGACGACCATCGCGGCAGCGGCGCCCGAAGAGCCGAAGGCGCCCGACGCGATCGCCGTGCCGGACATTCCGGCGCGGGCGGAGGAGGCGACCAGCCTGCTGCGCACCGTGCAGATCGGTGCGGCGCCGCCGCCGGAGGTGACGGAGATCGAGCGGCGCGCGCCGCTGCTCCATCAGCACGTGCGCGGACGTCTCGCCGATACCGTACGCACGCTCGACGCCGGTCCGTCGCTGGCGACGCTCGACACCATGCTCGAGCCCTGGCTCGCGCTGCGCAATCGCGCCGACGAGTGGATCGAGGTCGTCACCAGCCGCGCGAAGGATCTCGAAGCGGAGCTGCGCAAGCTCGAGGGTGCGCGCGCGACATGGTTGGTGACGCAACAGGCGGCGCAGACCGGCGACGTGCCGCCGCCGGTGATGCAACGGGTTTCCGCCACGCTGGACGAGATCGCGGCGGTGCGCGACCGCGTCGCCGCGTCGCGCGACCGCGCCCTGGTCCTGCTCGACCGCATCACGCAGGAGCGCGGTCGCTGCGACGAGGCGCTGGCGCGCATCGGCCAGGCGCGCAAGGCGGTCGTGGGTCGTTTGTTCGTGCGTGACCGGCGGCCGGTCTGGGAGGAGAGCCTCGTCACCACGAGCTGGGCGGCGGTCGGTGAACGCGTCGCGCAGGTGCTCGGGGTCGAGGTGGGCATGGTCGGCGAGCACGTCGACGAGCACGGCCTCCGGCTGATCGGCCAGCTCGTCGCGCTGATCGGGCTGTTCCTCGCCCTGTCGCGCATGCGCACCACCGCGCGCCGGTGGATCGCGCTCGACGATTCGCTGGCACCGACCCTGCGGCCTCTGGAGTTCCCGTTCGCGTGTGCGCTGTTCGTCGTGCTGCTCCTCTACGACACCGTCGTTCCGATCGAGCAGCGGTTGCTGCGCGAGCTGCTCGGCATCGTGGCGCTGGTGCCCGTCGCGCGGCTCCTCATCGCGCTGGTGGATCCGTGGCTCGGCCGCGGCATCGTGGCGCTGGGCGGCTTCTTCGTCTTCGATCGCGTTCGGGGCCTGCTCTTTCCCGTGCCGAGTCTCGAGCAGGTGCTGTTCCTCCTCGAGATGACCGCGGTGCTGCTGGCGCTGGCGTGGCTGCGGCGCGGGATGCACCGTGCCGCCAGCACGGCGGTGCACACGCGTCGCGTGCAGGTGGCGGCGCAGCTGGCCGGCATCCTCCAGATCGTCGTCGCGGCGGCCGTCATCGCCGGCGCCCTCGGCTTCATGCGTTTCGCACGCGTGCTCGAGATCGCCGTACTCGGCAGCAGCTACGTCGCGGCGGTGCTGGTGGTCGCGGTCCGCGTGACGGAAGCGCTGGTCGGCTATGCGCTGCGCGTGCGCCCGCTGCGCCTGCTGCGCATCGTGCAGGAGCACCGCCTGACCATCGAGCGTCGCGTGCATCGCCTCCTCCGACTGATCGCGCTCGCCGCCTGGACCATCAGCGTGCTCGCCGCGCTGGCGGTCTGGGACACCGTCGTCGACGCCGGCAGCGCGGTGCTGGGCGCGCGCTTCACGCGGGGCGAGCTCAGCCTGTCGCTGGGCGACGTCCTCGCGTTCGCGGTCACGGTGTGGATCGCGTTCGCGGTGTCGGCGGTGATCCGCTTCATCCTGCAGGAGGACGTCTTCACGCGGCTCCGGCTCGCGCGCGGTCTGCCGGCGGCGCTGTCGAGCCTGGTGCACTACTTCATCCTGCTGGTCGGCTTCTTCCTCGGCCTGGCGGCCCTCGGGCTCGACCTGAACCGGGTCACGCTCCTCGCCGGTGCGTTCGGCGTCGGCATCGGCTTCGGCCTGCAGAACATCGTCAACAACTTCGTCTCGGGGCTGATCCTCCTGATCGAGCGTCCCATCCAGGTGGGTGAGACGGTGCAGATCGGCGATCTCCTGGGTGAGGTGCATCGCATCGGCATCCGCTCGAGCACGGTGCGGACGTGGGAAGGTGCCGAGGTGATCGTACCGAACGGCAACCTCATCTCCGATCGCGTCACCAACTGGACGCTGTCGGACCGGATGCGCCGCATCGAGCTGCCGGTCGGCGTCGAGTACGGCACCGATCCCGGGCGCGTCGTCGAGATCCTGCTCGACGTCGCGCGGGGGCAGGAGGGCGTGCTTCCCGACCCGTCGCCACAGGCGCTGTTCCTGGGCTTCGGTGACAGCGCGCTCAACTTCGAGCTCCGCGCCTGGACGGCGCGGACGGACGGGCGCTTCGAGGACTGGATCGTGACGCGCAGCGACCTCGCCCTGGCCGTGTACCGTGGGCTCGAGGCCGCCGGCATCGCCATTCCGTTCCCGCAACGCGAGGTCATCGTGCACATGGCCCCCGAGGGTGGGTTGCCGCGCCCGTCCTCGCGTGGATGAATGTGCATCTCATGTCGTCGTTCGACTGGAGCCGGATACGGTTCACCGAGCACATGACCGAGGCCGCCGCCGTGGTGGCGTCGTGCCAGGTGGTGCTCGATTTCGGAGCCACCGCCCCGATCTGCTACGACGTGCAGGTGCTCCGGGTCCTGAAGGGGGCCTCCACGCGTCCCTTCTTCGCGGTCGCGACCGATCGCGTCGATCCAGGAGGGTTTCGTCCGATGGGCGAGGGCGAGACCGCGGAAGAGGCGCTCGAGACGTGTCTCGCGGCCGCAGGCGTCCATCGGCGCCGGCTCGTGAAACAGTCGTTCGAATGAGCCGCCCACGGGTGGCCAACGCCACCATTGCCCGGTAAAAGGGAACGCACAGCATGAACGGCATCGAGGGGCTCGCGCTCGCGAACAAGGACTACGTCGAAGAGCAGTACCGGCGCTGGAAGGCGGATCCGTCGTCCGTCGACGAGAGTTGGACCGTATTCTTCGCCGGCTTCGAGCTGGCGCTCGACGGGGGTGGCAACGGCACGACGGCGGCGCTCGCGAACGGGGCCTCGGCGGCACACGCCGAGCGCGTCGTCGACGAGGTGGCGCCGGTGCTCGGGGTCTACGACCTCGTGCACTCCTATCGCGAGCTCGGCCATCTGCAGGCGTATCTGAATCCGCTCGCCCCGAAGCCGCCGCCGCACCCGCTGCTGTCGCCATCCGAATTCGGCTTCACCGAAGCCGATCTCGACCGCGTCGTCGAGTCGGGCAGCTTCCTCGGCTGCACCACGTGCAAGCTCGGTGAGCTCGTGGCACAGCTCAAGGCCACCTACTGCGGCAGCATCGGCGTCGAGTACCTGCACATCCCCGATCGCGCGCAGCGCTCGTGGCTGCAGGAGCGGATGGAGCCGACGCAGAATCGTCCCGCGCTCACGGCGGACGATCGCATCCATCTCCTCGACACGGTCATCTGGGCGGAGGGCTTCGAGCAGTTCCTGCAGATCCGCTACCCCACCGCGAAGCGCTTCTCGCTCGAAGGCGGCGAGGCGCTGGTGCCGATCCTCGATGCGCTCATCGAGGAGGGCGGAGCGCTCGGCGCGCAGGAGATGGTCTTCGGCATGCCGCACCGGGGACGCCTCAACGTCCTCGCCAACGTGCTGCGCAAGCCGTACGAGATGATCCTCTCCGAGTTCGAGGGCAGCCTGCTCTCGAAGGAGATCACCGGCGACGGCGACGTGAAGTACCACCTCGGCTACTCGCGCGATCACACCACGCGCGGCGGCCAGAAGGTGCACCTTTCGCTCAGCCCGAACCCGAGCCACCTCGAGGCGGTGAATCCCGTCATCGAGGGCATGGTGCGCGCCAAGCAGAACCACCTCGGCGACACCGCGCGCAGCCGCGTCGTGCCGATCCTCATGCACGGCGACGCCGCGTTCACGGGGCAGGGCATCGTGGCCGAGACGCTCTGGCTGTCGGAGCTCGAGGCGTACCGCACCGGCGGCACCATCCACATCATCGTCAACAACCAGATCGGTTTCACGACATCGCCCGAGTCGTACCGCTTCACGCCGTATCCGAGCGACGTCGCCAAGGTCATCCAGGCGCCGGTGTTCCACGTGAACGGCGACGACCCCGAGGCGGCGGTGCAGGCGGCGCGGCTCGCGATCGGCTTCCGGCAGCAGTTCAAGAAGGACGTCATCATCCACCTCGTGTGCTACCGCCGGCACGGCCACAACGAGCTCGACGACCCCACCTTCACGCAGCCGGTGATGTACAAGAAGATCGCGCAGCACCCGACCCCGCTCACCGTGTACCGCGATCGCCTGGTCGCCGACGCCGTCGTCACCGCCGACGAGGCCGACCGCCGCGCCAGCGAGTTCCGCGAGCTGCTGAGCGACGCGCAGAGCTACGCGCGCGACTTCATGCCCCGCCAGCAGGTGTTCGCCTTCGGCGGGCTGTGGAAAGGCCTCGGCTGGGCCGGTGACGACTGGAACGCCGACACGCGCGTGCCGCGCGAGACGCTCGAGGAGATCGCGCGGGGTTTCGGGCGTGTGCCCGAGGGCTTCACGCCGAACCCGAAGGTCATCCGTCTCCTCGAGACCCGCACGGCGATGGTGTCCGACACCGGGCAGATCGACTGGGGCTGCGCCGAGGCGCTGGCCATCGGCTCGCTGCTCGTCGAGGGCACGGCCGTCCGCATGACGGGTCAGGACACGGGCCGCGGCACCTTCAGCCATCGCCACGCCGTCCTGCACGACATCGAGACCGACGCCACGTTCGTGCCGCTCGCCAACATGCGGCCCGACCAGGCGACGTTCCTGATCGCCGACAGCATGCTTTCCGAGGCCGCGGTGCTGGGCTTCGAGTTCGGCTTCAGCTGCGCCGACCCGCGCAAGCTCGTGGTGTGGGAGGCGCAGTTCGGCGACTTCGGCAACGGCGCCCAGGTCATCATCGACCAGTTCATCGCCAGCTCCGAGTCGAAGTGGCAGCGCATGAGCGGTCTCGTCATGCTGCTGCCCCACGGCTACGAGGGGCAGGGGCCGGAGCACTCGAGCGCGCGCCTCGAACGCTATCTGCAGCTGTGCGCCGAGAACAACCTCCAGGTGTGCAACTTCAGCACGCCGGCGCAGTACTTCCATGCGCTCCGCCGCCAGATGCACCGCAACTTCCGCAAGCCGCTCATCGTCATGAGCCCGAAGAGCCTGCTGCGTCACAAGGCGGCGGTGTCGTCGCTGCGCGACCTCACCGACGGCGCCTTCCACGCGGTGCTCGACGATCCGGCCACCGTGGGCGCGCCCGAAATGGGCGTCACCGTCGATCGATCGAGCGTCAGCCGCCTGCTGCTGTGCAGCGGCAAGATCTACTACGCGCTGATGGCAAGCCGCCGCGAGCGCGCCAACGACAACGTCGCCATCGTGCGCGTCGAGCAGCTGTATCCGTTCGCGCGCACCGAGCTGACGGAGATCCTGGCCGCGTATCCGCAGGCCGAGCAGGTGTTCTGGGTGCAGGAGGAGCCGGCCAACATGGGGGCGTGGCGCTTCATCGCGCCGCTCCTGCAGCCGATGCTCGGCACCCGCACGCTCACGTACGTGGGGCGCCGGCCGGCCGCCAGCCCCGCGACGGGATCGTACAAGGTGCACCAGTCGGAGGAGACCGACCTGGTGAACCGCGCCTTCTCGCGCACGTGAGCGGAACGTTCCAGGACGACAGGGCAGGGAGACGGGCATGATCGAGGTGCGCATTCCGACCCTCGGCGAATCGATCACCGAAGGGGTCATCGTACGCTGGGCCAAGAACGAGGGTGAGGTCGTCAAGCCCGACGACATCCTGCTCGAGCTCGAGACCGACAAGGCCAGCACGGAGATCCCCACCGAGCGCGGTGGCGTGCTGCACATCCTCAAGAAGGAAGGCGACACCGTCCAGGTGGGCGACGTCGTCGCCCAGATCGACGAGCAGGGCAACGCATCGGCTCCCCCGCCGCCGGCGCCGGCCGCCGCCGCGGCGCCGGTCGCGCCGCCTCCTGCCGCCGCGGCACCGCCACCGGTCGCAGCGCCACCGCCGCCCGCGGAGGCGGCCGCGTCGGGGACG
>CAYOIZ010000119.1:0-6423 GCA_964404165.1 uncultured Binatia bacterium (SeqCode) | reverse complement strand
TGTCCCACGTGCGGGCGCGTGCGCCCGATCCGCGTGCACTACGATCCGGGATGCACCCGAGTGGCCGGTCCGCACTTCCACCGTGTCTGCCCCTGCGGCGGAGAGTGGCTCGAGAGATGATGCCCCCGGCACAGTAGAGAGCGACGCGTTCGCCCGATACAATGGCCCCATGAAGATCAACGACATCCTCGTCGGCGGCGCACTCCTGACCATCGTGGTGGGTGTCGGGCACGAGACGCGTCACTGGACGCATCAGAACGGCGGGCACTCCCACGCGGGCGAGCTCGCACAGACGATCGTCTCCCCCCGGGATCACGGGCCGCACGCCGAGGGTGAGCGCCCCGATCCGTGGGAGCTGCGCATCGCGATGAAGTCCACGGTCGCGACGAGCAGCTTCAACGGGCTCTACGGCATGGTCTCGTCGATGACGGTCGGCTCGTTCACGCCAGCGTAACGACGTCCTCGGCTAGCAGCCGCGCCCCGTGGCGTAGCCGCCCATCGACCGTCCCCCGCCCTGCTGAGAAGTCGGCCGGCACGTACCGGCTGGCGATCGGCTCCTTCGGCAGCAGCCCGAGCCGCTGGTACGCGAGCGCCACGAGCTCCGAGCAGAAGAAGCTCGAGAAGTCCGGCTCCGCACGCCCGAGCTTCCGGAAGTCGGCACACAGCAGGTCGCGCCACTGCCGCTCGTAGGGACGGCCGGCGAGCTGGCGGCGCAGGGCTCCGAGCGTAACGTCACCGTCGGGCCCGAGCTCGGCCTCGAGGCGGCGCACGCCGATCGTCCCCGGATACGCCGCCAGCCGCTGCGAGAAGGGCACCAGCTGCACGCCCCGCGTCGCCAGCGCGGTCTCGACGTCGGGCACGTCCGACAGCGTCGTCGACTCCCACACGAGGATGGTATCGAGCGCCGCGACCCGCACCAGCATGCCGACGTGCGACCATCGCGAGCGCGTGAAGAGCTGGATGCCGGTCGAGATCACGCCCTTGCCGGCGAAGAGGACGACGTCGCCGGTGCGCAGCGTGTCGCGGATGCGGGCGTAGGGCGTCACGGCAGGCCGAGGGTGCCCATGCTGAAGTACGCGACGGCGCCGCTGATGAGGCCCGCCGCGATGCCCCCGACGACACCAGACACCGGCCCGCCCTCGATCGTCGCGCAGAGCGGCGGCAGCGGCCCAACATCAAGGATCCGCGATGCGACGCAGACCTCGATCTTCGACTGGCCGAACGCCGTGCCGGAGATCGCGGTGCCGTCGGGCAGATCAATGCGGCCTGTGGCGCAACCGGCGACGAGCACCAGGACGAGCGCGGGCGCTCTCAGCATTCCCGCCACACACCGCGCTCGAGGTAGCCGTGCCAGTTGTTGGCGCCATCGCCCCAGGTCGAGAGGATCGACGGCGAGACGGTGATGGTGCCGTCCTCGTGCTCGGTGATCGTGTGCTTCGCGCACCGATACACCGCGGAGAGAGCCGGCGACGGGAGATTGTGCCACAGCACGCCCTCGTGCAGGCAGTAGTCCCCCGGCTGGAACTCCAGGTCGCTGACCTTCCCGCCCTCCGGCACGTAGATGCGCCGGCCCGGCGTGACGGTGCCTGCCATCACTTCCCCCGGACGGCGGCGACCGCATTCGGCGCCACGAGGCCGCTGAACACCCCGAGAATGAAGATCACCAGCTGGCCCAGCACCTCGCGCGTGGCGTTCACCGCCTGCGGGTCGGACGACACGCGGAACATGCTGACGATGCCGATGGCCATGAGGCCCGCGGAGAACATCAGCAGGGTGAGGCCGAGGAATGTCAGGATGGCCGTTTGCTGCTTCACCTTGACGGGGCCATCGATGTGCGGATCGGTCGTCGGGTCGTCTGCCATCACATCCTCCGTTTCAGTGTGAGCGATCCGGGCCGATGAGCACGCGCCAGTCGGCGGGCAGCCACGGCGGCCGGCACGTGCCGTTGCGCAGACACGCGAGCGCCTGCGCCTGCGTCCGCGGCGGCTCGTCCATGATCCGCGTCTGGTGATTGCCGATGCGCCACCGCACCGTGGGACTGCGGAACGCCCCCCACAGGTGGAACGTCTCGTGCGACACCCGCGCGCGCGTGATGAACCCCCACATGGTCGTGCCGGGCAGGCGCAGGAAGTCGTCCCACGCGCTCCAGGCGTGGTGCTCGAGCATCGCGATGTCGCACACGTCCTGCGGCGTCCAGCCGCTCACGCCGGTGTCCACCTTGGTCGTGAACAGCATGTAGAACAGGTGCTTCTGCCGCTCGCTCACCGCGCTCTGGAGGAGCGCCAGCTCGGCCGCACGGACGCCCTCGGTCGGCACGTAGGGACGCCCGCACGTGGCCTGCATCCGCACCGCCTTCTCGGCCTCGGTCGGCGCCATCCCGCACTTCGCCTCCGAGCCGAACTGATGGTGCAGCTTGATCGTGCACGCGAGCGCCAGCTGCGCGGGCGTCAGGTCGGGGAGCGGCTTCGTGTAGAACAGGTGCCCGCGCTCGCGGAGGTCCTGGTCCTCCTTCGCGGGATAGATCGGCGTCGGGAACGGCGCCCCGACGACGCACCGCCCGTTGCGGATCGTCATGTCAGTCGCGTCGAGCAGCTCGCCGCTCATGTAGAACGACGCCGCACACTGCTGGGCGGCCTTGTCGTTCGCGGTCGAGCACCGCTGAATGTCCTTCAGCAGATTCTCGACGTGCGAGTACGGGTGGCAGCTGTTCTGCCCGAAGATGCCCCACTCAGAATCTCTTTGCCGGTCAACGTAGAACGAGCGCAGGCGCAGCTGATCGGTCTCGTAATCACTCTCCGCTCCCCGCGCGACGGACGCGCACGCGGGCGTGTACTTCGCATACGCCATGGCCTCGGGGTGGAGCACGGCCACTTCCTCGAGAAACTGCGCCGCGCGCTCGGCCTGCGTCGCGGTGCGGAGGGGCCCGCCCACGACATCGCTCCACCACCGGCACCGCTGGTCGTGCTTGATGCGGATGCTGACGTCACGGGCCGTCGGGAACCTGGCGGGCGTCGGGTCGTCGTCCCCCGCGGGCAGTGTCGTCGAGGTGGTGGTGCCGCTCGGCCGGGTGGTGCTCGTGCTCGTTCCCGGGGGGCGCGTGGTAGACGGCACGCTGGTCGAGGTGGTCGTCGCCGTCGACGACGCGCGACACGTCCCCGCGCCCACCGTCGGCCACTTCGCCGAGTCGAGGCAGGTGAAGCCGTCACAGCAGACGCGCCCCTGCGAGGGGTTACAGGACGTGTTCGCGGCGCCACAGGCGGCGTCGGCCACGCCCATGCCGCAGGCCGCGAACCACAACGCGCAGAGCAGAGCGAAGAGATAGGCCATGTGTCAGTCCTCCGGGTGTCGCTGGAGCGCCGCGCGCACGCGGGCGGCGGCCTCGGCCGCGTCGATCGTCGCGTCGGCATCGGCGGGGCTCATGGGAGTCGGTTCCTGCAGCGTCCGACGCACGTCCTCGGCGGCGAGGTACCAGAGCCCGTCGAACGCCTCGCACGCCGCCTCGTGGCGGAAGTCGCGCGGGTCACGGCTGAGCCGCAGCGGGCCATACTGGCGTCGGCCGCGATGCACCCGGCGCAGGATGGCGTGCACCACGCGCACCTCGTCGTCGCTGCAGTCGGCGAGCAGGCGGGCGATCTCGGCCTCGTGGTCCGTGCGAATCATGGGGTGCCCTCCGCCGTGTGTCGCCGAGCGCCGACATCGCGCCGTGTCGCCGATCGACGACGTGGCCCGACATCGCGCCGCGCGATGATCCACTGGAGCGGGATCGTCCACGCCCCGCTGAACTGCCATTTGCCGTCGGGCGTGGCCGGCGGATCGACGGTGGACGCCACGACCAGCCGCGTGCCGTTCTCGTGGATCAGCCAGCCCTTCGTGAATCGCCGGTCGAGCTGCATCGCCGCCGCCTGGTCGACGTCGCGATCCTCGGAGGACAGCGAGGCGTCATCCCACTCGACGACGATCTCGGGGAACGGGACGTGCAAGCGGCGCTTCATGCCGCACCGCCTTGTGGGACAAGCGCAGCCCGGCGCGATCGCTGGTGCGGGCACGCGCCGTACCACGCCTTCGCGCTGTTGCAGTTGTGGCAGAGCACCTGGAAGCCCGCCGGGTAGCCGTTGGTGCGCAGCCAGCGGTAGAGCGGTGACGCGGCGCGCGGACCCGCCGTGTAGCCCTCGATGTGGTCAATCGCCAGGAACTCCCACGTGTCTTCGCCACAGCACGCGCAGACGCCACCGTAGGCATCGAGCACGGCCGTACGCAGGCGGCGACCAGACTCAACGCGGCGGCGGCGGGCGTCACTCAGGAGCGTCGGGTTGCCCTTGACCTTGGCCCACTGCGCTCGATCCATCGCCTGGATTTCGCTCTTGCGCGCCGGGTCCTGGCGGCGGCGCTTCTGGTAGGCAGCGCTCTGGATGCTCCGGCACGGGCGACACCACGGATGGTGCCCGCTGCGATAGCGCGTGTCCGGCGGAAACACGTCGACGGGCTTGAACTCCTCGCATCGGATGCAGCGATGGTGGTCACTCATGCGTGGCTCCATCCAGCATCACCCACCGCTCGCCCGTGATGCCGATCCGCGGGTGGAAGAACAGCATCAACTGCTGGGGCTGACCGTCGCTCTGGAACTCCTCTTGCGCGTAAACGTTTGAACTCTCAACGCCTCCATTGCAGAAACCTACCACCCTATTCAGGTAGTACCGCGCCGGGCTCGTGTAGTGGCCCCACACCGCGTACTGGAACGGCTCGGGGATCGCGCCCTTCAAGCCCCACAGCTTCTTCGCGATGGTCGCGGTGGCGGCCGTGGCGCTGACGCGCACGCGCTCCCCGTGCATCACGAGCACGCCCGGCGTTCCGTCCCCGCAGGGGTAGTCGACGCCGTACCAGGCGCGGTCGTTCTCGATCCAGGGAATGTGCCAGGTCAGCCGCTTTTCGTTGGCGAGCAGCTGCTGCGTGATCGCGTAGACCATGCGATCGGCGTTGGTCTCGGGGTTGTGGTCGCGACGCCGCCCATGCCCGCCCAGCTCCCCGTGGTTGCCGACGACGGCCACGACGTGGACGCGCTTGAACATCGCCAGCAGCCGGCGGAGGAACGTCGTCAGGATGCGCGGGCCGTCCTGACAGACCTGGCGATAGAGCGAGGCGTCGATCATGTGCGCCTGCCCCGGGAAGATCAGCTCGCCGTCGACGATGTCCCCGAGCAGGTAGACACGCGCCGCGTCGACCTTGTGGTCGGCACGCTCGACGTTCACGAGATGCGCGATCTTGTCGACGTACAGCTCGCAGATGCGCCGCTCGGCGATGGCCGTGGAGTACGAGCGCGTGCGGCGGCCGAGCTGCACGTCCCCGAGGGTGATCGCCACCACCTGCGGGTCATGTGGACCACCGGGCGGACTGGGCACCTTGACCGGCGGGAGGACCAAGCCCGACACCGTCTCGCGGACGGCGCGATCCACCGCCGCCACCAGCTCCGCCTGCCGGTGCTTCGCCTGCGCCAACTGCCGCCCGAGCGACGCGATCGTCTGGCGCAGCTCGTGCTCGACGGCGTGCTGCGCCGCGAAGGTCTCAGGTTTCCGGGTGGTGGCCATCGTCCTGCGCCGTCCAGTGCCGGGCGATCATGCTGGGGTCGATCTGCACGCGATGCTCGGCCAAGAGCCACTTCGACAGCACGACGCTGCCGAGGCTGCTCTCGCGGCGGGCGCGGTCGATCTCCCGCACCAGGGCCGCGTCCACCCGCCGGCACAGGCCGCAGCGATGCCGGGTCAGGCGATGCGCCGCCGCGAACACCTCTGGCGTTGTGCCGGCAGTTGTCGCGGCAGATGACGACGGCGGCGACGGTCGTTTCCGCACCTCAACCTCCCGTGACCATCGGCCGGACGAGCGCACGCCAGGCGCGCACCTCGTCCGGGTAGGCGGCGTTGCCCCCGCCGTTCCATCGCAGCAGCAATCGCCGCTCGGGGTCAGCGCCGCTGGACGCCCCGTCGGCGATGAGCCACCGCAGCTGTCGGCACCCCGCCTCGAAGGCGGTTGTCGGGTCGCAGAGACTCGTCGGGTAGCGGAGCGGCATGCCGCGCTCGAGCGCTACCACCACGAGGGTCTGCAGCAGCCCGACCGACGTCGCGAGGATCAGCGGATCGTCACGGAACCAGCGCGCATAGCGAGGCTCCGCGGTCTGCGCGACCACCCGCGCGATGCCGTCCCGGTACTGGCGCAGAAAGCCCGGCTCCGGGCGCCACGCACACGGATCGCCCGCCGACTCCTGACAGACCATCGCGAGCAGCAGATCGGGCGCCAGGTCGTACCGATGCCCGGCGTCCATGGCCAGGGGCGCCCACTGCTGCGCGACCGCCTGCGCGACGTGCGCCGTGGCGCGACTCACGACGCCACCGCCGGCGCCTTCGGCTGTTGCTGCACCATCCGCTCGCACGC
>CAYOIZ010000118.1:0-6474 GCA_964404165.1 uncultured Binatia bacterium (SeqCode) | reverse complement strand
TGAAGTCTGCGCGGAATGAGCGATCGGCGCGGTTTGTGGTGTGTTTGCGTGAGACTGGGGAGATTGTGGTGGCGGTGGGGGCGGGACGGGCGATCCGTATCTCGATCACTGCGCGTCCTGTCACGGCGAGGATGCGCGTGGCGTCGACGGGCTTCCCGACATCCACTGCAACCGCGACGTGCGGCCGATCGTGCGGGCCGGTCGTACCGGTCTGCTGGGCGTGATGCCGGCCTTTCCCGAGCTGACCGACGCCGAGATCACCACGATCCAGGCGCGGCTGGTCGCGTCCTGCCCCATCACGAGCGTCACGGGCGCCGAGGTGTACGCCGGCAACTGTGCCTCCTGCCACGGCACCGACGCGACCGGTGGCACGGCGGCGCCGGGGATCCGTTGCGCGACGCGGGTCGCGAACGCCGTGCGCGTCGGCCGCGGCGCGGCGATGCCGGCGATGCCGGACCTGGCGACGCTCGAGGTCGGGCGACTCGCGGAGTATCTCGGCACACAGTGCACGGCCGCGGGCCGGCCGGGCGCCGAGCTCTGGGAGGGCAACTGCGCCGGCTGTCACGGTGCTGCGGCGGGGGGCGGCCGCAACGGTCTCGGCGTCGAGGGTCCCGACGTACAGTGCACCGGTGGCAACGATTACGCGGAAAAGGTCCGCGAGGGCGACGACGAGATGCCGCCGTTCCCCGGGCTCGGTGCGGGCGACGTCGACGCCATCGTCGCCTTCGTCCACGGCGAATACTGCACCGGCGACTGACGGGCGGCTCCGCGGTCCGACGCGCGTCGTCATTGACCGTGAGTCGATCGCCGTCGTAACGACCCGGCATGCCGCCGTGCATCCTCCGCTTCCTGTTCGTCGCCGTCCTCGCCCTGCCGCTGTTCGGCTCGTCGCTCGCCGACGCCCGTCCCGCGCCGTGCCGCTCCGCGCAGTTCACGGTCGACGACGGCTCCACGCTCGAGATCGGCTCCCTGGTGGGACTGGGCGACGCCTGCCCGCTCGTCGCACCGCGCATGCGGCGCGTGACGAAGGACGGCGTGACCGTCGTGCGGGCGCGCTGGAAGACGTGCCCTGGCTTCCCCGGCCCGGTGCGGCTCCGGGTCCGCCTGCTGGACGACTGCACCCGCGCCGTCGGCCGTATCACCGCGAGGAAGCTCCGGCGCGACGTCGAGGCGGTACGCACCGACTGTGGCGACGGCGTCTTCGAGACGCCGCCGCCGGCCGTCCCCTACGCCCCGACGCTCGAGTCGCTCGCCACGCACCCGATGCCGACGTGGTTCGAGGACGCCAAGTTCGGGATCATGATCCACTGGGGCATCTTCACGATCCCCGCCTGGGCCGAGACCACCATCGACGCGGGGGAGTGGTTGTGCTGCGGCAAGCTGCTCGAGCCGCCCGACTTCGGGCGCGAATTCTTCACCCACATCCCGTACGTCGAGTGGTACCAGAACACGATCAGCATCGCCGGCTCGCCGGCGCAGCAGCATCACGCGGCCACGTACGGGGCGGACTACCCGTACGAGAACTTCCGCCCGGCCTTCGAGACCGCGGCGACGGCGTGGTCGGGGGAGGCGTGGGCGGACCTCTTCCGCGCAGCCGGCGCGCGCTACGTCGTCCTGGTCACCAAGCATCACGACGGCTTCGCGCTGTGGCCCACCGACGTGCCGCACCCGACGCGGCCGGGCTGGAACATGTCGCGCGACGTGGTGGGCGAGCTGTCGTCCGCCGTCCGCCGTCGCTGCATGCGGATGGGGCTCTACTACTCGGGCGGCTTCGACTGGTCGATCCAGCCGGGCCCGGTCCAGACCGCCGTCGACGCGCTCACCGTCGTGCCGCAGACCGCCGAGTACGCCGCGTACGCCAACGCGCAGTGGCGTGAGCTCATCACGCGCTATCGGCCGGCGGCGCTGTGGAACGACATCGGCTATCCCACCGCCGGGAACGCCCTCCAGCTCTTCGCCGACTACTACGGCGCCGTGCCCGACGGCGTGATCAACGATCGCTTCAGCCTGCTGGCCGGCCAGACGCACCACGACTACGTCACCCCGGAGTTCACCGTCCTCACCGACATCTCCGCGACCAAGTTCGAGACCGTGCGCGGCATGGGGCGCGGCTTCGGCTACAACCAGAACGAGACCGACGCCGACCTCGAGACCGCCGACGGCCTCGTGCGGCTGCTGGTGGACGTCGTCAGCAAGAACGGCAACCTGCTGCTGAACGTGGGCCCGATGGCCGACGGCACGGTGCCGTCGGGGCAGGTGGAGCGTCTGCAGGCCATGGGCGCGTGGCTCGGCGTCAACGGCGAGGCCATCTTCGGGACGCGGCCCTGGACGCGGGCCGTCGGGGAGACCGCCGACGGCACGCCGGTGCGATTCACGGCGAGTCGCGACGGGTCGCAGGTGTATGCCGCCGTGATGGGGGCGCTTCCAGCGGGCGGGGTCACGCTGCGCGGCGTCGATGCGCCCGGCGGCGTCCGGCTCCTCGGCATGCCCGACGCGCTCTCGGCGACGAGCCTCGGCGGCGATCTGCAGGTCCAGCTCCCGGCGACCGTTCCCGCGCAGCCGGTGCACGTCTTCGCGCTGGCACGGTGAACTCGGGGACCCAAAGAAAGTCGTAGACCTTGACGGTCCCTGGTGCTATCAGCACGGCCACCGGGGGGGTGTTACCATGGCTCGTTTCGCGACGTGTGCGGTCGTCCTGGCGGCGGTCCTGATCACGACGGGAGCCGCGCGCGCGGTCGACGTCACGACCTGCGGGCAGGTGCTCGACAAGCGCGCGCAGGGCGAGCTCGTGGCCGACCTCGATTGCCCGCAGCAGGGCAATCCGCTGCCGTCGGCGGTGACGCTCGGCGCCGGTGCGACGCTGTCGCTCAACGGGTTCACCCTGTCGGGTGCGGCCATCGGCGTGCGCTGCACGGGGACCTGTCGGATCGAGGGACCCGGCACGATCGACGGCTTCTCGCTCGGCATCCTCGGCGGCACGACCGTGCGCGTCACGAACGTCGTGGTCTCCAACACGTCGCAGGCCATCCAGAGCACCAAGCTGCAGCTCACCGGCGTCGGGGTGGTGCAGGCCGCGGGCACCGGAATCCTCGCCGAGGTCCTGAAGGCGGAGCAGGTGACCGTCGATCAGGCGCGGTACGGGCTCATGCTGCTCAAGCGCGGTGTCGCGACCGATCTCAGCGTGACGAACTCCGGGGCCCGAGGCATCTCGGGGCTGAAGTTCAAGGGTGACCGCGTGACCGTCACCGGCAGCGGCGAGGAGGGCAGCCTGGTCGATCGGCTGGCGCTGCGTGATTCGACCGTCACCGGCAACGGCGTCTTCACCGACGGTGTCGACATCCGGAGCAGCCGCTTCCCGAAGCTCATCGCCACCACGTGCGGCCTGAGCCAGAACGCGGTGACCGGTCTGCCGTTCGGCGTCTGTACGCTCGACTGACGCCGGTCAGTGCACGAGCTCGCCGAGCTCGCTGCGGTGGCAGGTGCCGAGCTCGTCGTCCTCCACCACCACGTCGTACGTCACGTTGGTGATCCGGTTCGAGGTCACGAACGTGCCGCGCAACGACGACGTGTCGCCGAGGACGTTGGTGGCGTCGAGCTGGAAGGTCGCGTGATCGACGAACCACCCCGTCATCGCGCGCTCGGTCTCCTGGAGCCGGGTCCCGAACTGGTGGAACGTGAAGTAGATGCTCCGGGTGGTGCAGGGCTCCTCCTCGCGGTCGGTGCACTGCTGGCGGCATTCGGCGACGTCGTAGCGCCAGCCGCCGACGATGTTCGGATAGGTGCAGACGCCGACGCCCTCGCGCCGGCACTGCCGGAGCAATGCCTTGCGGCAGACGCGGTCCGGGCGCACGAGCCCGAGCCGCTCGCCGCACTCGCTGGCGATGACGTCGCGACACGTGCGACGACACGCCTGCGCGCGTCCGGCGGACGCCTCGGCGGTGAGACCGAGCAGCACCGCCACCGTCATCGCCACGAGCCGCACGCACCACGTCATCGCCTTCACGGTTCGTCCCGAGCGGCCGAGAGTCAAGCACGACCGGGGTGCCGCGGCGGACGCTACGGCAACGGCGACGTCGTCTTCAGCTCCGCGGCGAGCATCGATGGATCGGTCGTCGGCAGGCGACAGACCTGCTGCTCGCAGACGTAGGCCGTGGCCTTCCCGTCCTTCAGCGGCTTGTCCGCCACCAGCGGCACGAGCCGCGCCACCGCCGCCTCGTCGGCGGGCGTCACCAGCGCGAGCACGGCGTTCGGCAGGAACGTCGTGCGCAACGGGGCCATGAGCGCCGTGGCCTCGTCGCCGGACGGTCGCACGACGACGATCTCCTTGGGCTTGTCGAGACGGAAGTCGAGTGCGCACAGCATGCGGGGGAGGGCCGCGGGATTCGACGTCAGCGTCGGCGCGGCGGCGAGGAGGGCGCGGTCGGCGGTGACGCGCCAGGCGTCGTCGGTGGTGAGCTCGTAGAGCCGCAGCGCGGTCTGCACCGCGACCGAGCTGCCGGCGGGCTCGGCGCCGTCGTAGTCGGGCTTCTCGCGGACGAGGAGCGTCTCGTGATCGTCGGCGGTGCGGAACCAGCCGCCGGCGGGATCGGCGAAGCGCCGGTCGAGCGTGCGCTGCAGCGCGATGGCGTGCGTGAGCCACTGCGGGTCGCCGGTGGTCTCGTACAGGTCGAGCAGGCCGGCGGCCAGGAAGGCGTAGTCGTCGAGGAAGGCGGGACCGCCGGCGCGGCCGTCGAGCGCGCTGCGGTGCAGTCGATCACCGTCGGCCAGGGTGCCGAGCGCGAATTCCGCCGCGCGCACCGCCGCCGCGGTGAACCGTGGCTCGTCGAGGACGCGGCCGCCCCGCGCCAGGGCGGAGATCGCGAGGCCGTTCCACGCCGTCACGACCTTGCGATCGACGAGCGGCGGCACGCGATGCGCGCGCGCCGCCTGGAGGCGGGCGAGGGACTCGTCGAGCGCCGCCTGCGCCTGCTCGGGCGTCAGGCCCTGATCGGTCGCGACGTCGGCGAGCGGGCGCACGATGTGCAGCACGTTCCGGCCGTCGAGATTACCCGGCAGGGTGATGCCGAGGTGTGCCGTGACGAGCCGCGCGGCATCGGGATCGAGCACGGCGGCGATCTCGTCGGGCGTCCACAGGTAGAAGCGACCTTCGGCGCCCTCGCTGTCGGCGTCGAAGGCCGACCAGAAGCCGCCACCGGGATCCCGCATCTCGCGGATCAGGAAATCGAGGGTGCGACGGGCGACGGCGGCGAACTCGGCGCGTCCCGTCGCCTGGTAGCCCTCGAGATAGGCCACTGCCAGCAACGCCTGATCGGGCAGCATCTTCTCGAAGTGTGGAATCTGCCACGCGGGATCGGTGGCATAGCGATGGAAGCCGCCGCCGACCTGATCGTGGATGCCGCCGGCGGCCATGGCCTCGAGCGTCTTCACGACGACGGCGAGGGCCTCCGGATCGCCGGTGCGCCGATGCCAGCGCAGCAGCAGCTCGAGCGTCGCGGGGCGCGGGAACTTCGGCGCGTTGCCGAAGCCCCCGTGCTCGGCGTCGAAGTCGGCGATGAGCTGGGCACTGGCGAGGCGGAGCACCACCGCGTTGGGCAGCTCGGTGCCGGGGGCGCCGCTGCCGAGCGACGCTTCGAGTCGTTGCATGAGGTTGGCGGTGACGGCGGTCACCTGCGCGGGATCCTCGCGATACGCGGTGGCGAGACGCTGGAGATAGTCGAGGAAGCCGACCTTGCGGCCGCGATCGCCGGCGCGTGGCGGGAAGTAGGTGCCGCCGAAGAACGGCCGGCCGTCGGGCGTCAGCCACACGTTGAGCGGCCAGCCGCCCCCGCTCCCCATGATCTGCACCGCAGCCATGTAGACGCCGTCGACGTCGGGTCGCTGCTCGCGGTCGACCTTGATGGCGACGTAGTTGGCGTTGATGGCCGCCGCGATCTCCTCGTCCTCGAACGACTCCTCCTCCATGACGTGACACCAGTGGCAGGTGGCGTAGCCGATGCTGAGCAGGATGGGCTTGTTCTGCGCGCGCGCGGCGGCGAACGCCTCCTCGCCCCACGGGTACCAGTCGACGGGATTGTGCGCGTGCTGGCGGAGGTACGGGCTGGGCTCGGCTGCGAGCCGGTTGGTGTATCGCGGCGAGCCGTCCGGCAGGAGATGTCGCGTGCGCGGCGGGTCGCCGGGCACCGGAGGTGTCGACCGCCCGGGCAGGACGGCGGCGACGAGCACCGCGAGCAGGGCGGCGGCGCGGATCAGGGCTGGCCACATCGGGTGTCTCCAGACGGACGGCAGCGCAGGGCGCGCAGCCGGTTGAGCGCGGCGGCGATCTCGAAGCGCCGGGCGCGGGCGCGGTCGCCGAACGTCGGTGCGGCGAGGACGTCGAGCCCCCGGGCGTCGAGCAGGTCGAGCAGCGCGGCGACGGTGTGCCCGCCGTCCGGCTCGCGTGACAGCGCCAGCAGCGCGTCGCCGATGAATCGACAC
>CAYOIZ010000117.1:0-6507 GCA_964404165.1 uncultured Binatia bacterium (SeqCode) | reverse complement strand
CGGCATGAGCGTGGCCAACAGCTGCGTGCACTTCCGCATGAGCCAGCGCGGCAGCTTCGGAAGCGGGCCCGGCACCACCCCCGCCGAAAATGGCGAGCGCCGGAACCTCCCGTCGCGCTGTCTGCAGAAGGGGCCGTCTACGCCAGCTCGTTCAGCAACGCACCGGCGTCCCGTAGATCCTGAAGCTCCAACCCCTCGGTGAACGACGCGTGGAGCGGCCCGAGGAGGGCGCGCGCCTCCGTGCACTTCCCGCGGCGCTGCCAGAGCCGCGCGATGTCCATGGCCGTGCGCAGGCCGAAGAGGTTGTTCTCCTGACACCGCGCGACCTCGAGGGCCTGCATGAGACGTGCCTCCGCCTCCTCCACCGCGTCGCCCTTGTCGAGGAGCGTGCGCGCGTGCACACGGTGGAGCTCGGCGTCGCCCCAGTGTGCGCCCTGACTTTCTCCCCGCATCAGACCGAGCGCGACGATGGCGAGCGCGTCGTCGTGGCGGCCGACCCGCCGGAGCCGTTCGGCGAACAACACGAGGAAGCCGGGTGCTCCGATCCCGACGGATACCTGTGCCAGCTCGGCGAGCGCGTGCTCCATCTCGGCGATGCCCGCCTCGAGGTTGCCCGCGTCGGCACGTGCACAGCCGCAGAAGAACCTTCCCACGGCTGCGTACATGGGGAACCCGAGCGGGTCGGCGAGCTCCACGAGCTCTTCGCCGAGCGCCAGCGCCCGGTCGGACTCACGGCGCTCGATGCGGTGAATCGCGACGTGCAGGAGCACGTTCGCAAGGGTGAGCGGATGGTCGATGCGCCTCGCCAGAACCTCCGCCTTCTCGCTCAGGGCGAGCGCCTGGTCGTGATGGCCGAGGTAGAGATGACACCATGCCAGGTACGCGTGGCCGTTGACGCCACGGTCCCACCCCAACGTGCGTGCGAAGGACGCATGCTCGCGGGGATCGTAGAGCGCGGTGGCTTGCCCGTAGTGCTCCGCCGCTCGGGCGAAGCTGCCGCGATAGAAGTGGGGGAAGCCCAGGACGACGTGGGCCAGCACGAGGTCGAGCGAATCGCGGGTCCGCTCCGCGGCCGCCAGCGCGTCCTTCCCGATCGCCTCGCCGGTGGCGAGGTCACCTTGCACGAAGTAGGCGGTCGCGAGCCCCACGAGCACGCGCACCAGCTCCGGCGACGCGCCGATCCGGGTCGCCAGCGCGCGCGCCCGGGCGTGCGCGGCCTCGCAGTCCGGGTGGGAGAAACCGCCGGACGCGCCGAGCGGCGTGGCAATGGCCATCTGCAGCCGAAGCTCCTGCTGGTCCCGATGGCGATCGTCCGGAAGCGTCGCTGTGAGCGCGAGCGCGCGGCGCAGGTGCGCGATCGCTTCCTCGTTCGCCGACCGCTCCGCCGCGCGCTCGCCGGCGCGCTGGTAGTGCGCGATCGCCGGTGCGATCAGGCCCGCCTGTTCACAATGCCGCGCGATCACCTCGGGCTCCGACGCGACGATCTCCGGAAAGCGCGACTCCAGCACCTGGCCGATCCTGGCGTGGAGCTGTTGGCGCGTGCGCTTCAAGAGCGACTGATACGCCGCCTCGTGGATGAGCGCGTGCTTGAAGGTGTACGTGGCATGGGGTGGCTCGCCGCGCGCGAACACGATCTGCGCCTCGACCAATCGCCGCAGCTCGCGGCGCAGTGTCGCCTCGTCGAAGTCCGACACCGCTGCGAGCAACGGGTACGAGAACTCGCGCCCGAGGACCGCGGCGCGTTGCGCGACGTCCTTCGCCGCCGCCAGGCGATCGAGGCGCCCCATGAGCGAGTCCGCGAGCGTCGCCGGAATCTCCGCGATGCGCCCCGTCGTCCCGGCCTCGATGACCGATCGCGTCAGTTCCTCGACGTAGAGCGGTACGCCATCGGAGCGGGCGACGAGTGCCTCCACGGTGCTCGCGGGCAGCACCGACCCGACCAGCGCTCTGATCATGCCTCCGGTTTCCTGCTCGCTCAGTCGGGCGAGCGTGAGCGTCGTCGTGTGCCCATTCGCCGACCAGGGGGGTGTGAACCCGGGGCGCGCGGTGAGCACGATGAGGAGCGGCGCGGCCGCGCTCCGGCCGATCAAGGATCCCAGCAGCTCGAGTGACGACGGGTCCCACCAGTGGAGATCCTCGAACAGCAGCACCATCGGCTGCACCGTGCTGACCGCGATCGTCCACTGCACGAGCAGCTCGATCGTCTTGCGGCGGTGCAGCTCGGGGCTCAACTGGAGTCGCGTCGGGGTTGGCACGCCGAGGAGGTCGGCGATCAGCGCCACGGCTTCCGGTGACGCGAGCGCCCCGAGCCCGTTGGCGATCTTCGCCAGCTTCTCGGCGGGCGAGTCGTCGGTCGCGATCCACAGCCCGTCGGCGACGAGTGCGATCATGGGGTGGAACGGCGTCCCTGCCGTGTACGGGGTGGCCCCCGTCTCGACCCAGGCGTGTTGAGCCGCGGTCAGACGCTCGCGCAGTTGCAACGCGAGGCGCGACTTTCCGATCCCGCCCTCGCCGAGCAGGAGGACGGTTCGGCCCCGACCCTGCCGCGCCGCCTCCCAATGCTCCACCAGCGTCGCGAGATCGGTCTCGCGACCGATGAAGGACGTCAGCCGTACGCCCGCGATGGCGAGGCGGCCGCGAAGTCCGCTCGTACCCACCACGCGATGCAACTCGAGCGGCTCGTCCACCACCCCCGTGGCGTCGGTGCCCGCGTCCTCGATCACGAACGTCCCCGCTACGAGGCGCTGGGTCGCACGGGTGATGACGAGCGTGTCGGGGGCGGCGGCGCTCCGCGCTCGGGCCGCCAGGTGGGGCACGTCGCCGAGCGCGATCATGCCGCGGATGGCACCACCACCCACCTCGCCGATCACGACCTCGCCGGTGTGGATGCCGATGCGCACCGCCGGCCGGATGCCGTGGTCGCGTTCCAGGGCATCGCTCACCCGCTGGAGCGCGGCCAGCATGTCCAGACCGGCGCGCACCGCACGCTCCGCATCGTCCTCGTGTGCCTGCGGATAGGAGAAGTAGGCGAGCAGTCCATCGACCAGGTACTGCGCGACGTACCCCTCCCAGTGCTCGATGACGACCGACGCCGACTCCTGGACCGCGCGCACGACGCTGCGCAGATCTTCGGGATCGAGGCGCTGCGCGAGGACGTTGGCGCCGACCAGGTCGAACGACATGACCGTGAGCTGGCGCCGCTCGGCGGATGGGGTCGCCGGATCGAGGCCGTCGTCCGCCCCTTCGGCGACCGGGCCGTCCAAGTGCCACGCGCCGTCGTGCACCAGGAGTTGATTCTGGTGGAGCAGTCGATCGACCGCCGCGACGAGTCGCAGCGGGTGACCGCCGCTCGCGTCGTGCAGCGCACGGACGACACCGTCGCCGAGCGCCTGCGGCGCGAGGCGGCGAGCGAGATAGGCCACGACCTGCTCCAGCGGGAGTCGGCCGAGCCGCGTCTCCGTGCACCATCCGCTCTCGAGCAGGCGCGGCCGCGTCGAGACGAACGGGTGGCCGTCGGCGAGCGCCTCCGGCCGGTACGAGGCGACGACGAGGAGCTGCGCACGAGCCGTGCGTCGGGTGAGCTGGGCGAGCGCGTCGATCGTCGAGGCGTCGCTCCACTGAAGATCCTCGAGCACCAGGACGAGGGGCTCGTCAGCGGCCAGCGTCTCCACGGCCTCGCTCAGTTCGAGCAGCCGACCTTCCCAGCTCGGGGTGGTCGCCCGCCCCCGGAGGCGCTCGGCCGTGACTTCGTCCACCCGGCCTGGGAGCTGGAGGAGCCAGCCGGGTGCACGGTGCGACAGCGCCGACACGACCTCGTCCCCCGCCGCCTCGTCACAGAGGCGGCTCAAGAGGTCGAGGATGGCCCCGCAGCCTTCGCCATCGCCATGCAGCTCGAGCGCCTGGCCGCGCGCGCAGCAGACGCCGTCGACCCGCAGCGCGTCCAGGAACTGGTCGACCAGGGCGGTCTTGCCCGCGCCGGCATCGCCCGCCAGCAGGACGACCTGGCGCCGACCGGTGCGTGCCCGCGCGAGCGCCTCATGCAGGGCTGCTTGCTCGGAGTCGCGCCCGACGAAGATCGGCGTTGCCGCGCCGGTCTCGATCGAAAAGCGGTAGCCGCGGCGCGGGACGGTGGTGAGGAACCGATCGGCCTCGGCCCCCAGCGCCGCACGGATCTCCCCGATGGACACCCGCAGAACGCCCGGGCTGACTGCCGTCCCGGGCCAGACGGCGCGCTGCAGCTCGGCGTGGGTCACGAGTCGGTTCGGATGCTCCGCGAGGTACAGCAGGACGGCCGACGACTTCGCCCGCAGCGGGCGCTCGCTGCCGCGGCATCGGAGCCGCCGGGTGCGTCGATCGAGCTGGAAGTCGCCAAAGGAGATCATGGGTCGCCGGGGGATGCTCTGAGCGCTCTGCCGGCGCCGCGTCGACGCGCCACGGCGAGTTTCTACACCCGGAGCGAAGTGCCTGGAAAGTCTCGCGATGTCCGTCGTTTCCGCCCCGCGGCCATCTGGCCGGCGAGCGCCCTGACACTCGAAGGGCTCCAGCCGCCAAGCAATTGAACGCGAAATTTGACGGAGGGGGCCGTTGCGCGCGTTGTGCGCAGCGGCGGGGCCAGCGTGAACGTCATTCGGGATTCACGAGTGCGACCACGGTAAACTTCGGCGGCGTTCCCGCCGGATCGTTCATCGTCAACGGCGACAACTCGATCACCGTCACCCCGGTGGCCCGGGGGCGCGGAGACGTGAGCAGGCGAGCGTCTGCGCGCTCTACTGCTTCTCGAGCAGCCGCTCGACCTGCCCTGTCGCGCCTCTCCGATCTCGGCCTCCGCGGTACGCGAGTTCGCCGCGCGGAAGGCATGATCCGTTGGGAAACCTGAACGAGGTCAACCGGTTGTGAGGAACTTCCTTCCGATCGGCTGCTTCTCGCTTTCACTGATCTTCGCTACTCGATCGGTACCCAAACCGGCCCGAGGACAGGGCAGCTCAGGGTCCGCGTCTGCGGCCGCCGTTCGCCGCCGGTGGCCGAGACCGCGTTCAGGGAATTCGGTCCGGTAGCGCGTTTTTCACGTTGACTCGGAGGACGACGCAATGGCAACCCAGTGCGATGCGTATTCGCGTCGCCTGGGCCGTGCTCGCCTGTCTCATGACCATGTCGGCTGCGTCGGCCGGAACGATCGGCGTGACCCCGAAGAAGCTGATTCTGATCGAGAAGGACGGCAAGCCGAAGGTGGTGTTCCTGGCCACCGATCCCGGCGTGACCAAGGGCGCCGGCAACGACGTCGCCGCCATCTCGGCACGGCTCGACGTCGCCTGGGACGCCACCAGCGGCGCGTTCGTCATGCCGCTCGGGGCAAGCGATGGCACGCGCGGTTGGCTCGCCAACACACCCAAGCTCGCCAAGTACGGGAGCAAGACGTCGGGCGTCACGCCGGGCGACACCGTGAAGCTCACCCTCGTGAAGGAGGCGAAGCTGCTGAAGCTCGTCGGCATGGGCCTGGGCGACGGCCCGGTGCTCGACCTGTTCGACCAGCCGAACGGCAACGTGTCGATCTGCCTGTCGATCACCAACGGCATCGAGCAACATCGCTTCGGCGCGACCTGGTCGGCTGCCGACTGCGAGTACTCCGAGACCGGCGGCGGCACGGGCCGCAAGCTTGTCTGCGGAAAGGGCGGCCAGCCCGACCCCACGTGCAGCGCGTCGGGTCCGACCTGCGTCGACACGCTCGGCGCGACCCCCACGGCCCCGGCCAACCTCTCTGCGACGGGCCTGTACGCCGACATCACCAGCCACACCCCGGCGGCGTACGTGCAAGCCTACTCACCGAAGTACCCACTCTGGTCCGACGCCGCCGCCAAGAGCCGCTGGATCTATCTGCCCGAGTGCGCACAGATCGACACCACCAACATGGACGACTGGAAGTTCCCGGTCGGCACGCGCGCCTGGAAGGAGTTCAGCCTCGACGGCAAGCGCCTCGAGACCCGGCTGGTGCATCGCTATGGACCCGGCGCGAACGACTTCCTGTACGCGACCTACGCCTGGAACGAGACCGAGACCGAGGCCACGCTCGTCACCAGCGGCCTCGACGACGTCCGCGGCACCGAGCACGACATTCCGCCGGATTCCGCCTGCACGTCCTGCCACGGCGGCTTCCCGGGTAGCGGCGGGACGCCGGCGCGCTATCTGGGATTCTCGGCCATCCAGCTGAGCCATGCCGGCCCCGGCGCCACGATGGCGAGCCTCAGCGCCGCCGGCGCGCTCACGACGCCCGCGCCCGCCGGCTTCGCCGTTCCCGGAACTGCGGTCGAGCAGGCGGCGCTCGGCTATCTGCACGCCAACTGCGGCAACTGCCACAACGCCACGCCCTCCGGCATCGGCTTCCTCGGCATGAACATGCGCGTCTCGACGGCCGACGCCTCGGTGGCGACCACCGGCGTCTACACCCACGACGTGAACCAAACGGTGGAGTCCTAAACAAAACCAAAAAAAGACTAACCCGTCGCCCGCATG
>CAYOIZ010000116.1:0-7042 GCA_964404165.1 uncultured Binatia bacterium (SeqCode) | reverse complement strand
GTCTCGCCCGCGCTGCTGCGCGACGCCGCCGTCTGGCTCGACGCCGCGGACGCCCGGCTCGTGCTCGGGCCGTCGCGCGACGGCGGGTTCTGGCTCTTCGGCGGCAACGTCGCACCGCCGCTCGCCGCGTGGACCGGCGTGCGCTACAGCGCCGCCGCCACGGCGCGCGACTTCCGCGCCGCGCTCGATCCGTACGGCGCATGGCACACGCTGCCCGTCCTCACCGACGCCGATCGCGCCGAGGACCTGCCGCACGTCCTCGCCGAGCTGACGGCGCTCGTGGATCCACTTCCCGCGCAGCGGGCACTCGCCGACTGGATGCGCCGCTCGTGAGCGTCCTCGTCACGCACGAAGCCTGGATCCGCTTCGGCTCGTTCGCGATCGTGCTGGCCCTCTGCGCCGCGGCCGAGCGCACGTGGCCGGTGCGGGGCGACGCGCGGCCGGCTGGACGGCAGATCACGAACCTGGCGCTCGTCGTCGCGAACACGGTCTTCCTGCGCGTCGCCTTCCCGCTCCTCGCCGTCGACCTGGCGCTCCGCGGCGGCGGGCTGCTCGGCGGGGTGGCGTGGCCACCCGTCGTCGAGCTCGTGATCGGGGTCCTGGCGTTCGATCTCGCGATCTACTGGCAGCACCGGCTGATGCACCGCATCCCGCTCCTCTGGCGTCTGCATCGCGTCCACCACACCGACCTCGCCTTCGACGTCACCACCGGCGTGCGCTTCCATCCGCTCGAGATCGCGCTCTCCATGGGCATCAAGCTCGGCCTGGTGGCGCTGCTCGGTCCGCCCGCCGCCGCCGTCGTGCTGTTCGAGGTGCTGCTGTCGGCGGGGAGCCTCTTCACGCACATCGACGCCGCCCTGCCCGGCGCCGTCGAACGCGTCGCACGCGCGGCGGTGATCACCCCGTCGCTCCATCGCATCCACCACTCGGTGCGGCGCGACGAGACCGACAGCAACTACGGCTTCACGACGTCGTTGTGGGATCGGCTGTTCCGGAGCCTGCGCGCGAGGCCCCGGGACCCGGAGCGGACGATGCCGATCGGCCTCCCGGGCTGGCGCGACGCGGCGGCGCTGGGGCTGGGCAGCCTGCTCGTCCAGCCGTTCCGGTCGTGCGACAACGGACCCGCCGATGCGTGACACGAAGCCCCTCCTGCGCGACGCCTTCCCACCGCTGGAGCGCGATCGCCTGGACACGCTGCAGCTGAACCTCGGCTATCGCTGCAACCTGAGCTGCATCCACTGCCACGTCGGCGCCGGGCCCCGTCGCACCGAGACGATGGATCGCGAGACGATGGCACTGGCCCTCGAGGTGGCACGCCGCCGCGGCGTCGGCACGCTGGACCTCACCGGCGGCTCGCCCGAGATGAATCCCGACTTCCGCTGGCTCGTGTCCGAGGCCCGCGCCGCCGGGCTGCGCGTGATGGATCGGCTGAACCCGACGATCATGGAGGAGCCCGGCTTCGAGTGGGTGGGCGAGTTCCTCGCCGATCAGCGCGTCGAGGTGATCGCGTCGCTGCCGTGCCACGGCCAGGCCAACGTCGACGAGCAACGCGGCGACGGGGTGTTCGAGGCGTCGATCCGCGCGCTGCAGTCGCTCAATGCGCGCGGCTACGGCCGCGACGGCAGCGGGCTCGTCCTGCAGCTCGTCTACAACCCGAACGGCGCCTTCCTGCCGCCGGCGCAGGCCACGCTCGAAGCCGACTACCGGCGCCTGCTGCACGCCAACTTCGGCATCGAGTTCACCGGGCTGTTCGCGCTCGCCAACATGCCCATCCAACGCTTCGGCTCGTGGCTGCTGTCGCACGGCCGCTTCGACGACTACATGCAGACGCTGCGCGACGCGCATCGCGACGCCAACCTGGCGCACGTCATGTGTCGCGCGCTCGTCAGCGTCGACTGGCAGGGACGCCTCTACGACTGCGACTTCAACCAGATGCTGCGCCTGCCCCTCGGCGGCGGCCCCGCGCACCTGCGCGATCTGCTCGACGGCCCCCTGCCCCGTCGCATCGCCACCGCGGCGCACTGCTACGGCTGCACGGCGGGCCAGGGCTCGAGCTGCGGCGGCGCCTTCAGGACGCCGCCTGCAGCGATGTGAGCTCGCGGTTGCCGCGCTCCCACAGGAGGATGCGCGCCCACACCGGCCGCCAGCGACCCGACGACTCGACGAAGCGCGACCGCGACGGCTCGCTCGACACCGTGGCGGACAGGAAATCGAACTCGTCGATCACCGCCGCCTGCGGAGAATCGGTGAAGTACGGCACCGTCGCGTTCTCGGCGACGGGTAGGCGCCGGCCGCGCCGATCGAGCTCGTTCGAGCCCTCGATGGCCTCCCACGCGACCGCCGCCGCCTCGTAGTAGCGCACCACACGCCGCAGGTCGGCGACCACCGGCTCGGGGGCGCTCTGCCGCGCAGCGAGCGTCTCGATCTCACGACGGATGCGCAGCACCTTCTCGCGATACGCGACCAGGTTCGTCGGCGGATCGTCCTCCGGGGCCAGCGCCGCCATCGCGGCGACGACGCCCTCCACCGACACCGCTTCCTCCGCCGGCAGCGGCGGCGGCTTCGGCGCCTCGACGAACCGCTTCGACACCGGCGCCTGCGGCGCCTCGGGATCGGTCTCCTCGTCCGCAGTCGCCGTTTCGGGGGGCGCCTCGGGGACGCCCCATGTCGACGCCGGCAGCACCAGCGGCACCTCTGCGTCGCCACGGCGGACGAGCAGGAGCAGGGCGAGACGATCGTCGCGCGCATCCTCGACCGCGCGGGCCCACTGCGCGCACGAGCGCGGCTGCTCGGCATTCGCCTGCACGACGACGTCCCCGGTGCGGAGCCCGCCCCGGCCGGCGGCCGAGCCGTCGTCGACGGTCGCCACGGAGAGCGTCCCCGCGCTCGCCGCCACGACCACGCCGGTGAGCGCACGCTCGACGTCGCAGGAGCTGGCACCGGCGATCCCGCGGGTTGCCGCGAGCACCAGGCCGGGAACGATCAGCCAACCACTGCGTGCCATGCCGCCTCCACCTGCGCCCGCAGCTCCGCGGGCGTGCCGTCGTTCTCGATGACGCGCGTCGCCCGCGCGCGGCGCTCCGCCGACGTCATCTGCGCATCGATGCGCCGCTGCACCTCGTCGCGCGTCATGCCACGCGACGCGGTCACGCGCGCGATCGCGGTCTCGGGGGCGACCACGACCACCCACACCTCGTCGAAGAACGTCCAGCCCGCCTCCATCATGATGGCGGCCTCGACGACGATGGGCAGCGCGGACGCCTCGCCCTGCGCGCGCATCAGCCGGTCGCGGATCTCGAGGCCGATCAGCGGATGCACCAGCGCGTTCAGGCGACGCAGCGCCGCCGGATCGGCGAAGACCTTCGCCCCGAGGACGCGACGGTCGATGGTGCCGTCGGTGGCGACCACGTCGTCGCCGAACGCCTCGACGACGCGGCGGAAGCCGTCGCTGCCGGGACGGTAGACGTCGTGCCCGACGCGGTCGGCGTCGATCACGGTGGCGCCGAGCTCGCCGAGCATGGTGGCGACGGTGCTCTTCCCCGACCCGATGCCGCCCGTGAGCCCGATGACCCGCCGCATGGGCGCCGTGGCTAGCGCAACGCCCATCGCAAGTCGAGGCGCCGCATGCGATGACGCGACGATGGTGCTCGACGACGAGACCACCCTCCTCGACGGGCGCCGCATCCCGCTGTCCGTCGCCGGCCCCACGCCCGGGCATCCCGCGATCGTGCTCGCGCCCGGCGCCGGCTCCGATCGCCGCCATCCCTTCCTGGCCGCGCTGCAGGTCGCGCTCGCCGACGCCGGCTGGACGGCGGTGACGTTCGACTTTCCCTACCGTGCCGCGGGACGGAAGCTCCCCGACCCCCGGCCCGTCCTCGAAGCCGCGTGGCACGCCGTGCTCGCGCACGTGCGCGCGCGCTACCAGCCGGCGGGCGTCGTGATCGGCGGCCGCTCGATGGGCGGCCGCATGGCGGCGCACGTCGCCGCCGACGGCGCCACCGTACGCGGCCTCGTCTTCCTGGGCTTTCCGCTGCACCCGGCCGGCAAGCCCGACGTGTCGCGGGCAGCACCCTTGGCACGCATCACCGCCCCGATGCTGTTCGTGCAGGGCACGCGCGACGCGCTCGCCGACCGCACGCTGCTGCGCGGCGTGCTCGACGGCCTGCCGCGCGCCACGCTGGTGGAGCTGCCCGACGGCGACCACGGCTTCCGTGTCCCGAAGCGCGTCGGCGACGAAGCCTGGGTGCGATCGACGATCGCCGCTGCCGTCATCCGCTGGCTGGGCGACCTCCCAGCAGCGTAGGCCCCGCCGCCAGCGCGGCGTGGTACGAGCGCAGCCAGGCGACGGTGACCACCTCGGCCGCGGCCACGAGCCGCAAGAGCTCGCGCGTCTCCGGGTCGGCGGCGAGGCGCTCGGCCATCGCCAGCACCGGCGCGCCGGCGGCGTCGTCGACGGGGTAGCGCGCCAGCACGGTCGCGAGCTTGTCCTCGTCGGCGACGGTGGCGTGACCGAAGTACGTCACCGCCGCTTCCTGGCACCGGGCCGACAGGCGCGCCCGCGGCTCCACGCCGAGCACGGCGAGGCGCTCGGCGCAGAGCCGCCCGTGCGTGGCCTCGCGCGCCGCCAGGGTGCGCAGACCGCCCCGCAACCCGGGGAGCCCGCAGCGGGCAGCCCAGACGTCGAGCACGGCCGCCGACGCCGATTCCGCCGCGGCGAGGGCGTCGAGACACGAGGCCGACAGCGCGCGATCGTCGGCGTCGAGGGCACCCGTGATGACGGGCGGCGCGGAGCCGACCTCCCGCAACCAGCGCAGGCTCACCCGATCGTCGTCGGCGATGGTCTCGAGGAGCGCGCGGGTCTCGTCGTCCTCCACGATGGCGCCGAGCAGCGGCACGAAGGGGTCGTCGGGCTGCAATGGAAACCGCGCAATCAAGATCGCCAACTTGGAACGATCCCCCACCCCCGGCGCGGCCAGCACGTGCAGCAGGGCCAGGAGGTTGCGGCTGGGCGCGCTCTCCGCCGCGGCGCCGAGCGCCGCGAGACGGTCGGCCGCGAGCGTCGCGTGGCAGGCGTCGCGTGCCTGCACGACCCGGAGGCCGCCACGGAGCCGCGGATCGGCGCAACTCGCCACCCACTGCGCCAGCGCCGCCGCACCGGCCCCGTCGGCCGCCTGCATCTGATCGAGGAGCGCGATCAGGCGAGCGCGCTCGGACGGCATGCTGGAGCCTCCCGACACACGACTGGCGCGCAGGGTACGGACTACCCCCCTGCCTGTCAACGAAACCGGTCAGCGACCGGTGCCGGTGAGGACGTGCACCTTCTGCCGGCGCTCGACGACCGGCGTGACCTCGTCGCGCGCGATCAGGTCGACGAGCAGGTCGGCCAGCGGGATCGCGCGGCGGGCGTTGGTGGGGTCGGCGAGCTGCGCGCTCAGCGCCGCCGGCGCATCGTCGTTGCCGCCGATGACGACGGCGTAGGGTACCGGCGTGACCGCGCCCAGCCCGGCGATGACCGCATAGCCGTCACGTCGGGGCAGATCGAGGTCGATCACCACCGCGAGCGGCTTCACGACGCCGAGCAGATCGGCCGCCTGCTTGCCGTCCCACGCCATCGACACCGACACGCGACGGCGCGACAGCGCCTGGCGCAGGCTCATCAGCGCGTCGACGTCGGCGCCGGTGGTGACGACACGCCCGCCCTGTGCCGCGTACGGCCCGAGCGCGGCGATGACCGCGTCGGGATCGAGCGGCGGCACCGCCGGCTCGATCAGGCCGAGCGGCAGCCCGCGGCCGTTCGCCGGGTCCGCGATGCAGGCCCAGAAGGGCGACGTACAGCCCGCGGCGCGGAGCGCGATCAGCGCCTGCAGCGCACCCGGCGCCGCCAGGTTCACGACCACCCGCTTCGGCTGCAGATGCGTGATCTGCTCGCACGCGGCCGCGTCGGGCGGCAGCACCACCACCTGGTGATCGGCGACGGCCTGCCCAGCCCAGACATCGCTGGCGTCGAGCACGATCACCGTCGGCTGATCCGGGGAGAGCTGCGCCACCCGCTCGGGGGTGTCGGTGACCGCGATGACCGTGACCGACTCGTCGGCGCAGGCGTCGTCGGGGGCGGGAATCTCCACCGGCTCGAGCGTTCCGGCGTCGGCCGCGTCCTCGAGGCGTGCCGCCAGGGTGTCGCGCTCGTCGATCAGCTTCGCCAGCTCGGTGGCGCGCTGCTCGCGCTCGACCGACCAGCGCGCCTCGAGCGCATCCCGCTCGGCGCGGGCCTCGGTACGGATGCGATCGCGCTCCTCCTCGGTGGAGGCGAGCAACACGCGCAGCTGGTCGCGCTCCGCGGCCAGCATCTCGAGCCGCGCTCCCACCGCCGCGCCGTCAGCCTCGTGCTGTCGGGCGCCGGCGCGGGTCCGCCCGAGCTCCTCACGCAGCGAGGTCAGCTCCTGCGCCACCGTCTCGCGCTGCGCGAGCGCCTCGGCGGCGATGCCCTCGGCGTGGGCCAGCTGGTCGGCCAGTCGCCGGTTGGTGGCGACCGCCTCGGCCTCGGCCGCCGTGGCCCGCGTGAGGTCGTCCCGCATGCGCGCGACCTCGGCCTCGAGCGCACCGACGGTGGTGCGCATGGCCTCGAGCTCGCCGCGGACCGCGGCGAGCTCGCTCTCGAGCACACAGCGGGCCTCGTCGGCGATGCGGGCACGCTCCCGCGCGCCTTCCACGTCGGCATCGGCCGCCGCGGCCTGCCCGGCGAGCGCGGTCTCCAGCTCCTCGCGCAGATGCTGCTCACGGGCGGTGAGCGCCTGCTTCTCCGCGGTGAGACGGGTCAGCTCGTTCTGCCAGCCCTGCTCGCGATCGCGCTCGGCGGCGAGCTTGCCCTCGGCGTCGGCGAGGCGCTTCTCGAGCCGCTCGAGCTCGCCCTGCCGCTCGCGCGCCAGCCGCTCGGCCAGCGTGGCCTGATCGCGCCCGGCGTGACGCGCCCGCTCCAGCTCGGCCCGTGCCGCCTCGGCGGCCTGCTCGGCCTCGCTGCGCGCCTGCTCGAGGGCGCTCTCGC
>CAYOIZ010000115.1:0-7945 GCA_964404165.1 uncultured Binatia bacterium (SeqCode) | reverse complement strand
GCCGTCCGGGTCGCGCCGCGCGCGCACGACGATGCGGGCGTCGGGCCGCACGCGGGCGCGGAAGGTGCACCGTTCCACCGTCTGGAGCGGCGCGCCGTCGACCAGGACGGCGGCGAGCTCGGCCATCAGGCCGAGCAGCGCGCTGCCGGGCAGGAGCGGGTCGCCGGGGAAGTGCCCGGCGCAGAGGGCCGCCGCGTGCGCGGGTCGCACCACCGAGCGGGCGACGCCGTCGCGCACCGTCACCTCGGCGAACGACGGCGACGGCGCGCCGCTATTCGCCATCCACCTCGTTCGCGACGACCTGGTCGAACGTCTGCCGGCGCCGCACGAGCCGCAACGTGCCGTCGAGCTCGCGCATGACCTCGGGCGCCTGCGGGTAGGAGTTGTAGTTGACGGTCGACATCGCCGCGCAGTAGGCGCCGGCGCCGCCGACGACGACGAGATCGCCGACGCTCGGCCGCGGCACGCGGCGCGGGGCCAGCGCCTCGGGATCCCCCGGCGCCGGTGTGAGGACGTCGCCGGACTCGCAGCACGGTCCGACGAACACCACGTCGGCGGCTGTCTGCTCGGCGAGGACCGTGATCGGGTGCTGGGCGCCGTAGAGCGACGGTCGCGTCACCTCGGTCATGCCGGTGTCGAGCTTGGCGAAGGTGTAGGCGTCGGCGCCGGTGTCGACGACGTCGATGCAGGTGGCGACGACGGCGCCGGCGTTGGCGACCAGGTACGTCCCGGGCTCGATCTCGAGACGGAGCGCGCGTCCCGTGCGCGCCTGGAACGCGATGAACTCCTCGCGCACCACGGCGCCGACCGTCGCCAGGTCGGTGCCCTTCTCGTCGGGCATGCGGCCCACCTTGAAGCCGCCGCCCAGGTTCAGCGTGACGACGTCGGGCAGGCGCGCGGCGATGTCGAGCGACAGGCGCGACACCCGCGTCCACACCTCGGGATCGCTGCCCGAGCCGATGTGGGTGTGGAGGCCGCGGACGCGGACGCCGTGGCGCGCGGCGAGGGCGATGGCGTCGTCGAGGTAGGCGTGCCAGATGCCGAAGCTCGAGCCGGGACCGCCGGTGTTGGTGCGGTTCGTCGAGCCGCTGCCGAGGCCCGGGTTGACGCGGATGGTGACGTCGCGCCCGGGGAACGCCTGGCCGAAGCGCTCGAGCTGGTGCAGCGAGCAGGCGTTGTAGAGGACGCCCTGGCCGACGATCTCGGCGAGCCGGCGTGACGGTGCCTGCGACGTCAGCTGGATATGGCCGGGTGCGAAGCCGACCCGCAGCGCGCGCTCGACCTCGTGGTCGCTCGACGCGTCGATGTGCAGGCCGAGCGATCGGAACAGCGCCAGGATGGCGTGGTTCGGGTTCGCCTTCATGGCGAACCGCAGCGTCAGGCCGAAGGCGTTCGGGAAGGCGAGGGCGGTGCGCGCCTGCGCTTCCAGGGTGGCGCGGTCGTAGACGTAGCAGGGGGTGCCGAAGCGGTCGCGAACCTCGGCGGCCTGCGCGGGGGTCAGGAACATGCCGGCGGTCTTAGGCGATCTGACGGGCGGAGTGAAGCGGGGCGTGGGAAACGTTTTGCCTTGATCGCCGCAACCGTGCGTGGGTACGGATGGTTGCATGTGGGTTCCTCGCGTCGTCGTTCTGTTGCTGGTGCACGGGGTGGCGTCGGCGGCGTCCATCGAGGTGTTTCCGGGCCCGGGGACGCCGCTGCAGGATGCCGTGGACGCGGCGCCGGTCGGGGGACGGATCACCATCCACGAGGGCGCCTACGCCGAAGCCCTCGTGGTGTCGAAGCGCCTGCGGATCACGGCCGTGGGCGTGGTCGAGATCGTGCCACGGTGCGCGGCCGCGATCGGCCTCGATGTGCAGGCGGACGACGTTTCGATCATGGCGACCCGCGGCGCGGGCGGGAGCGGAGGCATCCTCTTCGTCCAGGCGCAGCGCGCGATCCGGGTCGCGGGTCGAAGCAACGTCAAGCTCAAGGCGGTGTGGGGCGAGGGCGTCGTGTGCGCGAGCCCCGGACTGCGGTCCGAAGGCATCGCCATCGAGGCGAGCACGCGCGTCTCGCTGACCGGCTGCGCCGGTCTGGGCGCCGATGCCGGGGTGGCGCTGCGTGCGATGCCGCTCGCCGCCCGGACCACCCTCGTCACGACCCATGGCCGAGGCGTCGTGCTGCCCGGAGAGGACGGCCCGCTCGACCCCTCCCCTCGGTCACGTGTCGGTCTACTCGTCGAGGACTGTGGGAGCGGCGCCGCCGCGGGCAAGGGAGGCATCCGGATCGTGCCTCGGACGAGCTCGTCCAATCCGATTGCGTTCGAGGGCCTCGTGGGGATGCAGGTGGTCGCGAGCGACGGGTTGCTGTTCCAGCGGGGTCTGCTGATCGGACTCGCCCTCGACGGCGCGTCCGACAACAACGTGTTCCAGCGTACGGACGTCGTCGGCGACGTCGTCGACGCGGGGGCCGGCAACTGCGGCTCGCACAACCGGTACATCGAGACCGAGACGGCGCTGGCGCCGTGTGGCTAAGAGCGCGACCCAAGACCATGTCTTGGGTCGCTCACCTAGGCCGGCGGTCCGTGTCTCGAGCAGCGGGACGTCTACGCGGCCGCGTCCGGTACGTCGCGCAGCACGTGATCGAGCACACTGGTGGCGACGTCCAGATCGTCCTCCGGCGTCAGCACCGTCCCCAGTACCTCGAGCTGGCCGCGGCGTGACAGCAGCCGCTCGTCCCACCGTGCCTGCGGCGCGCCGTCACGGATGATCGTCACCAGCCGTGTGAAGTTGCCCATGCGCGTCGGCTCGCGGAGGTCGCCGAGGCCGTCGTAGAGGAGCTCGCTCTCGCGCAGCTCGACGGCGGAGACGCCGGCGGCGCGGATGTAGAGGAAGCCCTCGCGCTGATCGACCGTGCGCGTGACCTCCTTCTTGTCGGTGCGGGTCATGATGAGGCCGCCGGTGAGGACGGCACGTTCGATGCTGAACTTGCGCTGGCGGGTCACCTCGGTGCGGGTCTCGCTCAGCATGCGCGTGCCGCGCAGGAGGACCTGGATGCGGTCGAATCGGAGCGCGAGCGGCAGGCCGTCGCGCGACATGACCTGCATGCCGCCGGCGCGCAGCGTGAAGCTGCGGGGCACGACCTCGACGGGCTCGGACGTCAGGTCGAGGTGGAGCGCGTCGAAGCCGGCGGCGAGCAGCGCCGTCGCCAGACGGCTGGCGGCGTCGCCGTCGGCGAACGTCGCCAGGACCCGCGGGCCCGGGCCGAGCAGCTGCTGGCGCGCGTCGTAGGGTGCTATGCCCAACACCCCTGCGAGGGCCGCAGGCTCACCGGACACCCGTCGCAGCGCCACCACGTGCATGGCCCCAGGGTGCACCCTCGGTGCGCGTGTTTCGAGCAGGGGGGTCAGGCGCCGCGGGCGATGGCCTGGCCGAGCCGGAGGCGGGTGACGTAGCGCCAGAGGTCGCCCTTCAAGCCGCGTCCGCGCAGGCGCTCGAACAGCCCCAGCTCGTCGTTCACCTTGTTGCCGGGGAGCAACCAGTTGCCGCGCGCGCGGGCGGCGGCGGCGACGCGCTCGGCGAGGCCGTCGCGGACCCCGGGGGCGAACCAGAACCAGGGCTCGTAGAGGGTCTCCACCGACGCCACCTCGCCACGCGCGATCAGCGTCGCCGCCAGCGGCGTCTCGGGGTAGACGCGCACGCCGCACATGGCGTTCACCGCCGTCGGCCGGCAGTCGTCCATGACGGCGATGGTGGCATCGACGGTTTCCCAGGTCTCGCCCTCGCCGCCGAAGACGAGGCTGTGGCAGAACGACAGCCCGCGTTCGCGGCAGACGGCGGAGGCGGCGCGGATGTCGTCGACGGTGAAGCTCTTGCGGAAGCCGCGCAACGTCTCGGGCGCCGCGGCGTCGGTGCCGAAGTCGACCGACTGGCAGCCCGCCTCCATCATGAGGTCGCACAGCTCGGCGGTGAAGTTCGCCGGGCCGACGAAGCACGACCAGCGGATGTGGCGGCCGAGCGGACGCAGCGCCGTGGCGACGCGCTCGGCGTAGCCGCGGGGCGCATTGAAGATGCTGTCGACGACGAAGAACTGGTCGATGCCGTGGTCGTCGAGCAGCGCCCGGACCTCGGCGGCGACGAGCAGCGGGTCGCGCGTGCGCATGCCGCGTCCCTCGATGACCGGGTACGCGCAGAAGGTGCACTTGAAGTGGCAGCCGCGCTTCGTCTGGATGTTCGCCATGCCGCCGCGCTCGAAGTACTGGCGGACGTCGATCCAGCGTCGATCGGCGCGCAGCGCGTCGATCGACGGCATCCAGGACGGCGCCTCGACGTGGACCTGGCCGTCGGCGTCGCGTCGCGCGAGCCCACCCACGCCGCGCAGGTCGGCGCCGGCAGCGAGGCGATCGAGCAGCGTGGTGAAGGCCCGCTCGCCCTCGCCGACGATGCCGAGCCCGACGCCGAGCGCGCGCAGGTAGTACGCCGGCATGGTGGTGAAGGCCGAGCCGCCGAGCACGATCGGTGCCGCGGTGGCGGCGCGACACGCCGCCACCACGCGGCGGTAGTGCGGCAGGTAGGAGACGGTGTCGGGAAAGGCGCAGTTGTCGACGTTGCGCAGGGACAGCCCGATGACGTCGGGCCGGGCGCTGCGGACGGCGTCGCCGACGGCCGTCTCGACGTCGGGCCGGAAGCAGAGGTCGAGCAGGGTGACGTCGTGGCCGGCGTCGTCGGCGGCGGTGGCGACGTAACACAGGCCGAGTGGGGCGACGGGGTCCGGGCTGCGCTCCTGATTGGCCGAGACGAGGAGGACCCGCACGCGTCCTCAGGCGCCGATCAGCCGCTTCGTGGTGCGCACGCGCAGCACGTCGCCGCCGGGGAGCGCGCCGACGCGACCGTTGCGGATGGCGTCCGCCCAACGTGCGTTCTCGCGCCCCACCTGCTCGGGGAGCACGTGCCAGTCGCCGCCGCCCGACATGAGGCGCACGAAGCTGGTGCGCGCGTCGAGGTCCTCCGCGGCATGCGTCAGGATGCTGCGCGCCTGCCAGAAGTACGAGTCGGGGTCGGCGTTGTGGTCGTAGAAGAAGGTGAGGAAGCGGAGGTAGCGCTCGAACGCGCCGCGATAGGCCGCCTCGTAGGCGGTGAGGGCGACGTCCTCGGGGGCCTCGCCCGCGAGGATGGTGGTGACGGCGCGGGCGCCGAGGAGCCCCGCCATGCAGGCGAGGTGGACGCCGGTCGAGAACACCGGATCGATGAAGCAGGCGGCGTCGCCCGCCATCAGGTAGCCGCGTCCCCAGAAGCGCGTCGAGTCGTACGAATAGTCGCGGATCATCCGGATCGGCGACACCAGCTCGGCGTGCGCCAGGCGGTCGCCGATCGCGGGGCAGCGCGCGATGAGGCCGCGGTAGGTACGCTCCGGATCCGCCTCGGCGACGTCGCGCCAGCGCCGCACGTCGACCACCGCGCCGACGCTCATGGTGCCGTCGTGGAGCGGGATGTACCAGAACCAGCCGTCGGCGAACGCGGCCGACAGGATGTGGTTCGCGAGCTCGCCGGGCAGCCGTTCGGCGCCGCGCCAGTAGCCGAAGACCGCCAGGTTCTTGAAGAACTCGTTGAAGCGTCGCAGCTCGAGCGTGCGGCCGATGAGGGCCTGCTGGCCGCTGGCGTCGATCAGGAAGCGCGGGCGCAGGGTGACGGCCGTGCCGTCGGGGCGCGTGGCGTGGATCACCGGCGTGTCGCCGCTGGTGTCGACCGAGGTGACGGCGTGCTCCTCGTGCACCTCGGCGCCGTGATCGCGCGCGTTCTCGAGCAGCAGCTGGTCGAACTCCGAGCGCACCACCTGGAACGCGTACGGGCGGCCGCCGGGATCTTCCTTGAACCAGAAGCTCCACGGCTCGGCCTGGCGCCCCCACTGGAAGGTGCCGCCGGGTTTGCGCAGGAACCCGTGCGCCTCGATGCGGGGCATGACGCCGATGGCGTCGAGGATCGGAATGGTCGCGCTCAGCAGCGATTCGCCGATGTGGTAGCGCGGGAAGCGCTCCCGCTCGAGCACCACCACGCGGTGACCGGCGTCGGCCAGCAGCGCCGATGCCACCGAGCCCGCTGGCCCGCCACCGATCACCACCACGTCCGGGGCGGTCGTCACGGCCTGCATGCCAGGCCGGGATGTATTGGTGGGCTCCGCACCTGTCAACACGATCCGCGCCAAGCATCTTGGCGCGGAGGGCGAGGGTGGAGCCTCGGTGGACCGCCCGACCCTCGTGTCGCGGCCGGCGAAGCCGGCGCTCCATGCGTGGCACGCACGAGAAAGCCCCGCTGGTGCTGTCCGCCGTGCGTGACGGCATGCCGCGCCGGCTTCGCCGGCCGCGGCACCAGGGTCGCGCGGACACGCATGCGACACGCTCGCGTCCGGGTCTCGCCCCGAACATGGTTCGGGGCGACCTTACCGCTGGATGCGGGCGACCTTGTCGCCGTCGAAGTAGACCACCCACTCGACCCAGCGGTTCTGCCAGTAGTGCCACTCGCTGCTGTCCAGGGTCGGCGTGCGGTGCGCCGGCGGGATGCCGAGGGCGGTCTTCACCTCGGTCTTGGTCATGCCGTCGTCGATGATGCCCTGCTCGATCAGCTTCATGCGCTTCGCGGGCACCTTCTTGAGGGCGCGACGGGGATCGTCGGTCACGAACCACTGGTCGATGAGCTGATCGATGGTGAGCTGCTTGGCGCCGGCCTTGAGCACCATCATGATCTTCGGGTAGCCGGTCGGCTGGAACTCGACGGCGTTGCGCCGCACGCTGACGATCTGCACCTGCGTGCCGAACGGGATCAGCGTGCCGACCTGGTACGCCACGTCGGTGATCTTCGGCTTCTCGTAGTGCAGGTTGCAGCACAGGTAGCGCGTCTCGCCGGTGCGCGCGTCGGGGATGACGGGGCCCACGCAGCCCGAGAGGACCAGGACGAGCGCGAGCAGGGGAAGCAGCGTGGTGCGTCGCATCGCGTCCGCGTAGCAAACCGGCGCCGGACGTTCAATTCGACCGCGGAGATTGCGCCGGCGGGGGGATTTGCTAGCGTCCGCGCCGTGTCACCGTCCGTGCTGCTGGCTCCACCGTCGCCGCTCTCTCCAGACGATCTCGATCGCATCGCCCGCGGCGCACCGGTGGTGCTGGGGCCCGAGGTTTCGGCCCGTATGCTGGCATCGCACCGCCAGCTCGAGACGCTCGCCAAGTCGGGCCGTGTCGTCTACGGGCTCAACACCGGCTGCGGACCGCTGTGCGATCGCACCGTGGCAGCGACGGACGCGGCGCGCTTCCAGCTGAACCTGGTGCGCAGCCACGCGAGCGGGCTCGGGCCGGCGCACACCGACGCCGTGGCGCGGGCGACGATGGCCGTGCGCGCACAGTCGCTGGCGCAGGGACGCTCGGGCGTGCGTCCGCTCGTCGTCGAGACGCTGGTGGCCATGCTGAACGCCGGCCTGCTGCCGGTGATCCCGGAAACGGGGTCGGTCGGCGCGAGCGGCGACCTCGTGGAGCTCGCGCACGTGGCGCGCGCCGTGATCGGCGAGGGCACGGTGTCGTGGCGTGGCGCGCGCCGTCCGGCCGCCGAGGCCTTCGCCGAGGCGGGCCTCGTGCCCGTGGTGCTCGAGGGACGCGAGGCGCTGGCGCTCATGAACGGCACCGCCTGCGAGACGGCGCAGGCGGCGATGGCGGTGGTGGGCGCGGAGCGGCTGCTGGCGGTGGCCGAGGCGGCGGCGGCGCTCGCCATCGAGGTCTTCGGCGGCAGTCCGGAGGCGTTCGACGCGCGCGTGCATGCGGCGCGACCGCATGCGGGGCAGGCGGCGTCCGCCGCGCATCTGCGCGCACTGCTCGCCGGCTTCGGCCCGGTCAACACCGTCGGCGAGAGCTTCACCGTCTTCAAGATCGGCGATCTCGACGTCTCGCTGCCGCGCCGTGAATCCAAGGTCGGCCGGGGCCATCGCG
>CAYOIZ010000114.1:0-8224 GCA_964404165.1 uncultured Binatia bacterium (SeqCode) | reverse complement strand
CGCGCGGCGCGCGCCGGCTCGTCGAGCAGACCGCGCACCGCCTCGGCGAGGGCCGCCGGATCGCCCGGCGGACACGCGACGCAGTGCTCGTCGGGGGTGAGCACCTCGCGCAGGCCGGGGCCGTCGCGCGTCACCAGCGGCCGGCCAGCGGCCGCCGCCTGGTACACCTTGTTCGGCACCACCATCGCCGCCTTGCGGCCCGCCCCGAACACACCGAGGACGACCGCCGCCGCGGCGAGCTCGCCCGGCAGCGCCGCCAGCGGGACGTCGTCGCGCCACGTGATCGGCGCGGCGAGGCGCGTCGCCAGGGCCTGCATGCGGTTCCGCTCCGGACCGCCGCCGATCAGCACGAGCTCGGCGCGTTCGCCGAGACGCGCCGCCGCCGCGACGATGGTGTCGAGCCCGTGCAGCGGCAGGCAACGGCCGTAGAAGAGCACGCGACGCGGCACGACGCGCGCCGGTGGGACCGCAGCGAACTCGGGCTCGACCCCGAAGTGCCACGGCGCCACCCGCTCGGGTACGGCACCGAGCTCGACGAAGTAGTCGGCGTGCGCCGACGTATCGGCGAGCACCAGATCGGCGGCGGCGAACGTCGCGCGATCGAGGCGCCGGAGCGCGCGGGCGCGCAGGCCACCGGCCGGAAACACGCGACGGTCCTCGACCAGCGTCTCGCTCAGGCTGACGAGCGGCGCGAACACGAGCGCCGCACGCGGCTGGCACACGCGCGCCGCGAGCAGCACGTCGAGCTGGCCGCCGAAGCCCGTGACCACGATCGGCGGCGGGCCGACGCGCTGGCGCCAGCGCCGTGTCAGGCGCCGCGCGGCGGCGGCGTGCCGCGCGCCGAGGCGTGCCAGCGACGCGGGACCGAAGTAGCGCGCGTCCTTCTCACGCGTCTCCTCCCACAGCGGCTCGTGCAGCTCCTCGACGGTGAACCCCGCCTGGACCAACGCCTGACGCAGCAACCGGTTGGCGCTGTGGGCGCGATCGTAGGTGCCGAAGAGGCACGCCGTCATCGGGCGCCGCGTCCAGCGCGGGTGGGCTCGGGCGAGGCGTCGGTCGTCTCCATGGTGAGGCGCTGGACGTCGGGCTCGGCGCCGAGCCGCAGCTCGATCTCGCGCACCCGGAAGAGCGTGTCCTCGAGCAGCGAGCGACTGCTGCCGATGAGATCCGCGACCAGGCCGATCAACATCGTCTGGAAGCCGGTGATCATGAGCACGGCGGCGAGGATGAGGCTCTGGATGTGCCCGTCGCCGCCTTCGGTGACGTAGAAGTAGACGAAGCGCACGCCGATCGCGGAGCCGAGCAGCAGGAAGGCGCCACCGAGCCGCGCGAAGACGGTGAGCGGCTCGTAGAGCGCATAGATGCGCACCATCGTGCCGATGGAGCGTCGGATGTAGCCCGCCATCGAATCGAACAGGCGCGACGGCCGCTTCTCGGGATTGGTGTCGATCGGGAAATGGCCGATGGGGATGTGCTTCTTCCCGGCCTGGATGATCGTCTCGAGCGTGTAGGTGAACTTCGTGAAGACGTTGAGCCGCAGCGCCGCGCGACGGGAGAAGGCGCGGAAGCCGCTGGTGGCGTCGGGCACGGTGGTGCCGGAGAGCTGCCGCACCACCCAGCTGCCGATGCCCTGCAGGAAGCGCTTGCCGATGCCGAAGTGGCGCGACCGCGTCGGCATGCGATCGCCGATCACCATCTCGACGCGGCCGGCGATGATCGGCTCGACGAGCCGCCCGATCTCGCTCCCCGGATACTGATGGTCGGCGTCGGTGTTGACGATGATGTCGGCCCCGAGCTTGAGCGCCGTGTCGAGCCCGGCCGAGAAGGCGCGCGCCAGGCCCGAGTTGACCGGGAAGCGCAGCAGGTAGGTCGCACCCGCCTGCTTCGCGACCTCGGACGTCGCGTCGGTGGAGCCGTCGTCGATGACGAGGGTCTCGATGACGTCGATCCCGGGCAACGAGCGCGGCAGCGCGGCCAGCGTCTCCGCGAGCGTGCTCTCCTCGTTGAAGCAGGGAATCTGGATGATGAGCTTCCGCATGGCCCCCGGCGAGGTAGCTTAGCCTCGACCCCAGACGGGCACCAGACACGATGCGTCCTGGCGCTCAGGGCGCGACATCGTCCCCGGCAATCAGCACGTCGACCGTCATCTCCGGGCCCGAGGGCGAGAAGTTGCGCAGCGTGACCCGCGTCGGCTCGCCCCCGTACGGGGCCATGCCGGGCGTCCCCGGCCCGCAGACGGGCCCTTGCCGCAGCAGGTGGCCGCCGTAGAGCGCACCCGCCGCCAGGACGAGGCGGAGCAGCACCGGGACGACGGCGCGCGGGCGTGCCACCCGGAAGATCGCCATGGCGACGAAGCAGGCGCCCAGCAGGGCCAGGAACGCCCCCACGGTGCGCTGCCAGCGCGGCGGTCCCCACCACGGATCGCCGGCGTCGCCACGGTTGCCGCCGGCGGCGTGGCCGAGGTCGAGATCGCCACGCCCGTCGGCCTCCACCAGATGCAGCAGCTTGTGCTCGGGACGCATCTGCGCAGTGCGGAACCCGCTCACGCGCTCGTCGACGTGCCACACCAGGATGCCGTCGCCCGGCAGCTTGGCGTCGGCGCCGATACGCTGGCGGTTCTCGAGTAGATAGTACTCCTGCGGGCGCCCGGGTACGGCGGGAATCTTGACGACGCGCGGCTCGTGCTCCACGGCCGGCAACCGCACGCGGTAGGTCGTGCGGTCGATCACCTCGGCGTCGACCCAGCCGAGGCGGAGCTTCGACCATGCGTCGAGCGCGGGTGGATCGGCGCCGCGTCCCACCCACGTGCCCTGCCCCATGAGGCCCCAGACCCCGATGCCTTCATGGCGTGCCCCTCCGGGCGCGTAGAGCTCGGGCAGCCCGAGGAGATGGCCGAACTCGTGGCAGAGCACCCCGAACGGGCTGAACGGCGCGACCTCCTCGGCGGAGATCAGGCAGGTGTCCTCGATGCCTTCGACGGCGGGCTGCAGCTTGACGAAGTTCGACCACGGATCACCCGCATCGCCGCCCTGGGTGTGTGACTCACGGCCGGTGCCGGCGAAGAAGACCACCGCGCCGTCGGCCGAGCGCAGCGCCTCGACGTCGGCGGGATCCCGCGCCTCGGCGGCGAAGACGCGGAGCGCGTCGGTGGCCATGGTCGGTGCCTGCTGGACGTAGCTGGCCCGCGGACGCGGCAGCGTGATCGTGGTCGTGGCGACGTGCGGCACCACGCGCAGCCGTCCCGACGAGACCTCCGTCCAGTAGGCGACCAGGCGATCGACGAGCGCGTCGGGCGCACCGGTGAAGTAGGCCCGCGGTTGGGTCAGCGGTCGATCGGGGAAGCCCGCCAGCACCACCAGCAGGTGCAGGTCGCCCGTCGTCGGCACGGCGACTGCCGGGGCGGGCCGCATCGTCGCCAGGCAGAGCAGCAATGCCACGACTCGCAAGCATGCGTTGGAATTGACAGCTCGGGGGTCGTCTGTGATGAATGGGCGCCGTTTGTCTACTCTTCGATCGGGAGGTCTCACGATGCGGATAGTCGGTCGCTCAGCCCTGGTTGGCACGGTCGTGGCCCTCGCGCTGTCTGGATGCGGTGGCGGCGGCGGGGAAAGCCCACAGGGAGAAACGCCCAAGTCCCCTGCCACCACGGTTCCGGCCGCTGCGGCCACCACCCCTACGACGGTTGCCGGCGCGGCGGCGCCCGAGGGCGAGAACGACGACCTCGCCGCTCCCCTGCTCGCCTGGGCCGACTCGGACACCGACGAGGGCAAGGCGCCGCTCACCATCGAGTTCAAGGCCGATGTCGAGGGTGGCAAGGCCCCGCTGTCGTACGTCTGGAAGTTCGGTGACGGCACGCCGGATTCGACGGAGGCCAACCCGAAGCACACCTACGAGAAGGCCGGGAAGTACCGCGCCGACCTGCAGGTGAAGGATTCGGGCGGCGACGAGGACTCCGACTACCTCGAGATCGAGGTCACCGAGTAGCGTCACGTCGCGAGCGTCCCGGTGACGTCCGCCACGGCACGCACGCCGTGGCGGACACACCACCGCGCCATCTCCGTGGCGATCCGCTCTGGGGCGCGCGGATCGTAGAACGTCGCGGTACCCACCTGCACCGCCCGTGCGCCGCAGCAGAGGAACTCGAGCGCGTCCTCACCACTGCGGATGCCGCCGATGCCCACGACCGGAATCGTGAGGCTGCGCGCGAGCGCGTGTACCATCGCCAGCGCCACCGGTTTGATCGCGGGGCCCGAGAGCCCGCCGGTGACGTTGTGCAGGCGCGGCCGGCGCGCCGCGACGTCGACCGCGAGCCCGCGCAGGGTGTTGATCGCGCACACCGCGTCGGCCCCTTCGGCCTCCACCGCGCGTCCGACGGCGGTGATGTCGGTGACGTTGGGCGAGAGCTTCACCCAGAGCGGCAGCCGCACGCGCGGGCGCACCGCGCGCACGATGGCCGCGAGCGCCGCCGGATCGGTGGCGATGATGCCGCCCCACTCCGGACGATTCGGGCTCGCGGCGTTGAGCTCGAGTGCGATGACGCCGGGGGCCCCGTCGAGCCGCGCCGCACACTCGGCGAACTCGTCCGCACTGTCACCCCAGAAGTTCGCCACCACGCGCGCCCCGGCGGCGTGCAGCGCCGGGAGGCGATCGCGCAGGAAGGCGTCCACGCCGATGTTCTGGAGGCCGATGGCGTTCAGCATGCCCGCCGGCGTCTCGAGCAACCGGGGTGCGGGCTTGCCGTCGTAGGGGCGCAGCGAGACGCCCTTCACGCTGACCGCACCGAGCCGACCGAGGTCGACGAGGCCGGCGAACTCGGTGCCGTAGCCGAACGTGCCCGAGGCGGCGATCACGGGTGTCGGCAGCACGACGCTGCCCACCCGGACGCTGGTGTCGACGGACGCGTCGCTCACGGCGCGTCCAGCCGGAGCTCCATCACGATGGCGTCCTGCCCGGGGCCATAGTAGCCACGCCGGACGCCGAGGTCGCGAAAGCCGAGCCGCCGGTAGAGCCGCCGCGCCACGACGTTGCCCGCCCGCACCTCGAGGAACATCGTGCGGGCGCCCGTGCTGCGGCTCTCGTCGATGACCGACTCGACGAGGAACCGTCCCAGCCCGGAGCCGCGTCGTTCCGGGTGCACGGCGACGTTCAGGAGGTGCACCTCGTCCGTCACCCGCCACCGGCAGGTGTAGCCGACGACGCTCGGACGCGCCGCGAGCTCGTCGATGGCGACCACGAGCCGCGCGAACGTGGTGGAGAGCTCCTTCTCGAAGAAGGCGCGCGACCACGGCTGCGCGAAGGCACGCTTCTCGATGTCGAGCACGGCGGGGAGATCGTCCGCGCGCATCGTCCTCAACTCCACTGCGGCCCGTGCCGCGATCCGACCAGACATCGTACCGACGCTCCGTGCGGCCGACCCTACCAAAGCGAGCGGCCGAACACAGCTCCCGCGGACGCGCGACTACGCCGCCGGGACCTTCGGCAGCACCACCTCGAGCGTGCGGTCGTGATATCGGTGCCGGAAGCCGGTGACCGGATCGGCGAGCTGGATACGCGTCGTGAACTCCGACGGGAAGGCGGGCGCGGCCCCCGTGATCTTCCGCACCTGCGGATCGACGACGCGACCGTGGACGACGAGCCCCTGCCCCTCGAGCCCGACCTCGAAGTCGTAGTCGGGCATCTCGGTGGGCAGGCCGAAGTGCTCGGCGAGCGACGACGGCGGCACGCGACGCGGGAACTCGAGGCGGAGCAGATAGGCGTCGTCGCGCTCCTCGAGCTGGTACACCTCGCCATAGCGACGGGCGCGCTCGAGCTTCTCGTCGAACGGCTCGCGCCCCTCGTAGAACCCGTCGAAGCCGACCCCGCTCTGCACGCGACGCCGCCCGAGCAGTGCCAGCAGGATGCCGCCCACGGGCATCAGCAGCGGACCGTAGACGGCACCGCGCAGCGGCACGGTGGCGATGGACGCGCCGTGGAAGAAGCTCTCGCGCAGGCGCCACGCCGCCTCGGCGAACGCCAAGCCGACGCCGAGCGTGATCCACCCCCGCACGTCCAACGAGAAGAACCCGACGTGCCCTGCCGCCACGGCGATCCCGACGCAGACGGCGGGATAGACGACCAGGTTGAGGAACACGTTCGCCGCGGTCGCGAGCTGCGCCGAGAAGAAGCGGCTGTCGCCCACGGCCTGCTCGAGGCGGGTCTTCATGCCCGCCGGCAGCGCACCCAGCACCCCTTGCGACGCCGCGATGAGCAGCAGGGGGATGCGCGCGAGGCCGCCACCGTGCCGCCGTGCCGCGCCGAGCGTGACGACCAGCTGGTCGTACGCGACCGGCAACTCGCCCGCGAACACCTTCGCCGGCCGTGGCGGCGGCGGTGCGGCAGCCTTCTCGACCTTGCCGCCGGGCGCGCCGACCTTCGGCTTGGCCGGGGCCGCCGCCTTCGCGGGCGCGGCGGCGGCAACCGGTGCGGCCGCGGCAGGCGCGGCGGGCGCGTCGCCGGCGGGAGCGCCACCAGCCCCACCCTCCTTGGTGAACCGCGACGGCGCGTCGTCGGGAATGCTCTCGTCGGGATGCAGCGCCCGGGCGCGCTGCAGCAGCACGTCGTGCGTCTCGGGAATGGCCGGATTGGGCACACAGCAGTCGACCGGGCAGACCGCGGCGCAGGCCTCGTGGTCGTGGAAGCCGACGCACTCGGTGCACTTCTCCGGAACGATGTAGAAGATCTCGTCCGAGAGCGCCTTGTGCGTGCCGCCATCCACCCCGAGCCATTCGACGGCTCCCTGGTAGATGGCGGTGTTCGGACACTCCGGCTCGCACGCGCCGCAGTTGATGCATTCGCTGGTGATCATCGTCGCCATCGAACCGGATCCCTCCTGCGCCGCGGTATGCGAGCGTCGGCTACCTAGCCTGGTGTCCCCGCCGTCTGCAAGGGTCGGCGCCTCACGGCGCCTCCGCTGGACGCGGATCCCCCATCCCGGACGGCGAGCTCCACTCCTGCAGCACCGACGGCGGCGGCGGCTCGATCACGCCGGACGGGCTGCGACGGCTCCGCATGCGCTTCGCCTGCATCGCCTCGCGCAGCCGGCCGAGGCCCTCGATGCGTGCCGTGAAGTCGTCGGTGATCTCGCGCGCTTCCTCGCGATTGCGGATGACGTAGGGCGTGATCGTCACCAGCAGCTCGGTGCGGTCGAGCTTGTCGGTGTCCGAACGGAAGAATCGGCCCAGCACCGGCACGTCCATCAGGAACGGGACGCCGCTGCGGGTGGTCGACATGTTGTCGTCGATGATGCCGCCGATGATGACGGTCTCGCCGTCCTGCACCACCATGGTGGTCTCGGCCTCGCGCGTGCTGAACGAGGGCGAGTTGGTGACGCCGAAGGCCTCCGACTGCACCGCGCTGACCTCCTGGCGGACCTGGAGGTTCACCAGGCCTTTCGAGTTCACCTGCGGCAGGATCGTGAGGATCTTGCCGGTGTCGCGATACTGGATGGAGTTGACGGTGCTGCCCGCCGTACCCGTGAGGACGGCGGAGGCGGTCGAGGTCAGGATCGGGATCGACTGGCCGACCAGGATGTGCGCCTCGCGATTGTCGGCCGCGATGATGTGCGGGGCCGAGAGCATCTTCACGTTGGTCCGGCCCTGCAGGGCGTTGATGAAGATGTTGAAGTTGTTCTTGTCGGTGATGATCGCGAACGCACCGCTCTGCGGCACGCGGACGGCGTCGCCGATGTAGCCGCCCACGCCGCGCGACCCGGGGTGATCGGGCCCACCGCGGTTCTGGAAGATGTCGGCCGCGGCCTGCGCCGAGGTGGGCAGCGCCGTCTTGAGGGAGCCGTCGGAGAGCGCCCACTGGATGCCGAACTCGAGGTCCTTGGTGAGGAAGATCTCGGCGATCATCACCTCGAGGACCACCTGGCGCGGGACGACGTCGATCTTCTTCAGGATGTCGAGGATGAGCTGGTAGTCGCGCTTCGTCGCGAGGGTGATGAGCGAGTTCGTCACCTCGTCGGCGACGATGCGGACCTCTTCGCGGAAGATCGGCGGCGGCTCGCCCGTGCCGAACACGCCCCCGCCCTGCTGCCCGCCCGGCAGCGAGACGCCGCCGCGCTGGTTCACGCGCTCCACGGCCCACACCAGATTGCGGAAGACCGCTTCGCCCGTGTTCGCGAAGGCGCCCGACAGGCCTTCGATCATGGCCACGCGCACGGGCCCAGGGGTGGCCTGGGCGG
>CAYOIZ010000113.1:0-8423 GCA_964404165.1 uncultured Binatia bacterium (SeqCode) | reverse complement strand
GCGAAGTCGTCGACGTCGACGCCGTTCGGCACCACGTCGATGCCCCGCCCGCCGAGGAGGGCCGCGTCCACCGCCGACACCGCCAGGCACCGCGCCGCCCGCGCCATCGCCGCCGGCTCGAACGCCGCCAGCCGGCGTGCCTCGAACCCCGCCACCGGCCCGAGCGGCCCGCGCTCGCGACGCGCGCGGCGTCCGAAGTTCGCCGACAGCGCGTCGATCAGATCGAGCACGACGGGCGGCCCGTCGGCGGGCAGGTACGGCACCGTGCGCACGAGCTGCGCATGCACGACGTCGAACCCGCCCTCGGCGATCAGCGTCGCCACGGCGCGACGCGCGCGCTGCCGCAGGTAGAGCAGGACCTGCAGGGGCCGTGGATCCCCGACGAGCACCCGTCCGAGCGCGGGCAGCGCGCCCGCGTAGCCGATCGGCACCGTCACCAGTCGCACACCGAGCGCCTCCACCTCGGCGCGGCGTGCGGGCGGCGGCGGTCGCCACACCAGTGCACAGCACGTCACCTCGTGGCGACGCGCCAGGACGCGCAGGTGATGGAACGCGCGCATCTGATCGCCGCGCCACGGCGGCACCGGCAGTCGTGAGACGAGGAAGAGCGCCCGCACGCCGCGCTCTCAGGCGGCGCCCCAGCGCTTGGTGCTGGACGCCTGCCGCCAGACGCCGGCCGTGCGTCCGCGCCGGAAGCGGTGGCGGGCGATGGCGTAGCACAGCTCGCGCAGGGCCAGGTACACTCCGAGCCGCGCCAGGTCGCCGACGCCGAGGCTCCGCAGCGCCGCGCGTGCCCGCGGCTGGGCCGTGCCCTGCGCCTCGAGCCCGGGATGATCGTGCGCGATCTGGACCTTGCCCATCTCGATGCGGATGCGCTGGCGGAAGAAGTCGGCCAGGGTGCCCGGCAGACGGACCACGACGCGCGCCGCCGGATCCCGCACCACGTGCGCGGCACCGACCACGAGCTCGAGCCACCGCTCCGGCTCGATCAGATCCTCCGGCATCTGCGCCGGCAGGCCGTCGCGGCGCGCCGCGTACAGCTGCGCCGACAGGTTCGGAAAGTCGATCGCGTACGGCACCGCCATGATGCGCTCGAACGCCGTCGGTCGCGCCGCACACGCCGTCTTCGGCGACGCCAGGATCGCGGCGGGATGGGCGTCGAGCAGATCGAGGACGCGACCGAACGTGTCGGCCGTGAACGCGACGTCGGCATCCAGGAAGACGACGACGGCGCCGCGCGCCGCCGCCCGCAGGATGTTCCAGGCGATCGGCTTGCCCTCACGTCGCGTCGTCAACGCGACGGCGGTGAGCGGTCCCGCGACGGCGGGACGCACCGGCGCTGCATCGGCGTCGCACGACGCCAGCGTCCCGCCCGTCGTCTCCCGCACGAAGGCGGCGAGGTCGTCGTACGCGCGCGACGTCGCGGGGTCCCGCCCGTTGAGACACACCAGCAGCTCGACGGCGTGGGTCTCGGCGCGTCCCGACGCGCGCCAGCTCGCCCACGCCGCCGCGAGCGTGTGCCCCAGCTCCGGCTCGTCGGTGCGACACGGGATCGCGAGCGTGATCACACCGCCGCTCATGCGCGCGGTCCGCTGACGCACGCCCGCACGACGCGACCGTACGTGCTCGCGGCCGATCCGCGGCCCAACGCCGCCGCCACCGCCGCCTTCAGCCCGAACTTGCACGTCGCGACGGCGCGGAACAGCGGCAGATCCACGGCCCCCCCGCGCCGCGCGTAGAAGCGCAGCTCGCCCTTCACGACCTCGGCCTCGCGCCCGAGCCCGAACCGCTGCTGCGCGCTGACGTTGTTCCCGTGCACCGCACGCGCCGCCGGCACCAGGATGGTGCGTGCGCCGAGCCGCGCGGCACGATGACAGAGATCCATGTCCTCACCGTAGAGGAAGTACGCCGGATCGAAACCGCCGAGCTGCCGGAAGAGATCGCACCGTACCGCCATGAAGGTGCCGTACACCCAGTCGACGGCGTACGGCTGCTGCCGTCGACGCGCCAGCAACCGGCCCGGCGTGGTGTCGAGCAGGAGATGGCGCACCGGCCCGAACCGCGCCGCCGCGGGCTGCCAGCGGCCGTCGGGGTCGACGAGACCGCCGCCCGCGATGCCGGCGCCAGGGATCGCCCGCAGCGTGTCCGTGAGCGTCGCGAGCGCCCCCCGCTCGACGCGCGCATCCGGGTTCAGGAAGACGACGACGTCGCCCGACGCGGCGGCGGCGCCGCGATTCGCCCCACCCGCGAAGCCGAGGTTGGCGCCGGTCTCGACGATCCGCAGCCACGCGTGTCGGGCCCGCGCGGCCGCGAGGCTGCCGTCGCTCGATGCGTTGTCCACCAGGACGACCTCGCGTGCGTCGAGTCCGTCGGCGGCGACGCTGGCGAGACAGGCCTCGAGCGCGGCGCCGGCATTCCAGTTGACGATGACGACGGACACCCGCACGCGCCCGTCGTCTATCACGGCCGGCGCTCCCGCTCCCAGACGCGCGCCCAGCGCAGGAAGGTGTAGAAAGCGTCGGTCGCCGCGACGAAGAAGCCCGGCAGGCCCTCCTGCACCCCGCGCTTGATCACGAAGGCGCGGAAGAACCGCCACATCGGTTCCCCGAGCAGGCGCCCGAGCCCGACGCGACGCCCCGGCGGGACCTGCGTCGCCGCCACCGCCGTGAGCTTGCCGACGCTGCGGAGGTGATCGGCGATGTCGTCGTACGTGTAGTGCAGGATCGGCTGCCGCAGGCCGATGACCTTGCCCGGGATGACGGCGCGGTCGTGCGGATCGGTGCCGCCCCAGACGGTCTGCGTGCGCCGCACGAGCCGGACCACCGGTCGCGGGTACCAGCCGCCCCGGTACCACCAGCGCCCGAGGTACGAGACCAGCCGCGGGATGCGGAACCCGTCCACCCCGTCCGGGACGTGCAGCAGCGCGGCCTGGATCTCGGTCGCCAGCTCGGGCGTGACGCGCTCGTCGGCGTCGAGGTTGAGCACCCATTCGCCGGTCGCGTGCTCGAGCGCGAACTGCTTCTGCGCGCGGTAGCCGGGCCAGGGATGGTGGATGACCCGTGGCGTGTAGCGGCGGGCGATGTCGACGGTGCCGTCGCGCGAGCCGCCGTCGATGACGACGATCTCGTCGCACCAGCTCACGCTCTCGAGGCAGCCGGCGATCTGCCCGGCCTCGTCCTGGCAGACGACGGTGCAGGAGACGCGTTCCGGCGCCGGCAGGCGTCGTGGGCGGCGGCGCTGGCGCTCCTTCGTGTCGGCGGCGCCCAGCACCGCCGCCGTCCACTCCCGTCGTGCGGCACGTCCGTCGTGGGATCCGAGATAGGCGCGCAGGAAGCGCAGCCGGTCGGCGCGCGATGCGGCACGCCCGAGCGTGCGCTCGAGCTGGACGAGGTTCTTCGTGCGCCGCCGCCGATCGAGACCGGCACGGAACTGCACGCGCTCGAGATCGAGGAGCACGAACTCGGGCGCCGTGGACGGGCCACGCACGAGCACGTTCACGTCCTTCAGGTCCCCATGGTAGACGCCCGCCGCATGCAGGCGACGGAAGAGGTCGCCGAGCCCGACGGCGAACGCGCGCCGCCCGGCGGCGTCGGCCCCGAGCGCGCGCCAGTGCAGGTCCGCGGTGGTCGCGTCCGTCACCGTGCGCGTGATGAAGAAGCTGCGCGTACAGACGCCGAGGTGGCGGTACTCGACCGCGGCGACGACCTCGGGGACGGCAAAGCCGCGCCCCTCGAGCGCACGCGCGTTCGCAAACGCCGTGAACGCGGGCGAGGCGCGCCAGAGACTCCCCAGCACGACGCGCCACGCGTAGCGATTGTAGCGCTTCACGTAGACCGGCCCGATCGCGGACTCGATCGTGCCGACGGCCACCTTGCGCTGGAACTTGACGACCCGGCAGTGCGGGTGCGTCAGCAGGCGATCGGGATCGCCGTCCGGACCGACGGCGCGCGTCAGGTCGATGCCGGGGGCCACCCGCGCGCGCAACGCGCCGTGCGACCGTCGTCGATCAGCGGCCAGCGGCCACCTCCCGCAGCGTGGCATCGAGCGCCTCGACGTGCGCCGACCATGGCAACGCCTCGGCGCGGCGACGGCCGGCCGCACCAAGCGCCGCCCCCTCGGGCCCGAGCGCCCGGGCCAGTGCCGCCCGCAACGCGTCGCGGTCCTCCGGATCGTCGACGACGAGCCCGCCGAGCACCCCGTCCAGGAGCTCGGCCGCCCCCGCACGCCGGCTCGTCACCACCGGCACGCCCGCCGCGCAGGCTTCGAGCACGACGTTGCCGAAGGCCTCCTGGCGCGACGGCACGCACACCACGTCGGCCGCGGCCAATACGGCGTCGACGTCGGGGCGCGGGCCGGCGACGATCACCCGTTCCGGCATCGCCGCCGCGTCGCGACGCCAGCCGGCCAGGCGCTCGTCGTCGCCGACCAGGAGCAGCACGGCCCCGGCCGGCGCGGCGTCGCGCCACAGCGCCAGCAGCAGGTCGAAGCCCTTGCGCACGAACCCCGTGCCGATGGCGGCACACACCGGGACGTCGGCGCCGATGCCGAGGCTCGCCCGCAGCGCCGGCCCCAGCGTGGCGCGGTGGCGCGGGTGGAAGCGCTCGAGGTCGACGCCGTTGTAGAGCACCGCGATGCGCGACGACGGCACGCCATAGTCGGCCGTCACCTCGGCGCCGGCGAGGGCGGACACCGCCACGACGCGCCGGAACGCGGCCGGCGCGAACTGCCGCCGCTCGATCCAGAGGATGGCGCGGTGGTACGGCCCGCGCCCGCGCCCGCGCTGTCCTCCCTCCTCCATGCGCCGCAGGTAGCTCCGATGCGTGCCGCCGCCGACGCGCACCACGTCCTGTCGCAGCGTCCGCCCGAAGCCCATCACGACGTCCCATCGCTCGCGCGCCACCGCCCGCGGCGCCGCCACCGCGAACGACAGCAACCGCGCCACCCGCCCCGCACGCACCACCGGTACCCGACGCACCGTCACGCCGGCCGGGGCGTCCCCACGCTTCGCGCAGAACACGTGCACGTCGTGCCCGCGGGCGGCGAGCCCCTCCGCCATGCGGCGGAGATCCGCTTCCGTGCCTCCGCCGGCGAGGCTACGATGCATGAACGCGATCCGCATCAGTCGCCGGAGCGCAGCATCAGCCACAACGCGCGCAGGCGGTAGCGCAGGTTGGCCGGATCGAGGCGCCGCGCCCGCCCGAGGGCCGCCCGCGCCGCATCGGGATCGCCCTCGCGCGCCCGCATCTGCGCCAGACGGGCATAGCGCCGCGCCTGGCGCTTGCGGAAGGCGCCGCGCCCGAGCAGGTCGAGCACCTCGGGATGTTCGCCGGCGAGCTTGTCGGCGAGACGAATCGACTCCTCCCGCACCGTGACGCGATTGCGTGCGATGCCGCCCGGGTGGCGACGGTAGGCGAACGCGGGCACGTCGAGGAACACCGCCTGGAACTGCGCCGTCACCCGCAGCACGAGGTCGAGATCGTCGAGGATCGTGAACGAATCGTCGAACGTCCCGATGGCGTCGAGCGCACGGCGGGTGAAGCACATGCCCTGCAGCTGCCCCAGGTTCCAGCGGAAGACCTCGGCCACGCCGATCGGCCGTGCCGTCAGGGTGCGCGCCACCTCGGGCCGGATCCAGGGCTCCTCGACACCGTCCGGCTCGTCCTCCGGTGGCAGCATGCGCCCGTTCTGGATCACCAGATCGACGTCCGGGTGCGAGCCCAGGAACTCGGCCGGCACCGCGAGGCGTCCGGGGAGCGCCAGATCGTCCGAGTCGTGGAAGGCGACGAGCGGCGTGCGCGCCAGCGCGAGCCCGGTGTTCCGGGCGGCCGCGATCCCGGCATGTGCCCCGCGCACGACCCGTAGGCGCGGATCGGCATAGCGCGCGAGCAGCGCCGCCGTGTCGTCCGTCGAGCCGTCGTCGACGACGATGACCTCGAGCGCGACGTCGCGCTGTGCCAGCAGGCTGTCGAGGCTCGCGCCGAGCGTGTGCGCCCGATTGTAGGTCGGGACGATGACCGCGACGTCGGCCATCATCGTCCGGCGTCCGCGACGGCGGTCTCGAAGGCGCCGAACATGGTCGCCGCCCAGCCGTCGAGCGTGAACTCGGTCGTGAGACGGCGATACGCCGCCTGCCCCATCGCGAGCCGGGCGGACGCGTCGCGCAACAGCGGCACCACCGCGGCGGCGAGCGCGTCGCGATCGTCCGGCGGCACCAGCCGACCGCTCTCGCCGTCGACCAGCATCTCCGGAATGCCGCCGACCGCCGACGCCACGATGGCACGTTCGAGCGCCATGCCCTCGAGCAGGGCCAGCGGAAACGGATCGCGCAGCGCGGGATGCACGAGGACGTCGAGCGTGCGCACGACGGGGAACGGATTCGGCAGGAAGCCCGTGACCAGGATGGTGTCGTCCAGGCCCAGCGCCGTGATGCGCGCGCGGGCCGTCGCCTCCGACGCGGCGTCGGGGAACGCGCCCACGAGCAGCACACGGACGTCGGGCACGGCGGCGCGGATGGCGGGCGTGGCCTCGATCAGGAGCGCGGGATTCTTGCGCGCATCGAGATTGCCCACCATGCCGATGCGCGGCCCCGGACCGACCGTGAGCCCCGGCGGCAGCGGCGCTGCCGCCTCGCGCACGAGCCGTTCGGTGTCCATGCCGTTGTAGGCGACGCACGTCCGCGTGCCGGGCGCGAAGCCGCCGATGGCCCGACGCGCGAGCTCGAGGGAATCGGCCGACGGCGACACGACGTGGCGGGCGCGCCCGAGCCAGTGCTTCCGATACGGCCGCGCCGTGCCGTAGCTCGAGTAGACGTGCACGACCTGCGGCACCCCGGTGACGCGTCCCGCGAGCCAGCAGTGCGGGAACGTCGAGAGGGTCGTCGAGTACATGACGTCGGCGGTGCGGGCGAGCCGCGACAGCTGCCACACCGCCGCCGGCAATCCGAGCCGCGACTGCCAGCGCCGCCACCCGCCCAACCCCGGAACGATCGTCGTCCGCGCTGCCGGAATACCCACCGTCGTCAGCAGCGGATCGCGCGACGGGAACGCATACGACAGCTCCCAGCCATGGCGCGGACCCGCGTCCTCGAGGACGCGCAGCGCGCGCAGCATGCCGGCATGCTGCGGATGGGACAGCGTCACGAGCGCGCGCCTCATACCCGCGGCTCCGCCCGTCGTGCCGGATCGAACCGGCCGTCGCTGCGCATCAGCTCGCGGAAGCCCGCCCGGGCCGCGTCCTCGGCCGCGATGCCGTCGATGGCGCACCGGCGCGCGGTGATCTTGCGCGCCACCCAGAAACCGAGCCGATGCCGCGCACGTCGATCGAGCCCACAGGTCCGGGCATAGGCCCACAGGACCCGCACCCGATCGCTGAGGCCCAGGCCGGGCACCACGAAGCGACCGAGCTGGACGAGGTTGCGACGCGCGCCGACGGCGAGCAGCCCACGCGCGGTACGGTCGTTGTCGAGGAAGACGAACGTGCCGTCGTCGCGCACGCGCACGTTCGGCGGCACGAGGTCGCCGTGCACGAAGCCCGCCTGGTGGAGCCGCCCGATGTCGGCGCCGAGACGCGCCAGCAGCCTGCGCTTGGCGCCGCGCAGACCCGCATCGCCCCCGAGCCGTCCGACCAGGGCCAGCAGGTCCTCGCCGCCGGTGTCGCGGGTGACGAGCAGTCCGGCCCGCCGTCGCCACGCGACCAGCAGCGTCTCGGGGGCGGTGAAGCCGGCGGCGGCGAGCGCCCGTCCCATCACGAATGCGCGCCGCGCCCGGCGCGCCCCCGGCGGCGGATAGGCCTTCACCCAGACGTCATTCGACGGCGGCTCGAGCCGCAGGCTGCGGGCGTGACGCGAGGTCCGGCCCTCGCCGCTCTCCGCCGCCGCCAGCGCCGCGGCCTCGTCGAGCGGCTCGCCCGCCGCCCGCCAGCCCCGCCAGCCGTCGCGCTGCCATCGACCGTACTCGCTCATGCGGCCAGCGCCTCGCTGGTGCGGGCCAGCACGTCGTCCACCGCGATCGCCCGCATGCAGACACGCCCGATCGGGCACCGCGTGAGGAAGCAGGGCGCGCACGGCGCCGTGCCCTCGATCACCCGCTGCTCCGATCCGTACGGCGCGGAGCGCAGCGCGCTGGTGGCGCCCCACAGCGACACCACCGGTACGCCGAGCGCCGCGGCCAGGTGCAGCGCGCCCGAGTCGGGCCCGAACGCCACCGCGGCACGCGCGAGGACGGCGAGCAGCTGGCGCAGCGTCGTGCGCCCGGTCAGATCGACGACACGCGCCCGTGTCGTGCGCGCGACCTCGGCCGCGAACGTGGCATCGGCACCGGTCCCGAGCAACGCCACGCCGCCCGCACCGCGCGCCACGAGACCGTCGAGCACCGCCGCGGTCGGCGCCGCGAACCAGCGCCGCGACGAGCACGACGAGCCGAGAC
>CAYOIZ010000112.1:0-9624 GCA_964404165.1 uncultured Binatia bacterium (SeqCode) | reverse complement strand
GGTCGCCGCCGCACCCGAGCCGCCGCGACCGGCGCCACCGCCGCCGCCTCGCGCGCCGGTCGCGCCCCCTCCGGTTGCGCGCCAGGCACCGTCGCCGCCGAGCGTCCCCTCCGCTCCCGCAGAGCCCCCGCCGCCCGGGTTCGAGCAGATGCGCGGCGTCAAGGTGCTCGGCAAGATCGACCTGCGGAAAGCGGTCGCTCCGCCGGCGGCCGCGCCGGCCTGGCGTCCCGCGGGTGAAGCCGCCGCGCCCGGGACCACCCCGGCCGGTGACGGCACCCCGAAGAAGAAGAAGGGTCGCAAGGTCATCAAGAAGCCCGACATGGGCGGCGTGATGGAGCGCGACTTCCATCGTGGCGGCAAGCGACCGCAGAAGCGTCGCGCCCTGCCGGGCAAGGAGCAGCGCAAGACCGAGATCACGACGCCGCGCGCGTCGAAGCGCATCGTGCGCATCTCGGAGGTCATCACCGTCGGCGATCTCGCCAAGGCCATGGGCACCAAGGTCGGCGAGGTGCTCAAGAAGCTCATCGACATGGGCATGATGGCCACCATCAACCAGCTGCTCGACCACGACACCGCCGTGCTGCTCGCCGGCGAATTCGAATACCAGGTCGAGAACGTCGCCTTCGACGTCGAGCAGGCGCTCGAGGCCGAGCAGGAGACGGGTGCCGGCGAGGAGCTCCCGCGCGCGCCGGTCGTCACGATGATGGGCCACGTCGACCACGGGAAGACGTCGCTCCTCGATGCCATCCGCGCCACCGACGTTGCCGCCGGTGAGGCCGGCGGCATCACGCAGCACATCGGCGCCTACAAGGTCGACGTGCACGGCCGCCAAGTGACGTTCCTCGACACACCCGGTCACGAGGCCTTCACGGCGATGCGCGCCCGCGGCGCCAAGGTCACCGACCTGGTCGTGCTGGTGGTCGCCGCCGACGACGGCATCATGCCGCAGACGATCGAGGCGATTAACCACGCCCGGGCGGCCGAAGTGCCGATCATCGTCGCCGTCAACAAGGTCGACAAGCCCGATGCCAATGCCGAGCGCGTCAAGCAGGAGCTCGGCAACTACGGTCTCGCGCCCGAGGAATGGGGCGGTGACACCATCGTCGTCCCGGTGTCCGCGAAGACGAAGGAAGGCATTCCGCAGCTCCTCGACATGCTGCTGCTGCAGGCGGACGTGCTGGAGCTGAAGGCCACCCCGAAGCGCCTGGCCAAGGGGACGATCGTCGAGGCGCGCCTCGACCGTGGTCGCGGTCCCGTCGCCACCGTGCTGGTGCAGGAAGGTACGCTCAAGGTCGGCGACTCGTTCGTGTGCGGCTCACAGTACGGCCGCATTCGCGCCATGATGGACGACAAGGGCGGTCGCATCGATGCGGCGGGTCCGTCGACGCCGGTCGAGGTGCTCGGGCTCGGCGGCGTGCCCGAGGCCGGCGACATGTTCGTCGCCGTCCAGGATGATGCGAAGGCGCGCCAGGTCGCGGAGCATCGTCGCGGCAAGCAGCGCGAATCGGAGATGGCGAAGACCGCGAAGGTGTCGCTCGACGATCTCTACCAGCAGATCCAGAGCGGCGAGGTCCGCGAGCTCAAGGTCGTCGTCAAGACCGACGTCCAGGGGTCGCTCGAAGCCGTCAGCGAATCCCTGCGCCGTCTCTCTACGGAGGACGTGCGGCTCAACGTCATCCACGGCTCCGTCGGCGGCATCACCGAGTCGGACGTCCTCCTGGCCACGGCGTCGAACGCCATCATCATCGGCTTCAGCGTGCGTCCCGAGCCGAAGGCCGCGATCCTCGCCGAGCGCGAGGGCATCGACATCCGTCTCTACAGCGTCATCTACGAGGCGGTGAACGACCTGCGCGACGCGCTCGAGGGCCTCCTCGAGCCGACGCTCCAGGAGAAGGTCATCGGTCGTGCAGAGGTCCGGCAGACGTTCTCCGTCTCCGGGCTCGGAACCATCGCCGGCAGCTTCGTCACCGACGGCAAGATCATCCGCAACGGCAAGGCCCGTCTGCTGCGCGACAACATCGTGGTCCACGATGGTCGCGTCGGCAGCCTCAAGCGCTTCAAGGAAGACGCGCGTGAGGTCCTCGGGGGGTACGAGTGCGGCATCGGTCTCGAGAACTTCCAGGACGTCAAGACCGGTGACGTCATCGAGGCCTACGAGGTCGAGGAAGTGGCGCGCCGGCTGCAACCGGCAGCATCGCGCGGCACCCAGCCGGCCGAGCGTCCGGCGTGACGCGGTTCGGTAGGCCATGGTCGTCGGCGTCCTCCGGCTCGAGATCCACCTGCCCGAGAATCACTCGCTGAAGGGCAAGCGCAGCGTCCTGCGCGCGATCAAGGCGCGGGTCCAGAACAAGTTCAACGTGTCGATCGCCGAGTGCGAGGACCACGACGTGTGGCAGCGCTCGATCCTCGGCGTCAGCCAGGTCGGCGCCGATCAGCCGCACGTCGATGCGTGCCTGCGTCAGGTGGTGCAGTTCATCGACGGCCTGGAGCTGGCGCAGGTCGGCGAGGAACGCCTCGAGTTCCTGCATTACTGAGTGGGAGAAGCCTGCGTGCCCGAGCATCGCCGCGACCGCGTCGCGCACATGATCCAGGCGGAGCTGGCGACGCTCCTCCTGCGCGAGGCGCGCGATCCACGGCTCCGACTGGTGACCATCACGGCGGTACGCATCACCGCCGACCTCAAGCAGGCGCGCGTGTTCTTCCGCACGCTCGAAGCCGAAGCGCACCCGGAGGACACCGAGCGCGCGCTCGTTCGGGCGACCCCCTTCCTGCGCGGCGCCATCGGACGCTCGCTCGGCATGCGCGTCACGCCCGAGCTCCGCTTCGAGTACGACACCACGCCCGATACCGCGCGCCATGTCGACTCGCTGCTGCAGACCACCCGTCCCGCGCCGGAGCCTGCGGACGACTCCGAGGACGAGGGCGACGCGTGACGGGAATCCTGCTCGTGGACAAGCCCGAGGGCGTGAGCTCCGCCGGCGTCATCCGGGCCCTCAAGGGGCGCCTGCATGGCTCCAAGGTCGGCCACCTCGGTACCCTCGATCCGTTCGCGAGCGGGCTCCTGCCGCTCTGTATCGGCGAGGCCACGAAGGTGGCGCGGTATCTCCTGCTCGAGGAGAAGTCCTACGCCGGCACGATCCGCCTGGGGCGCGCCACGGACACCCTCGATCGCACGGGTGTCACCGTGAGCACGAGCCCCGTGCCCGCCATCACCGCCGCCGACGTCGCGGGGGTGGCCGCACGGTTCAGCGGCGCGCAGCAGCAGGTCCCGCCCATGTATTCCGCGCTGAAGCGCGAGGGCGTCCCGCTCTACAAGCTCGCCAGACAAGGCATCGAGGTGGCTCGCGAGGCGCGTACCATCCAGGTGACCCGCCTCGAGCTCGCGCAGACGGGCGACGACCAGCTCGAGTTCACCCTCGATTGCTCGAAGGGCACCTACGTTCGCGTCCTGGCCGACGACATCGGGCGCGCCCTCGGCACGGTGGCCCATCTCGAGCGCCTGCGACGGACCAGGGTCGGCGCATTCCACATCGACCAGGCGCACGAGCCCGAGGCCCTGATGGCACTTCCGCCGGAGGCCTCGCTGCCCCTGGTGCCCGTCCGCGAGGCCCTCGGGGACCTGCGGACACTGCCCCTCGACGCGGCCGGCATGAGCCGCCTGCGGCACGGGCAACAGGGCGCCCTGAGCCTCCTGCCGGCCCCGCGTGGAGCAGGGGAGGTCGCCCTGATCGTCGACCCCGTCGGCATGGTCGCGGCCATCGTCGAAGGCCCCGAGGGCGATGCCGGATGGCGTCTCGTACGCCTTCTTCAGGCCCACTGATCCTTTACAACGGTAGGGTCGCATGTTAGACCCCGCCTCTTAAACCCAAGCGAGAAAAGAACGGATAACGGAGAGGGCGGGATGGCAGTGCTCCTGGAGCGCACGAAAGAGATCGTGCAGACGTATCGTCAGCACGACACCGACACCGGTTCGCCGGAGGTGCAGATTGCGCTTCTGACAGATCGGATCGTTTATCTGACCGAGCACTTCAAGCTTCACAAGAAGGATCACCATTCCCGTCGCGGGCTGCTCAAGCTCGTCGGTCAGCGCCGTCGAATGCTCGACTACGTCAAGCGTCGAGATTTCGCGCGCTACAAGAGCATCATCGAGCGGCTCGGTATCCGGAAGTAGGGCTTCGCTGACCGGTTCCCCCCTCCTTCTCCCCGTCCAGGCTCGCCAGATTTTCATTGCTGCGGCATGACGCCGCGGGGGAGATACGCATGCACAAGCTAGAGGCCGACTTCCACGGCCGACGTCTCACGCTCGAGACGGGTCGTATGGCCAAGCAGGCCGGCGGCGCCGTCCTCGTCCAGCTCGGCGAGACCGTCGTCCTGGTCACTGCCACCGCGCAGCCCAACGCCCGTGAAGGGCTCGATTTCTTTCCGCTCACCTGCGACTACGTCGAAAAGACGTTTTCGGCGGGCAAGATTCCTGGCGGATTCTTCAAGCGCGAGGGCCGACAGGCGGAGAAAGAAATTCTCACGTCGCGGCTCATCGATCGCCCGATTCGCCCGCTCTTCCCGAAGGGCTTCCGCTGCGAGACCCAGGTCATCGCCACCGTGCTGTCGCACGATCGGGAGAACGATCCCGACATGCTGGCGATCCTCGGCGCGTCCGCAGCGCTGACGCTCTCCGACATCCCGTTCGCCGGGCCGATCGCGGCCGTGCGCGTCGGTCGGATCGGCGGCAAGTTCGTGGTGAACCCGCTCGTCAGCCAGATCGGCGACAGCGAGCTGAACCTCATCGTGGCCGGCAGCCGCGACGCCATCGTCATGGTGGAAGGTGGCGCCAACATCCTGCCCGACGCGCTGATGCTCGAGGCGCTCTTCCACGCGCACGACGCGATCCAGCCGCTGCTCGATCTGCAGGACAAGCTGCACGGGCTCGCCGGCAAGACGAAGCGCACGGTGGTCGCCCCCACGGTCGACGCCGCGCTCGAGGCGACGGTCCGCGAAGCCGCGGTCCCGAAGCTGCGCGCCGCGCTGGCCAAGACCGCGAAGCACGAGCGCTACGCCGCGCTCGACGCCGTCCACGACGAGATCGCGCTCGCCATCGGTGGCGACGACCCGATCAAGCGCAAGGAAGTCGGCGGGCTCGTCGACAAGGTGAAGAAGCACGTCGTCCGCGAGGCCATTGTCAAGGAAGGCCGCCGCATCGACGGCCGCGGGCTCGCCGACGTCCGCGGTATCACCTGCGAGGTCGACGTCCTGCCGCGGGCGCACGGCTCGGCGCTCTTCACGCGTGGCGAGACGCAGGCGCTGGTCGTCACCACGCTGGGCACGTCGTCCGACGAGCAGAAGATCGATGCGCTCGTCGGCGAGTACTACAAGAAGTTCATGCTGCACTATAACTTCCCGCCCTTCAGCACGGGCGAGGTGAAGTTCCTGCGCGGCCCGGGCCGTCGCGAGATCGGCCACGGCGCACTCGCCGAGCGCGCGCTCATTCCCGTTCTCCCGGCAACCGCCGACTTCCCGTACACGATCCGCGTCGTGTCCGAGGTCCTCGAGTCGAACGGGTCGTCGTCGATGGCCAGCGTCTGTGGCGGCTCGCTGTCGCTGATGCAGGCGGGTGTACCGCTCAAGTCCGCGGTCGCCGGCGTCGCCATGGGCCTCATCAAGGAGGGCGACGAGGTCCGCGTCCTCTCCGACATCCTCGGCGACGAGGATCACCTCGGCGACATGGACTTCAAGGTCGCCGGCACCAAGGACGGCGTCACCGCGCTGCAGATGGACATCAAGATCGGCGGCGTCACGCGGGCCGTCATGTCCACGGCGCTCGAGCAGGCGCGCGAGTCGCGGCTCCACATCCTCGGCATCATGGATGCGGCGCTGCCGACGGCACGCGCCGAGCTGTCGTCGCATGCCCCGCGCATCGTCACGATCCACATCAAGACGGACCGGATCCGCGACCTCATCGGTCCCGGCGGCAAGACCATTCGCGGCATCGTCGAGGAGACCGGCGTCAAGATCGACGTCGAGGACGACGGCACCGTGTACGTCGCCTCGGCCGACGGTGTCTCGATGCAGAAGGCCATCGATCGCATCCGGGGACTCACCGCCGAAGCCGAGGTCGGGAAGATCTATCGCGGCACGGTCCGGCGGGTCGTCGACTTCGGCGCCTTCGTCGAGATCATGCCCGGCACCGACGGCCTCGTGCACATCTCGCAGCTCGCGCACGAGCGCGTCCGCCAGGTGTCCGACGTCGTCAAAGAGGGTGACGTCATCGACGTCAAGGTCCTCGAGGTCGACAAGTCCGGTAAGATCCGTCTGTCGCGCAAGGAAGCGCTGAAGGAGCCCGACGGCAGCGAGGCGGCCCGCTAGCGCATGCGAGCGACCCGCCTTCCGAACGGCGTCCGCGTGCTCTCCGAGGAGCTGCCGGACCTCGGGTCGGTCACCACCGGCATCTGGGTGGAGAACGGCTCCCGGTACGAGCACGCGGCGCAGGCGGGGATATCGCACTTCCTCGAGCACCTGTTCTTCAAGGGCACGGAGCGGCGCTCCGCTGCCCAGATCGCCGAGGAGATCGACGCCGTCGGCGGTGTCATCAACGCGTTCACCGGCAAGGAGTACACCTGCTACTACGCGAAGGTGCTCCGCGAGCACCTGCCGCTGGCGCTCGACGTCCTCGGCGACATCCTCCGCAACTCGCGCTTCGCGGAGGAGGAGATCGATCGCGAGCGCTCGGTCATCATCCAGGAGATATCGCAGGTCGAGGACACCCCCGACGACTACGTCCACGATCTCTTCGGCCAGGCCTTCTGGCCGGGGCATCCGCTGTCGCGGCCGATCGCGGGCAGTGCCAGCACCGTCGGTCCGCTCCATCGTGCCGACTTCGTGCGCTTCATGGAGGCGCGCTACCGTCCCGATCGCCTGATCGTGGCGGCGGCAGGGCAGCTCAAGCACGACGAGCTGGTCGACGTCGTGGCGCGTAGCTTCGGCGACCTCCAGGGGGTCTCCGACCCGGTCGACGGCGTGCCGCCCGAGTCGGTTTCCGGCGTGTCCATCCACGAGAAGCCGCTCGAGCAGATCCACGTCTGCCTCGGCGCGCCGGGCATCCGGCAGAGCGACCCCGATCGATACGCGGCACACCTGCTGAACCTGGCCCTCGGCGGCGGCATGAGCTCCCGCCTGTTCCAGGAGATTCGCGAGCGACGCGGCCGGGCGTACAGCGTCTACTCGTTCCTGTCGTCGTACCTCGACGCGGGATACGTCGGCGTCTACGTCGGCACCAGCCCCGAGTGGGTGCGCGAGGTCGTCGAGGTCGTCCAGCGCGAGGTGCGCCGCGCCTGCGCCGACGGTCTGGCCCCAGAGGAGCTCCGTCGTACCAAGAATCAGATGAAGGGCAACCTGCTGCTCGGCCTCGAGACCAGCGACAGCCGGATGAGCCGCATCGCCAAGAACGAGATCTACTACCGCCGCGACATCCCCATCGAGGAGGTCGCCGCGGGCATCGACGCCGTCACGAACGACGACGTCGTCCGTGTCGCGGGCCGGCTGTTTCCCACCGGCATGTCGGCACTCACCGTGCTCGGCGACCTGCGCGGCCAGCAGCTCGACGGAGTGCTCGCCGGGTGACGTCTCCCGCGCTCTCGGTCGAGGTCACACGCGTGCGGCCAGCGGCCGAGCCGCTCGGGCTGCCGCAGTACATGAGCGCCGACGCGGCAGGCGCCGACCTCACTGCCGACGTCGATGCGCCGGTCACGCTCGCCCCGGGCGCCCGCGCGCTGGTGCCGACGGGCATCGCCATCGCGCTGCCGCGGGGCTATGAGGCGCAGGTACGCCCTCGCAGCGGGCTCGCGTGGCGCGACGGCGTCACCATCCTGAACGCGCCGGGTACCATCGACGCGGACTATCGTGGCGAGGTGCAGGTGATCCTCGTCAATCTCGGGCAGCAGGCCGTCACCATCGCGCGCGGCGATCGCATCGCGCAGCTCGTCGTCGCGCCCGTCACGCGCGTGACGTGGCGCGAGGTGTCGTCGCTTGCGGACAGCGAGCGCGGCGCCGGCGGCTTCGGCAGCACCGGCCGCGGAGCCACGGGATGATCGAGCGGTACACCCGTCCCGAAATGGGCCGTCTGTGGTCGGAAGACGTGCGGCTGCAGCGCTGGCTCGACGTCGAGCTGGCGTTGGTGGATGCCCTTGCAGCGCGCGGCGAGGTCCCCGTCGCAGCCGCCGAGACGCTGCGCCGCGATGCGCGTGTCGACGTCGCGCGCATGCAGGCGATCGAAGCCGAGACGAAGCACGACGTCATCGCCTTCGTGTCGTCCGTCGCCGAAAAGCTCGGGGACGAGAGCCGTTTCCTGCACCTGGGGCTCACGTCGAGCGACGTCGTCGACACCGCCTTCGCGCTGCAACTGCGCGACGCCGCCGATCTGCTGCTGGCGGGCGTCGACCGCCTGCGCGTCGCGGTGCGCGACCAGGCCGAGCGCCACAAGCGCACACCGATGATCGGACGCACGCACGGTATCCACGCCGAGCCCATGACCTTCGGCCTCAAGTGCGCTGGATGGTACGCCGAGCTCGGGCGCGATCGCCGCGCGCTCGCCACCGCGCGCGCCGACATCGCGCACGGCAAGCTCTCCGGGGCGGTCGGGACGTTCGCCAACAATCCGCCCGCCGTGGAAGCCGCCGTCATGGAACGGCTCGGCCTCACGCCCGAGCCCATCGCCACGCAGGTGGTCCCGCGCGATCGCCACGCGCGCTACTTCACCACGCTGGCGGTGCTCGCCGGCACGTGCGAGCGCATCGCCACCGAGATCCGTCACCTCCAGCGCACCGAGGTGGCCGAGGCGCTCGAGCCCTTCGGTCGCGGCCAGAAGGGCTCGTCGGCCATGCCGCACAAGCGCAACCCCATCCTGGTCGAGAACCTCTGCGGTCTCGCCCGCCTGGTGCGCAGCCACGCGGTGGCGGCGCTCGAGAACATGGCCCTGTGGCACGAGCGCGACATCAGCCACTCGTCGGTCGAACGCGTGATCGGACCCGACGCCACCATCGTGCTCGACTTCATGCTCGCGCGCCTCACGGGCGTGGTCGAGGGCCTCGATGTGCGACCCGACGCCATGGCGGCGAACCTCGGGCGCCTCGGCGGCGCCGTGTTCTCGGAGCAGGTGCTGCTGACGCTCGTGCGTCGTGGCGTGAAGCGCGACGACGCGTATCGGCTCATTCAGCGACACGCCCTCGCCGGCGACGATCTGCACGGACGACTCGCGCGCGATCCCGAGATCACGAAGCATCTCCCGGTCACCGAGCTCGCAGGCCTTTTTGACATCGATCATCACCTGCGGCATATCGATGACCTCTTCGCACGCGCCCTGGAGGACGGTGATGGAGCGGCGTGAGCTGGTCTATGAAGGCAAGGCCAAGCAGGTCTATCGCACCACCGACCCCAACCTGCTGATTCAGCACTTCAAGGACGACGCCACCGCGTTCAACGCGCAGAAGCGCGGCACGATCGCGAGCAAAGGCATCGTCAACAACCGCATCTCCGAGGTGCTCTTCAAGCTGCTGGAAGAGCACGGCGTGCCGACGCACTTCGTGCGCCGCCTGTCGGATCGCGACATGCTGATCCGGGCGTGCGAGATCGTGA
>CAYOIZ010000111.1:0-10006 GCA_964404165.1 uncultured Binatia bacterium (SeqCode) | reverse complement strand
CCGGGAGGCCGCACGGGGCCTCCGAAGGAGCGCGTCGTGAGTGAGCGGGTGGGGAGAGGGGGTGGCGTGGTGCCGAGCGAACGTCGCGCGGACCGGAGGTCCCGTGCGGCCTCCCGGCACCCGCCCGCGCACTAGGCCGCCGCCGACGCCCCGCCCATCATCGGCTTCGGGAGATGCTCTTTGTCGATGAGGCCGCGCTTCACGAGATCCTGCAGCGCCATGTCGAGCGTCTGCATCCCCATGCGCTGACCCGTCTGCATCATCGACGGAATCTGGTGCAGCTTGGCCTCGCGGATCAGGTTCCGCACCGCCGGCGCGCCGACCAGGATCTCGCAGGCGGCGACGCGACCGCCGCCCGTCTTCTTGAGGAGCGTCTGCGCGATCACCGCCTCGAGCGACTCGGAGAGCATGGTGCGGATCTGCCCCTGCTGCCCGGCGGGGAATGCGTCGATGATGCGGTCGATGGTCTTCGGCGCGCTCGACGTGTGCAGCGTGCCGAACACGAGATGCCCGGTCTCGGCCGCCGTGATGGCGAGCGAGATGGTCTCGAGATCGCGCATCTCGCCGACGAGGATGACGTCCGGATCCTCGCGCAGCGCGCTGCGCAGCGCCGCCGTGAACGAGTTGGTGTGCGGACCGACCTCGCGCTGGTTGACGATGCAGCGCTTCGGCTTGTGCACGAACTCGATCGGGTCCTCGACGGTGAGGATGTGCGCGTCCCACGTCGAGTTGATGTGATCGACCATGGCGGCCAGCGTCGTCGACTTGCCGGAGCCGGTCGGGCCGGTCACCAGCACGAGCCCACGTTCGCGCGTGCAGAGCTCCTTCAGGATGGGCGGCAGCTCCATCGACTCCAGCGCCGGCACGACGGTGGGAATCGTCCGCATGACGGCGCCCGGACCGCGATTGTGGACGAACACGTTGACGCGGTAGCGACCCACGTCCGGCAGCTCGCACGCGAAGTCGACCTCGTGGTCGGCCTCGAAGACCTTGCGGTGCGCCTCGCCCATGATGGACTGCACCAGGGTCAGCACGGCGGCGCCGTCGAGGGGCGGATGGTCGAGGCGGGTGAGGTCACCGTTGACGCGCACCGCGGGGGGCTCGCCGGCGCTCAGGTGGAGGTCCGAGGCCTTCTTCTCGGAGGCCTCCTGCAGCAGCTCTTGCATGGTCGGCATGGCGGGTGACCGGTGCAAGACACGAGCCACCGGGACCCGCTTCGGTGCGGGCGCCCCCGGCGGCGGGGGTGACGCGGCGATGGCGCACCGTCCAGATCGCGACACTCGACGGGTAGGATCAGCTCGAGTTCCGTGACAGCGTGACCGCACATGACCCATTCGGTCTTCGTCGTCCTCGGCGCCACCGGCGGCATCGGCGCCGCCCTGTGCCGCCGCCTGGCGGCGCGCGGCTCACGACTCACCGTCGCGGCGCGCGATCCGCAACGCGTGCGCGAGCTGGCCGCCGAGCTCGACGCCCTCCCCGTCCCCCTGGACGCCACCTGCCCCGAGCATCTCGAGCGCTGCCTCACCGACACCATCGAGCATCACGGTCGCCTCGACGGCGTGGCGAGCTGCGTCGGCTCGTTCCTGCTGAAGCCGGCCCATCTCACCACCGACGACGAGTGGGCCGCGACGATCGCCACCAACCTCACCACCGCCTTCCTGACGGTGCGTGCCGCCGCCCGCGTGATGACGCGCACCGGTGGCTCGATCGTGCTGTCGTCGTCGGCCGCCGCACGGTTGGGGCTGGCGAACCACGACGCCATCGCCGCCGCCAAGGCCGGGGTGCTCGGCCTGGTCCTCTCCGCCGCCGCCACCTACGCCGGCCGCGGCATCCGTGTGAACGCGGTCGCCCCCGGCATGGTGCGCACGCCACTGATGTCACGCCTCACGAGCGACGAGGCCGCCCTCAAGAAGTCCGTCTCGCTCCACGCCCTCGGCCGCATCGGCGAGCCCGACGAGGTCGCCAGCGCCATCGCCTGGCTCCTCGACCCCGCCCAATCCTGGGTCACGGGTCAGGTGATCGGCGTCGACGGCGGCCTCGCCACCGTCCGCTCACGATAGAGCCGCGCCCGAAACGACGCCGGGCCGAGGGACGACGCCCCCCGGCCCGGCCGAAGCGAACCTGCCGTCTCTCGGCTCAGTTCGCAGGGACGACGACGGTCTTCAGGATGGTGCCGGCGTTGTCACGGTACGTGAACGTGGCCTGCGTCGAGCTGACGTCGGCGAGGACGTAGTTACGCCGGTCGATGTCGAAGTACGAGATCGTGGTGAAGATCGACGGCAGGCTGCCGACGAGTCCCAGGATCGACGGCGGCAGCTCGCGGAAGATCGGGTCCATGCCGATGGCGCCGGCGACGATCTCCCGCACCGAGCCGCCCGAGGGCCCGCTGTTCACCACACCGTCGTTCACGATCGCCGCGTGGATGTCGGTGGAGAGGAAGACGACGTTCGGGATGGCGTTGAAGTTGATGAACTCGAGGATGTCGTTGCGGGCGGCTCCGTACCCTTCCCAGCGATCGTACGGCAGGAAGATCAGCTGCGAGAGCAACGGGCCGTTCATCACGAACTTCCACGTCGCGGTGGACGTCAGGAGCGCGTTCTTGAGCCACGCGGTCTGGGCCGCACCCAGGTACTGGCGTGCCGGATTGTTGATCTCGGTGGTGCACGTCGCGTTCGGGGTGACCGTGGGCTGACCGGCGGAGAGGCAGGCCGGCTCCGTGACGTAGGCCTGCGGATCACGGTACTGGCGGGCGTCGATGAGGAAGAACTCGGCCACCTGGCCCCAGCGGATGCTGCGATAGAGCTTCATCGGATCGCCGCCGTCCTCGCGAATCGGCATGTAGTCGCGGAACGCCTGGTTGCCGGCGATGATCTGCGGGCCGAAGGCGCCGAACGGCGAGCCGTAGAAGTCGTTCGTCACCTCGTGGTCGTCCCACATCGTGACCGTACCCACCGACGCCATCAGATCCCGCAGCGCGCGGTCGTCGCGGTTCTCGCGATACTTCACGTAGTAGTCGCCGATCGTGCTCGCGATCCCGGTGCCGCTGCGCGGATCGTCGCTGTAGATGGTGTCGCCAACGTACAGGAACAGGTCGGGGTCGTCGTTCGTCATGCCCTCGAGCACCGAGTAGGGCTTGAAGAAGGCGTTCGAGTCGCCGCTCCATCCGAAGGTGAACGCCTGCGCCGTGCTCGGCAGCGGCGCAGTGCGCACACGGCCCGTGCGGCTCGTGTCGGCCCCCTGCTTGAAGCGGTAGTAGTACTGCGTGTCGGCGAGGAGGCCGGTGACCTCGAGCTTGGCGGTGTTGTCGTTCGCGGTCGGGATGACGTCCGGCGGGCGCGCCAGCAGGTTGAAGGTGTCGAAGCGCGACACCTCGAGCGTCACCGAGCCGGGCGCGTCGGTGCGCGTCCAGACGACGAACGAGCTGTCGGTGGCGTCACCGGCGGTGACGCCGTAGGTGAACGGTGCGGCGTCGGTGCCGGGCAGCGTGACCGCCGCCGCCGTGTCGGCCTCGACCGCTTCGGCCGACGCCAGGCAGCGCGCCAGACGGGTCGTGACCGGCATCGCGTTGTTGTTCGTGGCTGGGACGCGATCGAACGTGACCAGCTCGAAGGTCTCGCACGGGAAGCCGAAGTCGAGGTCGGGACTCGGCTCGGCCGCGAACATCAACGGGCAGCGCTTCTCGACCGCGGCGATCAGCTTCAGGCGCTGCTTGTCCATCGTGGCCAGCGTCTTGGCGTCCGGGCAGATGTCGACGGCACCCGAGACGCGCTTCTTCTCGCACTTCTCGCGCGCCTTCTGGCGCGCGCCGGCGTCCTTGCGGGCGGCCTTGCCGATGCTCTTCTGGCACAGCAGCTGGGCGGGGTCGGCGATGGCGCCGACGCCGTCGTAGATCGTGGTGATGAGGCGGTCGACGGCCGGGCCGTGCGAGTCGTCGGCGATGCAGTCGGCGACGAGCGTCGGCGTGGCGAGCCCGACGCACGGCGTGCCGAGGTCGATCTGCGCCAGCACGCCGCCGGGGCACTTCGCCGTGATCACCTTCTCGAGCGAGGCGCGGGCCTTGGCCAGCGCGGGCGCGACGGCGGGATCGGTGGGCGCGCACGGGCCCCCGGATCCGGCGGCCTCCTTGTCCTGACAGCCGCCGATGGCCTTCAGGCGCTGATCGAAGTACTTGCGGCCGGCGGACGCCACACCCTGCGCGCACTTCTCCGCGGGTGTCAGGGCGAACGCCGGTGCCGCTGCGGCGCCGACCGCGACGAGCGCGGCGAGTACGAGACGAGATCGTGTCATGGGCACTTGTCCTCCGGGGTGGGCGTTTGGCAGACGCGGATGCGGACGCTAACCCACAGGACTCCCACCACGCAATGTTTTTCTGCAGCTGCGCGGCGCGTCAGGCGAGGAAGAATCGCCCCGCCGGGTTGTCGCTCTCGTCGGCGTAGGGGAAGCCCAGCCGATCGAGGCGCTCGCGCAGCTCGGCGCGCTCCGCGGGCGGGACCTCGAGACCGCACAGCACGCGCCCCGTGGCGGCACCGTGGTTGCGGTAGTGGAAGAGCGAGATGTTCCAGCGCGCGCCCAGGCTCGAGAGGAACTGCATGAGGGCACCCGGTCGCTCGGGAAACTCGACGCCGAAGAGCACCTCGTCACGCACCTCCGGTGTGCGTCCGCCCACCATGTGCCGGACGTGCGTCTTGGCGAGGTCGTTGTCGCTCAGGTCGACGCACGGGTAGCCGCGGCCGCCGAGCTCGGCGGCCAGCGCGCGCGCCTCGTCGATCCCAGTGACCTCGACGCCGACGAAGATGTGCGCCTCCGCCCGCGACGCCAGCCGGTAGTTGAACTCGGTGACGCTGCGCGCGCCGATGACGCCGCAGAACTCGAGGAACGCCCCCGGACGCTCGGGGATCGTGACCGCCAGGATGGCCTCGCGATGCTCGCCGACCTCCGCCCGCTCGGCGACGTAGCCCAGGCGCGCGAAGTTCATGTTCGCACCCGACGCCACCACCACGACGGGGCCGGGCGGCAGCGTGCCCGCGCGCGCCGCCTGCTTCATGCCCGCGATCGACAGCGCCCCCGCCGGCTCGAGCACGGAGCGCGTGTCCTGGAAGACGTCGCGGATGGCGGCACACATCTCGTCGACGCCGACGGTGAGGACGCCGTCGAGATAGCGCTGACAGAGCGGGAACGTGTACTCGCCCACCTGCTTCGGCGTGACCCCGTCGGCGAACAGCCCGACGTGATCGAGCACGACGCGCGCGCCGACCTCCAGCGATCGCGCCATGGCGTTGGAGTCGTGCGGCTGCACGCCCCACACCTGCACGTGCGGGCGCAGCTCCTTCACCACCGAGGCCACGCCCGCCGCGAGCCCGCCGCCGCCGATGGGCACGAAGACGCTGCCGAGGTCACGCGGCGCCTGGTGCAGCAGCTCGAGACCGATCGTCCCCTGCCCCGCGATCACGTCCGGGTGGTCGAACGGCGGCACGAGCGTCATGCCCGTCTCGGCGACGAGGGTGGCGCAATGCGCAGCGGCGGCCGAGTAGTCGTCGCCGGTGAGATCGATCTCGGCCCCGAGTCGCCGGACCGCCTCGACCTTGATCGACGGCGTGGTCCGCGGCATCACGATGCGCGCCCGGATGCCGAGCCGGCGCGCGCCGTACGCGACGCCCTGCGCATGATTGCCCGCCGAGGCGGTGATGACGCCGGCGCGGCGCTCGGCCTCGCCGAGCTGCACCATGCGGTTGTAGGCGCCACGCAGCTTGAACGAGAACACCGGCGTCAGGTCTTCGCGCTTGATCCAGACGTCGCGGCCGAGCCGGTCGCTCAGAATCGTGGCCCGATCGAGCGGCGTGGGGTCGGGGAGCACGTCGATGACGTGCGCGTTGAAGACGCGACGAAGCATCTGATCCACGCGTGGGAGCTAGCAGATTCGCCCCGCAGTGTCGCGGTCGGCGTGCGCCACCCAGCCCCCGATGCGCCGCGCCGCTGCGAACGCGCCCCACGCGAGCGCACCGACGAGCGCCTCGTCGCCGGCATGGTCCGCCGCACGGAAGGCGGCGACGTCGCCGTCGGCCACCTGCCACGGCGCGCGCGCCACCAGCAACGCCAGGCGCGCCTCGGCACGGCCCGCCACGTCGAGCCCACGGCAGGCATCGTCGATCCACCCGCGCCCGAGCTCGGGATCGGCGCCCGACCAGCCCGCGAGGTGCGCCGTCACCAGCGTCCGCACGTCGGGCCGCAGCGCCGCCTCCCCGGCCACGTCGACGGCGGTGGCGAATCGCGCCACCGCTGCCGCCACCGTGGGACTGGCCGCGGCCCAGGCGAGATCGGCGGGTAGCGCCGCCTCGGGCAGGAAGTGCAGCGAGGCTCCGGGCGCCTTCGCGCGGCGCACCGTCCGCGACACGACCCATCCCAGCAGCCGCCGCGACGTCGTCTTCCACAGCGCCGGGAACGGTGACGGATCGAGCAGGACGCTGACCATGCGGTTGACGTAGTGGAACGCGACCGCCGTCCCGACCAGCTCGGGGACCTCGGCCGGCCGCATCGGCGGATCGGCGAGGATCGCAGCGCCCCCGGCGCGCGTCGCCCGGGCCCAGGACACCACCGCACGCAGCCCCGGATCGGCGGGCGCGCCGTCGCCAGCCAGCGCCGCCGCCACGCCGTGCGCCCCCGCGGCGTGGAGCATCATCACGTGCGCGTCGACGCAGTACGGGCAGCGATTCGCGGCCGAGATCGCGGTGGCCACCGCCTCCTTGTGCGCACGCGGCACGCACCCGACCAGCGTGGTCTCGCGACAGAGCATCCAGAAGCCGGCCAGCAGCGCCGGCACCGGATCATGCAGCGTGAAGGGCTCGGCCAGCAGGCCGAAGTCGCGCCGCACCTGCGCGTGGACGGCGGCGGTGAGACCGCTCGCTCGCGGCCGCGGCGCGAGATGCCGGATCACGCGTCAGTCGCGCTTCCAGCGGATCTCCATCTCGTCGCGCTCGCCGATGCCCGACCGCAGCACGGTGATCAGGTCCGGCTCGGCGCCGGCCTCCTCGAACGCGTCGATGGTGTCGGCGGTGAGGTAGTAGTCCTGGTCCTCGTCCGATTCCTCTTCGAGCTGATCCACGAGGAATTCGAGCTGGGCCTCGGTGATGGTGCCGATCGGGGCACCCGTCTCCTTGTCGAAGAGCCGGATCATGCCCGGCTCCTACCCTACCCACGAGCGCACCGCTACCCTCGACGATCGTCATCGTGCTAGCGAGCCCCGCATGACGACCGACCTCTGGATGCTGGTGTGGACCGCGCTCCTCTGTGTGTCGATGCCGATGATCTACCTGGTGTCGCGCGTGACGACGCCCGGGGGCGCCGTCTGGGGCTTCGGCAATCGCGGCGGGGCGAAGCCACCGTTCCCGGAATGGGCGAATCGCGCCGAGCGCGCGCACGCCAACCTGGTCGAGAACCTGGCCCCGTTCGCCATCCTGGTGCTGGTGGCGCACGTCGCCGGCAAGGCGAATGCGTCGACGGCGTTCGGCGCCACCCTCTTCTTCTGGGCCCGACTGCTCTACGTGCCGGTGTACGTGGCGGGCATCGCCTACGTGCGCACGCTGATCTTCTTCGCCGCGACGGCGGGCGAGATCATCATTTTGCTGCAGCTGTTCCGCTGAGCACCTGGCTCGCCCACAGCTTCGGCGCGCCGTCGGCGCGGATCAGGCCGTAGAACTCGACGCCGGCGCGCCACGGCTGGTCGAACGCCTCGAACATCGCGAAGGGGATGTCGCGGCTCTCGAGGCAGAGGAAATAGGCGCGCTGCCAGTGCTCGTTCGCACCGGCGACCCCCGCCGTGGGCAGGCCGGTGGCACCGATCGTCACCTGGCGATCGATGGGCGCGCGCTCGAGCAGCTCGCGGTAGACCGCCATCGTCCATCCGCACGACTCCTGCGAGCCCAGCATGTCGGCCCGCAGCGGATCGAGGAGCGGGAAGACCCAGTCACCGAGCGCCAGCAGCGTCGGGTCGGCGCGATAGGCCTCCGGCCGCTCGCGGATCGCGACCGGACGTCCCGTCGCCGTCCGCAGGCGGTCGACGACGGCGGCGACCGCCTCGCGGGAGTAGCGTTTCTCGGTGAGCCCGCCCCAGCCGAGGGCATACCCGTCGGCGCAGCGCCGCAGCCGGGCGGCGCGGCGCACCTCCGTCGCGTCGGTGGGGTCCGCGATCCCGATGATGACGCGGGCGATGCCGTGGCGCTTCATGAAGCGGCAGACCGGCACCAGCGATTCGGGCGTGGCCTCCGTCACCACCGTGCCGACGCCGAGGCGTCGCAGCAGGACGGCGTCCGCCTTGAGTCGCTTCGCGCGCGGGCGCCAGCTCGGCATCGGATCGAAGCCCCGGGGCGCGTACGAGACCAGTCGGCCGCTGCCGAGCAGGTCCGGCGGGGGGAGCGACGGCACCGCCGTTGCCACCACGACTGCGAGAACGCCGAGCATGGGTGTCGCTCCTAGGCGGAGACGACGCCGACGGCAACTGCTTGCCTGGGCTGGCACGCAGTGTAGGTCCGTCCACAGACTCTGTCTCCATGGAGGAAATCGATCGCATGAAGCTGTACGACTTTGCCGGCGCGCCGAATCCGAAGAAGGTGCGCGTCTACCTGGCCGAGAAGGGGCTGTCCCTGCCCATCGAGCCGGTGGACATCATCAGCGGCAAGAACCGCACTCCGGAGTTCCTGGCTCGCAACCCGCTGGGCGGCCTGCCCGTCCTCGAGCTCGACGACGGCAGCCATCTCACCGAATCGCTCGCGATCATCGAGTATCTCGAGGAGCTGCATCCCACCCCGTCCCTCCTCGGCAGCACGCCGCTCGAGCGTGCCCGGGTCCGTGAGGCCGAGCGCATCTGCGAGCTCGGCATCCTCGGCTCCATCGCCACCGTCTTCCAGAACACCTCGCCGTTCTTCGCCGGCCGCGTGAAGCAGTCGCCCGAGGCGGCGAGCAACGCCCAGACCCGCCTCCAGAACAGCCTGCGCGTGCTCGACGCACGGCTCGCCAAATCGCCGTTCGTCGCCGGCACGCAGCCCACCATCGCCGACTGCACGTTGCTGGCCGCGCTCGACTTCGCCGGATTCGGCGGCATCGAGATCCCCGCCGAGTTCCAGCACGTGCATCGCTGGTACGGCGACTTCAAGAAGCGTCCGAGCGCACAGGCGTGATCGGCGTGACTCGACAGGAGCGGCCGGGGACGGCCCAGGATCCGAACTGCGGCCATCCCCGGCTGCCCCGCGTGGAGCCGTCGTGCTGCCACGTCACCGTGGTGCTGAACGGCCAGATCGTCGCCGACACGAAGCGCGCGCTGCGCGTCGTCGAGGACGGCGTGCCACCCGTCTACTACATCCCGCCCGGCGACTTCCGTCGCACCTGCTTCCGGGCGACGAGCGAGGAGACGTTCTGCGAGTGGAAGGGCATCGCCCGCCACTTCGACATCGTCGTCGGCGACCGCGTCGCCAGCGACGCCGCGTGGTCGTTTCCCGAGCCCACCTGCCGCTACGCCGTCCTGCGCGACCACGTCGCCGTCCGTCCCGAGCGGGTCGACGGCGTATTCGTCGACGACGAGCGGCTCGGGTCCTAGGACGCGGCGGCCGCGGCCTCGAGGTCGCGGCAGCGCCGGCTCACCTCGAGGACCAGCGTCACCATGGCCGACGACAGCGCATCGCGCTCGTCGTCGGTCATCGTGTCGAGCGACGCCGTGATGGTGGTCCCCACCGGGGGGTCGCCGATCGCGGCATAGATGGTGCGGTAGCAGTCGCGCAGCGGCCCCTCGTCCGGCTCGCCGCGGAACGCACGGATGAAGTACGCGAGGGCGCGGTCGAGGCGCTCCTGCGGCGTGCGGTTCAGGTTCGTCAGGGCGGCGACGGCGTTCTTGAGCCGCTCGGCCTGCTCTTCCAGGGCTTCGAGATTCTCTGCCATCGAGTCGGAGTATCGGCGCGCTTCGTCCGCGCCTTGAGCGGTGCGCCGGGACGGCGGCGTGGGCGGTGCGGTGGGGGCCTCC
>CAYOIZ010000110.1:0-10553 GCA_964404165.1 uncultured Binatia bacterium (SeqCode) | reverse complement strand
GAAGTCGTACACGGAGATCTACGCGCCCGCGATGGTGTCGCTGCTGGCCGACGGCCTGGCCGTTCTCACGCTGCTGGTCGCGCGCATCCCCATGATCCAGAAGCTCGCCCTGCTGTGCTTCTTCTGGATCGCGTCGATCTTCGTCAGCGTCGTCACGCTCCACCCCATCATCCTCGCCTACACGCCGCCGCCCGAGGAGAAGGAGTCGTGGAAGTGGACGCTCGAGCGCTTCATGTCGTGGATGGTGGCGGCGTCGCTCACGTGGCTCTGCTGGCTCTACGACTACATCCCGGGCGTGATCCCGGCGGCGCTGCTCGGCATCGGCGTCGTCGGCGGGGCGGTCGAGCTGGCCTCGGGCTTCGTGCTGCCGTTCTACGGCCAGGTCGGCATGGCCATCAGCAAGTTCACGGACGCGTTCGGCGACTTCTTCGGCCACGTCTACCTCGCCATCGAGCGCTTCCTGATCTGGATCGCCATGGGATGGCGGCGCATCGCCATGGGGCTGCTCCTGGTCGCGCTGCTGGCCGTCGGCGTCTACTACCAGCAGCAGCTCAAGGTGGGTGACACCACGCCGGGCGCCGCGCTGCTCTACGCCGACCATCCGTACAACGTCGCCTTCACGCGCGTGAACCAGAAGTTCACCGGCGCGAGCCAGCTCGTCATCATCGCCGAGGGCCTGTCGTACTGCAGCGTCAAGGGCAAGGCGTGCGAGGGCGACTCCTGCACCCGCTGCCAGCTCGACGGTCCGAAGGACGCGTGCGGCGGCACCGAGAAGTGCCTGCAGCGCGACGGCGCCATCAAGAACGCCGACACGCTCAACAACCTCGATCTGTTCGCGCGCTACATGGCCGAGCGCGACGAGGTCGGCGGCACCGTCACCGCGGGCTCGCTGCTGAAGAAGATCTTCCGCACCTTCCGCGAGGGCGATCCCAAGTGGGAGATGCTGCCGACGCGCAACGACCACATCGCGCAGCTCTTCTTCCTCCTGACGTCGAACACGCGCCGCGGCGAGATGGATCGCTTCTTCGACGCCGACTACAAGAACGCCACGATCGCGGTCTTCTACAAGGACTACACCCACGAGACGATCATGACGTCGATCGCGCGCGCGAAGGAGTACATCGCCGCGCACGCCGCCGACGAGAAGAACGTCCAGTACCGCCTCGCCGGCGGCCTCATCGGCATCCTCGCCGCAGTCAACGAGGAGGTCGAGTGGTCGTACATGGTGAACCTGATCCTGATCCTCGTGGTGGTGTTCCTGCTGAGCTACGCCACCTACGTGTCGGTGGTGGGCGCCCTCATCGTGATGCTGCCGTCGCTGGTGGCGCAGCCGCTGTCCGAGGCGGTGATGTTCCTGCTCGGCATCGACTTCAACATCAACTCGCTGCCGGTGGCGGCGGTCGGCATCGGCATCGGCATCGACTACGGCTACTACGTGCTCTCCCGCATCGTGGAGGAGCTCAAGGCGGGTGACGAGGAAGGCTTCGACTACGCCATCCGTCGCATGTTCGAGACCACCGGCAAGACGGTGCTCTTCACCGGCGTCTCGCTCACCATGAGCATCATCTTCTGGGTGTTCTTCCCGATGAAGTTCCAGGCCGACATGGCGCTGCTGCTGGTGCTCCTGCTCGGCTTCCACCTGATGGGTGCGCTCATGTTCATCCCGCCCATGGTGTCGCTCTTCCGTCCGCGCTTCGCGATCAAGTACGCCGAGGAGGCGCGCCGGATGCGTGCCGAGGAGCAGGCCGCCGGTGCCGTCGCGGCTCGGATGGGGGCGACCGGCGCCTGAGCGGATGTCGGCGGCAGGCGCTCGACCGTTTCGGAAAGTGAGCCGTGTGACGCCATGGACTTCCGTCTGAACGACGCCGAGGAGGCCTTCCGGCGACGCGTCCACGACTGGCTCACGGCGAACATCCCGCCCGGCGAGCGGCCGGAGGAGCCGGCGGCGAAGGTGGCGTTCGCGCGCGCCTGGCAGCGTCGTCTCAACGAGGGTGGCTGGGCCGGGCTGCACTGGCCGCCGGAATACGGGGGGCGCGGGGCGTCGCCCATCGAGCAGCTGCTGTTCGCCGAGGAGTACACGCGCCTCGGGGCGCCGCCCATGATCGACATCGGCGTCGGTCCCGGCCTCACGGGTCCGACGCTCATCCATCACGGCACCGACGAGCAGAAGCGCCGCTTCCTGCCACGCATCCTCGCCGGCGACGACGTCTGGTGCCAGGGCTTCTCCGAGCCCAACGCCGGCTCGGACCTCGCCAACTGCCGCACGCGCGCCGACCTCGACGGCGACCACTTCCGCGTCACCGGCCAGAAGATCTGGACCAGCTACGCGCGCTTCGCCGACTGGTGCATCCTCATCGTCCGCACCGACTTCCAGGCGGCGAAGCACAAGGGCCTGACGTTCCTCCTCGTCGACATGACGAGCCCGGGCATCACCATTCGCCCGCTCGTCGAGATGACCGGAGTGGCGTGGTTCAACGAGGTCTTCTTCGACGACGTCCGCGTGCCGCGAGCCAACATGGTCGGCGAGATGAACCAGGGCTGGAACATCGCCATCACCACGCTCGCGCACGAGCGTGGCGGCTCGGCGCCGCACGCGCGACTCTCCGGCGAGCTGGCCGGCGTGCTCGCGCTGGCGCGGTCGCAGGCCGCGACGGCGAACCCGCTCATGCGCCAGCGCCTCGCGCAGGCGTGGATCGAGACCGAGATCGTGCGCCTCGTCGCCTACCGGCAGGTGAGCGAGATGATGCGCACCGGGCATCCCGGTCCCGAGGGCTCGTATCTGAAGCTCCTCTGGAGCGAGACCGACATGCGCATGAAGGACGTCGCCATCGATCTCGAGGGGCCCTACGCGGACATCGAGCGGGGCGATGCGCGTGCCATCGACCGCGGCCGCTGGCAGTACGAGTACATGTGGTCGCGTGCCGCGAGCATCTACGCCGGCACGTCCGAGGTGCAGCGCAACATCATCGCCCAGCGCGTGCTGGGCCTACCGCGAGGATAGGACATGGCCGGCATCATCGACGTCTGGACGCAGTACATCAGCCCCACCCCGCCCGGCGTGAATCCCGCCGGCGAGAACGTGTTCCGCAACTACGGCATCCTGGACGTCTTCCACAACGGCACCGACCCGGCGCGCATGGTGGAGAAGATGGACGAGCACGGCGTCCGCGTGGCGCTGGTCTCGGGCGACAACGAGCTGGTGGCGAAGGCGCAGAACGCCTTCCCCGGCCGCATCTACGGCCAGTACCACGCCAACCCGACGCACATCATGAAGGCGGTGCGCGAGCTCGATCACTACGTGCGCAACTGCGGCTTCGTCTGTCTGCGCATCGAGCCGTTCATGTGGCGCAAGCCGCCGACCGACCGCTGCTACTATCCCCTCTACGCCAAGGCCGCCGAGCTCGACGTCACGTTCCAGACGCAGGTCGGTCACACCGGCCCGCTGTTCCCGTCGGAGACCGGGCGTCCGCTCTACATCGACGAGGTCGCGCTCGACTTCCCCGAGCTGCGCATCATGTGCGGCCACATCGGCTGGCCGTGGACGGAAGAGATGATCGCCGTCGCCTGGAAGCACCGCAACGTGTGGATCGACACGTCGGCGCACGTACCGAAGCACTACCCGCCGGCCTTCGTCCACTTCATGAAGACCTTCGGGAAGGACAAGGTCTGCTTCGCCACCGACTATCCCCTGCTGCAGTGGGAGCGGGTGCTGAAAGAGGTCGACTCGCTCGAGCTCAGCCCCGAGATCCGCCAGCGCTTCCTGCACGACAACGCCGTCAAGGCGTTCAAGCTGCCGAGCTGAAGGAGCCGAACATGGCCGAGTCCCTCATCTTCAAGGTGGAAGACGGTGTCGGGTGGATCATCCTGAACCGTCCCGAGGCGCGGAACGCGATGAACGCCGAGATGCGCGAGAGCTATCTCGCCGCGCTCGGCACCTGCGGCGAGAACCCGGAGATCCGCGCCGTCGTGCTGACGGGCACGGGCAAGGGCTTCTGCACCGGCGCCGACCTGTCGGGCTCGCGCGCGGCGACCGGCTCGGCCGGCCCGGCGCATCCGGGCGGCACGCGCGACGCGATGAAGCCGAGCCAGCGCGTCATCCGCGCGCTGTGGGATCTCGAGAAGCCCATCGTCTGCGGCGTGAACGGCGTCGCGGCGGGGCTGGGGGCGCACCTGGCCTATGCCTGCGACCTCGTGATCGCGTCCGACGAGGCGCGCTTCATCGAGGTGTTCGTGCGCCGCGGCATCGCCATGGACGCCGGCGGCGCCTTCCTGCTGCCGCGCCACATCGGGCTCCACAAGGCCAAGGAGCTGGTGTTCCTGGGCGACGACCTGTCGGCCCAGGACGCCGAGCGGCTCGGCCTGGTGAACAAGGTGGTGCCGGCGGCCGAGCTCGACACCGAGCTGCGCGCCTGGGCGAAGCGGCTCGCCGAGGGCCCGACGTTCGCCATCGGCCTCTCGAAGCGCCTGCTGAACCGCTCGCTCCAGGCCGACATCGACACGCTCTTCGCGGAGGAGGCGTTCACCCAGGCGCTGGTCGCCAACAGCGAGGACATGCGCGAGGGGATCAAGTCGTTCATGGAGAAGCGCCCGCCGGCGTTCAAGGGGAGATGATTCCGACCCAAGCCACGGCTTGGGTCGGGGGCGAGGGTGTGGCGGTGGTGGTCCGCGCGACCAGTGTGCCGCGGCCGGCGAAGCCGGCGCGGCATGCGTGGTACGCCCGCGAGGGCCAGCGGCGCATCCGCCATGCGCCATGATGCTCAACGAGAAATCTGCTCGCCCTCCGGCGGTGGCGCTGCTACCACGGAACGGTGATGCGCACCGTACTCTGGGCCGCCATCGCCGTCCTGACGACGGCCCTCACCGCCTCCGCCGCGTCGCCCACCGCCGAGTGCCGGCGCGACTGCGGGGCTGCGAAGCGGACCTGCGTCGCGGGGTCGAAGTCGCTCTTCCAGTCGGCGAAGGCCGACTGCGCGAGCTCGGTGTCGAAGGACGTCCGCAAGGCGTGCACGAAGAACGCGAAGAGCCAGTTCCGCAGCTTCAAGCAGGCGTGCGGGTCGGCGCTCCGCGAGTGCAAAGGGTGCTGCAGCTCCACCGCGACGGCGCTCGGCGGCACGTGTGCGGGTGGGGGCGGGTCGCCCGTCGACACCTCGGCGATCTGCCCGGGCATCACCGGCGGGCTCGCGGCCTACTGGGACTGGCTGAACGGCGTGTTCCACCCGCTGGCGCAGATCCCGACCGCCGGCGGGCTCTGGCCGCCGTATCAGCACCCGGGCTATCCGCTCCTCGGCTTCCGCTACCCGCCCGACTGGACACCCGACACGATCGCCGCCGAGCCGACCCTCGGCGTCAACCTGCTGCGCAACGACCGATCGGCGCTGTGGCGTGAGATCGGCACCTGGGGCGACGTCAGCATCGGCGCGCGTGGGTGGCGCGACATCGAGATCGACGCCATGCTCGACGGGCTCGGCCGCCCGGGACCGGTGACGACGGTCTGTGTGAACGAGGAGACGGCGACCGTGGCCGCCGGCGTCACCGCCTCCGGTTCGAACATCGTCCTCACGGCCGGCAACTTCACCATCGTCGTCAAGGCGACGACGACGAGCGTCGAGGGCCTCGGTGGCGGGCAGATCCTGGTCAACACCACCGTCGCGCCGACCGCGGAGTACGGCCAGCTCGCGTTCGACGTCTTCCTGCCGATCCACTTCCAGCTCTTCGTCGGCAGCTCGACCCAGGACAGCGACTTCGACGGCGTCCCGGACAGCCAGGACAACTTCCCGAACGACCCGACGCGGAGCTGAGCGCTACCGCGCCAGCGCCGCGCACACGGCGAGCAGCTCGGTTCGTCGCAGCGCGCGGTACACCTTGTTCGCGGTGCCCTCGTTGTCCTGCGTACGCTGCAGGCTCATCGACACCGTGACCGACCGCGTGCCGTCGCTGCTGGCGGCGGCGAACTGCGTGTAGCCGAAGGTGTTGCCGGTGTGGCCGTACACCGTGCCGCAGCGGGTCTGGTAGCGGAACAGCGCCAGCCCGGCGGCGTTGCGGCCGGGGCCGCGCGGCTCGGAGCCGCCGCCGCGCACGAAGCGACGCTGCTCGCGCTGCACGTCGGCGCCGAACAGCGCGCCGCCGACGTAACCGCGGATGAAGCGGTTCAGGTCGGCGGGGGTCGAGACGACGCCGCCCGATGCCCACGCCCACCCGGCGGCGAGCAGCTCGCTGACGTCCTCGAACCCGCCGTCGTCCTCGATGTCGTAGCCGTGGAAGAAGGGCAGGGGCATCGCGGTGCCGGACGGCAGCGTGGTCTGCGGCAGGCCGAGCGGCGTCGTGACCTGCGCGGCGAGCGCCTCCTGATAGGTGCCGTCGGTGACCGTCTCCACGATGAGCCCGACGATGATGTTGTCGGAGTTGGAGTAGTTGTATCTGCCGGGCCGGGAGAGCGGCAGGTCCTTCACGAAGTCGAGGAGCGCGCGCGGCGGCAGGGGCGTGCCGGGCGAGGCGCGGACCGCGTTCTGTGCCGCCTCGCTGAGGATGAAGTCGGGCACGCCGCTGGTGTGGTTCAGGAGCTGGCGCAGGGTGGCGGCGTGCCAGGCCACGGGCAGGTCGGGGCGGCGCTGCCCGATGGTGTCGTCGAGGCCGAGGACGCCCTGCTGTACGAGGGACAGCGCGATGGCACCGCTGAACGCCTTGGCGACGCTGGCGACGCGCATGTGATCGGTCGCCTCGATGGCGCGGGGGGCGGCGACGTCGGCCACCCCGACGGTGTGGACGTCGACCGCATCGCCGCGCTGGACGAGCGCGATCACCCCCGGCGGGCCGCCGGGCATGGCGACCAGCGCCTGCAGGGCACGGTCGAGCGCGGCGTCGGCGCGACTGGCGGAGGCGGCGAACGACGGGGTGGCCGTGAGGGTGATGGCGACCATGGCGGCGAGACGTGCGATCACGCCTCCGGTTCTGCGACGTCCCGCCACCACGGTCAATCGGCCCGCGCAGGCCGCACGGCGCCGCACCGCCGCCCGGGTACGCCTGCACGACCCGACCGGACTGCAAGCCGCGCGCGCTGCCGCCGCGTCGTCTGGCGTGGCCGGGTCGCGGGCACATCCCTTGCTCTCCCCGGCCTCGATGCTCGAACGCACCCGATCCCTGCGCATCGTCGGCGCCGTCCTGACCGTCGTGATGGGGGCGATCTGCGCCGTCCCGGCCGGTGCCGAGCAGCGCGCCGAGACGCCCTACGGCGGCGTGCGGGTGGTCGCGTTCGATCGTCGCGAGACGCGCCGGATCTTCGACGTCGCCGGCACCGCGGTCATCGCGGTCGACGGCTACGCGCCCGACACGCAGGTCGTGTTCGTGCTCACCACGCGGCGCGGTCCGTGCGTCGACAAGGGCCAGCTCGACGTCACCGGCGCGCTGCCGATGATCCGTCTCGACGGCAAGTGCAGCCGGGTCACCGGCATCCTGCTCGATCGCTGATCCGCCGCCCGTGGCGAACGGCCACGGCTGGATGCTACGTGTGCGCCCGGAGGACGACGGGCAGGACGCGTCGGCCATCCCGAATCGATGGCGACGATCGCGAGCGCGACCACCCCCGTGGGGCCGACCCCACCGGCAGCAGCCGGTGCCCGTCGCTCACCGCTCGAGCGGCTGCTGTGCCTCTTCACCGACGTGCGGCCCGGCGAGGGCGTCACCGCGGTGGTGATGTTCGCCAACGTCTTCCTGGTGCTGTGCGCCTACTACTTCGTGAAGCCGCTCCGCGACGGATGGATCGCGGCGTCGGACATCGGCGGGTTCTCGAAGATGGAGGTCAAGGCGTACACCAGCTTCGCCCAGACCCTGGTGCTGATTCCCGTCGTGGCCGTGTACGCGCGGCTCGCCGCACGCTGGCCGCGCCGCCAGCTCATCGTGCGCTCGACGCTGTTCTGCATGTCGAACACGCTGCTCTTCTGGCTCGTGCGGCCGGGGGCGCGCTTCGCGCAGGGCGCCGCGACCGGGATCGTCTTCTACGTCTGGGTGGGCATGTTCGGTGTGTTCGTGGTTGCCCAGTTCTGGGCGTTCGCCGCCGACCTCTACACCAACGAGCGTGGCCGGCGGCTGTTGCCGCTGATTGCGATCGGGGCCACGGCGGGCGCCGCCGCGGGTGCCTACCTGGCGGGGCTGGCCGTCGAGGCCGGGCTGCTCGACAGCGGCGTGCTCATGCTCGCGACCAACGTCGCGCTGGCGGCGTCGATCGGGCTCACGGCCATCGCGGATGCGCGCGGTCCGAGCGGCGCCGGCACCGCGCCGGTCGTCCGTCGTCCGACCGCGGCGCCGGTCGGCGACCGACGCATCGGTGCGCTCCGGATGGTGATGGCCAACCGCTACCTCCTCGCGGTGGCGGGCGTCGTCCTGCTCACGCACTGGGTGAACACGAACGGCGAGAACATCCTGTTCCAGGTCGTCCAGGAGGCGCTGTCGCGCGACATCGTCGAGCAGCAGATGACCGATCCGAAGGCGGTGAGCGCGTTCATCCGCGCCGGCACCACCGCCTTCTACGGCAGCTACTTCTTCTGGGTGAACGTCTGCGCCCTCGGGCTGCAGGCGCTGGTCGCGTCGCGGCTCCTCAAGTACGGGGGCCTCGGCGCCATCCTGCTCCTCCTCCCCACCATCGCCCTGCTCGGCGCCGGCACCATGGCGTTCCTCCCCGTGCTGCTCGTCGTCCAGGTGATGAAGACCGCCGAGAACGCCACCAACTACTCGATCAACAACACCGCGCAGCAGGTGCTCTGGCTGCCGACGACGCCGGCCGAGAAGTACACCGCCAAGCCCGCCATCGAGACGCTGTGCGTACGCCTGGGCGACGGCATGGCGGCGTTCGTGGTGGTCGTCGGCGCCCACCTGCTGGCGTTCTCGACCCGCTCCTTCCTGCTCGTCAACGTCGCGCTCAGCCTGGTGTGGCTGCTCCTCGCCGTCATGGTCGTGCGTGAGAACCGCACCGTGGTCGGCACGCCCGACGCGGCGGGCTGAAGCCGCCCGGCGCAGGTGATAGACGAGCCGGACGTGACGTCTCCGGCGATCCCGCGCGAACGTCGCTGGGCGGTCGAACGCGGCGAGGGCCTCGTCGTCGGCTGGGCCATGGCGACGTGCTTCCTCATCGGCTGGGCCGCCGTCTCCCTCGCGAACGTCTCGGAGACCCTCTTCTTGAAGCGCATCGGGGTCCAGTTCCTGCCGCTGGTCTTCCTCGCCAGCTCGCTCTGCATGGTGGCGACGACGGCGATCGTCAGCCGCCTGGCGGCACGCGTCGAGCACGGTCGCCTGCTGGTGCGGACGTTGCTGATCCTGGCCCTCCTGCTGCTGCCGCTGTGGGGCCTCGTCCGGGCCGAGGTGCAGAGCGCGTACGTGCTCCTGGTGCTGGCCTCGAAGCAGCTCGAGGCGATCGCCCTCCTCGTGCTGTGGGTCGCCCTCGGCGACCTGCTGAACGCGCGCCAGGCGAAGCGCCTCTATGCGCCGATCATGGCGGGCGGCACGCTCGGCGCCATCGCGGGCAGCTTCGCGTCCGGCATGCTCGGGCGTGCGATGGGCATCGCCGCGCCGCTGCCGTCGGCCGCGACGGCGCTGGCGCTCGCTGCCGCGCTGGGCCTCGCCATCGAGGTCGTGCGCCCGCTGCGCGTGCGACCCGGACGTCGCGCCCGGCGCATCATGCCGCCGCCCACCGGGGTGACCGTGCTGCGTGGGTTGTGGCGTGAGAGCCGGCTCTTCCGCCTCCTCGCCGGCGGCGCGCTGCTCTCGGGCGTGCTCGGCCCGATGCTCTACTTCCAGTTCTCATACGTGACCGACCTCGCCACGCGCGGCAGCGACGGCGAGCAGCGCCTGCTCGCGCTGTATGCCGCCTTTCGCGGCTTCCTCAACATCGGCGTGCTGGCGATCCAGCTCCTCGGCACGACGTTCGTGTTCCGGCGCATCGGCGTGCCGCTCGCGGCGACGCTGTCGCCGCTGGTCTATCTGATCGGCTTCTTCGGGGTCGGGGTGCGGCTCGATCTGCCCGCCGGCATCGGCGCGGTGACGGGCGCCAACCTGCAGGACCACGCCATCTTCGACCCCGCGATGAAGGTCCTGACGACGCTCTTCCGCGAGTCGGTGCGGCCCACCGTCACGGCGCTCATCGACGGGCCCATCCGACGCCTCGGGGGCGCCCTCGGGAACGTCGTCATCCTATGTGCGCTCGCGATCGGGTCGCCGCCGTGGGTGGGGCTCGTCGGGCTGCCGATCGCCGCGCTCTGGTTCGTCGTCACGCTGGCGCTGTGGCGCATCTATCCGACGCTGCTGCTCGAGGCGACGAGCCTGTGGCCGATCCGATCGCGCGACGCCCGCCCGATGGCCGAGCTGCTCGATGCGCGCACGGTCCGCGCGCTCGAGGTGCAGCTCATCGGCGGCGATCCCGACGCGTGCCGCGTCGCCTGCGACCTCGTCGCCGAGAGCCCGCGTCACCGCGCCATCGCCACGCTCGCCCGCGCGGCGCGGCGCGCGCCCGTCCCGACGGTGCCGATCGTCGTCGAGACGCTGCACCGCGTGCTCGACGCCCGCGC
>CAYOIZ010000109.1:0-10560 GCA_964404165.1 uncultured Binatia bacterium (SeqCode) | reverse complement strand
GGCCGCCGCCAGCGAAGCGGAGGCCGCGCAGGCGGCCCTCGCCTCGGCGCAGGCCACGATCGACACCCTCCACGCGGAGCTCGAGCAGGTGCGGGCCGACGTCGAGCAGCTCAGCACCGCGGAGCGCGAGCTGCGCGACGCCCAGGCCCGCGCCGCACAGGAGGCGCTCGAGGCCCGCGCCCGGCTCGAGCAGGAAGCGGCCGAGGCCCTGGCGCGCGAGCGCAGCGCCCTCGAGGAACAGCTCGCCGCGCTGCGCGCCGAGCGCGACGGCACGGTGGCGACCCTGGGCGTCGCGCGCGAGGACGCGGCCCGCGAGCGCGACGCTCTGCGCGAGGAGCTGGCGGCCCTCGAAACGCGTCTCGCGGACGTCACCGCGGCGAGCCAGGTCGCCGCCGACGCCGCCGCCGCCGCCGACGCGGCCCGCACCGAGCTGGCGTCGCTGCAGGCGACGGTCGACGAGCTGCGCAGCGAGGGCACCCAGGCACGCGAGGACCTCGATCGGCTGGCCACGGCCGAGCAGGCACTGCTCGCCGATCGGGCGCGTCTCGAGCAGGCGCTCGCCGAAGCCCAGGAGGCCGCCGCGCAGGCCGCCGTCACCCCGGCCCCGGTCGCCACGGACGGCAACTTCTTCGAGGACGCCGCCGCCAGCGAGGAGCCGGTCGAGGCCGAGGCCGTCCTCACCATGGAGCCGCCACCGGAGGAGCTGGTCGACGTCGTCGCCGAGGCACCGGCCTCCGCACCCGAGGCTCCCGAGCCCGCGGCGCCCGAGACGCCGGTCGCGGTGGCCGCCGACGCCCCGCCGCGCATCGTCGTTCTCGACACCGACGCCGCCTGGGACGGCCTCACCTGCGCGAGCCACGAGCTGACCCGGTTCGCGCCCGACGCGGACACCGTCACGCGTGTCGTCGCACTCGCGCCGCAGCGCCTGGTCGTGAACCTCGCCGTCGCCGGCGCGCTCGAGCTCCTCTACCAGCTCCGTGCGGCGGGCGTGACCGGACGGTGCTGGGGCATGATCGCCGGCCCCGGCGCGCCGAAGATACTGCCGCTCTCGCTCGTCGACGCCAGCAGCCGGCCCCTCGATCCCGACGCGGTCATCGCCACCATCGGCGGCTACGCCGGCCAGGGCACGCGCGTCGTCACCGTCGGCGCCGACGTCGACGCGCTCATCAGCCTGCGCCAGGCGCTGGCGCGCCAGGGCCTCTCCGTCTCGATGGCCTGGAACGCCAAGCAGGCGGAAGACCTCCTCGCGATGGTGAAGCCGCAGGTGGCCGTCGTCGATCTCGACCTGCCGCAGCGCGACGGCTACGGCATCGTCGCACGTCTGGCCGAGATGGCCCCGGTGCCGACGATGCTGCTCGTGCAGGGCGTCGAGGAGTCCGGCCCGCGCTTCGCGGCGCTGCTGGTCGATCCGGCGCACCGCGAGCGCATGGTCGGCCGCGACAAGCTGCTGGCCACCGTCGCCACCTGGGTCGAGCCCGCGCGCAAGGACAAAGGCGCGAAAGTGCGGCAGCTGCCCCGCTGAGCGCTCACCCGAGACGGTGCACGGGGCGTCGGAGCGGGCGCTTCTGGAGCGCCTCGATCGCGGCCAGGCCGTCGCGCGCCGCCGCCTCCACGTCGGGACTCGCCCCGACGTCGATCACCGACAGGAAGTGCTGGAAGGCCGGCGTCGGTTGCTCGAGCGCGAGCAGGAGCTGCCCGGCGAGCAGGTGCGCCTCGGCCAGTCCCGGCCCACGCGGGAAATCGCGCAGGTGGCGACGGGCGACGACGAGCGCGGCCTCCGGATGCCCCGCGTCGCGCAGCCACCGCGCCAGGGCGAGCGAGTGCTCCGGCGTCAGCAGGCCGCGGCTCGCGCCGACCGGAATCGCGAGATAGCGCTCCGCCGCGTCCCGCAGGCGTCCGTCGCCGATGGCGACGGCGATCGTCGCTGCGGCGTCGGGCGTGCGACGCGACGAGGCGGGCGCCGGCGCCTCGCCCTCGAACGTGCGCGGCGTCGCGAGGGCGCGGCGGTCCATCACCCACGCGACCCCGAGCCCGGCCACGAAGCCGCCGATGTGCGCGCCGTGGGCGACCCCCGACGTCTCGCGCGCGATCAGGTACGGCAGCAGGTTGTCCATCACGAGATAGAGCCCGAGCACGAGCCGCGCCGGAACCTCGACGACGTGCATCAGGAACGGCGGCAGCATCCACAGCAGCCGGACCTCGTTGCGCGGGAACCAGAGGAAGTAGAACCCGAGCACCCCCGAGATGGCGCCCGACGCGCCCACCATGGGGATCGGCGAGTCGGGGTCGCCGGCCATGAAGAACAGCGCCGCCGCGACGCCGCAGGCGAGATACCAGCACAGGTACGCCACCGCCCCGAGACGGTGCTCGACGTTGTCGCCGTAGATCCAGAGGAACAGCATGTTCCCGGCGAGGTGGAGGAAGCCGCCGTGCAGGAACATCGACGCCACGAGATCGACCCCCGACGGAGCGACGGGTCGGAAGCCCCACGCGAACACGAACAGGTCGTAGCTCGTGAGGCGCGCCAGCAGCTCGCGTGCGGCCCCCGGGTCGAGCGCCTGCGCCATGGCGTGGACGTATTCGGCGACCCGCGGATCGCCCGGGGCGGGCCGCTCGGCGGAAAGCGGCAGGGAAATCAGCACGTAGACCGCGACGTTGACCGCGATCAGCGCATACGTGACGAGCGGTACGCCCCGCGGGTTCGGCGAGTCACCGATGGGGAGAACCATCGGGCGCGACTGTAGCGGGGGCGACGTGCCGCGACCAGACCGGCACGCCGCCCGCGCGGGGCGTTCAGCCCTTCTTCATCGGCGGGTGATACAGGACGACCATCTCGTACAGCAGCGCCGGCCTGTCGCTGCCGACGACGTGGACGACGATCTCCTGCGTCACCTGCGTGCCCTTCGGATGCGGCTCGACGCCGATCAGCCGGCCGTGCGAGTGCACCTTGGAGCCCGCCGGGACGGGCGACACGAAGCGCAGCTTGTTGGCGCCGTAGTTGGTGGCGTTGCCGTAGCCTTTGATCTGCCAGGTCTGCTTGCTGCGCATCGCCGGCAGGAGGCTCAACGTCAGGAAGCCGTGCGCGATGGGCGTCTTGAACGGGCTCTCACGCTTCGCACGCTCCACGTCGACGTGGATCCACTGGTGGTCCCCCGTCAGCTCCGCGAAGCGGTTGATCATGTCCTGGGTCACCTCGACGGGATCACTCCACTCGCCATAGGCGTCGGTGATCTTCGACTTGAGCCCCGCGATGTCGTCGAAGGCAATTTCTTCCACGGTGAATCCTCCTTCTGAAGGCCGAATCCTTAGCCCAGCTGCGCCGCGGCGCTCAAGCTTCCGTCGCCAGGGCTCCGTGCTATCGTGCCGCGTCATGACGACCACCCGTCCGTCGCTCCAGCTGCTCGCGACCCTGCCCCAGCAGGCCCGGCTGTGCTGGCGGCTCCTCGGCGAACGTCGCGTCGGCCTCGCCCCGAAAGCGGTCCTGATCGCGGCCCTCGCCTACGCGGCGATGCCGTTCGATCTCCTCCCGGACTTCCTGCCCGGACTCGGCCAGCTCGACGACCTGACCATCCTCGTGACGGGCGCCTACTGGTTCGTGCGCCTGTGTCCGCCCGCGGTGGTCGCCGAGCACCAGGCGGCCGTCGACGGCGCCGCGCGCTGAGCGATCAGGGGGGGCCGATCTTCTCGAGCAACGCGCGCGCTTCGGCCACGTCCTCGGCGTTCCGCTTGCGCTCGGCGATCGCGAGCGCCTGCGTCGCCTCCGATCGGGCCTCCTCGCGTGCCCCGCGCGCCAACAGCGCCTCGGCGAGCCCGAGACGCGGCCCGAGATAGTCGGGATCGAGGACGAGTGCGCGGCGCAGCAGGCGCTCGCCTTCGGCCGGGTCGCCGCCGAGGAGACGCGGCGTCTCGAGCAGGAGCGCCCCCTTGCCCGCGAGCGCGTCGGGGTAGTCGGGCGCCAGCTCGAGCGTGCGGTCGACCTCGCGCCGCAGGCGTCGCAGATTCGTCAGCGCGACGAGCCCGATGCCGGCGCGCTGCATCTGCCCCCCGAGGCTGCAGAAGACCGCGAAGTGCGCGAGCGGGTCGCGCTCGTCGGCCGCCACCGCCGCCTCGGCGAGGGCGAGACTCCGCGCCAACAGCGCGTCGACCTCGGCCGTCGGCGCGTCCTCCGCACGCTGACACGTCCGCAGCGCCTCCCGTCCCTGCGGCGTGCCCACTGGGTCGCCGGCGTCGGCACGCGACACGGCGCAGAGCACCGACGCGACCAGGAGGCACGCACGCCACGCCATCGAGCCGCCCCTGCTACGGTCTCCGCCTCGTGCCGTCAACGCCGGCGGCGTGGCGCCGTCGCCGGCCAGGTGGTAGCTGCCCGCCATGCGCTTCGTCGTGCTCGCCACAGTCCTGCTGCTGACCGCCAACGCCAGGGCCACGCTCCTCGTGCTCGAAGGCGACACCACGCTCGACGCCGACGGCGCGACGCTGCACCTCACCGCACGCAATACCGGGAGCGATCCCGCCCGCGCCGTGCAGCCGCACGTCTACCACCAGAGCCGCACGCACGACGGCGACGTCGTCGACGCCATCGCGCCGGGCGCCACCCATACGTGGACGATTGCGCTGCCGCGCCCGACCGAGCCCGGCACCACGCCGGTCATCGTCGACGTCGCCTACACGGACGCCGGCGACGTGGTCCGTTCGACGCCGTTCGTCACCACCGTCGACACGCCGGGGCTGCCGCCACCCGACGTCACGCTCACGCTCGAGACCACGCCCATCGGACGTTACGGGCGCGCCACGTTGCGCCTCGAGAATCACGGGCCGGCCCCCATCCATGGGCGAGTGGTGGTCGCACTCCCGGGCGACGTCGTCACCGAGCCCGTGAGTCAGGCCGCCGACGCGGCGGCAGGCAAGCGCATGGAGATCCCCATCGTCCTGCAACGACAGGGCCCGGCGCGCGAGGCCACCCTGCCCGCCTACGCGTTCTTCGACTATGGACTCGACGGCCGGCGCCACGTGGTCCTCGCCGCCACGACTCTCACCATCGGCACGCCGGGGGGGCCCGTCTCACCGCTCGTCGTGGGTGTTACCGCGCTCGGCCTGGCCTTCGCGGCGCTGGCCGTGGCGCTCCGCGCCGCGGCGCGACGACGCGCCGCGACCCCGGCCGGCGGCCCGTTCTCCGCCTAGACCGCCGCTCCAATGGCATGCTAGAAGCCCCCGAGCATTCCAAGGGACCGGCGCGTGCAACCGCGCGACGGGAGAGCGGGAGCAGCTAGAATGGGAAAGAGACTGTACGTCGGCAACATCCCGTACCAGACCAGCGAAGCCCAGCTTCGCACCCTGTTCGAGCAGGACGGCGGTCAGGTCGAGGAAGTGAAGATCGTCACGGATCGCGAGACTGGTCGACCCCGTGGCTTCGCCTTCGTCGAGATGTCCACCGACGCCCAGGCCGAAGCCGCCGTCGGCGCGCTCAACGGCCAACCGTTCGGCGGACGCCCCCTCACCGTGAGTGAGGCGCGCGAACGCTCGGCCGGCGGCCCCCGCAACTAGCCGTCGGGTCCGTCCTCGGCCGGCGCGCCGGCTTGCACCGGCGCGTTCCGGCCCGCTACAGCACTTCGCCCATGCGACGTGCTCTCGGGGCATTCGGCCTCGCGCTCTTCCTCACCGTGGATTCGGTGGCCCGCGCCGCCGTCACGGTGCCCTGGCAGCAGGCCTCCGAGCACATAGGCCAGCTGGTCACGGTCGAGGGCGACGTCGCCGCCGCACGGCTCGAAGGCCCCACCTGTGTCATCGAGTTCAGCACCACCGACACGAAGGCCTTCCGCGTCGTGCTGCTGGTCCCGCTGATCACCGATCTGCCGAAGCAGCCCGAGCGTCTCTATGCCGGCAAGCGCATCCGGGCGTCGGGCACCGTACGACGCTTCGCGGGCCGTGCCGAGATGATCCTCCGGACCCCGGACGCGATCGAGGTGATCGACATCGCGCGCGACACCGCGGTGGCGGCGGCGCCCCCACAGACCCCGTCCACCACGCCGCCCGTCACCGGCACGACGACCACGCCGTCCGCTCCGACGCCCACGCCGGAGACCGCCACGACCGTGCCGGAACCGACGCCGATCCCGGTGCCGCCGATCTGGCCGCTACGCGACACCTGCACCGCCGCCAAGGAGCGCTGGCGCGAGGCCGCCGACGCGGCACGCGACCGCGCCACCGCCCTCACCCGCTGCCTCGACGGCGACAGCCATCGCTGCCGCCCGGTGGCCGCCGCGCTCGCACCTGCGCTCACGACCCTCGAGTGGGCGGAGCAGCAGGTGGAGGCGGCGTGCCCGTAGCCGACTACTCGGCCAGGTCTTCTTCGGTCTCGACGAAGATGTCGATCTCGTCGGTGCCCTTGTTCGACTTCGAATCGGTGACGGTCAGGGTGGCGGTGTACTCGCCGACCTTGTCGTAGGTGTGGACGGGATTCTGGTCGGTGCTCTTGTTGCCGTCACCGAAGTCCCACGCGAACGTCCACGGACCGCCCTCTTCCTCTTCCACCGACGCCGTGAACTGCACCTTGAGCGGCGGCGCGCCCTCGTCGGGCTCCGCCTCGGCGATCACGTCGAGCTCGTAGGCGTCCTCGTCGTCCTCGGCGTCCGCCGCCGGAGCCATGGTGGTGGGCGTCGCGGCCTGCGGCACGGTGGTCTTGGTCGGTGTCTCCTCCGACCCGCCGCATGCCGTGAGGGCTAGCGGGAAAGCCACCAAGCACGTAAGCCAGACAAACGATCGCATCATGCCTCCTCCCATCGTCGGGCGCCATCTGCGCCGTCTGGGCGTCGTTGGTACCTGACGGCCCCTCGGGACGCAAGCCAGTCAGACCACGTCGAGCCACGACGCGTATCGCGCGTCCTCGCCGCGAATCACCGCGAAATACAACGCTTGCAGGCGCTTCCCGATCGGACCCGGTGTGCCGTCGCCGATGCGGCGATCGTCGAGCTCGCGGATCGGCGTGACCTCGGCTGCCGTGCCGGTGAAGAACGCCTCGTCCGCGAGATAGACCTCGTCGCGCGTGAAGCGCTCCTCGCGGGCGGGGATGCCGAGGTCGGCGCACAGGCGCAGCACCGTGTGCCGCGTGATCCCGCCGAGGACGGTCGGGAGCGGCGTCGTCTTCACGACGCCGTCGCTCACGATGAAGATGTTCTCTCCGCTCGCCTCCGAGACGTAGCCGTCGACGTCGAGCAGCAGCGCCTCGTCGTAGCCCAGGCCGCGGGCCTCGCGCGCCGCGAGGATGGAGTTGACGTAGTGCCCGACCGCCTTCGCCTTCGTCATCATCGTGTTCGGATGGAAGCGCATGAAGGAGCTGGTCTTGAGGCGGACGCCGTTCTGGATGCCCTCGTCGCCGAGGTACGAGCCCCAGGGCCACGCCGCCACCGCCACGCGCGTCGCCGGCCGCGCCGACAGGCCCATCTCGCCGTCGCCGAGGAAGGCCAGCGGACGGATGTAGCACTCGCGCAGCTTGTTGGCGCGCACCGTGTCGCGGCACGCCTGCGCCACCTCGTCGCGCGTGAAGGGCATGGGCAGATCGAGGATGTGCGCCGAGCCGAAGAGCCGATCGATGTGCTCGCGCAGGCGGAAGATCGCCGACCGACCGCCGGCCCCCTCGTAGCAGCGGATCCCCTCGAAGACACCGAGCCCGTAGTGCAGCGTGTGCGTGAGGACGTGCACGTTGGCCTCGTCCCAGGGGACCAGGGTGCCGTCGAGCCAGATGCGTTCGGTCTTCTGCATGGAGGGGTCAGCTAGCCCGAAGGGCCGCGCGAAGGCAAACCACGCGACGTCACGCCGTCGTCGCAGCGAAGGCGCGCGCATAGGCGCCGCGGATCTCCGCCCGATGGCGGCCATGATCGGTGCGCAGCGCCTCGCGCGCCTCGTCGTCGGTGCCGCCGTAGCCGAGCCGCCGCGCCAGCGCGAGCAGCGCGTCCGGGTCGGCGTCCATCGCCTCGACCGGCTGATCCCGCTCGATGCGCATCCGACTCTCCACCTGCCGCAGGAAGGCATAGCCGTCGCGCAGCAGCGCCACGTCGTCGGGCGGCAGCAGGCCCGTCACCGCGAGCGCGTCGAGGCCGTCCCGCGTCGAGCGCGTGCGCAGCCGCGGCTCCGCGTGGCCGTGCCGCAGCTGCAGCATCTGGACGACGAACTCGACGTCCACCAGGCCGCCCCAACCGGTCTTGATGTTGACCCGGTCCGGCCGGCCGGCGCCGCGCTCCGCTTCGATGCGCTCGCGCAGGCGCACCATCTCGCGCACCTCGGCCGCCTCCAGGCCGCGCCCGTAGACGAACCGCGTGATGGTGTCCTCGAGCCGGCGCACCAGCGCCTGCGGTCCGACGACGGGACGCGCCCGGATCAGCGCCTGCCGCTCCCACAGCGCCGCGCTGGTGCGGTGGTAGGTCTCGAACGCCTCGAGCGACGACACCAGCGGGCCCTGGTTGCCCGACGGCCGCAGCCGGGTGTCGATCTTGTAGGCGATGCCCTCGGTGGTGGGCGTCTGCAGGGCGCTGATCGTGCGCTGGGCGACGCGGGTGAAGAACTCGTGCGGCGTGACGCGATCGTGCCACCACGTCGCGTCGCCGGGGTCGTAGACGAAGATCAGGTCGAGATCGGAGTGGTACGCCAGCTCGCGCCCCCCGAGCTTGCCCATCCCGAGCACCGCGAGCCCGTCCGTCGGCGCCTCGTGCGGCAGGTCGAAGTGGTGCACCGCTTCGCGCCACGCGAGCGTCACCGCCTCCGCGACGCACACCTCCGCCACCAGCGACAGCTGCTCGCACACGGCCGTGGCATCGAGCTCGGCCTCGATGTCGTGCACCCCGATGCGCAGGAACTCCTCGTGCCGGAACCGTCGCAACGTATCGAGCTCGGCCTCGAGATCGTGGACGACGGCGAGCCGCGCCCCCACCTCGCGCACCAGCTCGTCGTGCGTCCGTTGCACGCGCACCAGGTCGGCGCGGACCAGGCTGTCGAGCAGCTCCGGATGACGCACGAAGAAGTGCGACAGGAACTCGCTGGTGGCGAAGAGCCGCACCAGGAGCCGCATGACGCCCGGGTTCTCGAGCAGCAGATGGAGGTAGCTCGTGCGTGCGCCCACGGTGGCGATGAAGGTCGCCATGTGGCGCAGCGCGCGGTCCGGCGCCGACGACCCCACGATCTCGCCGACGAGCGTCGGGGCGAGCGCGGCGATGGCCTGACGCCGACGCGGCGACGCCGGCGCATACGAGGGCCCGTCCCGCAGCTGCCGCAGATCCCGGTACGCCGCCTCGATGTCACGAAACCCGAGCTGCCCCAGGTGCCAGAACGCCCGCTCCTCCTGATCGAGCTCGTCGAGCAGACGCGACAGCTCGGGGCGCTCGTCGCGCCGCCGCTCGGCCTCCGGACCGTGGAACAGCGCCGTGAACGCGGTGTCGACGACGGTGGTGTGCGTCGTGTGCGCGGCCCAGAACTCGGCGCGCGGATGCGGACCGCGGAAGCCCAGTCGTCGCGCCAGCGCGCGCAGCTCGTCGGGGTCCTCGGGGATCAACTGCGTCTGCCGCTGGTGGACGATCTGCAGCTTGTGCTCGACGTCGCGCAGGAAGCGATACGCCGCCGCCAGCGCCTGCGCCTGCTCGCCGTCCGCGTAGCCACTGTCGACCAGGCGCTGCAGCCCGCCGAGCGTGCTGCGCTCGTGCAGCCGCGCGTCCTTGCCGCCGTGGACGAGCTGCTGCGCCTGCACCCAGAACTCGACGCCGCGGATGCCGCCGCGCCCGAGCTTGACGTCCCGCACGCGCGCGCCGCGATCGCGCAGCGACGCATCGACCTTGCGCTTCATGGCCTTCAGCTCTTCGAAGGTGCCGAAGTCGAGGTAGCGCCGGTAGACGAACGGCCGCAGCTCGCGCACCAGCGCGTCGCCGAGCGCAATGTCTCCGGCGACGGGTCGCGCCTTCAGCCACACGGCACGCTCCCACGTCTGGCCCCACGTTTCGTAGTAGGTCACGGTGGCGCGCACGGACGCCGCCAGCGGTCCCTCGCCGCCGCCCGGACGCAGCCGCAGGTCGACGCGGAAGCAGAGGCCCTCGGCGGTCACCTCGGCAATGGCGCGCGTCACCTCCTCCGCGATGCGGACGAAGAACTCGCGCACCGTGCGCCCGCCCGGATGCTCGCCGTCGCTCTCGTAGACGTACACCAGGTCGACGTCGGAGCTGTAGTTGAGCTCGCTGCCGCCGAGCTTGCCCATGCCCATGACGACGAAGCCCTGGGGCACGTCGCCGCCCCACTCCGCCGCGAGGCGCGCCCGCGTCACGACGACCGCCGCCTCGATCACCGCCGCCGCCAGCGCACTCAGCTCGCGCACCGTGTCGTCGACGGAGGCGAGCGCCAAGAGATCGCGTCCGCCGATCCGCACCAGCTGGCGCCGCCGGTAGATCCGGAGCCGTCGCTGCAGATCGTCACGCGGCAACGTGCCGGCGACGCCGTCGGCGGCGAGGGCCGCCGCATGCGCGGCCGCGTCGCGCACGGGCTCCTCCAGCACGACGCGCAGCAACGCCGGCCACTCCGCACCCT
>CAYOIZ010000108.1:0-10591 GCA_964404165.1 uncultured Binatia bacterium (SeqCode) | reverse complement strand
TCTCAAGTTCGGCGGGCTGACGGCGCGGATCAGTCCACCGCCCGGGCGTCCCCGGACAGCGCGATCGCCGGTCGCAGCGTCCCGCCGTCCCGCAGCGTCTGGCGCGCGGCGACGGGGGTCACCGCGGAATCGAGCCGCAACAGGATCGTGCCGGCCGTCCATCGCTTGCCCAGGGGCTCGAGCTCGAGGAGCTGCTGCGGCTCCTCGCTGTCCTCGACCGCAACGGCGGTGAGGACCCGGCAGGCGGTCGGGGCCAGGGCCGGGCCGCGCAACGCCACGACGTCTCCGTGCTGGTAGATCATGTGATCCCTCCTGGCCCCGCTCCTGGTGCAGTCCCCATACCAGCGGTGCCACGGCGCAGTGGCCCACTCTGCCCCATGGTCGACGAGAGCGACGGCCTCCCCCGCGAGGGGCGCCCCCCCTCCCATCCCTCCGCCACCCGAGTCGCGCCTCGTCGCCGACGGCCGCACGACCCGACCGCGTCGGCAGGATGCGAAACCGTCACGATACCGACGGTAACGACAATCTAGCAACGCGACCCGTCCAACTCTGCGCGGTCGAACGTCGCAGCGCGGCGTGGTGTATCCCCGGGGCTACCCGGCAGTGCATGCAGCACCGGCGCGGGTCCGCGCCCCAACGTCGGTCCGTCCGCGAGGCGACTCGCCGCCGGATGGGACGGCCCGGACATTGCTTGGCGTCCCGTCGTGCTCTCCCTGACTGGTTCCCCGCGCCGTCCCGTTCGTTCGTCCGAACCAGTGCTGGTCCAGGGCGACGTCCGCGTCCTCTCGGACGCGGACGACGTCCTTGGCCCTCGCCGTTCGTCGCCAGCGCCCGGTCGGGCTCTGAGCCTCAGGCGCGCGGCCCCTCGCGGGGCGATGCGCGCACGGCGCGGTCGTAGGCCCAGTTCCGGATCAGGTCGACCTGCTCCTTCATCGTCTTCGACAACGGCACGACGTGGTTCGTCGCGTTCAACAGGTCGCGGGCGGTGAGCTCGCGATCGGCGAGCCGTGCGGTGGTGAGCGCCGAGACGACGCACTGCTCGATCTCGGCCCCCGTCCACCCCTTGGTGAACTTCTTGAGCGGCTCGAGATCCCACCCGGTCGCATCGATGTTCCGCCGCGTGAGGTGCACCTTGAAGATGTCGATGCGCTCCTGGTCGAGCGGCAGGTCGACGAAGAACACCTCGTCGAACCGGCCCTTGCGGATCATCTCGGCGGGGAGCAGGTCGATGCGGTTGGCCGTGGCGCCGACGAACAGCCCGCGCGGCTTCTCCTGCATCCAGGTGAGGAAGAAGCCGAAGATACGGCCGAGGTCGCCCTCCTTCGACTGCGCGCTGATCGCCGCCTCGATCTCGTCGAACCAGACGATGGCGGGAGACATCGACTCGAGCATGTGGCAGGCGGCGGCGAACGCCCCCTCGGGCGTGCCGTGCCGCCCGGAGAACACCTCGATCATGTCGATGCGGTAGAGCGGCAGCTCGAAGCAGGAGGCGATCGCCTTGATGCAGAGGCTCTTGCCGCAGCCCGAGATGCCCATCACCAGCACGCCCTTGGGCACGATCTCGAGCCCGATGCTCTCCCGCATCTGGAACAGCTTGCGGCGCTCGAGGAGCCACTTCTTCATGATCTCCATCCCGCCGACGTCCTCGATGCTGGTGTGCGTCGGGATGAACTCGACCATGCCGCTGCGGTTGACGAGCTGGCGCTTCTCCTCGAGCAGCGCGGGAATCGACGCGTGGTCGAGGCGGCGATTCGCCGCGAGCCCACGCCGGATGGCGTGTCGGCTCTCGTCGATGGTGAGGCCCAGCAGCGCGCGCGCGAGCTGGAAGCGCGTGTCCTCGTCGACGTCGACCGTGCCGCCCGCCGCCGTGATCGCCACGGCCTCGTGCTCGAGGAAGGCGGTCAGCTCCGGCAGGTCGGGCACCGCCAGCTCGACGTAGGCGACGGCGCGCTCGAGCTCCTCCGGCACGTAGCGCACCGGCGACGAGACGATGACGAACTTGCCACGGTCGAGGCAGGCCTCGTACAGGTCGCGCAGCCGGCGCCGGATCTCGGGCGACTCGCGCAGCGGCTCGTGGAAATCGAGCAGCAGGAAGAGGCCCGGCCCCTGGTGCGCCGCGATGGCGTCGAGCGCCTCGCGCGCGCCCCGCGCCGGGCTCTCGGCCGGCTCGCCGTCGCGATGCAGCCCCTCGGTGAGGCTCCAGATGAAGACGGGCACGGGCTCGGGAAAGAAGCGCCGCGCGGCCTCGCGCAGCAGGGCCAACACGCGCTGCTCCTCGGGGGTCCGGACGTAGGCCAGGGGACGGCCGGACTCGATGATCTCGTGGAAGAGGCGTAGGGCGCGGCTCTCGGGTTCGTCGCTCATGGGTCTGTCGATAGGAAACGCGCCGGGCGCGCTTGTCAACCGCGGTTGCCTCGCCCCCGATGGCGAGCATAAGGACGGGGCCGATGACCTCCGCACGCACCGAGGCCTGGTCGTCGGCGGACTGGGGCGCGTGTCTCGTGTCCCCCAGCACCGTGCCGTCCGCCCTGGCGGCGGACATCCGCAAGCACGCCGGCTCGACCCCCGCCTGGCTCGGCCACATGGCCGCCACGCCGTGGGTCGCGCGCGCCACCTCCATCCTGTCGATGCGTCCGCTGGCGTTCGCGCCGCTGCCGTTGTGCGATCTGATGGCGCTGGCGGTGAGCCAGGACAACTCGTGTCGCTACTGCTACGGCGTGCAACGCGCCTACATGACGATGCTCGGCTATCCCGACGACTACGTCGCGCGGCTCGAGCGCGACACCCACGCCGGCGCGCTGACGCCGCTCGAGCGCGCCGCGCTCGACCTCGCCCGCCGTCTCTCGCGCGGCCAGCCGCGTCCCGGACGCGCCGATCTCCACGCGCTCACCGCCAGCGGCCTCTCGCCCGAGGCCGCGGTCGAGCTCGTCGCCACCGTCGCCGCCATCACGTTCGCGAATCGCCTCTCGACGCTCCTGGCTCTGCCGGCGGATCCGCTCGAGACGCTGGTCGACCGGCCGCTCTTCCGCCTGGTGCGCCCGCTCGTCGCCTGGAGGATGCGTCCCCGCCCGCAGCCGCCCGCCGTGCCGTTGTCCGCCGAGAGCGGCCCATGGGCCCGCGTCATGACCGCACTCGGTCGCTCGCCGATCGCCGGCGAGCTGCGACGGGTCGTGGACGACGCGTTCGCGTCGCCCGTGCTGCCGCGACGCACGAAGGCCCTCATGACCGCCGTCATCGGCCGTGCCCTCGGCTGCGACTACACGGAAGCCGAGGCCCGCCGCCTCGCCACCGACGACGGCGTCCCCGCCGCCGACGTCGACGAGATCCTCGCCAACCTCGGCTCGTCCCGCCTCGACGGGCGCGACGCCCGCCTGGTGGCCTTCGCGCGCGAGACGGTGCGCTATCAGACGCCCGTCATCCAGCGACGCGTCCGCGAGGTCACCGCCGGCTTCACGACCGAAGAGATCCTCGAGACAGTCGGCGTCGTGTCGCTCGCGAACCTGCTGGCGCGCATGACCATCGTCCTCGACGCATGCTGACGCTGGTGCTCGTCGTCCTCGCGGTGATCGTGACCGTGACGGTCCAGGCCGTCCTGCACCGGCGCACCACGACGTCGCTCGAGCGACGGCTGGCCGCCGCCGCCCACGACCTCGAAGGGCTGCAGCACGCGTTCTCGCGCTTCGCCCCGGCGCGGGTGGTCGAAGACATCGCCCAGGGACGCGAGCCCATCCCCGCGCGCAAGGACGTGACCGTGCTCTTCGCCGACCTGCGCGGCTTCACGCCGCTCGCCGAGCGGCTCGACCCGGGCGTGCTGGTCGAGGTGCTGAACGGCTGGCTGCGACGCATGAGCACCGTGCTGAGCGCGCATCAGGGCCACACCGCCAAGTTCATCGGCGACGGCATCATGGCGTTGTTCGGCGCGCTCGAGCCGAACCCGTGGCAGACGAACGACGCCGCACACGCCGCCCTGGCGATGCGCAGGGCGCTTGCTGACTACAACTCCGTCCTCGCCGTCGCCGGCATGCCCACCCTGGCGATGGGCATCGGCATCCATCGCGGCGCGGTGACCGCGGGAGTGCTCGGCAGCGCCGACCTGGTCGAGTACGGCGTCGTCGGCAGCACCGTGAACGTCGCCGCCCGCGTCGAGCGTCTGACCCGCACCCACGGCGTCGACGTCCTCGTCACCACCGACGTGGCCGAGGCCCTCGACCGCCGCTTCCGCCTCGAGACCATGCCCGCGGCGCCGGTGAAGGGCCTCGCCACCCCGCTCGTCACGCATGCGCTGCGGGGTTTCGACGAGACCTGAGCGGCCCCCGATTTCGCCTTCCGCACTCGGTGGCATGCGTGGTAGCCCACACCGGTGACCGTCGTCCGTCTCCTGCTCCTCCTGGCCCTCGCCTGCCTGCCGTCGCTCCCAGCAGCCGCGACCTGCCTGGCTCCCCATCGCGCCTGCCTCGCCGCCGCCGCGGATGCCGCCCGTGCCTGCCATGCGACGTGTCGCCGGCACCCGGCGCCCGGGTGCGACACGGCGTGCGACGACACCCGTCGTGACGCCCGCAGCACGTGCGCCACCGTCGCCGCCCCGTGTGCCGCGGTCTGCGGCAGCGGTGTGCCGGTGGATGCCTGCGTCGCGCAGGTGCGCTCCTGCCGCACGGCGGCGTCACGCGACTACCGCAGCTGCGCGCAGACGTGCCGCCGGCTCGACGTGGCGTCGCGCCCGGTCTGCCGCGATCGCTGCCTCGCCACCCGCGCGACGGCGGAGCGGGGGTGCGGCTACACCGTCGCCCGCGCCGTCCCCGGGGCCGCGACACTGCCGGATCGTCCACGCGGACGGGCCGCCGATCTGTCGTCGCTCGAGCCCGCCGAGATCGCGGCCATCACCGCCGCCGACGCACGCGCGGCGACGCTGCGCAGCCGTCGCGTCCGCGTCGCCGTCGGCACGCCCGGCGCCGTCGTGCGCGTCGTGCAGACGCATCACGGCTTCCAGTTCGGCTTCCCCGTGGACCTGGCCCGCTTCCCCACCCCCGACGACCGCGACTGGTACGCCCGCACCATGGCCGACCACTTCGGCCTCGTCGTCATCGAGAACTCGCTCAAGTGGCGGGCCCTCGAGAACGACGAGGGCGTGCGCACGTACGCCAGGGCCGACGCCGACGTCGCCTGGGCCGAGGGCCTCGGCCTGCCGGTGAAGGGGCACGCCGCCATGTGGGGCATCGTGCCGCCGTTCTCGTCGAGCGGCGTGCCGCCGTGGGCGCTGGCGCGCTGGGCACAGCCCACACTGTCGCCCGCGGAGCAGGCGGCGTTGCGCGAGGCGCTGCGCGGGCACGTGCTCGACGTCGTCGGCCGCTACCGCGGCCGGCTGTCGATCTGGGACGCCACCAACGAGACGCTGCAGCCGTTCGCGCAGTGGTTCATCGAGCGCCTCGGTCCCGGCGTCGTCGACGACGTGTTCCGCTGGGCGCACGAGGCCGACCCCGAGGCACGGCTCGTCTTCAACGAGTGGATCGTCGAGGTGTTCACCGGCTTCCCCGAGCCCACGGCCGCCATGGTGCGCGATCGCGTGCGGGCGCTGGTGGCGGCCGGCGTGCCCGTGCATGCCATCGGCCAGCAGGCGCACTTCGTGCCGGGCGTCGCATTCGCCGGCCTGCCCGCGGACCTGTCGCAGCGCACGCACATCGACGACTACGCCACGGCGCTCGACACGCTCGCGGAGGCCGGCCTGCCGCTGCACATGACCGAGACCAACTTCATCGCCCCCGACGACCCGGAGCGGCGCGCCGCCCAGGCCGAGGGCATCCTGCGGCTGTGGTGGGGCCATCCCGCGGTCGAGCAGATCGTCTTCTGGGGGCCCTGGAACACGGTGGCGGGGCGCAAGGTGTTCGACGTCGGCTTCTGGGACGAGAGCCGCACCCTGTCGCGGCACGGCGAGGCCGTGATGTCGCTCCTGAACGACCGCTGGCGCACCGACGTCACCGCGGTCGCCGACGCCGACGGCGTGGTCGAGCTGGTCGCCACGCACGGGACCTACGCCGTCGAGTGGGCCACTGGTGGCGCCACCGTCCACGGCGTCGTCCAGGTGGTGCCGGGCACCGGCACCGCGACCCTGGCGGTCCTGGCGCCGTAGGCTGGCACCTCGCGTGGGGGGTTTGGTATGCCTCACCGCCCGCAGCCCCCCATGCACGACGACACGACAGCGGCCGCGCGACCCATCTCCGCCCTCGCCCTGGGCGTGGTGTGCCTCGCGGTGATCCTCCTCGAGATCAGCTACACGCGGATCTTCTCCTACAAGCTCTACTACTACTTCACGTATCTCATCATCGGCATCGCGCTGCTGGGCGGCGGCACCGGCGGCCTGCTGATGGCGCTCTCGCGCCGCCTGCAGCGTGCGCAGCCGGCGACCACGTTCGGCGTGACCAGCGTGATCGCGGCGGCGACGGTGCTCGCCGGCTACTGGATCATCGCCCTCACCCAGCTGAACGCGGGCGTGATGTCGCGCTCGATCACCCTCTCGCGCGTGCTGAACCCCGCCAACGCCGCCGCCGAGGGCGCCAAGCTGCTGCTCATCAGCGTGACCCTCTTCGCCCCCTTCCTGGCTGCCGGCCTCGCGGTCTCGAAGACGTTCGCCAGCCGCCCGCAGGACATCGGCCGGCTCTACTTCGCCGACCTGCTCGGCGCCGGCATCGGGTGCGCCATCGCCGTCCCGCTCCTCTGGACGCTGACCCCGCCGCAGTGCGTGCAGCTGGCGGGCGCCCTCTTCGTCGCGGGCGGCCTGCTCGCCGCCGCCCACGTCCGCGGGCTCCGCATTCCGTCGGTCGTGCTCCTGGTCGCGCTGCTCGCCGGCGTCGCCATGCCCGGGCTGCTGCCGAAGCCGATCACCGACAAAGAGAAGACCATGGCCCAGGTCGAGGGCGGCAAGGGCGAGGTGCTGTTCACGAAGTGGAACCCCGTGTTCCGCATCGACGTCGTCCCGAGCCCGCTCGACGACAAGACGAAGATCCTGGTCCACGACGGCATGTGGGGCGCCATCATGCGGCGCTTCGACGGCGATCGCGCGTCGCTCGGCTTCTTCGACAAGGACGTGCGCCAGCTGCCGTTCCGCATCCTCGGGCCGGAGCCGAAAGTCGCCATCATCGGCGCCGCCGGCGGCCACGAGCTGCTGGCGTCGTGGTACTACGGCGCCGGCCACGTCACCGGCATCGAGCTCAACCCGGTGACGGTGTCGCTGCTGACGACGCACTTCGCCGACTTCACCGGCCACCTGCCGGAGGATCCCCGCATCACCCTCGTCAACGCCGAGGCGCGCTCGTTCCTGAGCCGTCACCCCGACACCTTCGACCTGGTGTGGCTGGTGGCCCCCGACAGCTACGCCGCCATGAACGCCGCCACCTCCGGCGCGTTCGTGCTGTCGGAGAGCTACCTCTACACCGCCGAGATGGTGGAGCTGGCGATGTCGCGTCTCGACGACGACGGCATCCTGTGCGCGCAGTTCGGCGAGCTCGACTACGCCCACAAGCCGCTCCGCACCGCGCGCTACGTCGCCACCGCGCGCGAGGCGTTCCGTCGCGCCGGCGTCACCGACTTCGACCAGCACGTGCTCGTCGGCACCACCGCGTCGGGCGGGCCGGCCTACTCCACGGTGCTGCTCAAGAAGACGCCCTTCACGCCCGAGCAGCGGGCGCGGTTCGCGGCGGCGTCGCAGGTCGTCGAGGGCTCGGTGGTGCAGTACCCGCCGTCGTCGCCGCCGCAGGCCGACGCGCCGGTCGCGAAGATCGTCGACCTGCCGTGGGCCGACCTCGGCGCCTGGTTCGCCGCCTACCCGTTCGACGTCTCCCCCGTCACCGACGACGAGCCCTTCTTCTGGCACTTCGTGCGCTTCCGCGACGCGCTCGGCGGCGACCGCGTCGCCTACAATCCCGAGGAGGCGGTGGGCGAGCGGCTGATCGCCGTGCTGCTCATGGTGAGCACCGTCTTCGCGGCGCTCTGTCTCTTCGGGCCCATGCTGCTGCGGCGCTCGGCCCTGGCCGGCATTCCGTCGCCGCTCACGATGGGCGCGTTCTTCGCGTCGATCGGGCTCGGCTTCATCATGCTCGAGGTCGGCCTGATCCAGCGCCTGACGCTGTTCCTCGGCTACCCGACGCACACGCTCAGCGTCACGCTGTGCACGATCCTGATCTCGACGGGCATCGGGGCGCTCCTGAGCCAGCGCCGCGCCGGCAGCCGCGCGCAGATCGTCGGGCCGGTGGCGGCGGCGCTCTTCCTGATCATCGTCTTCTACTGCTTCGGCCTCGAGCCGCTCCTGGAGCGGCTCAACACCCTGCCCTTCGCCGCCCGCGTGCTGGTGGCGGTCACGCTGATCCTGCCCCTCGGCCTCTGCCTCGGCACCTTCATGCCGCTCGGGCTCCGGACCATCGCGGCGTTGAGCGACCGCCCCGAAGCGCACGTCGCCTGGGCGTGGGCGGTGAACGGCTTCTTCTCGGTGGTCGGTTCGGTACTGTCGACGATGGTGTCGATGTCCTACGGCTTCCGCGTCGTCTTCCTGGTCTCGGGGCTGCTGTACGTCCTCGCCATCACCGCCCTGCTGCGGACGCCCGAAACCCGCCGAAGTTGACAGGCGCCCTGCCCTCGGCCAGAGGGGGCCCACACCCGAAGCGGCGCCGGGAGCCGGCGCAGAACGAGGATGGCATGGCGACGCTGGTGGAGCGGGCGATCGGGGCGGCGCGGCTCGACGCGAGCATCTACGAGGAGATCGAGCACGACCAGGGTGCGCTCGGGCAGGCGATGGCGGTGGTGGTCATCGCCGCCGTGGCCTCGGGCATCGGGGCGTCCGGCGGCGGCGCGGCGGCCGTCGCCGCGGGCGTGGTCGGCTCCCTCATCGGCTGGTTCGTCTGGGCCTTCCTGATCTGGTTCATCGGCACGAAGCTCCTGGCCGAGCCCACCACCAAGGCCGACATCGGCGAGGTGCTGCGCACGATCGGCTTCGCCTCGGCGCCCGGCATCCTGAACGTGCTCGGCATCCTCCCCGTGGTCGGCGCCCTCATGGGCCTGCTGGCCGCGGTGTGGCAGCTCGCCGCCATGGTGGTGGCGGTGCGGGCGGCGCTCGACTACTCCGCCAACGGACGCGCCATCGTCGTCTGCCTGATCGGCTTCGTGGTCAACATCTTCATCGTGATCTTCCTGGTCGGCATCCTCGGCGGAGCCGCGTACATCGCCGACCGAGCGCAGTGATGGACCTCGAGCTCGACGACACCGAACGCATGCTGCGGGACACGTTCCGCGGCTGGTTCACCCGCGAGCTCGAGCCGCAGGTCCCGGCCATGGAGCGGGGCGAGGTCCTGCCCTATCCGCTCATGCGCACGATGCACCAGGCGCTCGGCCTGGACGCCATGCTGCCGCGGGGCGGCAACACGGAGCGTGACCCCGCCCCGGCAGCCGCGGGCGGGCTCGACGCCAACGTCGCGCGCTACGCGCGCACCACCTTCGTCGTCGAGATGGCGCGCGTCAGCCCGTCGTTCACGCTCAGCTACGGCGCCAGCACGGGTCTCTTCGCGGCCAACGTCATGGGCAAGGGCTCGCCCGAGCAGATCGAGCGCTGGGCGCTGCCGGTGCTGCGCTGCCAGCAGGTGGGCGCCTGGGGTCTCACCGAGCCCGAGGCCGGCAGCGACGCATTGCGCGGCATGCGCACCACCGCCCGCCGCGACGGCGACGCCTGGGTCCTCGACGGCAGCAAGACGTTCATCACCAACGCGCCGTTCGCCGACGTGTTCCTGATCTACGCCCGCACCAAGGGTGGCGAGCTCGACGGCGCGATCCAGCCGTTCATCGTCGAGCGCAGCGACGCCGGCCTCACCACCGGCCCGCCGATGCGCAAGATGGGCATGCGGGGCTCGCCCACCGGCGAGATCTTCCTCGACGAGGTACGCATCCCCGCCGACCGTCTGCTCGGCGGTGGCGTCCGCCAGCGCGACCACGTGAAGTCGAGCCTGGCGGTCGAGCGCGGCGGCCTGTCGGTCATCTCGTACGGCATCGCCGAGCGTTGCTTCGAGATCGCACGCGACTACGCCAAGAGCCGCCGGCAGTTCGGCGAGGCGATCGCCAACTTCCAGATGATCCAGCAGCGCCTGGCGCGCATGTGGGTGGCGGTCTCGAACAGCCGACGCATCGTCTACGCCGACTGGCTCGCCGGCCGCACCGTCCGCGAGAGCCTCGCCGACGTCTGTGCCGGCAAGCTCTACTGCGCCGAGATGGGCACCTTCGTCGCCTTCGAAGCCATCCACATCCTCGCCGGCAACGGCTACATGGAAGACTACGTCGTCGAACGCCTGGCCCGCGACGCCAAGCTCATCGAGCTCGGCGGCGGCACCACCGAAATCCAGATCCTGACGATCGCCCGCGAGCTTCTGGCCTAAGGGCCAGCCACCCGCCTCGACCCGACACGCCGATACGTTCGGGCGACCGGCACCCCAGTCACAGCGGGGGGCTGCGGTGGCGGTGTGCGCGTGGGGGTGGCCGAAGGAGCGCGTCGTGAGTGAGCGTGGAGGGGACGCGGGGCGGCGTGGTGCCGAGCGAACGCCGCGCGGACCGGCCACCCCCA
>CAYOIZ010000107.1:0-10630 GCA_964404165.1 uncultured Binatia bacterium (SeqCode) | reverse complement strand
CCGCGCGGCGCTCGCTCGGCACCCCGCCACCCCCCATTCCCCTCCACGCTCACTCACGACGCGCTCCTTCGGAGGCCCCCGGCGCACCGCCCACGCCGCCGTCCCGGGTCACGTTCCTCCGCGACCAGTGCACCGCCGATGCTCCACCTCGTCTCTCTGGTGCGTGGGTTCGAGACCTCGGCTGCCTTCTGGTACGACGTGCACCGGCATGGACGCCGGAACCTTCACGCTCCTGCTTGCGCTCGGGTCGGTTGCGGCGGGGTTTCTCGGGGCGCTCACCGGGCTCGGGGGTGGGGTGGTGCTGGTGCCGCTGCTGACGCTCGTGTTCGGGGTCGACCTGCGGTACGCGATCGGGGCGTCGCTGGTGTCGGTCATCGCGACGTCGTCGGCGGCAGCGGCGTCGTACGTGCGTGACGGGTACTCGAACGTGCGCGTCGGCATGTTCCTCGAGGTGGCGACGACCATCGGCGCCGTCGTCGGCGCGATGATCGCGTCGTTGGTGCCGGTGTCGGCGGTCTCCATCGTGTTCGGCGTCGTGCTGCTGTGGTCGGCGATCGTCTCGCTGCGCCACCTCACCGACGGCAGCGGCCCCACCGAGGCGGATCCCATCGCCACCGCGCTCCGGCTCGACGGCAGCTTCCCCGCCGAGGGGCGGCTGCAGACGTACCACGTCGCGCACGTGCCCGGGGGCTGGGTGCTCATGTTCATCGCCGGTGGGCTGTCGGGGCTCCTCGGCATCGGCTCGGGCGCGCTCAAGGTGCTCGCGATGGACCAGGTGATGGGGCTGCCGTTCAAGGTGTCGACGACGACGAGCAACTTCATGATCGGCGTCACCGCGGCGGCGAGCGCGGGGCTCTACCTGCACCGCGGCTACATCGACCCCGGGCTCACCATGCCGGTCATGCTCGGCGTGCTCGTCGGCGCGACGCTGGGCGCGCGCCTCCTCGCCGGCGCACAGGTGGGTGCGCTGCGCCTCGTCTTCGGGTTCGTCATCATCGCGCTCGGCGCGCAGATGATCTGGCACGGGCTCTCGGGGGGCCTCGCGCATGTCTGATCGCCAGCTCGACCTGGCTCTCGGCATGCTGCTCCGCGTGGGCGTGCTGCTCGCCGCCGCGGTCACGCTCACCGGGGGCGTCCTCTGGCTCCAGCAGACGAGCGGGACGCCGGTCGACTGGCGCACGTTCCACGGCGAGCCGCTCCACCTGGAGCACGTCGGCACCGTGGTCGCCGCCGCCCGCACCGGCGAGCCGGCGTCCATCATCCAGCTCGGCATCCTGCTGCTCATCGGCACGCCGATCGCGCGCGTCCTGTTCTCGCTCGTGAGCTTCGCGCTGCAGCGTGACGGCATCTACGTCCTCGTCACGCTGGTGGTGCTGACGGTGCTGCTCTGGAGCCTGGTCGGCCTGCGATTCTAGCGTCGCGTTGACAGAACCGCGGCGAGCGGCGAAACCCGTCCGACTCATGACCGCCGCCGGCTCCACCCTGTCCGAGCATGCCTCGAAGGCGCTCCTCGCGCGCTACGACGTTCCCATGGCGCGCGAGGCCCTCGCCCAGGACGCGGACGGCGCCGTCGCCGCCGCCACCGACCTCGGCTGGCCGGTCGTCCTGAAGCTCTGCGGCGACGCCATCGCCCACAAGACGGAGCGCAACCTGGTGCGTCTCGGCCTCGGCGACGCGGCAGCGGTCCGCAGCGCCGCCACCGAGCTGCTCGGCATGGCACGGCCCGACGACGGTCCGGTGAACCTGCTCGTGGCCGAGCAGGTGCGCGGCCGGCGCGAGCTCATCGCCGGGCTGGTGCGCGATCCGCAGTTCGGACCGTGCGTCGTCCTCGGCCTCGGCGGCATCCTCACCGAGGCGCTCGGCGACGTCGTGTTCGCCGCGGCGCCGCTCGACGCGCGCGAGGCGCTGCGCATGATCGCGGGCCTGCACACGCAACGCCTGCTGGGCGCATTCCGCGGCGAGCCGCCCGTCGATGCGGACGCGCTCGCGCGCATCCTGGTCGGTCTCGGCCGCCTCGGCGTCGAGCGACCGGACGTCGAAAGCGTCGACGTCAACCCGCTCATCGTGCGCGACGGCACGCCGGTCGCCGTCGACGCGCTGGTCGTGCTCGGCACGAGCGCGACCGCACCGCCGGCGCGGCCCGCGCCCGACGCCGCAACGCTGCGCGAGCGCTTCCGGCCGCTCTTCCATCCGCGCGGCGTCATCGTCGCCGGCGTGTCGGGGCATCCCGGCAAGTTCGGCTTCGTCGCCTTCCACAACATCCTGCGCTTCGGCTACCGCGGCGCGCTCTTCGGCGTGAATCGCGAGGGCGTCGAGGTGCTCGGCCACCGCACGCTCCGCACCGTGGCCGAGGTGCCCGCCGGCGCGGCCGACCTGGTGTTCGTCTGCACGCCCACCGCCGCCAATCCGCAGCTGCTGCGCGACTGCGCACGCATCGGCGTCCGCGCCGCCTTCGTCGCCAGCGGCGGCTACGGCGAGTCGGGGCCCGACGGCCGCGTGCTCGAGCAGGAGCTGGTCGCCACCGCCAACGCCGAGGGCATCCTGCTCGCGGGCCCGAACGGCCAGGGGCTCGTCTCCACCGCCGACGATCTGTGCGCGCAGATCGTGGCGCCCTACCCGCCGCCCGGGCGCATCGGCGTCGCGAGCCAGAGCGGCAACCTCGTCTCCGGGTTCCTCAACTACGCCGTGCTGACGGGCGTCGGCGTCGGCAAGGCGATCTCCTGCGGCAACTCCGCGCAGACGACCATCGCCGACTACCTCGACTACTTCGCCGTCGACGACGACACCGCCGTGGCCCTCGCCTATCTCGAGGGCGTCGTCGACGGCCGCGCGCTGCTCGACGCCATGCGCCGCATCACCGCGGTGAAGCCGCTCGTCCTCTTGAAGGGCGGCGCCGCCGCCGAGGGCCAGCGCGCCGCCGCCAGCCACACCGGCTCGCTCGCCACCGACGATCGCGTGTTCGACGGCGTCTGCCGCCAGCTGGGCGTGCTGCGCGCCCCCACCGTCGAGGACGCCTTCGAATGGGCGGCGACGTTCGCGACGCAGCCGCTGCCGCGCGGCCGGCGCGTCGTGGTGTTCACGACGGCCGGCGGCTGGGGCGTGCTCAGCGCGGACGCGCTCGCCGCGGCCGGGCTGACGCTGCTGCCGTTGCCCGAGGCGCTGCGCGCGCGCATCGACACCATGGTGCCGGCACGCTGGAGTCGGCAGAACCCGATCGACCTCGCCGGCGGCGAGACCCGCGACACGATCCCGGACGCGCTCGACCTGGTCTGCGCCCATCCCGACGTCGACGCCGTGCTGTTCCTCGGCATCGGCATCCAGGCCAACCAGGCCAACGTCTTCCGCACCGGCGAGTTCTTCCCCGACCACGGTCTCGACCGCATCGTCGAGTTCCACGAGCGCCAGGACCGACGCTACGCCGAGGCAGCGCAGGCGGCGTCGGAGCGGCACCAGAAGCCGGTCCTCGTCGCCACCGAGCTGGTGTACACCGACCGCGCCTACGGCAACGCCGGCCCGGTGGGCGTGCGCGCCGGCGGACGCCTCTGCTACCCGAGCGCGCACCGCGCCGTCGCCGCGCTGCGCGCGATGGTCGACCATGTCGAGTTCCGGCGATCGCGCGGCTGAGCAGGTCCGCACCGTCGGGCTGTGCGCGGTGTGCGTCCACGCGCAGACCACCACGACGGCGCGCGGCAGCACGTTCTGGCGGTGCGGCAAGGCGCAGGACGATCCGCGCTTCGCGCGCTATCCGCCGCTGCCGGTCCGCGCCTGCCCGGGGTTCGCGCCCCGGCGCTGAGCGTCAGCCGAACCCGAGCGCCGCATAGGCCGCACCGAGCGAGGCCGCGAACGGCGCGGCCGCGAAGCGCTCCGCGAAGACCTGCGCGCCCGCAGTCGCGATCCGGCGACGGAACGCGCCATCGGCCGCGAGCCGCATCAGCGCCGACGCCAGCGCCGGCACGTCGCCCGGCGGCACCAGCAGCGCGCTCTCGCCGTCGGTGACGTCCTCCGGAATACCGTCGACCCCCGACGCCACCACCGGCAGTCCGACCCGCAGCGCCTCGAGCAGGGCCAGCGCCCCGCTCTGCTCCTCGCGCGACGGCAAGGCGAAGACGTCGGCATGTCGCAGGTAGGGCTCGACGTCGGGCACGAAGCCGGCGACCAGCACGCTGCCGTCGAGCCCGCGCGCCGAGGCGCGGCGCCGGTGCTCGTCCAGCAGCGGGCCGCCACCGATCAGGCACGCGCGCAGCGGCGTACCCCGATCGCGTGCCAGCGCCAGCGCATCGATCAGCACGTCCACCCCTTTGCGCGAGTGGTTGCGCGCCACGCAGACGACGAGCGGCGCGTCGCGCGGCGCCAACGTCGCGAGCGCCGGCGGCATCGCGTCCACCGCCAGCGGCGGCAGGAACGCCGACTCGGGCCCGTAGCCGATGCGCTCGACGTGCACGTCCGCTCCGTGCCGCGCGACCACGAGCCGCCGGATCGACTCGTAGTTGACGAACACCCGGGCGGCGCCGCGATATCCGGCCCGCTCCCAACGCTCGACGACCGCCCGCACCCACAGCGCCTGCGCGCGATAGCGCAGCGCCACGGCGACCGGCGCCTGGCGCAGGCCGCGCACGAGCGACTCTACCTCGACGCGATAGAGCGTGTACGAACCGATGACGGGCACCGCCGTGCGTCCCTCGGCTCGCAGCCGGGTACACGCCGCCACCCCGGCCGCGCCCCACACCCCGAAGCCGTGCGCGAGCACCGGCCCCGTCTCCCGTCGGGCCAGGGCCACGAGCCCACGCGCCAGCACGGGCGCATGCCCCGGGATCATGAGCTGGCGCAGCGGACGGAACGGTGAGCGCAGCCGATGCACGACGCCGAAGTCGGTCTCGTAGGTGCGCGCCGTCGCGCCGACGCAGAGGATCCGTGGCCGGAACCCCGCGCGCACGGCGGCCCGCGCGTAGGCACGCACGTACGCCGAATGCCCGCCGCCCGGCTCGTCGAGCGGGTCCTTGCCCGCGACGAAGGCGAGCAGCGCGCTCATTCCCGGGCGCGACGGATCTCGCGCGCCACGTAGGCGATGTCGGCGTCCGACAGCGTCGGGCCCGACGGCAGGTAGAGGCCGGTCGCACCCAGGCGTTCGGCGACGGGAAAGGACTCGCCACGGTGCGCACGGAAGTACGCGGGCTGGATGTGCATCGGCACGAAGAAGGTTCGCGTCTCGATCCCGCGTGCGGCGAGCCGACGGCGCAGCTCGTCGCGCGTGCAGCCGAACACCTCGGGATCGACCGTGATGCCGAACATCCAGAAGACGTTCCGTACCCCGGAACGCTCGACCGGCAGCCCGAGGCCGGGGATGCCGTCGAGCGCCGCAGCGTAGCGCGCGCGATTGTGCCGTCGCCGCTCGACCAGCTCCGGCAGCCGCTCCGTCTGTGCCAGACCCACGGCCGCCTGCAGATTGGTCATGCGATAGTTGAAGCCGACGGAGCGGTGCCAGAAGTGGCGTTCGGTGGAGAAGCAGAGCGCCCGCAGCTCGCGCGCGCGGGCCGCGATGGCGGCGTCGTTCGTCGTCAGCATGCCGCCCTCGCCGGTGGTGAGGACCTTGTTGCCGTAGAACGAGAACGCCGCGGCGTCGCCGAGACTGCCGACGGGACGGCGCTCGTACATGGCCCCGTGCGCCTCGGCCGCGTCCTCGATGACGACCAGGCCGTGGCGTCGCGCGATCTCGGTGATGGGGGCCATGTCGCACGGATGGCCGTAGATGTGGACGGGAACGATGGCGCGCGTCCGCTGTGTGATCGCCGCCTCGAGCTGCGCCACCGCCAGGTTCCAGGTGTCGGGCTCGGCGTCGACGAACACCGGGGTGGCACCGAGCAGCACCGCCGCGTTCGGCGTCGCGATCATGGTGAAGGTCGGCATCAGCACCTCGTCGCCGGGGCCGATGCCGGCGGCACCCAGCGCCAGGTGCAGCGCCGCGGTGCCGCTCGAGCAGGCGACGCCGTAGCGACACCCGGCGGCAGACGCGAAGGCCTCCTCGAAGCGGCCGACGAACGGCCCCGCCGACGAGATGCGATTGGTGTCGAAGCACTCGAGCACGTAGCGGCGCTCGTTGCCGTCGAGCAGCGTCTCGCAGACGCGCAGCGGACCGTCCGGTGCGGGGTCGTCTGGCATGCCGACAGGCTCGCCGAGCGGCGGCTCCGGGTCGGGGATCAGGTGCCGGATGCTGTCCAGCTCCGCCGCGGTGAGCTCCTGCGGTGCGATCATGTCGCCTCCTCCATGAGGGGTGCCGCTATCCAGGTCGCGAGGGTCCGGGTGCGATCGAGCGCTGCCGCATCCTCGTCGTCGTCGGCGGACGCGAAGGCACCGTCGAAGATCGCCGCCAGGTCGTCGCGCAGCCGGTCGTCCACGAGGGCCAGGAAGGCGCGCCGGTAGCCGGGTGCGGCGCCGGGCGTCGCCTGCGCCATGAGCCGGCGGCGCAACGCCGCATAGGCACGGACCGCTCCGACGACGCGCCGATCGAGCAGGCGGCGCGGATCGCGGCCGACGAGGCGCCGCGCCACGAGAAGCGGCGACACCGCCGCCACCTCGCGCACGACGTGGCCGTGCAGCGACGCCTTCACCTGGTCGTCGGGCAGACCGTCGCCGCTCGGCGCGGCGGGCGACCAGTCGCGCATCAGCGGCAGCAAGCGCACGAGGTCGATGCCCATCGCCGACGGCGCGCCACCCGCGGCGAGCGCCGTCAGCGCGACGCGCAGGCACTGCGCGCATGCGCTGCAGGCGGCGTCGTCGGGGCCGACACGCCAGCACGAGTACTGCAGGTCGCGCAGGTCGTGGTAGCGCGTCCACAGGAGGCGCTGCACCTGCCCGCTGCGCAGCGGGTAGTTGGTGGAGCCGTAGCGCAGGCCGTGGCGCGCGAGGAGCGCGTCGAGCGCCCGCTGCGTCACCGCCGAGTACATGAAGTGCGGGTGCTGCACGACGCGGCCACAGCGGAGGACCGTCTCCTGCAGCTCGGCCTCCGACGCCAGGAAGATGCGCGGCGCCCCGCGCAGCCACCCCACCACCAACGCCGCCGCCAGGTAGAGGTAGGTGTCGGTGATCTCGTTGATCGCGATCTGGTGACCGCGCAGGCGCGCGAAGTCGTTGTCCCAGGCGGCACGCAGGTCGGAGCACACTTCGACCAGCTCGATCCGCCGCCGGCGCACGATCTCGGCCATGAGGGTACGGCGGCGCGGCGTCGTGTGATCGTGCATGGGGGGCATCGGCGACGTCGTCATGACGGCGATGGGGCGTTGCCCGAGCTCGGCCAGCAACCCGAGCTGCAACAGGCTGTCCTTGCCGCCGCTGAACGCCGTGATGGTGCGACCCTCGTCACGAGCCCGCACCGGCGGCGACGGCACCCCGACGTCGTGGAGCTCGATCGTGCGCGCCACGTCCGAGCCGCCGCGCGTGGCCTCGAGGGTGACGACCGCGGCGTCGAGCAGGCGCAGCCAGAACTCACGCTCGCCCGGCGCGAGCCCCCACGGGACCTCGACGCGACAGGGGCGCAGCAGCGTCCAGTGGCTGTGCAGGCAGAGCAGTGCCACGGTGCGCCACACCGCGATCGGCACGTCGCCGACGGGACAGTCGTCCGGGAAGCGGAGCTGGAAACCCGTACGGCGGTAGAGCGCCGTCGCCGGCTCGACGTCCCAACGGAACACCGCCGCGTGCGCGGTGACGACCGGCTCGTGCAGCACGAACCGGATCATCGGCGGGCGGTGGGCTGGTCGGCCGACACGTGCGCCCCCATAGCACCGACGACGGAGGCGGTCACGGGTCGGGGGGCACCACCCCGGTTGTTGCATCGACCGTGCAAGTTGAGCAACGGTGCGGCCCGTGAACCGCGCGGACGGAGGGACGGCGATGCGAGACGACGGACGGCGAGCGATCGGAATCGTGCTGGTGCTGTTGGCCGGATGCGGCAGCGGACAGCACGAAGGACCCGGGGAGATCACGCAGGCCCGCCCACCCGCCGCGGCCATTGCCGCCCGCGTCGCGGCGGAGCAGGCCGCGTCCCCCACCCCGGGGCCGAAGCAGATCCTCTTCGGCGACCTCCACGTCCACACGACGTTCTCGGCGGACGCGTTCCTGCGCTCGCTGCCGATCCTCCAGGGCGAGGGAGCGCATCCGCCGGCGGACGCGTGCGACTTCGCCCGCTTCTGCTCCGCGCTGGATTTCTGGAGCATCAACGACCACGCCGAGACCCTGTCGCCAGAGCACTGGGCGGAGACCAAGGAGTCGATCCGGCAGTGCAACGCGCTGGCGGGCGATCCCGCCAATCCCGACATGGTGTCGTTCCTCGGCTGGGAGTGGACGCAGGTCGGCACGACGCCGGCGAACCACTACGGCCACAAGAACGTCATCCTGCACGACACCGCCGACGACCGCGTCCCCACCCGGCCGATCAGCGCGCTGAACGAGCAGCTCGTCGGCGCGCTGCGGCGCCGTCCGCCGCTCTGGCAGCGTTTGCAATTCCCCGTCCTCGACTGGCGCAACCGCCAACGCTACTTCGACTTCGCCGTCTTCCAGCAGGAGCTGGTGAAGACCCCGCTCTGCCCCGAGGGCGTGGACGTGCACGACCTACCCGCCGACTGCTCCGAGTCGGCGCAGACGCCGGCGGCGCTGTTCGAGAAGCTGTCGCAGTGGGGCTTCGACAGCATCGTCATTCCGCACGGCAACACCTGGGGCTTCTACACCCCGCCCGGCTCGAGCTGGGACAAGCAGCTCGTCGGTGCGCAGCACGATCCGGCGCGCCAGACGCTGATCGAGGTCTACTCGGGCCACGGCAACTCGGAGCAGTACCGCGCCTGGCGCGACGTCACCTGGGACGACGCGGGCGACCCGGTGTGCGCCGCCCCCACCACGGACTACCTCCCGTGCTGCTGGCAGGCGGGCGAGCTCATCCGCACCCAGTGCGGCGACGCGCCCGCCGCCGAATGCGAGCGTCGCGTGGCGAAAGCGCGCGTCGACTTCCTGCGCGCCGGGGCGGCCGGGCGTCGCACGGTGCCGTGGGCCGGCTCCGAGGCCTGGCTCGACTGCGGCCAGTGCCGCGACTGCTTCCTCCCGTCCTTCAACTACCGCCCGCTCGGGTCGTCGCAGTACGCCCTCGCGGTCTCGAACTTCGACGACCCCGCCGCGCCGCGCCGCTTCCGCTTCGGCTTCATCGCCTCGAGCGACAACCACAGCGCGCGCCCGGGCACCGGCTACAAGGAGTACGGCCGCCGCCGCATGACCGAGGCCGCCGGCGCACGCGACGCGACCTGGCACGAGCGGCTGATGGCCCCCGCCGGTGAGCCGCAGCCGGAGTCGGTGCCGTTCAGCATGGATACCCCGCTCGACGACGACGGGCCGCAGGCCTTCCAGCTCCTCGACATGGAACGCCAGGCATCCTTCTTCCTGACCGGCGGACTGGTCGCGGTGCACGCCACCGGACGCGACCGCGACGCCATCTGGTCGGCGCTGAAGCGACGTGAGGTCTACGCCACCAGTGGCCCGCGCCTGCTGCTCTGGTTCGATCTGCTGAACGGTCCGAACGGTGCCGCGCCCATGGGCAGCGAGCTCGGCATGTCGGCGGCACCGCGCCTGCACGTGCGCGCCGTCGGCGCCTTCAAGCAGAAGCCCGGCTGCCCCGAATGGGCCGGCGCCGCGCTCGGCGCCGAGCGCCTCGAGTACCTCTGTCGCGGCGAGTGCTACCACCCGTCCGACGAACGCCACCGCATCACGCGCATCGAGATCGTCCGCATCCGCCCGCAGACCAGCACGGGCGAGCCGGTCGGCGCACTGATCGACGATCCGTGGCGCACCATCACCTGTCCCGACGGCGCCGCGGGCTGCGAAGGCGAGGTCACCGATCCCGACTTCGTCGCCGGCGGGCGCGAGGTCGTCTACTACGCGCGCGCCATCCAGGAGCCGACCTCGGCGGTCAACGCCGGCAATCTGCGCTGCACGTACGACGCGCAGGGCAACTGCACCGCGGTCGACCCGTGCTGGGGCGACTACCGCACGCCGTACGACGACGACTGCCTGGCCCCCGCCGAGGAGCGCGCCTGGTCGTCGCCCATCTACCTGCACCCGGAGGCGCCGTGACCCGCCCCGATCGCGGCTCGCTCCTGCTCGCACTCGGCGCCGCGGCGGGGCTCGTGCTGGCCGCGGGGGCGCTGCTCGCGTCGGGCCGTACGGACGGAGATGCGGTCGGCCCCGCGCTCGTCGCGAGCGTCAACGGCGTCGCCATCCGGAGCGACGACTACCAGCGCACGCTCGCGAGCGTGACCGCCGAGCGCCAGGACCCCGTCGACCAGACACTCCGCGCGCACGTCCTCGACCGCCTCGTCGACGAGGAGCTGCTGGTGCAGCGTGGCCTCGAGCTCGGCCTCGCCCAGATCGATCCGCGCGTGCGGCGCGAGCTGGCCGCCGCCGTCATCGCCGCCGCCGTCGCCGAGGCCGACCAGCCCGACGCGGAGCCGTCGGAGACGGAGCTGGCCGCGTTCTACGACGCCGAGCGCGGATTCTTCACGCGGCCTGGCCGCCTGCACGTGCGCGCCGTCGGCTGGACGGCCGACACCCCCGACACGCAGCGACGCGCGCACGAGGCGGCGACGCGGCTGCGCGC
>CAYOIZ010000106.1:0-10654 GCA_964404165.1 uncultured Binatia bacterium (SeqCode) | reverse complement strand
CTTCTGGCACCGCTACGAGCACACCAACCGCTGGTACATGAAGCACGTGCACTACCGGCACCACGTCGACACGCCGCCCCTCTCGATCTGGACGGCAATGGTGGTGCATCCGGTCGAAGGCGCCTCCGTCTTCGCGTGCTTCCACATCTACGGCATCCTCTTCCCGATCCACCCGCTCACGTTTGCGATCGGCGCGTTCTCCGTGACGGCGGTGAACATGGTCACGCACTGCGGCTATCGCCTGCCCATCTACGACTGGTTCTTCGCGACGTCGCGAGAGCACGACCTCCACCACGCGCAGCGCGAGCCACGCAACATCTCGGTGATGCTCTCGCTCTGCGACCGGCTGTTCGGAACCTTCCAGAAGGCGAGCTGAGCACCGTTCGGGACCGGCCGCGACGCCGGGGTCACGGGCGATCGGTGCCGACGGCGGCCGTGCCGCGCATCGACGCGATGATCATGTCGATCGTGTCGGCCCAGGCTCGTTCGACCTGCGGCGTGTGCTTGTCACCGAGGGTCGCGCGGGTCGCCTCGAGAAACGCCTGGCGAAAGGCCGGATAGTGTCCGGACGCGACGCCGTAGCCGTCGTGCCGCCGTCCGAGATCGCGCAACCCGAGTGCCATGGCGTCGGGGCGGCTCATGGCGTGCACGAGGAACTGAAGCATGTGGGAGAGCATCTGGCCCTGGCTCTCCATGTCGCCGCGAAAGAGCGCGTTGGCGTCGGGAGCGATCTCGAACAGGCGCCGATAGAGGTCCTGCGTGAACCGTTTCTGGTGTTGCAGCAGAACGCCGACGGTCGACTGCACGAGCAGGACGGGGTCCGGCGCGGCGAAGCCGATGGCCTCCACGAGCTGCACCGCGCCGTGTTTGCCCTTCAGGACGGCCTGCGCTCTCCGTACCTCCACGGGGGCGTCCGGGATCCGATCGAAGAGGACCTCCGACACCAGGAATCTCGTCCCGAGCGTCTTGTTCGCGGCTTCGATCCGGCTCGCGACGTTCATCGCGTCGCCGATCACCGTGAACTGCCGGTGATGCGGGTGTCCCATCATCCCGACGATGAGCGGGCCGACATGCGCCCCGATGCCGATCGCGAGCGTCGTTCCGAATTCGTCCGACAGCTGCGCGTTGAGCTCGTCCAGCGCCGCGAGCATTCCCAGGCCGGCTCGGATGGAGTCGAGGCAGCTCTTCTCCGGCGGATCGCCACCGACACCGAACAGTCCGATGATCTGGTCGCCGACGTACTGGTAGATGACGCCGTTGTTGACCAGGATCGCGTCGCCGACCGCCGTGAAGAAGCGATTGAGGATGTGCACCACGTCGTAGGCGAGGTGTGCGTCCACGAAGGGCGTGAACTCGCGGATGTCGCAGAAGAGGACGGCCAGCGTGCGTTCCTCCGACGGCGCGACCGACGCTTCCTCGACCTGCAGGCGCGACACGTCCGCACTGCTCTTGATCAGCCGCTCGAGGGTGACGTCGCCGCGAACGCGGGTCTGACACGCCAGGCGCGTGAACGGGTCCCAGCGAAGCGCGGCGGCGACCTCGATCTCGCGCTGCGTTCGCGGTGAGACGTTCTGGATGCCGTCACAGATGCGGACGCGACAGGTCGTGCAGCGACCGTGTCCCCCGCACTCGCGAAAGTGGGGGATCTTCGCGGCGATCGAGACGTCGAGGATCGTCATCTTGGGGTCGGCGACCGGCATCGCCCGGTCGTCGCCCAGGTACACGATCGTGGTCATGTGGGCCGCGAGGCTCGGGAGGCGCGCATGGGTGGCTTCTCCTTCGTGATGGCAGGGGAAACTGCCATGGGCGCACGGCGACCGTCCATCGAAGGCCGAGTTGTCCCGGAGCGACCGCACAGGCTCGCGCGACGATGTCTCACTCGCCCGGGCACGGATCGAGGCGCAGGGCGACGGCAGTGTCCCTGGCCTCGCGGGGGTAGAGACCGATCGCCGCGGCACCGCGGGCCACCGCGTACTTCTCGAGCTTCAGTGCGTGGATCGCTTTGACGGTCGTGCGGTCCTCGTGAAGCACCGGCACCACGCACCGGGTTTCTCCCTTTCGGAGGATCTGGAGGCGCGCTCCATCCAGGGAGTGCTCGACCGCCTTCGAACGCGGCATCCCCACCCACTCGCCGTCTTCACGGTCGACGATCCAGAGGCGTAGATCCGCCGGCTCGCCGGCGCTATCGGTGGCATAGAGCGACACCACTTCTTCGAGCTCGGCCATCGTGGCGTAGAGCCCGAAGAAGAGCACCACGGGGCTGGCCGCCAGCACCAGCCAACCGAGCCCGCGTGGCGTGGCGGGCCACAGCAACACACCACCGAGCAGCAGCGCACCCAGCCCCCCGAACAGGTTCGCGCCGCGCGGCATCGCGTAGGCGCCCTCGTGCAAGAGGCGTACTGCGAAGACGGCAACGCCGAGGGCAAGGAGCCCGCAGCCGACTACGGTCCGGACTTTGGAAGTCGAGCTGAGTTTCGTCACGGCGTTCCTCCAGAGAGACTCGTGGCGCCAGCGCCCCGGCTTGCCTCGCGACGACCAGATTGTACAGGACATCGCCGAACGCCGGTCAGGCCGCCGGTTGACTCTCGCCGCTGATGGGCCCTCCTTCGGACATCGGCCGGAATGGGGAGGGGCGACCATGATCTTTTCGACGCACGAGCATTTCGACAACGCGGCGATCGCGAACGAGCACATCGACGTGCGCCCGCTCGCCGCCGCGATGGGGGCGGAGATTGCGGGCGTCGATTGCGCGAACGTCAGCGACGCCGCCTTTGCCGAGATCGAAGCGGCGCTGTTCCGTCACAAGATGATCTATTTTCGCGGCCAGCAGCGGCTGACGCATGGCGACCAGTCCGCCTTCAGTCGCCGCTTCGGCCCCTTTGCCGAGGATGCCTATACGCAGGGCGTGCCCGGATTCCCCGAGGTGCAGCCGCTGATCAAGGAGGCCGACGAACGCACCGGCTCCTGTTCGGGTCGGGCTGGCGGGCACATCACCCAGCCCGCGTTCACCTGCCGCCTGCGCTGGGAGGTCGGGATGGTCGTGATGTGGGACAACCGGCTGTGCGTCCATCAAGCGTTCAACGACTACGACGGCCATCGGCGCGAGCTGTATCGCTCGACGGTGGCTGGCGAGCGTCCGGTGTGAAACCTGCACGGGCGTCATCGCGATTGAACGAGCCAGCACGCTGATGCATGAAGGCAAGCGTCGTTCACCGGCGGTCGATCCCCGACGAGGGCCGGTCGACGCGAAGGAGGGATGCGATGTTCAGTCACGTCATGGTCGGTACCGACGATCTCGAGTCGTCCAAGAAATTCTACGATGCCGTGCTCGGCACGCTAGGCATCTCGCCTGGCTTCGTCGACGAGAATCGGCGGATATTCTACATGTCACCGACCGGCGCCTTCGCCGTCTCGAAACCGATCAACGGCGCTCCTGCCTCCGCCGCGAACGGTGGTACCGTGGGTTTCGTCGTTGCAGACCCGGCCACCGTAGATGCGTGGCACGCGGCTGGCGTGGCAAACGGCGGGACGACCTGCGAAGAGCCCCCGGGAGTGCGCGAAGGCGGCCTGGGCAAGATGTATCTCGCCTATCTGCGCGATCCGTCCGGAAACAAGCTCTGCGCCCTTCATCGCATGGGTTGAGCAACGCGAATGGCTCGATCCCTCTTCGCTCCGGTGGAGAGGGATCGAGGTATCATCTGTGGTCCCCGTCGTGTTCGGACATCCGCACCGTGCGCACGTCGTTCAGGACGAGGGCCGGATGCAGGAACCCGGCGCTGTAGACGTTCCGCACCCGTCGCTCGCGGTCGAGGAGGAACACCTTGAGCACGTGTCGGTAGACGCCGGTCCAGGTGCCGTCGTCCCAACGCAGCTTCGCCACGGTCTGCCCGAAGTCGGCGAGCAACGGCTCGAGCTGTGCCTCGTCGCGGGTGGTGAGGAACCGCCAGTCGCTGCGCGGCGCGTGTCCCGAGCGCATGGCGGCGAGTCGTGACGGCGTGTCCCGCTCCGGATCGAAGCTGACCGTGACGAGCACGACGTTGCCGGCGAGATCGGGGTCGTCCGCCAGCAGCCGATCGAGCCGATGGAGCGCCGCCGTGCTGAGCGGGCAGCCGGCGACCTCGGCGCACGATCCGTATATGAAGGATACTACGGCGAGGCGGTCGCCGATCTCGGTGGCGAGCGTGGTCGCGCGCCCGCTCGCATCGAGCACCGGATGGTCGCTCACGGTGTCGATGGGGGGCAGCTCGTAGGTGCCGGGCGGCGGCGGCTCGTACGCCGGGGAAAACGAGCCGACGCCGTACGTGTACTCGATGTCGTCGTGTCCGAGCGGCCGCCGCGCGGTCTCGCCCCCGGCGATTCCAGCACAGACGAGCGCCAGCACCGCGACGGCGAGCGATGCTCTGGTGGTCACGGTGTGGTGGGCGTCGCGCTCGCGTACACCTGGTTCGCGTAGAACTGCTTCTGACCGAAGTGCATGTGGTGCGGGCGGCCGAGCTTCTCCGCGGTGAAGTCGACGGCGAACAGCGGCTGGAGCTTCGTGCCGTCCCACCGGTACGCCTTCAGGAACTGCTCGTTGTCCGCACCCGTCTTGTCCCAGTTGGCGAGCAGCGACGACGTGAAGTACACGCGCTCGCCGTCCCAGCTCTGCGACACCATGTTCACCTGCTTCCCGATCGGCTGCTCGAGGACGACCTTCGGCTTGTGCGGGTCGCTGACGTCGAAGACGCGCGCCGTCCCGTCCATGAACGTCGAGACGAAGAGGAAGCGGTCGTCGGCGGAGAGGCTGATGTCGACGGGGAGCAGCGTCTTCGACGGGTCGCCGATGTCCGCCACGACGCTCGCCTTGAACGTGCCGTCCGGCAGCGCCTCGATCAGCCACAGCTTTCCGGTGAGCGCCGACGCGGTGAAGGCGTAGTCGTGTCGGGGCTGCAGCGCCCAACGGATCTCGAGCGGCGCGCCGGGCACCTGCAGCACCTGGATCGGCTTGCGGGCATGGAAATCCCACACGACCATCGTGCTTCCGAACTGCTTCATCGCCTCGGCGTCGCCCATCAGCTCGCCGAGCGGCCGCATGTAGTTCTTCCAGCCGGCGAACGACGACGTGAGCATGCGATTCAACCGCGGCTGCACGCGCGCGTCGTAGCCGTACGGCGCGTCCGCGGGCATCCACACCGTGCGGACGAAGTTGCCGTCGTTGCCGTACTCGGCGATCCCGGTGCGGCCGTCGCGGTCCTTCGCGTTCGAGAGCCCGGGGACCAGCATGCGGCCCGGGAGCGCATAGAAGCCGTGCGGCCCGGCGAGACCGCTGTCCTTTTCGAACGTGGTGATGGTCTTCACCAGCTTCGGCTTCGCGGGGTCGGCGGCCACGTCGAAGACGAAGATGGCGCCGTCGTCGATGCCGGCGAGCCACAGATGTCGCCGGTCGTCCGTGAGCCCCCCGTGATGGGCCTCGTGGCGCCCGCCGACGGACGTCGACGAGACCACCTTGCCGAAGTCGGGCGCCTTGGGATTGGCGCCGACGGTGACGAGCTTGTCCGAGCCGTCGCCCACTCCCTCGACGCCGAGGGTCCACACGTAGACGTAGTCCTCCTGGCCGGTGATCTTCGGCATGTACGGCGACATGCAGGTCTCGTCGGCCGAGGCGGTCGTCCGGACGAGGAGCAACGCGAGCGTGAGCCATGCGTGGAGATTCCACTTCATGATCGACCCTCCAGCGTCGTGAGTAGCGCAGGCTCGCGGCGCGGGGAAGTACGTCGGAAGGCGTCGCGAGGTTCGGTCGCGGCTCCGGCAGCCACGCATCCGCTGGGGACGACGGCGGGGCACCATCGATGCAGGTCCGCCCACTGGTGCTCGACTCCCTCCTGGCGAAATCGCCGGTCACGGGGGAGAATCACGGCATGCGTTTTCGTTCGCTCGTGCTCCTGGTCGTCGCCACCCTCGGCTGCCCCGTCCCGTGGTCCGACGCCGCCATCGCAAGCCCCGCGAAGTGCACGGGCGCCATCGCAACCGCGAGTGCGCGGTTCGTGCAGGACCGTGCGCGCTCCCTCCAAGCCTGCGAAGCGAAGAAGCTCGTGGGAAAGCTCGACCGTGCCATCGCCTGCGCGACGGAGCCGAGCGCGACCGCACGACTCGCGAAGGCTCGCGCCAAGCTCACGAAATCGATCGCGGGCGCCTGCGGTGGCCGGGACCGACTCTGTGGCGGCGCCAATGCGGCGGACGACGAGGACCTCGCCGCCATCGGCTGGAGCGTCGGGACGTGTCCCGCCTTTTCCCCCGACGGCTGCGCGAACGCGATCGCGAGCTGTGGCGACGTCTCGACCTGCCTCGCCTGCGTGAACGAGGCGGCGGCCGCCCAGGCGACCGGGCTCTACTACGGCGCGCTGCAGCCGACGGACCCCAGGTCGAAGGACAAGGCCGTGAAGGCACTCCGCCGTTGCCAGGCGACGATCGGCAAGTCCACGACCGCGTACCACGCCTCGCGGACGCAGGCCCTCGCGACGTGCTGGAATGCCGTGAGCCGATCGGGGAGCGGCGCCTGTCCCGACGCCCGGGCCACCGCGAGCATCACGAAGGCCAGAGCGAAGCAGGCGAAGGCGCTTCAGCGCGCGTGCGCCGGTCCGGACAAGGCCTTCGGGACCGCCGACGACCTGACGCCGGTCGCCATCGGCTTCCCGTCGACCTGCCCCGACGTCGCGACGGTCGGCGGCTCGAGCTGTGGCGGCGCCGTCGACGGGCTCTCGCAGCTCATCGACTGCGTCGCGTGCGTGACCGAGTTCGACGTCGACTGCGCCGACCGGGCCGCGGTCCCGGCGTTCGTCTCACCCTACCCGTCGCAGTGCACGCCCACGACGACCCCGGTCACGACGACGACGACGACGTTCCCGCCCCTGCCGGAGTGCACCGCCCAGCGGACCGTCCACATCGTCGCGGGCAACGGCGGGCTCGCCTGGTTCACGCTCGTCTGGCCGGTGCCGGCCGTCATCACGGCGAACAACGTGGCCTACTCCTACGACGACGTCACGCTCGCGTCGCTGGTGCCGGGAACCGAGGCGGGCCACCCGCTCTACGCCAGGCGCATCGGCGCACGCACGGTCCTCGACGGAACCGGGACGCATCCGGAGCCGTCCGTCTTCGTCGCCGGCGTGAACGAGACGCACACCAACTCGCCCCAGACGACGGTACAGAGCGGCGTCGAGATCGTCGCCGCGGGCGCCGCGCTGCAAGGCGACCTCCAGGCACCCGTGCCCGTGGTCCGGATCGGCTCCGTGACCTACGGTCCCGCGCCCGACGCACCCATGCCGGCAGCGGTCACGGACATCGACGGCGCGGTCAGCGCCATCGACGCCGTCACACCGCTCTCGTCCGAAGTCGAGGCGTCCCTGCGTCCGACCAATGCCACGCTCGCGACCTGGGGGGTCGACGGCAGCACCGCGTCGTCGGTGGCGACGCTGGCGCGCAACCTGCTTTTCGCCGCCAACGCGTTCCGCCTGGGGTTGGTATCGACCGTCGTCATCTCCGGCTTGAACGACGACCCGCACGGCGCCTTCGCCGACGTCAACGGGTTCCTGAAGCCGCGCGCCGACACGCTGACCAAGGTCCTCGACGGCTTCTACGCCGAGCTCGCCGCGCACTCGGAAACGACGTGCGGTCACGCCAATGGGCCGCTGTCGCTCGCCGACAACGTCGTGCTGGTGGTGAGCGGCGACACGTTCAAGAACCCCTTCGATCGGAACGGCTGGGGCGACGGCACGCCGGGCGGCGCCAACCTCCTCTACGTCCGTGCGAACGGCTACCTGAAGCCGGGGTGGTTCGGGGTCCTCGCGCCCGCCACCCGGACGAACTTCGATCCCGACACCGGCGCGCCGAGCGCCACCTCGGCGGCGACGTCGTCGGCCGCCGCCCGGCTCGGACTCCTGTTCGCGATCGGTCGCGGCAACACGGAGGCGGTGACGGCGGTGTCGTCGGCGTCCTACGGCGGTGTCGTGGCCTCGCCGCTCCCCTGACGTGCGGTCACGTCCGCCTCCCTGCGTCGGCGTGCGCGAACGGCCGGTGCGGTGAATCCGAGCGGGTTCTCGCGACGGTTCCGCTGTGCTTCGGCGACCGCCAGCGCGGCGCGGGTCGGGGTCGATCGGCGCGAGTGCATCGAGCTCCGGAAGGAAGGCGGTGTACTCGTGGGCCGCGAGAAGGGAACCAGGCTCGTCGTCACGAGCAGAGGCGGCGCGCTCGCCAACGCCCGCCCGCCCCTGTCCGTGACGATGCCCGCCGGTCAGAACTGATAGCCGTCGTAACAGAAGATGGGCTTGGTGGCAGGGAAGAAGTAGCCCATCGTCACGCACTGCTCGTCGCTCTGCTGGCTGTCGCCGGTCCGGATCGTGTAGCCGTGCGGATTGTCGTACGCGCACGACCATCGGAGCGTGTCGGAGAGGAACGAGTGGTAGGGCGGTGCCTGGCGATAGAGCACCGGAGGGTTCGCCCAGTCCGTCTGAGACAGCACGACGTCCTGCCCGTCGAAGACGGCTGCGCCGGTCGCGTGTCGGTGCGTGTGGGTGGACAGCCACCAGAACTGCGCGTCGGGTGGCACGTTGCAGGTCCGCGACTCGACGTCACCGTTCGTGTACGGCGGGACCACGATCGAACCCTGATAGGCGGTGAAGCTGTCCGTGCGGGTGTAGATCGGGCTGTCGAGCGCTTCGATGGTGATCTTCGCGCGCGTCTTGACGACGTCGTCGGTGGGGTTGATCGAGTGCACCATCAGGACGCCGGACGAGAGCGGCGGCAGCTCGTACGCCACCGGGTTGCCGGCGCCGTCGTCGCTCGGGAACTCCAGCGAGCCGATCTGCGTGTGCGATTCGTAGGTCCAGTGCGGCAAGTACTGACCGCCGTACGGGTAGAAGCCACAGTCGATCGTCGAGATCGTCCCGGGCGGCTGGCCGTCGACCGCTGCGCCGCTGTGGGTGGTGGTGGTGAACATCATGACCTGCCGGCTGGCTGCGCCCATCTCCGAGGCGAACCGCTTGATCGCCAGCGGTTCGGCGTTCGCCGTGCGGAAGCGGTAGCAGTAGGTGACGTTCTGGCGCGGAGCGAGCTCGATCTCGGGAGTCGTGATCTCGAAGCCCTGCGCCGGTGACGGAATCGTCCCGCCGGTCGCCGACGTGCAGACCATCTCCGTCTTCAGGTTGCGGAAGATGTGTGTGCCGAACCGGTCGGTGGCGACCTGCGACGGAGCGACCCCGACGTCCCTCGGGCACGTCACTTCGTAGCAGATGCGGTCGCGCGCGGACGGCCCGTGATGCGGGAGCTCGGTCAGCGGCGTGACGCCGTCGAACAGCGTCCCGGGCCGGACCGTCTGCCTGGCCGGAGCGCAGTAGAGCTTCGCCTGGCTGATGCGGCAACCGGCCGCGAGGCCGATCGAGGGGGCGTCGAGGTCGACCACGCCGCGCAGGTTTCGCAGGTTGGTGTTGTTGATCTTGTAGCACTGGAGGTCTTCGGCGACCCCTTGTGCGCTCGCGATCTCGGCGCCGAGCGCAATCGCCAGGCCGAGCCAGCTCGTGAGTACCATCCGTCGCATCGTCCACTCCCTCCGTTCGCGGCGGGCAACGAGAACCTGGGGTGCTCGCCAGCCGGGATATCGGTCAGTGCCGTGTGGGCACGGGAGAGAGGACGACCAGGATCGGGTGGTTTATTGCAGACCCGACCTTCGTGGGGGGAATGCGGCCGCAGGCGCCGGAGCGTTCGCTACGCCTCGTCAGGCCCCGCGAATGCACCCCCCGCCTCACCTCGACGGTGAAGCGGGGAATGCTCCGATGTGCGCCGTGACCGCGCCGCGTGCGCGGCAGATCGCCCTATCCCGGGACGAAGTAGAATGCGCCGGTGAAGGAGCTCACCGCGGTTCCGCCCGCCGTCCGGACCGTGTTGATCGGAATGAAGCCCGATCCGTCGGTGGGGATGTCGGCGAAGAACTCCACCTTCACCGTGAAGCCGGTGCAGGTTCCTGCGGGGTCCACGACCCTCACCGTCGCACCGAGTCCTCCCGGCGCGCCCGTCGGCGGGCTCACGAACGGCACTCCCCCGGCCGTGACCGTCGCAATCATCCGGATCGACGCGGTGTGTGACAGCCCCGTGTCGGGATTCGTCCAGCCCGTGGACCCGTCCCACTGCATCGTGGAGCTCGTGAACGACGTGAACGTCATCGCGTGCAGCGAACCGTCCAGGCCCGCCCTCGGCAACGCACTCGACGACGTCCCCCAGTAGAGCTTCGTCCACGTGGTGTCGACGCAGGTGAAGGTGACGCTCTGACCGCCTGTGTCGCCCGCGCTCGCCCCCGAAAGGCCGAACGTGATCGTTCCGGTGCCACCGACGTTGGGCGGCAAAGTCGGGCCGCCGAGGGTCGTGGTCGTGGTCGAGGATGTGCTCGTCGTCGTCGTGCTGGAGCTGGTCGAAGTGCTGGAGCTCGTCGACGTCGAGGTGCTGGTCGAGGTGGAGGTCGTCGATGTCGACGTGCTGGTCGACGTCGACGTGGAGGTGCTGGTCGACGTCGAGCTCGTCGAGGAGGTGGTGGTGCTCTCGGTGGTCGACGTCGAGGTGGAGGTACTGGTCGACGTGGAGCTCGTCGAGGAGGTGGTGGTGCTCTCGGTAGTCGACGTCGATGTGGAAG
>CAYOIZ010000105.1:0-11210 GCA_964404165.1 uncultured Binatia bacterium (SeqCode) | reverse complement strand
CACGACGGGCGCAGCAGCGGGCGCGGGTGCCGGGGCCGGCAACGGCTGGCTCTCGGCGACGGCACCATCGGCGGCGGCGAGCGGCGCGACGACCGGCGCCGGGACGATCGCCACCGGGACGGTCGCCGCGGCAGCGATGGCCGTCGCAGGGGTCTCACCCGTGACGGTCGGCTTCTCGTCACCCGCGTCGTCCGTCTCGACGTCGGCGGTGGCTGGGGCGCCGTCCTGCGCTGCCGCGGCGTCGGGCGCCGTGCCACCGAGCAGGGCCACCAGCAACGCACCGAAGTCGAGCACGAGCGACGCGACATCGCCCGCGGCAGCGGCCGGCGCTGCGGCAGCCGCTGCGGTCGCCGTCGCCGGATCGGCTGGCGCACTCGTGGCAGGTATCACGACCATCGTCCGGTGGATGGTCAGCAAGGACGGTGCCGCGACGCCGTCCTCTAGGGACGGGGCGCGTGGCGCGTGCGGGCCGGCAGATTGCGCCCGCCGGGAAGGAAGTACCTAGAGGCGCGACCCAAGACCATGTCTTGGGTCGGGAAACCCCCGAGCATGCGGCCACACGTCGCGTCCGACCACCCTGGCGCGGCCGGCGAAGCCGGCGCGCCATACTGCTCCGATCGCCTGACGACGACGCGCCGGCTGGTGGCACTGCTGCCGCAGTGCGATCCGGCCCCCATGCGTGCTTCCCATGTCGCGCCGGCTTCGCCGGCCGCGACACGCCGGTCGCGCGGATACCGTCGCGCCACGCTCGGGGGTTTCCTCGACCCAAGACATGGTCTTGGGTCGCCCTTAGGTCTTCGTCACCACCGCCTGGACCGCGGCAGCCTTCGGCTGCGGCGGCTCGGACGGTGCCGGCCCCATGACGGGCGCCGACGCCTCGCCGGTCTCCGGACCCAGCGCGGCCATCGCCTCGGGGCGCGAGCGTGCGCACAGCAGGCCGCGGGTCTCGTTGATCTCGCCCAGCTGGTGCACGATGTTCTCGTTCGGTGCGCAGAGGGCGGCGCGGAGACCGCGCGTCCGCACCTCGTCGACGAGACGCAGCAGGACGCGCGCCATCGCCGGGGTCAGGTCGACGACGCCGCTCAGGTCGATGACGAGCCGGTCGGCGCCGTCGTCGACGATGTCGCGCACGATGCTGCCCACGGCGAGCGTGAAGCGCGGGAACGCGGCGGCGTCCGCCGCCGGGAAGACGAGCACCGGGATGTCGTTCACCCACTCGATCCAGACGTCGTCGACCTGATCGCCGATCGCCGCGGCGACCTTCTCGAGCAGGTCGGCGGCCTGCACCGGCTTCTCGACGACGGCGCAGAAGCCCGCCCGCAACGCACGCGCCGCCTGCTCGGGTTCCCCGCGCACGGTGAGCGCCAGGAAGCGCGCGCTGCCGTCGTCCACCTGCCGCATCGCGGTCAGCAGATCGAAGGCGTCCATGTCGGGCAACGTCAGGTCGAGGATGACGATGCGCGGATGGTCCTGCTGGAACCGCTCCAGCGCCGCGAACCCGCTGGTGCAGACGATCACCGGCCCGCGCGTGGCGAGCGGCGTCCGCACGGCGTCGACGACGCGCTGGCTGTCGTCGACGACCATGGCGCTCGGCACCGCCGGTGCCGCGGGCTCGGCCGCGGCCGGTGGCGGCTCGGCCACGGCACCGCCGCCGAGGATCTTGGCCACTTCCTTGTCGAAGAGCTGCCGGTTGACCGGCTTCACGATGTAGGCGAGCACCCCGTGGCGCGCGGCCTGCATCACGACCTCTTTGGCCGACTGGGCGGTGAGCATGATGACCGGGATGGCCCGCGTCTCGGGATCGTCGCGGAGATTGCGCAGCACCTCGATGCCGTCCATCTCCGGCATCTCGACGTCGAGCAGGATCAGGTCGGGCTTGATCTCGCGCGCCTTCTCGAGGCCGAGCCGTCCGTTCACGGCCTCGACGACCGTGCATGCATAGCGGCGCAGGAACGCGGCGACGACGACGCGGATGACCTCCGTGTCGTCGACCAGCAGTACGGTCTTCATCGGGCCCCGTCTCCGCTCGCGTCGGTCCCGTCCGGGCCGTCGGCGAGCATCTTGGTGACGGCGACCGCCCGCTCGCGGCTCATTGCCGCCAGCAGCGCCCCCACCTGTCGCTCCTTCATGCGGCCCAGCACGAGCCGCAGCGTGGCGTCGTCGAGCCGGTCGAGGATCGGTGCCGCCTCGTCGGGCTTCATCGACTCGTACACGCGCGTCACCTCGGGCTGGGCGCCTTCGGGACGCGCCGCAGCTCCGGCGCTCGCCGGCTTCGCCGGACCCGCCTTCGGGGCCGCGGCCTTCGCCTGACGGGTCGCGGCCGGCGCCGTTCCCGCCGGCGTCTCGAGACGCGCCACCTGCTCGGCGACGCTCGCCTCGAGCGCCGCCAGCCCGGCTTCCCGCGCCGCCAGCGCCTGCTCGCGCGCGTCGAGCTCCTTGTTGCGTGCCGCGACCGCGTCGAGCACCTCGCGGAAGCCGCGACTGCGCGCCATGACGTCGCCCGCTGTGCCGGCGTCGCCCCCCCCGGCCGCCTCGGCGTCGGCCGCCTCGGCCGGCGAGCTCGCGCGCACGACCCCGGCCCACCACGTGCCGAGCACGGCCATCTTGATGACGAGGCTCGCCACCACCAGCGTCCGCAGCAGCTTCATGCCCGCTCCCTCCGCGCCCGCAGCGCCAGCTCGTCGAGCAGGATCGCCGTGGCCCGCTCGCTGGCGGCCTCGAACCGCTCGGCAGCCCGCTCGCGCAGCCGTTCGAGCTTGCGCTCGTCCTGCCGCCGCTCGAGGACGGTCTCGCGCTGGTGGACCAGCGTCGCCGACAGCGTCGCGCGCTCGCGCTCGAGGACGCGCTCCCGCGCCGCCGCCGCGGCCTCGAACGCGCGCCAGCGCAGCAGCTCGGCGCCGGTGAACTCGCTGCCGGCGGCCGCGTCCTCGACGGCGCGCACGCCCTCGCGTGACGCCCGCTCGGCGGCGATGGCGTCCTGCACGCGCGTCATCGCGCCGATGGTCTTGTGCATCTCGTCCTGCGCCAGCCGGCGGAGCTGGCCACGCAGTCGCAGCACGCGATCGAGTCGGAAGCGGAATGCCATCCCTACCTCACCAGCGCCCCGAGGGCGGCTTCTGCATCGGCCAGGGACGCCGGCTCACCGAGCGCCTGACGGAGGAACGTCGTGATCGCGGGCAGGCGCGTGATGGCCTCGTCGATCGCCGGGCTCGCACCGCGCGTGTAGGCCCCGATCTGGATCAGGTCCTCCGCCTCGCGATACGTCGACAGCCACGAGCGCACGCGCCCGGCCTGGGTCTGCTGCGATGGCCCCGTGATGTCGAGCATCACGCGCGAGATGCTCGAGAGCACGTCGATGGCCGGATAGTGGTTGTCGCTGGCGAGCTTGCGCGACAGCACGATGTGGCCGTCGAGGAGCGAGCGGGCGGTGTCGGCGATGGGCTCGTTCATGTCGTCGCCCTCGACCAGCACGGTGTAGAGGCCGGTGATGCTGCCCTGCGGGCCGCGGCCGGCGCGCTCGAGCAGCTTCGGCAGCAGCGCGAACACCGACGGCGTGTAGCCGCGCGCGGCGGGTGGCTCGCCCACCGACAGGCCCACCTCGCGCTGCGCCATGGCGACGCGCGTCAGCGAGTCCATCATGAGCAGCACGTCCTTGCCCTGGTCGCGGAAGTACTCGGCGATGGCGCTCGCCAGGAAGGCGCCGCGGATGCGGACCAGCGGCGGCTGATCGGACGTCGCCACCACGACGACGGAGTGCCCGATGGCGTCGCCGAGGTCGCGTTCGATGAACTCGCGCACCTCACGGCCGCGCTCGCCGACCAGCGCGATGACGTTGACGTCGGCGCGGGTGTAGCGCGCCATCATGCCGAGGAGCGCGCTCTTGCCGACGCCCGAGCCGGCGAAGATGCCGAGGCGCTGGCCACGGCCGCACGTCAGCAGCGCGTTGATGGCGCGGATGCCGAGGTCGAGCGGCTCGCGGATCGGCGTGCGGTCGAGCGGATTCATGCGCTGGCCGTAGAGCGGGTACTCGGCGCGACAGTCGAGCGCGCCGCCGCGATCGAGCGGTGCGCCGAGGCCGTCGAGGATGCGCCCCAGCATGGCGTCGCCGACGCGCACCAGGGGGCGCTCGCGCACCAGCGTCACCCGGCTGCCCGGCGACACGCCCTCGAGATCGCCGAGCGGTGCCAGCAGCACGCGACCGGCGCGGAAGCCGACCACCTCGGCGGGAATCGTCGGCCCGTTGGGGTCGTCGCGCGAGCCGCCGATGGTACACACCGAGCCCACCGGCGCGCCGGGCCCCGTGGCCTCGACGACGAGCCCGATGACGTCGGTGACGCGGCCGCTCACCCGCACCGGGTTGAGCTCGGCGAGGTCGCGCTGCGCGCGGGAGAAGTCGATGCCGGGCACCATGCTCAGACCTCGGCTCCCACGAGCGCGCGCTCGGCGACCCCGAGCTGCGTTTCGACGCCGATGTCGACGTCGCCGTAGCGGCTCTCGATGACGCAGCCGAGCGGTGGCAGGCTCGGGTCGTCGACGATCTGCAGCTCCTTCACCTCTTCCAGCGCGGCGCGCAGCGTCGGCGCCTGCTCGAGAAGCCAGGTGGCGAGCGCGGGCGGCACCCGGATCAGGATGCGCTCGCGGTCGACGGCCTGCTTCACCGCCGAGCGGATCATCGTCAGCCAGATCTCGGGATGGTCGGCCAGCTCCTGCTGCACCACCTTGCGCGCCACGCCGAGCGCCACCAGCAGCAGCTCGCGCTCGTACCGGGTGCGCAGATCCTCGCGGAAGGTCGCGAGCGCCTCCAGTCCCTGCGCCAGCGTCTGCTGCATCTCGGTGACGGCGACGGCGTGCTCGGCCCGCGCCTGGGCCAGCCCCGCCGCGAAGGCCGGATGGTCTTCGAGCCGCTCGGCCGGCGCCGCCTCCGGCGCTTCGGCCGCGGGCGTGACGTCGCCGACCAGGTCGGCCGCGAGCGGCGTCGGTCCGCCGAGCGGACGGAAGGCCGGCGCCGGCGTCACCGGGTCGGCGAGCGGATGGAAGCCGTCAGACGAGGGCATCGTCCCCTCCGCCGCCGAGCTGGATCTTCTGCTCTTCGGCGAGCCGCCGGGCCACGGTGATGATGTTCGCCTGCGCCTTCTCGACGTCCTTCAGGCGCACCGGCCCCATGGTGCTCATGTCCTCCTGCAGGATCTCCGCGGCGCGCGCCGAGATGTTTGCGAACACCTTCTCCTGCATGGCGGGGCTGGCGGTCTTGAGCGCCAGCATCAGGTCCTCGCGCGCAACCTCCTTCAGCAGCAGCTGCAGGCCGCGGTTGTCGAGGCGGATCAGGTCCTCGAAGGTCAGCATCAGGTTGCGGATCGTCTCCGCGACCTCGGGCGCGCTGTCGTCGAGGTCGCTGAAGACGCGCGACTCCACGCCCTTGTCGACGAGGTTCATGATGTCGGCGGCGAGCTTGGTGCCGCCGAGCGTGCGCCCCGTGCTGACCGCGGCGCCGCCGAGGCTCTGCACCTGGCCCGCGAGCAGCGTGCCCACCTCGGCCACCAGCTCGGGCGCGACGGTCTTCAGCTCCGCGATGCGGTGCACGATGTCGGCGTGCAGCTCTTCGGGGAGCAGCCCGAGCACCTCCGCCGCCTGGCGCGGTCCCAGGTTGGCGACGATGAACGCGATCACCTGCGGATGCTCGGTGCCGATGACGCGGGCGATGGCCTGCGGCGCCATGAGCTCGAGCTGGCTCGCCAGCGACGGGCCCGACTCGGTGGTCGTGCGGGTCAGGTCGCGCATGGCGTCCTGCTCGTGCGACGGCCGCGACGGCGCGACGGCGGTGATGAGCTTGCGGACGAACGACTCGCCGTCGATCAGGAAGCCGGCGCGGCTCGTGAGCCAGCGCCACGCCTCCTCGTGGACGGCGGCCGCCTCCGGCCGCGTGATGGTGCGCATGCGCACCATGGCGGCGGAGATCTGGCGCACCTCGCCTTCGCTCAGGTGCTTCAGCACCGAGGCGGCGGCGTCGGCCCCGAGCGTCAGCAGCAGGATCGCCGCCTTGTCGAGCCCCATGGGGTGCGGCGGCAGCTTCGGGCTGCGCGGTGCGAGTGCGGTATCGGCCATGGGTCACGCCGAACGCGTGGTCGCGTCGGCGTCCTCGTAGAGCCACTCGCGCACGAGCTGCGCGGCGCGCTCCGGGTTCTTCTGGGTGAGCTGCAGGTTCTCGGTGGTGAGCTGGCCCACCGCCGCGGCCATGTCGCTCATGTCGACCTCGCCGTTCGGTCCGATCGGCGAGCGGCGCACGGCCAGGCTCAGGAGCAAGGGGCGCACGACGTAGAGCAGCGCCATGGCGGCGAAGCCGATGCCGAGCAGCCGCATCAGGATCGACGGCGCCCAGCGCCCGACGGCGCCGAGCATGCCCTCGCCGCCGGCCTCGGTGTCCACGGCCTGGAACGGCGCGCTCGTCACCTCGACGCGATCGCCCCGCTCCTCGTTGAAGCCGATGGCGCTCTTCACCAGGTCCTTCAGGCGGTCGAGCTCGTCCTGCGGCCGCGGCACGAAGGTGCGGGTGCCGTTCTCGTCCTTCCACGTCCCGTCGACCAGCACCGCCACCGAGAGCTGCTGCACCTGCCCCACCGGCGCGATGGTGCGCGAGATGATCTTCGAGATCTCGAACGTCTGCTGCTCTTCCTTGCGGTGCGACGTCGGCCCCTGCGGCGACTCGACGGCGATCGGATCGTTGGTGAGATTCGACTGCGTGCCCGGCGCGCCACCCGCGGTCTTGGCGCCGATCGTCTCCTCCTTCGTCGCCTGCTGGGTCTTCACCACCGCACCGTCGGGATCGTAGCGCTCCTCCGTGCGTTCAGCGCGTGCAAAATCGAGCTGGGCGGCGACGCGCGCGATGACCCCCTCGCGGCCGACGACCGTGCCGAGCATGGTCTCGATGCGCTCCTCGGCGGTGCGCTCCACGGCGTGCTGGTACTCGAGCGCCTCGGTCGAGCCGCCCGGCACGTCGAGGCCCTGCGAGCGCTCGTCGGAGAGGATGCGGCCGCTCTCGTCGACGACGGTGACGCCGTCGGCGTCCATGCCCTCGACGCTGGCCGCGACCAGATGCACGATGCCGTCGATCTGCGCGCGCCCGAGCGTGCGTCCCTGCGCCAGCTTCACCACCACCGACGCCGACGGGCGTCGATCCTGCGCCACGAACAGCGAGCGCTCCGGCAGCGCCAGATGGACGCGCGCCGATTCGACGCCGCCCAGCTGCGAGATGGTGCGCGCCAGCTCGCCCTGCAGGGCGCGCTGGAAGTTCAGGTGCTGGAGGAAGTCGGTCTGGCCGAGCGACTGGCGGTCGAAGATCTCGAAGCCGACGCCGCCCCCCTCGGGCAGGCCGCGGCTCGCGAGCGACAGGCGCAGCTCGTAGAGACGCTCCGACGGCACCAGGATGGCGCGGCCGCCGTCGTCGAGCTCGTACTCCACCTTCTCCTCGCGCAGCGCCTCCACCATGGCGGACGCGTCCTGCTGCGAGAGGTTGGTGAACAGCGGCTTCATGAGCGGCCGCTGCACCCACCACGCGAGCCCGAGCACGAGCGCGATGGAGACGATGCCCGTCCCGGCGACGATGAGTCGCCGGCGGAGCGGCAGGGCCGAGAAGAAGGCTTCGAGGTCCTGCCAGAGTCGTTGGACGCGTGCGTTCATTTACACCTGCATCCGCACGACTTCCTGGTAGGCCTCCACGATCTTGTTCCGCACCTGCATCATCAGGCGGAACGACAGATCGGCCTTCTCCAGGGCCAGCATGGTGTCGTGCAGTGACGTCGGGCCACCGGTGGCCAGATCAGTGATGGCGCGGTCGGCCTGATGCTGGAGGTCGTTCACCGTGTTGAGGGAGTCCTTCAAGACGTCGCCGAACGACGGCCCGCCCGCCGCCGGCGGTGCGCCGACCCCCGGCACCTCCGTCTGCGGCAGCGGGATGAGCCCGGGTACGATCCTGGTGGCATCCATCGGCGCTGACCTCAGCCGGCGATCGACAGCGCCGCGTCCGAGAAGCGCCGCGTCGCGGTCACGACCTGGATGTTGGCCTCGTAGGCACGCGTCGCGGCCTGGAGGTCCACCATCTCCAGGATGGGGTTCACGTTCGGATAGGCGACGTAGCCCTCCGGGTTGGCGTCGGGATGGCCGGGGTCGAAGACCATGCGCGGCGGCGTGTCGTCCTCCACCACGTCCGAGACGGTGACGCCGGGGGGGGCGCCGAGCGCGCCGAGCTCGCCCAGCGTCGCGCCGAAGTCGCTGCGCAGCTCGTGCGCGGCGAAGACGACGTTGCGCCGGCGATACGGGCCGCCCTCGAGCGTCTCGGTGGTGTTGGCGTTCGCCAGGTTCGACGCGATGACGTCGAGGCGCATGCGCTCGGCGCGCAGCGCGCTGGCGGAGATGGCGAAGGTCGAGCTGAGCACGTCCATCAGCGGCTTCCATCCATGGCCTGCCGGAGCAGGGAGATGCGCTTGCCCAGGATGCGGGCGAGCGCGGCGTAGCGGCCCGTGTTGTCGGCGAGCTTCGCCATCTGCAGATCGATGTCGACGGTGTTACCGTCGGCCCGGGCCGGCATCTCGAGGTCCTCGTGCATCCGCGTCGCTGCGGGCATGGGGTCCGTGGTGCCGGGGGCACCGGCGGTCGTGAAGGCCTGATCGAGTGCGCGCCGGAAGTCGGTGTCGCGGGCGCGGTAGCCCGGCGTCTCGACGTTCGCGATGTTGGTGGCGAGCACGCGATGCCGGCGCTCGTGCACCGTGAGCGCGTTCGACAACCCCTGGAGGGTCGGGTCGAACAGTGGCGTCGTCGTCGGGATCGGCATCGGATCAGCCCTCCGCGGCGAGCGCCGCATCCATCTCGCCGTGCTGGCGGTACTCGGCCAGCTTGTTGCGCAGCGTACGGATGCTGATGCCCAGCAGCCGCGCCGCATGCGTGCGGTTGTTGTTGGTGCGTCGCAGCGTATCGAGGATCAGCCGCCGCTCCATCTCGCGGACCGTGAGCCCCGCCATGCTGCCGAGGCCGAGGCGCGGCGGCGACGGATCGCGATCGAGCAGCTCCTCGGCCGTGATCTCGGGGCCACGCGCCAGCAGCGCCGCGCGCTCGAGCGCATGCTCCAGCTCGCGCACGTTGCCGGGCCAGCTGCGCTCGCGCAGCACGGTCCGCGCCCCGTCGGACAGGCGCAGGGTTCGCCCCTGGGTCGCGAAGCGGCGCAGGAAATGGTCGGCGAGGAGATCGACGTCGGCCCGGCGCTCGCGCAGCGGCGGCAGGACCAGCGGAATCACCATCAGGCGATAGAACAGGTCCTCGCGGAACTGGCCGCGGTCGACCATCTCACGCAGGCGGCGGTTCGTGGTGGCGACGACGCGCACGTCGATCGGCACCGGCGCCATGCCGCCGACGCGGTCGACCTCGTACTCCTGCAGCACGCGCAGCAGCTTCGCCTGCAGGCCGAGCTCCATCTCGCTGATCTCGTCGAGCAGGATGGTGCCGCCGTTGGCGAGCTCGAACTTGCCGATCTTGCGCGTGATGGCCCCGGTGAACGCGCCGCGCTCGTGGCCGAAGAGCTCGCTCTCGAGGAGGTCGCGTGGCAGCGCCGCGCAGTTGACGGCGACGAACGGCCGCCCCCGCCGCGCACCCGCGTCGTGCAGGTGGCGCGCCAGCAGCTCCTTGCCGGTGCCGCTCTCGCCCTGCACCATCACCGGCGCGCGACTCGACGCCACGCTCTCGGCGATCTCGAGCACCCGCAGCATGGCGGGATCGCGCGACACGATGCCCCGGCGCGGTGCGGTCTCGCGGGCGCGACGGATCACGCCGGGCGCGCCGCGCTCGGCGAGCGCGCGCGTCGCCAGGTGCAGCAGGTCGCCCGGGGAGAAGGGCTTGGTGAGGAAGTCGATGGCACCGAGCTTCATCGCGGCGACCGCGTCCTCGATCGTGCCGTGGGCCGTGATGACGATCGCCGGCGTCTCGCTGTCGGTGCGACGCAGCTCCGACAGCAGCTCGAGCCCGGAACGTCCCGGCAGCTTCAGATCGGTGAGCAGGAGATCGGTGCCGCCCTGCTCGAGGCGTACCAGCGCATCCTCGGCGCTCACCGCCAGCTCGACGGCGTAGCCGCCCCGCCGCAGCACCTCCGCCAGCCCGGCGCGCATACCGGCCTCGTCGTCCACCACCAGGATGCGTCGCGTCTCCGTCCCCGTCATGCCCCGTCCACTCCCGGCACCGTCACCGTGAACACGGCGCCGCGCCCCGGCTCGCTCGCCAACGCGAGTCGCCCGTCCATCGCCCCCACCAGCTCCCGCACCACCGCCAGCCCGAGCCCCGTCCCCTTGGCGCGCGTCGTGTAGAACGGCCGGAAGATGAGGTCCTCCTCACCCGGCAGCACGCCCAGGCCGGTGTCGCCGATCGCGATCGTCACCGTGCCGCCGTCCGCCCCGACCTCGACCGTCAGCGTCCCCCCGTCCGGCATCGCCTGCAGGGCGTTGCGGATCAGGTTCAGCAGGACGGGCCGCAGCAGGTTGGCGTCGGCGCTGGCGTGGATCGATCCCCCGCCGTAGCGCCGCTCGACCGTCACCGTGTGCGCGGCGCGCAGGTCGCCGGTGTAGCGCAACGCGTCCTCGACCAGGGCGCAGCAGTCGACGACCTCGGTGGCCACCGTGCGCGTGCGCGTCCACTCGAGGAGGTTGGTCACCAGGTGGTTCAGGTCGGTGATGCCGGCCGCCACCTGCCGCGCCAGGCGCAGCGCATCGGGCTGCGCGCGCAGGTCCTGCAGCAGCAGGCCCGTGAACAGCTCCATGGCGCCGAGCGGGTTGCGCACCTCGTGCGCCAGCATCGCCGCCATCTCGCCCATCGCGGCGAGGCGGCTCTGCCGCAGCGCCTCGGCCTCGAGCCGGCGCTCGCGCTCGACGCTGGCGGCGAGGAGCCGGTTCTTCTCCTCGACCTCGTTCGTCAGCGTGTCGACGCGCGCGCGCAGCGCGGCGTACTCGCTCTCGAGCCGCGTGGTCGCGGCGGTGAACGTCTCGAAGGCGTGCGTCAGGCCACGCAGCGCCGGCGGCGTCGCGGTCTCAGTGGACACCCGAGGCCTCCTCCACGTCGACGGGGGCGCTCATCGGCTCCACCGGCGCCGGCACCTTCGCGGCCAGCGCCACGGCGACCCGACGGGCGAGCGTGCTGCCGCCGGCGCCGAACTCGTCGAGCGCCACCGCGGCGAGCGC
>CAYOIZ010000104.1:0-11263 GCA_964404165.1 uncultured Binatia bacterium (SeqCode) | reverse complement strand
GGGAAAGGGGGCGGGGTGGTGCCGTGCGATCGCCGCGCGCAGCCGGCGGCACCGCGCGCCACGGCCGCCCACCGCGCGACGCTACGTGAGTCGCGCGTACAGGGAACCGCCCCCCTCCGCCTCCCGAATCGCCTTCAGCCGCTGCTCCGACGGCACATCCAGGTGCTCCGCGTTGATGTGATCGTGCAGGTACCGCTTGAGCCCCGGATCGGGCGTCTTCCAGCGCTTGTCCCATCCGCCGACGAGCTTCTTGCAGAGCGGGCAGTTGATGCCCCAGGTCGCAGCCATGGCGGCCGGTAGAGCACGGCGACGGGGTCGCCGCGACCCGGCTGGTTATTGCACCATATGTGCAAGCTGTTGTATCGCCACCCCATGGCGTCGTCCGACCCGGTCTACCGTCTCTACTCGAGTGAGATCTCCTACTTCTCGCAGAAGGTGCGGCCGGCGTTCCGCTGGAAGCGCGCGCCGTTCGTCGAGCTGCTGGCCACCACCAAAGCGAGCCGCGAGGTGATCCGTCCACGTACCGGGCTCGCCATGATCCCCGTCGTCGTGACGCCCGAGGACGAGACCTGGCAGGATTCGAGCGACATCCTCGATGCGCTGGAGCAGTGCTTCCCTGCGCCGGCGCTCTTTCCGACGACGCCGGCGCAGCGCCTCGCCGCCTACTGCATCGAGCTGTGGACGGACGAGTTCCTCCTGATCCCCGGCGTCCACTGGCGCTGGAGCTATCCCGAGAGTGCCACCAAGGCGCTCGCCGAGTTCGCCGCCAACATGGGATCCAAGGCCGGCGCCGATCGCTTCGCCGGCGCGGTCCAGAACTTCACGCGCATGATCGGCGTCCAGGAGCAGACGATCCCGGCGATCGAGGCCCACACGCACGACACGCTGGCGGCTCTCGAGGCGCACTTCGCCGAGCATCCCTACCTGCTCGGCGGCCACCCGTCGCTCGCCGACTGCGCGCTCATGGGCCCATTCTATGCCCACTTCTACAACGACGCCGTTCCCGGCCGCCTGCTGCGCGCGACCGCACCACGCACCTGCCACTGGATCGAGCGCATGAACCACCCCGGCTCCGACGACGTCGCCGGCACCTGGCTCGCCGACGACGAGATCGCGCCGACGATGCGCGCGCTGCTCACCGTCGCCGGCCGCGACACGGCGCCGATCGTGCTGAACAACGTGCGCGCGTTCGAGGAGTGGGTCGACACCTCGCCACTCGTGACGGGCGAGCTGCCGCGCATCGTCGGCATGCACACCAGCACGTTCCGCGGCATCGAGGTCGAGCGCATCACGCTGCCCTACACGTCGTGGATGCTGCAACGCGTGCAGGGAGCCTATTCGGCGCTCGATGGCGCTGGTCGCGCCACGGTCGACCGTGTGCTCGCCGGCACCGGCTTCGACGACGTCCTCGCGTACCGACCGCGCCATCGGGTACGCCGCAATCCCTTCAAGTTGGAACTCGATCGCTAGACGACGAGGGTGTAGGGGTGCCGCATGAGCGCCATCTTTCCGAATCTCGAACAGTTCCAGGAGCTGGCCCAGAGCACGGACACGGGGCCGGTGGTGATGCTCAACCTCGCCGCGTTCCGTTCGGGCGGTGGCGCGGGCGGCGCGGCATTCGCGCGGTGGGCCGAGCGCGCCGTGCCGATGGTCGAGTCTGCCGGCGGCAAGCTGCTGTTCGCCGGCCGCAGCGATCAGGTGCTCGTCGGCGACGCCTCGCAGTCGTGGGACGTCGTTGCGCTCACGTGGTACCCGTCGCGCCGCGCCTTCCTGGAGATGGTGACGGGGCCCGCCTACCGCGAGGCGAACGAGGATCGGGAGCGCGCCCTCGAGCGCACCCTCATGGTGGCGTGCACGCCGATGCTCGAAGACCTGCCGCGGAAGGACTGAACCCGATGGGCCGAAAGATCCTCTTCATCACCACCGACCAGCAGCGCTACGACGCGCTCGGCTGCAACGGCGGTACCATCGCCCGCACGCCCGTGGTCGATCGGCTCGCCGCCACGGGCATCAACTACCGCCGTGCGCACAACCAGAACGTCGTCTGCATGCCGGCGCGCTCGACCATGCTGACGGGACAGTACGTCCGCACCCACGGCGTGGTGGCGAACGGCGTCGCGCTGCCGATGGACGCGCCCAGCGTGGCCGCGCACCTGCATGCGCACGGCTACCACACGGCGCTCCTCGGCAAGGCGCACTTCGACCCGGCGTTCGACATGGGCGGTCGCTGGTTCGAGAACCGCATGGCGCGCGAGGGCTCGGTGGGGCCGCATCGCGGCTTCGACCACATGGAGCTGGCGATGCACAGCCCCATCGGGGGCTGGCACTATTCGCTCTACCTGCAGCGCGAGCATCCCGACGAGACGGCGGGCTTCGCGACGCTGCTCTCGGCGAAAGGTGGCGGCGACACCGGGGCGCCGGAGGTGGCCTACAATCCCATCCCGCGCGAGCACTACCACACCGACTGGGTGGCCGATCGCACCATCGCGTACCTCGACTCGCTGCCCGCCGACGCCGACTGGTTCGTGTGGATGAGCTTCCCCGATCCGCACCATCCGTGGGATCCGCCGGCGTCCGAGGCGCGGCGCGTGCGCTGGCAGGATCTCGACCTGCCGCCGGGGCATCCCGGCAGTCCGGAGAAGATCGTCGATATCCTGGCGCAGAAGCCGCGGCACTGGCTCGACTGGTGGGAGGGACGCTTCCGCAACAACGAGGGCGGCCCGATGTCGTTCGTGCCGTCGCGGCTCACCGACGATCAGATCCGCGAGGTGAACGCGCTGACCCACGTCGAGAACGAGCTCATCGACGAGGCGTGCGGTCGCGTGCTGCGTCGCATCGCCGAGCGTGGCTGGGACGCCGACACCGACGTCCTCTTCACCACCGATCACGGCGAGCTGCAGGGCGACTACGGGCTGCTCTACAAGGGGCCGTACCACGTCGATTCGTTGATGCGGCTGCCGTTCGTCTGGCGTCCGGCGCCGTCGGCAGGCGTCACGCCGGCCGTGATCACGGAGCCGGTGGGCCAGCTCGACCTGGCACCCACGTTCTGCGAGATCGCCGGCGTGCCGATCCCCGAATGGGTGCAGGGCAGGCCGCTGCCCACCGCGCCGGGCTCGGATCGGCAGCGCGTCCTCACCGAGTGGGACAGCCAGTTCCGCGAGATCGGCATGCACCTGCGCACCATCTACCGCGACGGTTTCATCTGCACCGTCTACGAGCCGACGACACGCGACTACGGCGTCGAGCTCGCGAAGCTGCTGAAGGCGTTCGGCTCGAAGCGGCCCGCGCCCGACATCCGCTACGACGGCACCGAGGGCGAGCTGTACGACGTCACCGCCGACCCGCATCAGTGGCGGAACCTGTGGAACGATCCGGGGTACGCGAAGCTGCGCTCCGACCTGGTGGCCGATCTGTACGACAGCCTGCCGGCGCCGCGGCAACCGCCGCTGCCTGTCGACACGTTCGCGTGATGTGGTACGCGGCCATCTGCGTCGTCGTGCCCGCCGTCTGGGGGCTCGTCATGGCGGGCGCGTTCGGCATCTGGGAGCGGCGGACCGGGCGACGTCGGCGCGTCGACTACTCGATCTAGTGTCTTTGCGGCGGCGTGGGGCGTTCGTGCCGGGGAGCCGCCGGCTCGCTCGACACTCGCACGGCACCACCCCGCCCCTTTTCCCCACCCGCGTGCTCCTGACTCGCTCTCTCGGCGGCCCCCCGGCACGAACGCCCCACGCCGCCGAGATGGGGGGCCTGAGGTGCTGACGCTCGTCATAGACGGGCACGCCGTCTGGCTGCCCGGCGTCGCCGTGCTTGGGGTCGTCGTCGGGTACGTCGCCGGGATGTTCGGCGTGGGTGGAGGAGTTCTGCTGACGCCGTTGTTGGCGGTCGTGTTCGGCGTGCCGCTCGAGGTCGCCGTCGGTACCGGGCTCTGCCAGATGATCGGGACCTCCGTCGCGGCGCTCATTCGTCACCAGCAGATGGGGCAGGGCGAGATCCGGTTCGATCTGATCGCCGTCGCGGGGAGTATGCTCGGCGTCGAGGCGGGGGCGCGGGCGCTCGATGCGCTCGCGGGGCTCGGGACCGTTCATGTCGGTGCCGGCAACATCTCGTTGGTGCGACTCGTCGCCGATGGCGGGTACGTCGTCGTGCTGCTGGTGGCGGCGGTGATGTTCGGCCGCGGTGGACGGGGCGCGCTCGAGTCCGCGGCGCACGTGCGGCGGGGGCCGTTGTCGCGGGTGCGGGTACCGCCGTTCGTCGATCTGCCGGCGGTGCCGCTGCGACGGGTGTCGGCGACGTTGATCGCGTACGTCGGGCTTGGGCTCGGGTTCCTGAGCGGGTTCCTCGGCATCGGTGGCGGTATCGCGCTGCTGCCGATCCTCGTCTACGGATTCGGGTTCCCGGTGCGTCAGGCAGCGGGGACGGGCATCGCCATGCTGTGTGCGACGGCGACCGTCGGCACCGTCGTGCACGCGTTGCGCGGCCACGTGCACCTCGAGCTGGCGATGGTGCTGCTCGTCGGGGCCACGATCAGCGCGCAGCTCGGCGCGCGGGCGAGCCGCTCGCTGGGGGCGCGGACGCTGCGGCGCCTCTTCGCGGGCCTGATCCTCGTGACCATCGCGACCATCGTCTGGGATCTCGTGCGACGACTATCCACGGCGGCGTGACGCCGCTATCGTGCCGCCTCGTGCGAGCAGTGGACGAGGTACGCGAGGCGCTGCGCCGGCATCCGCCGCGTGTCCTCGCCGAGGGCGACGGGCCGCGCGCGGCCGTCGCCGTCCTGCTGCACGAGCGTGCCGAGGGGCTCGAAATGCTCTTCATCGAGCGGGCGCAGCGCACCGGCGATCCGTGGTCGGGGCACATGGCCTTCCCCGGTGGCCGCATGGGGCCGCTCGATCCCGACGCGCGCGCCGCCGCCGAGCGCGAGACGTACGAGGAGGTCGGCATCGACCTCGCCACGGCCGAGCTGCTCGGGCGCCTCGACGACCTCGCCGGGCCGGTCGTGCCGCTCACGCTGTCGGCGTTCGTCTACCATCTCGAGGCACCGCCGCGGCTGGTGCCGAATCACGAGGTGCGGGAGGTGTTCTGGGTACCGGTGGCGCGGCTGCTGGATCCGAATCACGCGGTGACCCATCCGTGGGGCGCGAATCGCTATCCCGGCATCCTGGTGGGCGAGCCGGAGCGGCACGTCGTCTGGGGCCTCACGCGCCAGCTCCTCGAGCGCTACTTCGCCATCCTCGGCCGCGTGCTGCCGGGGTAGGTGGGCGTCAACGCGATGGCGCGCGCGTCGGCACCTCGCCATTGCGCGTGGCGCGCGGCCGACCGGCGGTGGCGCCCCGGCGCCTGGTGTGCTTCTTGCTGTCTGGTCACACCATGACGGGACTCCGGCCGCTCTCCATCGGTGAGATCCTCGACGGCGCGTTCTCCATCTATCGCCGGAACTTCCTCGTGATGGTGACGACGACCGCCGTGCTGCTGCTCCCGGGGGCGCTCCTGCGGCTCGTCTGGCCGACGATCGGCGGCCTCGTCAGCAGCTTCGGCGGCATGGTCGCGCTCGTCGGGCTCACGTCGGAGACGTCGGTGGCGCTGCTCGGCGGTCAGCCGGAGCTGGCGCGCGGGCTGCAGGTCGGCCTGCGCCGAACCGGGGCCGTCATGCTGGCGGTGTTCCTCGCCTCCGCCGTCGTCCTGCTCGCCTGCTCGCCGCTGTTCGCCGGGGCGGCCTACATCGGCTGGACGATGACGCCCGAGCGGTCGGGGCTGACGGTGCTCTCGTACCTGCTGCTCGTGATGGTCCTGGTCCTGATCGTGCTGGTGCCGTCGTCGTGGCTCACGCTGCGCTACTTCGCCGTCCTGCAGATCGCCGTCCTCGAGCCGACGCGGCATTTCCTGCGTCGCTCGGCCGTGCTGTCGCGGGGTGCGTTCTGGAAGATCAGCGTGGTCTGGCTGGTGGGCTCGGTCATCGTCGGCGTGCCGAGCTTCCTGGTCGGCGTCGGCGAGGGCGTCGCCACCGTCATGAGCGATCAGGGCATGGTGGGCAGCGGCGTCTTCGTCGCGTCGCTGGTGCTCGGCCTGCTCATCTCCTCGCTCGGCACGCCGTTCACGGCGGCGCTGCTGACGCTGCTCTACTACGATCAGCGCGTGCGCAAGGACGGCCTCGACGTCGAGCTCGCGGTCGCCCGGGTCGCGCCGCCCGTCGTCCCGACGCCGGCCGGTACCTAGTCGGCATGGCGGAGCCATCGGCGACGCTGCCCGCGCCGGGTGCGATCGAGGAGGCCCTCGCCCGGGTGCTGGCACGCCGCGAGTTCGCGCCGCCGCCGGAGAGCGTCGGCGACGACCTGTGGCGGTGGCTCGTGCGCCAGTGGAGTGCCGCCTGGAGCTGGCTGCGACGTGTCATGCTCGAGGGGCTCGGGGACGTCGTCGGCACGTCGTGGCTGGTGGAGCTCATCGTGGTGGTGCTCGCGATCGCGGCGACCGTCCTCGTCGTGCGTCGGCTGCGACAGCGCCCGCCGCCCTCGGGCGTCGTCGCCACGGAGGCCGCCGTGCCCGACGACGCCACGCGCACGGCGCGCGAGCGACTCGCCGCCGCGGCCGCCGCGGCGGATGCCGGCCGTCATCTCGAGGCGGCGCGCGCCCTCTATCTCGGCGTGGTCCTGTGGCTCGCCGCACGCGGGCAGGTGCGCTTCGACGATGCCACCACCGGCGAGGAGTACGCGCGGGCGCTGCCTCGCGACGTTGCGCGCGGGCCGTTCCGGACGCTCTTGGCGGCCTTCTATCCGCTCGCGTTCGGGGAGCGTCCGGCGACCGCCGACGTCTACGCCCGCATGCGCGACGCGGCCTCGGCGATGGGCGTGCCGGAGTGATGCGGGGGAACGCCGACCGGCTGGCGATGATCGCGCTGGCGGTCGTGGTGGTCGGTCTCGTCGTCGTCCGCACGCAGCAGACGCCCACCGACGCGCGCAGCGCCAGCACCCACTCCTCGGGACGTGGCGGCCTGCGGGCGTTGTACCTGACGGCACGCGAGCTCGACCTGCCGGTGTCGCGCTGGCAGCAGCCGTTCGATCCGCACTGCAAGGACTGTCCGTGGCTCGCCATCGTCGCGCCCGAGATCCCGCTCACGCCGCTCGAAACCTTTGCGCTGCGTCGCCGGATCATGCGTGGGGGTCGTCTCCTCTACGTTCCCTCGCTGCTCGACGACCGCTTCCTCTCGCGGCTCGGCCTCACGCTGCGCGTCCACGCGCGCGTCGATGCGGTCGTCCGCCCGCGTCGAGCGACGGCGCTGTCGGCGCAGCTCCTCGACGGGACGCCCGATCGCGTCGACGGCTTTCGCCAGCTGATCGTGCGCGGCGAGACCGAGCGCGCCGACGTCTTCGTCGAGCCGCTCCTCGCTCGCGGCGCCAAGCGCTTCGCCGCCGCGCGCGTGCTCGTGGGCAACGGCGAGATCATCGTCCTCGCCGACGTGGCGCCGCTGGCCAATGCCGTCCTCGGCACGGACGGCGCAGCCCCGCTGGCCCTGCGCTCGCTCGCGTGGCTCGCGGGCGAGGAGGGCATCGCGTTCGACGAGTTCCACCACGGCTTCGACGATCGCGTCGGCCTGTGGGGTGCCACGCGCCGTTATCTCACGACCACGGCGCCGGGATGGGCGCTGCTCCAGCTCGCGGCCATCGCCGTGCTGGCGGTGGCCGCGGCGGGCATCCGGCTCGGCCGGGCACGCGAGCTGCCGCCGCCGCAGCGTCGCTCGCCGCTCGAGCATGCCGACGCCCTGGCCGCGGCCTACACCGCGGCACGTGCCACGCGCCGGGCGGGCATCCTGCTGCTCGACGAGCTCCGCCTGCGACTCGGTGCGCGCACTCCGGCGGCGTTCCGCGCCCGCCTCGAGGCGCTCGCGACGACCCGTCCCGCGTTGCGCGCCGCGGTCGACGACGTCACCCGTCACGCCGACGGTACCAGTACCCCCGACCTGCCGCGGCTCGCCCGCGCCATCGACCAGCTCACGGAGGAGCCGCATGCGATCCGCCCCTGAGGCGCTCACCCCCGACGAGGCCGCGCGCGCCGGCGACGTCGCCCGGGCCGTGCTCGACGAGGTCGCGCACGTCATCGTCGGCCAGCGCGACGTCGTCACCCAGATGCTGCTGGCCCTGCTCGCGGGCGGACACGCGCTGCTCGAGGGCGTGCCCGGCACCGCGAAGACACTCGCCATCGTGGCGCTGGCCCGGAGCCTCGACGCCGCCTTCCGGCGCGTGCAGTTCACGCCCGACCTGATGCCCGCGGATCTCACCGGCGTCACCGTGCTCGACGAGACGCAGCGGCGCTTCGCCTTCCGCCCGGGCCCCATCTTCGCCGACGTCGTGCTCGCGGACGAGATCAACCGCGCGCCCGCAAAGACGCAGGCGGCGCTGCTCGAGGCGATGCAGGAACGGCAGGTGACGGTCGACGGCATGACGCACGCGCTGCCGCCGGCGTTCACGGTGTTCGCCTCGCAGAACCCGATCGACTCCGAGGGCACGTATCCGCTGCCCGAGGCGCAGCTCGACCGCTTCCTCCTGAAGATCACCGTCGGCTATCCCGACGCCGCCGACGAGGTGGGCATCCTCGATCGCTACGCCGGCGGCTTCGACGCCACCGAGCCGGCGACGTTCGACGTGCGCCCGGTGCTCACGCTCGACGACCTCGCCGCGTTGCGCGCCGCGGTCCGTCGGGTGACGGTGACGCCGCCGCTGCGCGCCTACATCGTCGAGCTGGTGCGACGGACGCGCACCGAGCCCAGCCTGGCGTTGGGGGCGAGCCCGCGCGCGGCGGTGGCGCTCTTCCGTGCCGCGCAGGCGCAGGCCGTGCTCTCCGGGCGCGACTACGTCGTGCCCGACGACGTGAAGGGCGTGGCGCCCGCCGTGCTGCGCCATCGCGTCGTGCTGACGGCCGACGCCGAGGTCGAGGGGGCGGTGGCGGACGAGCGTGTCGCGGCCGTGGTGGGGGCGGTCGAGGCGCCACGGTGATCCCGTCGCGACGGTTCTTCCTGGCCCTCGTCGCGGGCGCGTTCGTGGTCGCGGTCGATCCGACGACGGGCTTCGCCGTCGATGCGCTCGTCGTCGTGCTGCTGCTCGTCGACGCGTCGCGCGCGCGGCGGCCGGTCTGGCCCGAGGGGACGGTCGATGCCCCCGCCCGCATGGCACAGGGGCAGGCGGCGGAGGCGACGCTCTCGCTGTCGAACCCGACGTCGCGCGCCTGGACCGTGCGCATGCAGCTCGACGTCCCCGAGGCGCTGGCCGCGGCGGGTGCGGACGAGCCGCGCGACGCCGTGCTGGCGGCGCGCGGCGTGACGGTGCTGCCGATTGCGCTGCGGGCGCAGGCGCGCGGCAGGCACGTAATTGCGGCGCTGCACCTGCGGCGCCTCGGACCGTTCGGCCTGGCGTGGTCGCAGCGGACGATCGCGCTCGGCCGGGTCGTCGAGGTCGTGCCGGGGTTGCGTGAGATCCGGTCGTACCGCCTGCTGGCGACCCGACGGCAGCTGCGGCGCGTGGGGTTCCGTGCCGTGCGTGAGCGCGGCGACGGGACCGCCTTCGAATCGCTGCGCGAGTACGTGCGCGGCGACAACCCGCGCCAGCTCGACTGGAAGGCGAGCGCCCGCCATCGCAAGCTGATCGTGCGCCAGTACGAAGCCGAGCGCAGCCAGGCGGTGATGTTGTGCGTCGATACGGGTCGCCTCATGACCGAGCAGGTCGGCGACGGCGACAGGCTCGATCACGCGCTGGCGGCCATCGGCGTCCTCGCCGAAGTGGCGCGGACGTGGGACGACCAGGTCGGCGTGCTGGCGTTCTCGGATCGCATCGAGGCGCTGCTGCCGCCGGGACGGCACCGGCCGGGGCAGCTGCCGGCGTTGCTCGCGGGGCTCGCGGCGCGTCCCGTCGAGCCGGACTATCCCCGTGCGCTGACGCATCTGGCGCGTGTGTTGGGGCAGCGCGCGCTGATCGTGTTCTTCGGCGACGCCATCGATCGCGAGGTCTCGGCCCCGCTCGCGACGCATCTGGCGCTGCTCGGGCGCCGCCATCTGCCGCTCTTCCTCGCCATCCGCAACCCGCAGTTGTTCGCGGCGGCCCACGCGCCCGCGCCCGACACCGCGGCCGTGTTCCATCGCGCCGCCGCCGCCGAGCTGGTGCTGGCACGTGCACGCACGCTCGCCGCCATGCGAGCCGCCGGTGTGCTGGTGGCCGACGTCCCGCCCGACGGGGCGGTGGCGGCGGCCGTCAACCGCTACATCGAGATCAAGCGCCGGGGGGCATTGTGACCGGCGCCCGCTGGCTCAGCCAGACGCCGAGCACCACGGCCGACAGCGCCGAGACGGTGATCTTGAGCGCATCGGGCAGCGCCGCCGGCGACACGTAGCCTTCGATCAGCGCCGCCACCATCAGCAGGACGATCACGCCGCCGATGAGCGCCACCGATTCCGGCGCGCGGCGGGCGAGCGCGGCGCGCCGGGTGTAGCGTCCCGGCAGCAGCAGCGCGCTGCCCATCCACAGTCCCGCACCACCGGAGATGGCGATGGCGGTGAGCTCGAGAATGCCGTGCGGCAGCACGAAGAGCCCGATCACGTCGAGCGCGCCACGGTTGTGGAACGCGGCGAGGACCGAGCCGAGGTGCAGCCCGTTCAGCATCATGACGACCGCGGTACCGAGCCCGGCGGTGATGCCGGCGGCGAACGCCGTGAACGCCACCTGCACGTTGTTCGACACCAGGGCCGACGACATGAAGGCGTGCCCGAGGTCGGGGACGTCGATGTAGCCCGAGCCGGCGGCGCGTCGACGTGGTGCTTCGTCGGCGCGCGCGATCATCTGGGGGGCGACGAGCTGCGCCTCGAGGTCGGGCCGCAGACGGAGCAGCGTATAGCTGCCGAGCGCCGGCCCGAAGAGCAGCACCGACGCGACGGTGATGGGCAGCCAGCGTCGTCGCACGAGGGCGGGGAAGCCGGTGAGGAGCCAGCGCGTGGCGCGGCGCAGCGACTGCCGCGCCGGCTGGTAGAGCAGGTTGTGGCCGCCGCTCACGAGGCGTTCGAGGGCGTAGAGGGTCTCGCGTGAGGCGCCGTAGGTTCGTGCGCGGGCGAGGTCGGCCGTCACCTCGCGGTAGCGCGCGGCGAAATTGCCGACGCCGTCCTCGCCCAGCGCGGCGAGCCCGGACCGACGGACGCGCGCGGCGTCGGTGCGGAACGCCTCCCAGCGCTCGCGCTTGGAGCGCAGCAGGGCCGCCGTGTACGGCATACGCATGTGGCGAAAAAGGGTGC
>CAYOIZ010000103.1:0-11526 GCA_964404165.1 uncultured Binatia bacterium (SeqCode) | reverse complement strand
ATCTCATCGGCGAGCCGACCGACACCAATGCCCACCTCACGGGCAAGGTGTGGATCCCCTTCTACTTCGGGAACAACGCGGCCGAGACCGTGTTCCGCTACAAGGGACTCGGGCGCGTCATCTTCTCGAACGGCGCCTACAGCCAGCCCGCCGTGTACTACGTCGAGTGCGACCCGGCCGAGCCGGGCTACTTCCGGAGGTGATGCGTGGCCCTCGTCCCCTGTCCCGACTGCGGTACCGAGATCAGCGATCTCGCCCCAGCGTGCGTGAAGTGCGGCCGGCCCGCGCGAGCGGCCGCCGGCACGGCCAAGCACGTCCAGACGGTCCAGCTCACGAGCAAGATGTGGAAAGGGGTGCAGCTCGCCGGCGGCCTGATCATGATCTTCGGGTTCGTGTCGTGCGTCGCGGTCTTCGGCGCGCGCGAACCCGAAGAACGCACGCTCTTTGCGAACACCGGCGTCCAGAGCTGCGCGTGGGGTCTTGGCATCTGGGTCGTGGGCAAGGTCGGTGGCTGGTGGGCGCACTGATGACCCCGCGATCCTGACCGACGTCATCGGGCGCGCTCCTCGCGCTCGAGGCGGTCGAGCAGCTCGCACGCCATCGGCATCGGCGCGCGTGACCCCGCCTCCCAGCGGTTGACGGTGCCGGCCGTGGCGCCGACGCGCGCCGCGAACCGCTCCTGGCTCAGGCCGAGACGGGTGCGGAGCGCCTTCACGCGCGCCGCGTCCCAACCATCCGTCACGTCACCCGGCATGTGACCTGTCTAACGGAACGTCAGGCGTTACGCAAGTTGGTCTTGAGAATTATATTGCGTAACCCGTTGCGTGACGAGTGGGGCGGCTGCTATAGGATGCCCCCATGGCACGAACCCGCACCCGTACCTGGAGCGACAGCGAGGTGAAACGCGCTGTCGACGCGATTGGTGGCGAGAAGTGGGCGGCCGCTTACTGCAACGCCACGGCTGAGTCGGTGGTGCAGTGGCTGATCGCGGGACAGGTCCCGAAGGACAAGGCCCCGATGCTCGCCCGGGCCGCTCTCGCGAAGGGCGTGAGCGTGGACCTGCTCAAGCTGCTCTACGGCGAGGCGCCGGAACTGGAGCCGCTCGTCAACGGAAAGGGGGGCCCCAAGCGGCGACGTAATGCTTCGTAAAGTCCTGGCGGGCGAATTTACGATCCGTTTACCAAACCACTCTCCTCGTCGCGCGTTCGGAGCGTCACACTGCGATCAGAAGGAGAACCCCGATGGAGACGCCCCACACCCCCCCGACCCGCCGCCGCCTGCTCGCTGCCGGCGTGCTGTTCGGTCTCACCGCGCTCGCCGGCGCGGCCAGCCGCAGCCGCGAGGCGACGCCGCCCGTGGCCACCTCGAATCTGCGCTTCACCGCGCCGGTCGACGGGCCGGTGACGTTCACCGGACAGCTCGATCGAGCGGCCGTCCGCGTCGGTGGCGACGGGCTGGTGCGCATGGAGCTGCTGCTCGGCGCGACGAACGTGCGCACGCAGGCCGCCAAACGCGTGCCGACCGATCTCGTCGTCGTCCTCGACCGCTCCGGCTCGATGGACGGGGAGAAGCTCGTCCATGCCCGCGCGGCGGTGGCGGAGCTGATCCAGCAGCTCGATCCGCAGGACCGCTTCGCGCTGATCTCGTACGCGGACGACGCGGAGACGACGATCCCGCTCGCCGCCGTGACGCCCGAGGCGCGCCGCGGATGGCTCGCCACCGTGTCGGGGCTCGGAACGCTCGGCGGCACCAACATGTCGTCGGGGCTCGACCTGGCGCTGAGCGCGCTGCAGGCGGGCGCCACCGCCGGGCGCGTCCCGCGCACGATCCTCGTCTCCGACGGGTTGGCCAACCAGGGCGATTCGAGCCCCGAGGGGCTGGTGGCCCGCGCCCGCCGCGCCGCGCGCAGCGAGTGGCCGCTCAGCACCGTCGGCGTCGGCAGCGACTTCAACGAGTACCTGATGACCGCGCTCGCCGACGCCGGTACCGGAAATTACTACTTCGTCGAGCGCGCCACCGACCTCGGCGACGTGTTCGCGCGCGAGTTCGGCGCGGCGCGCACCACCGTCGCCTCGGCCGTTGCGGTCGAGATCGCGCCCGCCGCCGGTGTGCGCGTCGTCGACGCGGGCGGCTATCCGCTCGAGACGACCGGTGACGGCCACGTCGTCTTCCGTCCGGGCACGTTGTTCGCGGGCCAGGAGCGCCGCATCTGGGTGACGCTGGCGGTGCCGCAGGACGCGGTCGTCGAGCGCGACCTCGGCCGCTTCGCGGTGGCCTACAAGGACGGCGACACGGCGCGCCGGGTGGCCTTCGCGCAGACGCCGCGGGTCGCCTGCGTCGCGGACGACGACGCGTTCTTCGCCAGCGTCGACACGCCGACGTGGGAGCGCGCCGTCGTCGTCGAGGAGTTCAACGAGATGCAGGCCACGGTCGCGCGCCAGGTGGCGGCCGGCAAGCGCGACGAGGCCGCGGCCACGGTGAAGAAGTTCCGCGACGACACCGGCAAGCTGAACGACCGGCTGCGCTCGAAGGACGTGGCGCAGAAGCTCGAGTCGCTGGGCGCGCTCGAGGCGCGCGTCGACGACGCGTTCCGGGGCGCCGACCAGAAGGGGAAGCAGAATCGTCTCAGCAAGGCCGGCAGCGCCGCCGCCTACGACGCCCGCCGTCCCGGCGGAAAGTACTGAGGAGACGGGCCATGACACGCGGACTGTTCCATCGCATCACCACGCTGCTCACCGCCGACGCGCACGGCGTCGTCGAATCGCTGGAGGAGCGCTCGCTCCTCCTGAAGCAGTACCTGCGCGAGGCCGAGCGCGCCCTCGACGACACCCGTGCGCGGCTCGACGCCGTGCGCGAGGACGTGAAGCGTCTCGGCCAGGAGACGGCGCACCACGAACGCGAGATCGGCGCGCTCGACGAGGACACGGTGCTGGCGCTCGCGGCCGGCAAGGACAACCTCGCCCGCTTCGCCATCCGGCGCCTGCTGCCACATCGGCGGGCGCTGGCGGCGGCGCGGGGGCGCCTGGCGGAACGCACGACGGAGGAAGCCGAGCTCGCCGCGCGCGTCACCGAGCGTGAGGGCAAGCTCGAGGCGTTGCGCTCGCGGGTTCGTGCCGAGCTGGCGCGCGAGCGCAGCCGCGACGCCGACGAGCCCTGGGTCGCCGAGCCGGTCGTCGCGGACGAAGAGGTGGAGCTCGAGCTCATGCGGCGGCGTGCCGCCGCTACGGGAGGTGCGTGATGCGCTGGGACGGATTCGCACGCAGCATCGTGTTCGCCGCCGTCGCCGCGCTGGCGACGGCGGCATGGCTCCTGGTGGCGGCGCCGTTGCTTGACGGCCGGCGCGCGCTGGCAGTCTGGCTCGTGGCGCTGGCCGCGACGTATCTCGCCGGGCTCGTCCCGGGCCGGCGCCGTGGCGTGGCTGTGGCGTTCGGTGCACTGGTCGCGGGCGTGGCGCTGCTCGTCGTCGCCCCCGGGCTGCGCGAGGTCGTGCTCGGCCTGGCCGTCGTGCTCGGCGTCGGGCGCAGCGTGTTCCTGTATCGCCGCCGGCCGGCGCGCGCGGTGGTGACGGAGGCGGTACTCCTCGTCGGCGGGCTCGTCCTCGCTGCGTGGCTCGGCGGGCCGTCGCTCCACGGCGTGGTGCTGGCGGTGTGGGGATTCCTCCTCGTGCAGAGCGGATTCTTCCTGGTGCCGGGCGCGAGCGCGCAGACGGGGCTCGGGAGTGGGGCGGATCCGTTCGAGGCCGCGCATGCCCGTGCGCTGGCGCTGCTCGCGGGCGATCCGCGCTGACTTCCCCTCCCGCCTCGAACCGGTGTAGGCCCGCGGCATGCGCGTGACGCTCGAGTGGCTCGGGGTCTCCACCTTCCGGCTCACCGTCGGCGACCTGGTCGTCTTCCTCGATGCCTACATCGACCGGGTTCCGGCGGCGCCGCCCGTCGGCATCACCACCGCCGACGTCGAGCGCGCCGACTTCGTGCTCGTCGGCCACTCGCACTTCGACCACCTCTGGGGCGCCGAGCGCATCGCCGCCCGCACCGGGGCCACCGTCATCGGCTCGCACGAGACGGTGCGCCTGCTGCACGACGCCGACGCCATTCCCGAAGCGCAGCTCATGGCCGTCGCCGGGGGCGAGCCGGTGCAGCTGTCGCCGGATGTCCGCGTGCGCGTCTTCCCGGCGCTGCACTCCTGCATCTGGGCCACGATGGGCGGCGCCGACGATCCCTGCCTCGGCGACCTCGGCATCGCGCACCAGGAGCGCACGACGCGCATCGACCGCGCCATGACGATGCTGCACAGCGGGGCGCTCGGTGCCGACGTGGCGTCGCACCTGAAAGTCAGCGATCGCCTGCCGCGCGGCGACGGCGGCGCGCTCGCCTACCTGATCGAGACGCCGGCCGGCTCGATCTTCTGGAAGGACACCTCGGGACACTGGAGCGGCATCCTGCGCGACCTCCGTCCCGATCTGGCGATCCTCGCCGCCATGGGACGCGGCAACGTCGACGGCGAGCCGGTGCAGGGCACGCTGGCGGGCTTCATCGCGTCGGAGGTCGAGCTGCTCGGGGCACGCGCCGTCATGCTCTGCCACCACGACGACTGGATGCCGCCGCTGACGACGGCCGTGGACCCCGCACCCATCCGCGCCGAGGTCGCCCGCCGGACGCCCGACGTCGCGTTCGTCGAAACCGGCTACCTCACGCCGTTCAGCGTTGCAGCTTCGCCCCGCCGTGATTCGCGCTGAAGCGAACCACCGTCGTGCCGCTGCCGAGCGGTAGGCCGTAGTTCACCAGGAACAGGTCGCGGCGGTTGAAGCCGTGACCGGTGCCGAAGGCCAGGTTCGACGGCCAGTTCAGCGAGGCGTCGGTCGAGAGGGTCGAGGTGAGCCTCGTCTTGCGGTCGACGACGAACATGGTGTCGAAGCCGACGACGACGAGGTTGCCGTGCCGGTCGAAGCCGATGCCGTCGGCGAGCGTCAGGCCGGTGGCGTAGACCTCGGCGGCGCCGAGCGTGCCGTCCTTGTTGATCGGGAGGCGCGAGATCTGGTTCGCCCCGAGCTCGGCCACGTAGAGCTGGCGGTCGGGGCCGATGGCGAGCCCGTTCGGGAAGTTGAGCCCGCTGGCGACGTCGACCGGCGTGCCGCCCGAGACCTCGACGATCTTCCCCGTCGACGACGAGCTGACGTAGATGCGTCCGGTCCTGGTGGCGACCGCGAAGTTGGCGCCGGGGATACCGCTGGCGAGGACCGTGGCGGCGCCCGTCGGCGAGATGGCCCAGACGCGCTCGGCGGCGTAGGCGCACACCAGCACGCGGCCGTCGCGGAGCCCCATCATGCCCGCCGGCGCGTCGCCGATGTTGGCGAGCACGGTATACGACCCGTCGGCCTCGAAGCGGCGGATCTCGCCGGCGGCCGTGCCGATGACGAGGCGGCCGGTGCGGTCGAACGTGATGCCTTCGGCCCCGGCGGCGTCGGACGTGAAGGTGCCGGCGGGGACGGCGGTCAGCGGACCGGCGGCGGCGACGACGGGGAGGAGGAGGGCCAGGGCCAGAGCGTAGAGGGGGCGCATCCGGGTGACGTACCGCGGCCGACGGCGGGTTGTCACCTGTTTTCGCGCTCTCCCTCGATCACGCAGACCGGTGCCATCGTCGGCACGATCCGGGTGAGCCGCAGGCCGGACGCCGCGAACAGGGCCTCGAATTCCGCCTTCGAGCGCTGCCGTCCGCCCGTGCAGACCAGCATGTTGACGTCGTTGGCGGCGGCGCCCCGGCTCGCGAGCGAGCGGTCGACGTGGGCCGGGTAGACGCCCTCGACGATCAGGAGCCGGCCGTGCGCCGGCATGGCGGCGCGGCACCGCTCGAGGATCGCCGTCGCGTCCTCGTCGTTCCAGTCGTGGATGACGTGCTTCAGGAGATAGGCGTCGGCACCGGCCGGCACGTCGCCGAAGAAGCTGCCGCCGACGACCGAGATGCGCTCCGTCAGACCCGCGTCGGCGATCTGCCCGTGGGCGCGCTCCACCACGTGCGGCTGGTCGAAGAGGATGCCGCGCAGCGCCGGATTGAAGCGCAGGATGCCGATCAGCAGGGCGCCGTTGCCGCCGCCGACGTCGGCGATGGTGCCGAACGAGGAGAAGTCGTAGGCGCCGGCGACCGCGGCGGCCGTCATCGGCGCGAACGTCGCCATCGCCTTGTCGAAGATGGCGGCCGCCTCGGGGTCCTTCGCCATCGCCGTGAAGGGATCGGCGTCGGGGTCGGTGCGACGGAACGCCGGCTCGCCGGTGCGCACGCAGTACTCGAGGTCCCTCCAGCTGTCCTGGATGCGGGGGCCGGCAAAGAGCATGACGGACGCGCGCATCGATCCGGGCACGCCCTCGCGCAGCAGCTCGCCGAGCGGCTCGAGCGCTATGCGGCCGTCGGCGTCCTCGGCGAAGATGCCGACGCTGGCGAGCAGCCGCAGCACGCGCCGCAGCGACGGTGCGTGCGCACCGATCGCGCCCGCGAGGTCGGCGGCGTCGCGCGCGCCGTCCGCCAGCAGGTCGGCGACGCCCAGCTTCGCGGCCAGATCGAGCGCGCGCGACACGTAGTGGCCGATCGAGATCTGGTAGAGCGCCAGGCCGGGAGGAATCGCCGGTGGCGCCGCCGCCGGCGACTCACCTCGATGCGTCGCGATCCACCAGGTGTTGCCGAATGGATCCTTCACGCCGGCGCCGCGCTCGCCGTACGGCTTGTCCTCGGGCGCGCCGATCGACGTGGCGCCCGCCGCCATGGCGCGCGCGTACACGGCGTCGACGTCGCGCACGTAGACGTACACCGACGACCGCGTCAGCTCGGTGCCCGGCGGGAAGCTGCCGCCCACCTCGAGGACGACCACCGAATCGTCGATGCGCATCTCGACGTGGGCGCCGCCGTTCCCCGTCTCGACGGCCTCGACCTCGGTGGCCTCGAAGACGGTGCGGACGAAGTCGCGTAGCGCCGGGCTCCCGAAGAGGTAGGGGCGGACCGTGCCGGCGCCGTGTCGGACGTGGGGCAGGGTGGTGGTCGTCATGGCCCTGCTCCTACACCCGGAACGGACCGACGTCTTGGAAAAAAAGACGGGTCCCCTAGAGCGCGATCACGCTCTTGATCCCCGTCGTCTCGCCCCGCAGGAGCTGCTCGTGCGCCTCCATCGGGAAGCGCCCCGTCACCAGCTGCTGCGTCACCCCGGGCCAGCGCTGTTCGAAGACGCCGAGGTCGCGGATGGCGTTCGCGAACGCCTCGCGGCTGGCGTTGACGGTGCCGAAGACGATCTGGTTCCGCAGCACCATGTTCTTCATCAGCGCGTCGGCCTGGACCTCGATGGGTCCACGACGCCCGGGGACGCCGGTGAAGACGAAGACGCTGTTGGTGCCCATGACGGCGAGGGTCTCGAAGGCGATGGACGCCGCACCCGTCGCCTCGTAGACGACGTCGACGTTGCCGAGCCGCCCGGCCAGCGCCGCGATCGATTCGTCGGCCGACGACACGTAGCGGATGCCCGCCGCCGCGAGCAGCGTCGACACCGCGTTCGGCGCGGGTTGGCGCGAGTAGACCCAGGTGTCGAAGTCGGCGGCGGCCAGGGCCAGCGCGCCGAGCAGCCCGACCGGACCCGCGCCGAGTACGACCGCGGTGTGGCAGTGTCCGCTCGCCTTCCCCGGCTCCACCGGACACGCCCACGGGAGCCGCTGCTGCACCTGCCAGAGCTGCAGCAGCGCCTTCTCGGCGATGGTGAGCGGCTCGACGAGGATGCCGGTGCGACGCAGCTCGCGCGGCACGCGGTTCATGTAGCGCACGTCGTCGACGACCTCCTCGGTGAGGAAGCCGTGACGACCCTTGATGCCGCGCTCGGTGAAGTCGCCCGTGTAGCAGAAGTCCTGGCGTCCGGCCTGGCACGCCGGGCAGTCGCGGTGTGGGCAGGGTCGACGCACCATGGGGACGACGAGGTCGCCGACGGCGAGATCGGTGACGGCGCTGCCCACCTCCACCACCTCGCCGAGCGACTCGTGGCCGATGACGAGATGATCGCAGCCGTCGGGCGGCGTGCCGTAGTCGAAGCGCGCGATCTCGCGGTCGGTGCCGCAGACGCCCACCTCGAGCACGCGCAGCCGCACGTCGGTGGGGGTCGTGAGGCGCGGGCGCTCGTGCTCGACGATGCGGATGGACTTCGAGGCGGGGAATGCGGCCAGGGCCTTCATGCGGAGCTCCTGCTTGGGATATGGGGCTTCGATGCCTCGAACCCCCGATCGTTTCCGGTGCGGCGATCCTACACCCTGCCGCGCTCCAGTAACGCCCATCCGCCCCGAGCATCCGGAGCGTATGCGCTCCGTGATCACGCTCGTGCTGCTCCTCGCCGCCGCCATCAGGCCCGCCGCCGGCGCCGACACCACCTTCGTCGTCGACCTCGACGGCCTCGGCAACAGCATGACGGCCGTCTTCGACTCGGCCGTCGGCGAGCGCATCACGGCCGTCAGCTCGAAGGTGAGCTGCACGATCACCGTCGACGAGGCCGCGCTGCAGGGAATGGCGTCGTGCTCCATCCCGCTGACGTCGATCGCCGTCGACAACACGCCGACCAAGTCGGAGCACTTCCAGCAGTGGGCGACCAACAAGAAGAGCGAGCCCGACGCCTGCCGCATCGAGCTCACCGTGCCGATGACGCGCGTCCCCGGCCCGGTCACCCCGGACAAGCCCGTCCAGTTCACCGCCGACGGCACGTTCCACGTCTGCGGCCGCCCGCGCGACGACAAGGGCAGCGAGCGCATCGCGGTCACGGCGACGTACCTGCCGAAGCTCGGCGGCGACGGCCCGCCGGCGCTCCGCATCCGCGCCCACCTCGACCACTTCGACCGCGAGCGCTACGGCGTGAGCCCGCGCGCGACGGCCGGCTGGCTGGCGCGCGTCGAGCAGCTCTCCGACGTGGTGGCGACGGAGGGCGTGATCGACGTCAGCGTGGTGGCGGTGGCGAAGCCGTGACGGTCCGCTACGGTGCCACCGTCACCGTGGCCTCGAGCGGCAGGTCGCGCGACGACGAGCCCACGCGCAGGGCGTAGGTGATCGGCTCGAGCACCCAGCCGTCGGTCGTCGTGTCCCAGTACGCCAGGTCGGCGGCGCGCACGTCGAAGATCACCGTCTTCGTCTCGCCGGGCGCGAGCGTGACGCGGGTGAAGCCCTTCAGGTCGTTCACCGCGCGGTCGACCGCCGAGCCCTGGTAGCCGACGTAGAGCTGCGCCACCTCGGTGCCCGTCACCGTGCCGGTGTTGGTGACGTCGGCGGTGACGCGCACGCGGCCGTAGTCGGTCAGCGACGCCGACGACACGGCGAGGTTCGAGAACTGGAACGTGGTGTACGAGAGCCCGAAGCCGAAGGGGAACAGCGGCACCGTGCCGTTGCGGTCGACGTACCGGTAGCCGTGGAAGAGGTCGTACGGGACCGTGAGGGCGACGTTGTCGAACGGCGGCAGATCGGCCTCCGCCTGCGGGAACGTCATCGGCAGCTTGCCCGACGGCACGACGTCGCCGAACAACACGTCGGCGATGGCGGTGCCGCCCGCCTGCCCCGGATACCACGCCATCATCACCGCCTCGACGTCGGCGAGCCACGGCATGGTGACGGCGCCGCTGCCCTCGAGCACCACCACCGTGCGCGCGTTCAGCGCCGCGACGTCGGCGACGAGCTGGTTCTGCGTGCCGGGCAGGTCGAGTGACTCGCGATCGCCGGCGGCGACGAGCCCTTCACCCTCGTCGTCGGCGGTGAGGCCGGCGACGACGATCGCGGCGTCGGCCGCGGCGACGAGCGCCTGGTCGCCCGGCGACAGCGGCCCCGACGGCACGTGGGTGACGGTGACGCCGGGCGCGTCGGCGGTGATACCGGCCAGTGCGGTGACCGCCGATGCCGGCAGTGCGGTGCTGCTGCCGACGTCGCCCAGGTTGACGCGAGTGGCGAGGTCGCCGACCACGACGAGCGACGTCGTCGTCGAGCGGTCGATCGGCAGCGCGCCGCCGTTCTTCAGCAGCACCATGCTCTCCTGCGCGACGGCCAGCGCGACGGCGGCATGCGCCGGGGTCTCGACCTGCGACGGGTCGAGCACGGGTGGGTCGGAGTCGAGCCGGAAGCAGAGCTGCGCGCGCAGGATGCGGCGCACGGCGGCGTCGATGACCGCCATCGGCACCGTGCCGTTGCCGACCGCGGTGGTGAGCGGCGTGCCGTAGAAGACCGGGCTCGGCATCTCGATGTCGAGCCCCGCCTGCGTCGACGGCACCGTGCTGCGCGTGCCGAGGATCCAGTCGGACTCGACGAAGCCCTGGAAGCCCCAGTCGCCTTTCAGGATGTCGTGCACCAGCGGCACGTTCTCGGCGCAGTAGGCGCCGTTCACCTTGTTGTAGGCCGTCATCACCGACGCCGCGTTGCCGTCGCGGACGGCGCTGCGGAAGTGCGGCAGGTAGACCTCGCGCAGGGCGCGGTCGTTCATCACGACGTCGACGCTGAAACGCGTGTCCTCGATGCTGTTGGCGGCGAAGTGCTTCGGGTTGGCGATGACGTGGCGCTGCACGCCCTGCACGAAGCCCACGCCCATGCGGGCCAGCAGGTGCGTGTCCTCGCCGTACGTCTCCTGCGCGCGGCCCCAGCGCGGGTGGCGCAGCATGTTGATCGCCGGCGCCAGCAGCACGTCGGCCTTGCGGGCGCGCGCCTCGGTGCCCATCACCTCGCCGACCTGGGTCTCGAGGGCGGTGTCCCAGGTGGCGCCGCGCGCCATGCCGACGGGGAAGGTGGTGGCGGTGCCGGTGGCCGCGCTCACGCCACGCGGTCCGTCCACCATGTGGAGCCCGGGCACGTTCACACGCGGCACCGACGCCATCTGCCACACGCCGCCGGCGGCCGCTCCGCTGCCGTGCATCTGCGACAGCTTCTCCGCCACCGTCATCTCCGCCAGCAGATCGTCGATGCGGGCGTCGACTGCGGCCCCGGTGTCGCCGCAGAACGACGCGAGCGGGAACTCGGCGGCCAGCGCGCCGCTCGATGCGGAATCGGCGGCGGCGAGCACGCACGAACCGACGGCGCCCGCCGGCGCCAGGCCACGGCACGGCGGGCCGGCCAGCGCGGGCGCGGTGCACGTCGCGGTGATCTTCGAGAGCGCCGATGCACGCAGCGCCTCGATGCGGGCCCCGGTGCGCGGGTGCTCGGCGCAGTGCATGCCGGGCGTGAGATCGGTGGGCGGGTGCTGCTTGCAGCGCTGCAGCAGGCGGAGACGGCCGGTCGCGAACACGCGCGCCTGCTGCGAGGTCTTCGCCTGGCAGCGCCGTGCCGCCTCCGACAGCGGACCGTCGGTGGGGTCGGCGACGTCCATGAGCGTGGCCGCCTCGACGCCGTGGGTGGCCTGCAGGCACGCAGCCAGCGCCGACACGGTGGTCACGCCGTCGCAGTCGCCGGCCGGCGCGAGGCTCGCGACGGCGGCGTCGGTGCACGAGCGCGCCAGCCGTTGCGTCGCGCGGCCGGCGGTCGCAGTCAGCTTCGCGCGGGTCGCGG
>CAYOIZ010000102.1:0-12176 GCA_964404165.1 uncultured Binatia bacterium (SeqCode) | reverse complement strand
GAAGCCGTTGTGGTCCTGGCGCCAGACGTGCGAGCTCAGCAGGTAGTTGAGCGACGCGATCGGTCGCCGCCACGGGATGTGGCGACAGACTTTGAGCCACTTGGCGTGCTGGTTGAACATCGAGTCGATGATGTGGATGAACGCCTCGTAGCAGCTGAAGAACCCGTGGCGCCCGGTGAGGAGGTAGCCCTCCAGCCATCCCTGGCACTGGTGCTCGGACAACACCTCCATCACCCGGCCATCGGGGGAGAGGTGGTCGTCCTCGGGCAGGATCTCGGCGGTGTAGCAGCGGTTCGTCACCTCGAGCACGTCCTGCCAGCGGTTCGAGTTGTTCTCGTCCGGGCTGAAGAGACGGAAGTTGCGGCTCTCGAGGTTGCGCTGCATCACGTCGCGCAGGAACGTGCCCATGACGCGCGTGGCTTCCGCCGTGGCCTCGCCGGGCGCGCTGGTCGCGACCGCGTAGTCGCGGAAGTCGGGGAGCCGCAGCGCGCGCAGCAGACCGCCGCCGTTGGCGTGCGGGTTGGCGCTCATGCGGCGATGGCCGGTGGGCGCCAGTGCCATGAGCTCCGGCACGAGAGCGCCGTTCGCATCGAACAGCTCCGCGGGCCGATAGCTCTTCATCCAGCGCTCGAGGATGCGGATGTGCTCGGGCTTGTCCATGTCGCCCATCGGCACCTGATGGGCGCGCCAGTAGTCCTCGCACTTCTTGCCGTCGATGCGCGGCGGACACGTCCACCCCTTCGGCGTGCGCAGCACGATCATCGGCCACTTCGGACGACCCTGGAATCCGCGCCGCCGGGCACGTCCCCAGATGTCGTGGATCTCGGCGACGATGGCGTCGAGCGCGGTCGCCATCGCCTCGTGCACGAGCTCGGGCTCGTGCCCCGTCACGAAGTACGGGTGGTAGCCGTAGCCCTCCATGAGCTTCTGCAGCTCGTCCTCGGGAATGCGGGCCAGGAAGCACGGGTTCGCGATCTTGTAGCCGTTCAGGTGCAGGATCGGCAGCACGGCGCCGTCGCGGACGGGATTCAGGAACTTGTTGCCGTGCCAGCCGGTCGCGAGCGGACCGGTCTCGGCCTCGCCGTCGCCGATGACGGTGGCGACGATCAGGTCGGGATTGTCGAACGCGGCGCCGAACGCGTGTGACAACGCGTAGCCCAGCTCGCCACCCTCGTGGATCGAGCCCGGCGTCTCGGGCGCCACGTGGCTCGGGATGCCGCCGGGGAACGAGAACTGTTTGAAGAGGCGCTGCATGCCCTCCTCGTCACGCGACACGTTCGGGTAGACCTCGCTGTAGGTCCCTTCCAGATAGGTGTTGGCGACGATGCCGGGGCCGCCGTGGCCGGGGCCGGTCACGTAGAGCACGTTCAGGTCGTGCTCACGGATCACCCGGTTCAGGTGCGCGTACACGAAGTTCAGCCCGGGTGTCGTGCCCCAGTGGCCGAGGAGCCGGGGCTTCACGTGCGCGCGCTCGAGAGGCCGGCGGAGCAGCGGATTGTCGAGCAGGTAGATCTGCCCGACCGAGAGGTAGTTGGCCGCGCGCCACCAGGCGTCGATGCGACGGAGCATGTCCGGCGTCAGCGTGCGTTTGCCAGACGGGGCGGCAGGCGCGCGGCGTTTCGCCTTCGACGGCTTGCCGGATCGTTTTTTCATCGTGGCTCCCCTCGGTCGGTTCGTAGGATCGCGCGATCGGAGCGCGTCATGCTTGCCCGGTCGCGCCAGCCGGGACTCGGGTTGCTTGCCAGCGCCGCCCCTGAGCCGATATGCGCATCACGTGTCTGCGACAATACCCGTCGCGCCGCGATTTCGTCGGCGTCACCGAGCAGTTCTCGCCGCGGCCGGTGTCATCGTCGCGCTCGTCGTCGTCGCCTGCGCGAAGCGCGTGCCGCTCCCGCCCGCACCCGAGATGTCGGGATTTCTCGACGACTACTCGCGGCTCGTACCGGGGGGGCCGGATCAGCCGACGTACGTGTACCGCGATCCGAACGCGCGCCTCGACGGATACGACCGCATCCTGTTCGAGCCGGTCACGATCTGGCGCAGCGGCAAGCAGTCGCTCGCCGACATTCCGCCCGCCGACCTCGAGCGCCTGGCATTCGAGCTGCAACGTGCCGTGCAGTCACGGCTCGAGCGGTCCTACCCCCTCGTCGCCCAGCCGGCGCCGCGCGTGCTCCGCATCCGCCTCGGCCTCACGCTGGCACGGCAGGACGACGCGGTGCTCGACGTCTTCACGTACGAGGTCCCGCCCACGGGCGCCTTCCCCACCGACGAGCCGCTCGCACCGGCGACGCGGGCGTTCGTCGACGCCGCCGCCCTCGAGGGCGAGCTGAGCGACGCCATGAGCGGAGCCGTGCTGGCGATGGGCGTCGATCGCCGGCGGCGACAGCAGCTGCAGACGTGGGGCGACGTTCGCGCCGCCGCCGATCGCTGGGCCGCCTGGTTCGAGAGTCGCCTCGAGCGCGTGCGCGCCGCGTCCTAGGCTAGCGGCACCAGACGGCGGCTTCGCCGTAGCAGCGGTAGAGCATGTTGCCCTCGCCGTCCTGCATCCACTGCGCCTGGCAGGTACCGCGCTGCTGGCCCGTCGTCGGACGGGGCTGGCCGCCGGACTCGAAGCACGCCTGTGCGCTGTAGTCCTGTGCGATGGCGATGGCACCGGCGCAGCAGTCGCGCTTGCTGGCGTAGGTCCAGCCGGTGTCGCCCCAGCCCGGATACTGCGCGGCCATGGCGGGGCCGGCGGTGAGCAGGAGCGTGACGACGATGGCGAGCCGCATGGTGCGCGGTCGTTAGCAAGCCGGCGCGGCGATTGCCACCGCCGCCGTCACCCCGCGAGCAGTCCGGCGTTCTTCAGGTACTCGGCGACCAGCACGAGCCCCTTCGCGGCACCCATGCGGGTGTTGTGCGACAGCGCGACGTACTTGATGCCGTTGCCGAGCGCCGGCTCCGCGCGCATCCGGCCGACGCTGGTGGCCATGCCGCCCTCGGTGTCGCGGTCGAGCCGCGGCTGCGGCCGGAACGGATCGTCGAGGACGACGATGGGCTGCGACGGTGCCGACGGCAGGTCGAGACCGCCGTAGTCGCCACGGAACGCGCGCATGACCTCCGCCGCCTGCTCGGGTGTGCACGGACGCTCCGTCTCGACGCTGACCGCCGCAGTGTGCCCGTCGAGGACGCCCGCACGCGTGCAGGTGGCGCCCACCGCCGCGGGATACGACGCGATGCCGCCCTCGACGAGGGTGCCGAGGATCTTGCCCGTCTCGGTGGCGACCTTCTCCTCCTCCTTGGGGATGAAGGGGACGAGGTTGTCGACCATGTCGAGCGCCAGCGTGCCGCCGGCGCGGCCGGCGCCGGAGATGGCCTGCATGGTGGTGAGGATCACGCGCTTCACGCCGAAGGCGTCGACGAGCGGCTTCAGCGACACCACCAGGCCCACGGTCGTGCAGTTCGACTGCGGCAGCACGAAGCCCTTCCAGCCGCGCTGCTTGCGCTGGTGCGCCACCAACGGGAAGTGGCTCACCATGTTGACGCCCGGGACCAGGATCGGGACGTCGGCCTCGTAGCGGTACGCCGACGCGCTGCTCAGCACCGGGGTGACGGCCGCATACTTCGGCTCGAGCTCCTTCGCGGCGTCGGACTCGATCAGGCTGAAGATCAGGTCGACCGAGGTGGGATCGAGCTTCGAGGCGTCCTGCACGACCAGGCCCATGAACTCCGCCGGGGGCTCCTCGCTGCACCACCACAGGCGGGCGCCGTTCTTGTCGCGGATGGCCTCGGCGTATGGGCGGCCCGCCGTGCGCGACGACGCCGCCAGGGTGGTCACCGTGAACCAGGGATGGTTCGCGAGAGAGACCAGGGCCTGTTGGCCGGCGATGCCGGTGGCACCGACGACGGCGACGCGGAGCTTTTGCATGACGGCGAAGTATCCGGGCCATGCCGCGAGCAGTCAAGAATCCGCCCCGAGATCAGCGGGCTTTGGGCTGCGCGGGGGCCGAGCTCACCCAGCGGCGGATGGGCTCGAAGACCTCGGTGACCGAGAGCCGGCCCACCAGGAGGTCGATGTGGCCGTGGAGGGGGATCTCCTTGACCGAGGCGCGGTCGCCGCCGAAGGCGGTGGCGCCGGCGCGGACCCGTTCGAGCCACTTCGGGCCCATGTTGCCGGCGGCGAAGGCCAGGACCGGTATCGTGCGCGGCGACGGGGCCTTGCCGCCCAGGGTGGCACGTGGCCACCAGCGGTCGTACGAGTTGAGCAGCAGCGCGATGTCGTGGATGTCGGACACCCCGTCACGCGCGGCGGAGAGGGCGCCATTGCCCCCGAACGACGGGGACGTGAACAGGATGTCGCCAAGGGCCGCGCCCGCCGTGCGGTATCCGGCGACGGGCGAGGGGTTGGCAGGGCTCGCGAGGACGGTGCGCAGCAGCTGCTCGCGCTGCGGCCACGGCAGGCGGCTGCCGGCGACGTCGATCATGGCGGCATCGCCCGGCGGCGTGCTGCCGTCGGCGGGCGCGCCGTCGATGATGACCAGACCCGAGATCGCCTGGTCGCCTCGCGCCGCGAGCCCGTAGGCGGCGCCGGCGCCGTAGCTGAAGCCGGCGACGAAGAGCGGCCCGTGCTCCGCCCCGCGCACGAACTCGGCGGCCCAGGCGGCGTCGTCGAGGAAGGTCTCGGCGTTCCAGCGTGACGCCACGGCGAGCTGGTCGGGCGTGGCGTCGGCCGGGAGCGCATGCGTCCGCCAGTCGAGGCTCCACGTGCGGAGGCCCGCCTGCGCCAGGTAGAGACGCAGGTCGTGACTGGCGTCGTTGCCGATGAACTCGGCGTTCTGATGCATGCCCGGCAGGTAGAGGACGATCGGCCCGGTGGCGTCGTTGCACGGGGCCAGGCGGCGCAGGCCGACGCGGTCGAGGATGCCGTTCGGCGGACGGAAGCACGTCCACACGTCCTCGCAGAGTGTCTCGCCGCGCACGACGCGCTCCGACTCGAGCCGCATGCAGGCCCCGCCGCCGCCACGGCCCGCGCGCGGGCCGCCACAGGCGACCGCCGTGGCGAGGAGCAGCAGGACGACGGCGCGACCGATCGTCATGCCGTGCGCAGGAACTCGATGAACTTCTCGGCGGCGGGGGAGAAGTGCTTCCCCTGACGGTGGATGATGCCGAGCGGCCGCAGGAATACCTCGTCGGAGAGCTGCACGACGGTGAGGGTCTTGGCCTTCACCTCCTGGCGCACGGCCGGCTCGGGCAGGATGGCGATGCCGCGGCCGATCTCGACGACGCGCTTGATGGTCTCGATGTTGTCGAGCTCCATCACGTAGCGCAGGTCGACGCCGTAGCGGCGCAGCATGCGGTCGGTCTCCTTGCGGGTGGGAATGTCGCGTTCGTATCCCACCAGCGGCTCGCCGGACAGCTTGGCGAGCGCGACCTGCTTGTTGCGCGCCAGCGGGTGCGTCGGCGGTACGACGAGCACGAGCCGGTCCTGGCGGAACGGCAGCACGGTGATGCCGGGACGGCGACCGGGATAGGCGACGATGCCGAAGTCGATCTTGCCGCGCGACGCGTCCTCGTAGATCTTGCTCGAGCGGCTGTACTCGAGGTGCACGTGCACCGCCGGGTAGGCCGTGAGGTAGCTCTTGAGCGGCGCCGACAGCTCGTAGAGCCCGATCGAGTGGACGGTGGCGACGCGCACGGTGCCGCTCACGACCTCGGCCTCGGCCGCGAGGCGGCCCTCCATGGCCTGGTAGAGCTGCACGATCTCCTTGCTGGCGTGGTACAGGATCTCGCCCGCGGGTGTGACCTGGACGTTGCCGCGCGAGCGTTCGAGGAGGCGACGGCCGTAGCGCTCCTCGAGCATGCGGACCTGTTGGCTCACGGCCGACTGCGTGACAAAGTTCTGCGAGGCGGCGGTGGAGAAGCTGCGGGTTTCCACCACGTCGCAGAACACCTTCAGGGTTTCCAGGTGCATCGGCTAATGCGTCGGCAAGCGAGCGTGAGCACTGCTCATACCAGTGGTCCCGCACTCTTCCAACCCCGGCGCGGAAGGAACGCGGAATGATCAACGGTGGCGACGTCGACTACTACGGAATCGCGGAGCTCCTCACCGAGGAGGAGCGCATGATCGCCGCCACGGCGCGTGCCTTCGTCGAGCGTGAGGCCAATCCCATCATCGAGGACGCGCACAGCCGCGAGACGTTTCCGCGCCAGCTGATCGCGCGTCTCGGCGAGCTCGGCTTCTTCGGCGCACATCTGAAGGGCTACGGCTGCGCGGGGCTCTCCGCGGTCGCGTACGGTCTCATCTGCCAGGAGCTCGAGGCGTGCGACTCGGGCCTGCGCTCGATGGCGTCGGTGCAGGGCTCGCTGGCGATGTACAGCATCTGGCGCTGGGGCACCGAGGCGCAGAAGCAGCGCTGGCTGCCCGAGATGGCGGCGGGGCGCGCCATCGGGTGCTTCGGCCTCACCGAGCCCGACCACGGCTCCGATCCCGGCGGCATGGAGACGAAGGCGCGCAAGGACGGCAACCACTACGTCCTGAACGGCACCAAGCGCTGGATCACGAACGGCTCGATCGCCGACGTGGCCACGGTGTGGGCGAAGGAGGGCGACACCATCCGCGGCTTCCTCGTCGAGCGCGGGACGCCCGGCTTCTCGGCGCCCGACATCAAGGGCAAGTTCTCGCTGCGCGCGTCGATCACGTCCGAGCTCATCCTGGAGGACGTGCGCATCCCCGCCGAGAACCTGCTGCCCGAGGCGCGCGGGCTCGGCGGGCCGTTCTCGTGTCTCAACCAGGCGCGCTACGGCATCGTGTGGGGGGCGATCGGCGCGGCGCGCACCTGCTTCCTGACGGCGCTGCGCTACGCGCAGGCGCGCACGCAGTTCGACAAGCCGCTGGCGAGCTTCCAGCTGGTGCAGGCGAAACTGGTGCACATGCTGAACGAGATCACGAAGGCGCAGCTGCTGGCATGGCGCCTCGGTCGTCTGAAGGACGCCGACAAGGCGCGCCCCGAACAGGTGTCGCTCGCGAAGCGCAACAACGTCGGCTTCGCGCTCGAGATCGCGCGGCTCGCGCGCGACGTGCTCGGCGCCAGCGGCATCGTCAACGAGTACCCCGTGATCCGTCACATGATGAATCTGGAGACGGTGAACACCTACGAGGGCACGTGGGACATGCACACGCTCATCGTCGGGCGCGACATCACGGGCTGCGACGCCATCCGGTAGTATGCGACCCAAGACCTTGTCTTGGGTCGGGTCGGGGCGAGTGTGGGGCCTTCCGGCTTCGCGCGACCGATCTGGTGCGGCCGGCGAAGCCGGCGCACCATGCTGCTCCGGGTGACGGAGCGACTCGCTAGCGCGTCGCGGCGGCGTTCGGGGTGTGCAGGGTTTCGCGCGGCTCGCGGAGCGCGCGGATGGCCTCCAGCACCACGAACAGCGCCAGCCCGAGCAGGGCCACCGCGACGACGCCGTTCATCAGCAGCGTCGCGTTGACGCTGCCGTCGGCGGCGCGGAACGTCGTGAAGCCGGTGCGCGCCTGCAGCACCAGCGCCCACACCGTCATCGTGAGGATCAGCGCCATCGGCGCCCAGGTGAACCACGTCGGGCGACCGAGGCGGCGCAGCCACACCGTGACGCCGATCAGCGTCAGCGCGGCGAGCAGCTGGTTCGAGGTGCCGAAGAGCGTCCAGAACGCCATGTACGCCGGCGGCTTCCCGGGTGCCGGGGGCTCTGCCGTCACGATGAACAGGAACGGCACTGCGACGGTGGCCAGCGTCCCGACGACGGCGCTCACCCGGCCGCGCCAGTCGAACAGCTCCTGGATGATGTAGCGGCCGAGGCGCGTGGCGACGTCGAGCGTGTCGAAGATGAAGGTCGAGAACGCCATCGAGCCGAAGACGGTCGCGAACAGCAGGTGCTCGCGCCCGACGATGACGCTCATGAACTCGCCGATGCCACGCCCGTAGATCGCACCCGCGGGCGCCTTCACGCTCGGGCTGACGATCATGATCGTCACCAGGGCCACCAGGGCGACGAACGTCTCGCACAGCATGGCGCCGTAGCCGACGGGACGGCAGTGCGACTCGCGCGCGATCTGCTTCGACGTCGTGCCGCCGCACACCAGCCCGTGGAAGCCGCTGCACGCGCCGCATGCGATGGTGACGAACAGGAACGGGAACAGCAGCCCGGTGTTGCCGCCGACGTCGAACCCCTTGAATGCCGGTTGCTGGATCGTGAAGTCGCCGAAGAAGATGCCGATGACGCCCGTCGCCAGCACGAGGTAGAGCACGAAGCCGCCGAGATAGCCGCGTGGCTGCAGCAGCATCCACACCGGCAGCAGCGAGGCGACGAAGCAGTACACCAGCAGCACGACGCCCCAGACCTTCTGCGGATTCGCCACCTCGAGCTCGAGCAGCGTCGACCACTGCGTGCCGAGCCACACCACGCCGAGCGTCGCCGGCACGAAGATCAGCGTCGTCAGCCAGAGCGGCGGACGGAGCCAGCGCTCGACGACGCCCATCACGATGGCGAGCGTCAGGTAGGCGCCGCTCGCGAACGCCACCGCGCCGCCGGCGTGGAAGTCGATCGTGACGCCGTCGAGCTCGTCGATGCGGCCGACGAACGTGCTGGCGGTGACGTCGGTGAACGCCACGATGACGTAGATGAGGGCCAGCCAGATGAAGAGCATGAGCGCCACCCACGCGCGGCGGCTGAGATGCTCCTTCACGATCTCGGCGATGGAGCGCGCCTGGTGGCGCACGCTGGCGATGAGCGCGCTGAAGTCGTGGACCGCGCCGATGAACACGCCGCCGAGCGCGATCCAGAGCAGGCACGGCAACCACCCGAACTGCATGCACGCCGCGATCGGTCCGACGATGGGTCCGGCGGCGGCGATGGCGCTGAAGTGCTGGCCGAAGAGGTAGAACGGCTCGGTCGGGACGAAGTCCTCGCCGTCCTCGAGCCGCACCGCGGGTGTGGTGACGCCGTCGTCGAGCGCATACTGGCGGGCGACGAGGCGACCGTAGATCGCGTACGCGGCCCACAACGCGGCGATCAGCGCACCGGCGAGGAGCGGCAGGCTCATGGCGTTCCGTCTGCCGGCGGCGTCGGCTGGAAGTCAAGGCGACGCGCGGGCTATCAGCGGAGGATGCCCCTCACCGCCGTCACCCTCCCCGTCATCGAGCGCATCTTCGAGGTGCTCGACCGACTCGAGATATCGCGCGAAGCCGTCGTGATCCCGCTCAAGCCCGAGCACCCGGGGAGCGTGCGCCGGATGCCGAACGGTAAGCTCGAGATCCGCGTCGAGTCGGAGACGCCGCTCGACGACTGGCTGCCCGAGCTCGAAGTCATGTTGCGGAGTGCCTAGGAAGATACGCGCTTTCGACTCGGCGCGACCCGTGCCACGCTGATCGGCATGCGCGTCCTCGTGATCGTGAGCCTGCTGCTGGCCATCGCGGTTCCCGCCACGGCCGCCGATCCCTGCAAGTCCGCCTGCAAGACGGAGCGGAAGTCGTGCCTGCAGAGCGCTGCCGGCGCCTGGGCCACGGCGAAGGCGGCGTGCGGCGTCGATGCCGCGACCCGCAAGGCGTGCCTCGCGAGCGCGCGCACCGAGCGCACCGCCGCCAAGGTCGACTGCAAGGCGGCGTGGAAGAGCTGCAAGACGGCGTGCGGCGGCGGCGGACCGGCCGGTGGCGGCACGTGCCGCGCCTCGTCGTTCGGCGGATGGCTCGCGTCGGTGAACGGCTGGCGCGCGCTCGCGGGACTGCCGCCCGTCAGCGAGGATCCGTCGTGGTCGGCGGGCGCGCTGGCCCATGCGAGGTACGTCGTGCGCGAGGACCAGGTGGGGCATACCGAGGACGTGTCGAGCCCGGACTACAGCGCCGAGGGCCTGGCGGCGGCCCAGAACGGCAACGTCGCCGGCACGTCCGACATCCAGGCCAGCGAGGGCTGGGCGATCGACGCCTGGATGACCGGCCCCTTCCACGCCGTCGGCATCCTCGATCCGCTCCTCGCGGTGAGCGGCTTCGGCATCTTCCACGAGCAGGGCGCCATGGTGCAGACGGGGGCCGTGCTCGACGTGCTGCGGGGACGCACTGGTGTGCCGGCGACCGCGCCGGTGGTGCTGCCCGCCAACGGCATGGTCCTGCCGGTCGGCCGCTACGACGGCAACGAGTCGCCGGATCCGCTCGCGAGCTGCCCGGGCTACACGGCGCCGAGCGGCTTCCCGCTCATCGTCCTCGCCGGACCGGGCTTCGGCGGGACGACCGTCACGGCCCATTCCCTGTCCCGCGGGGGCACGCCGGTCGAGCACTGCGTCTTCGACGGCGGCACCTACACGAACCCCGATGCGGCGTCCCAGTCGAGCGGGCGCAACGTCCTCGGGGGTCGCGACGCCGTCGTCATCATGCCGAAGGATCCCCTGGCGAAGGGTGGCACCTACGACGCGTCGCTCGAGGTGAACGGCCAGACGATCGCGTGGAGCTTCACGGTCGACTGCCCCTAGGAACCGCTCGGACCAGCCCTGGAGCCGCTCGGTCGCCTCGTCTTGCCCGCCGCACCGCGGCAGTGGCAGTTAGGCGGGACAACAGGAGGATCCACCGATGGCCGAGCAGCCCGCATTGCCCGAGGACGTCACCCCAGATCAGTTTTTCGAGCAGCTTCTCCCGATGGGATTCGAGGCGCAGGCGCAGACCGGTGCCGCCGTGCCGCAGAACTTCGCCATCCAGTACCACCTCACCGGCGACGGTGGCGGTGACTGGCAGGTGCAGATCGCCGACGGGAAGATGACCACCAAGAAGGGGAAGGCGGACGCCGTCCTCACCTTCACGCTCTCCACCGACGACTGGCGTGACGCGGTCCTGAATCGTAACGGCGCGAGCATCGCGCTGCTGCTGCCGGCGAACCGGCCGGGCCGTCCCGACAACAGCGAGCGCGTGAAGACCGTCAAGGGCACGGTGGCGCAGGAGCTGGCGCGCGAGGGGAAGGACCCCTTCAAGATCGAGATGATGTTCAACAACGCCGCCGCCCCGCGAACCACGGTGAAGATGAAGATCGCCGACTTCGTGGCCATGCAGGAGGGCAAGCTCAACGGCCAGGAGGCGTTCATGACCGGCCGTCTGCGCATCGAGGGCGACATGGCCTTCATGATGCAGGTGGCGGCGCTCACCGCCTGACCACGCTCGAGCGACGTCTCGCCGTCGGGGCACAGCCCCGGCGGCTCGAGGCGGCGCTGGCGATGCCGGCCGCATCGCCACGCGCCGCCGCCGTCGTCTGCCACCCGCACCCGGAGTACGGCGGCGACATGGACAACACGGTCGTCGTGGCCGTGGCCGACGCGCTGGTGGCGGCTGGCGTCGCCGCGCTGCGCTTCAATTTCGGCGGCGTCGGCCGCAGCGAGGGCAGCTACGGCGGCGGCCCGGCCGAGGTCGCCGACGTGCGGGCCGCCATCGCGGTGCTGCGCCGCGAGCTGCCGGCGGTGCCGCTGGTCGTCGTCGGCTATTCGTTCGGCGCGTGGGTGGGCTCCCAGGCGGCCGCCGACGATACCGACGTCGCTCGCATGATCGCCGTCGCGCCGCCGATCACCTTCTTCGATTGGACCTTTGCGGCCTCCCTGCCCGTGCCGCTGGCCGTGGTGGTCGGTGACCGCGACCAGTTCTGCCCGCTCGCGCGTCTGGAGAAGCTCGCCCTCCCGATGGAGAAGACGATCCTGCCTGGCGCCGACCACTTCTTCGCCGGCTCCACCGAGAACGTCGCCCAGGCGGTCCGGGCATTCATCCCATGACGCTCGAGCGCATCTCCTGGCCGGGGCCCGGCACTCCCGACGGGTCCTGTCTCAAGCGCCAGCTCGAGTCGGAGGGCTACTCCGTCTGGCAATGGACCGACGCCCCCGGCTCCACGTACACCCCGCACAGCCACGACCACGACGAGAGCATCTGGTGCATCGAAGGCGAAATCACCTTCGGCGCCAACGACATCGAGCTGACCCTGACTCCGGGAGACCGCTTGATGCTCCCCGAAGGCACGATCCACACCGCCCGAGTAGGCCGCCTCGGCGCCACCTACCTCATAGGCGAGCGCTGACCGGACACCTGTCCTGATCGACGACGCGCCGTCGTCGCATGGGGGCCTGGGGGTTGGTGGGTGCCGCCGAGCGAGCGCGTTGTGAGCACGCGGGTGGGGAAAGGGGGCGGAGTGGTGCC
>CAYOIZ010000101.1:0-12337 GCA_964404165.1 uncultured Binatia bacterium (SeqCode) | reverse complement strand
AGATCTCGCGGTACTTCGCCATCACCGGCACGATCCAGGCGCGGATCGTCTCCCGGCCGCGCATGGTGCCGTAGAAGTGCTCGATGTAGGCGCAGTCCTCGGTGAAGAGATCGACCCACGCGTCCCAGTCCTCGCCGACGGCGCCCGTGCGCCAGTAGGTGCGGAACGCAGAGTCGAGCTCGGCCTTGCTGAATCGCTCCATCGTCGTCTCTCCCTCAGCGCAGCCCGAAGTCCCAGCCGGCGCGCTCGCCGCGGTACTCGCGCAGCAGGAGCCGCGCCACGCTCATGCGGTGGACCTCGTCGGGACCGTCGTAGATGCGCGCGAAGCGCGCGTGGCGGTACATGCGCTCGAGCGGCGTGTCGTCGGTGACGCCCTTGGCGCCGTGCACCTGGATGGCCCGGTCGATGGCGTGGTGGAGCATGTGTGCGCCCACCACCTTGATGATGCCGATCTCGACCCGCGCCGGGTCGCCCTGGTCGATCTTGTGGGCGGCGTCGAGCGTCAGCAGCCGGCACGCCTGGATCTCGGCGGCGGTGTCGAAGATCATGTTCTGCACCGACTGCTTGTCGGCGAGCGGCGACCCGAACGCGACGCGCGAGTTTGCGCGTGCGCACATCAGGTCGAACGCGCGCTGCGCCTGCCCGAGCCAGCGCATGCAGTGGAATATCCGTCCCGGTCCGAGGCGCTGCTGCGCGATCAGGAAGCCCTGGCCGCGCCCGCCGAGGAGGTTGGCCTTCGGCACGCGGACGTCGTTGTAGGCCACCTCGCAGTGGCCGCCGAGCATGCCCATCACCGGGGTCTCGCGCACGATGTCATAGCCGGGCGTGTCCGTGGGGACGATGATCATGCTGAAGGCGGCGTGCGCCGGCGCGTCGGGCTCGGTGCGCACCATGACGGTGGTGTAGGCGGCGGCCTTGGCGCCGGTGGTGAACCACTTCCGCCCGGTGATGACCCAGTGGTCGCCGTCGAGCACGGCGCGCGTCTGCAGCTGCGTCGGGTCGGAGCTGGCGACGTCGGGCTCGGTCATGGCGAAGCTCGGGAAGACCTCGCCCGCCACCAGCGGTCGCAGGTAGCGGTCGCGCCACGCCGGGTCGGCGTGGAGGTTCAGCATGATCGAGTCCTGCAGCGAGTGCGTGCCGAGCGCGATCATGGCGTGCTCGGCGCGCCCGACGACCTCGTTCACGTAGACGTAGTCGAGGAACGGCAGGCCGCCGCCACCGATGTCCTTCGGGTGCCCGAGCGCCCACAGGCCTTCGGCCTTGGCCTGCGCCATGAGGCCCTGCAGCGTGGTACGCGCTTCGGCGTCGCCGCGATCGAGCACGTGCTCGACGGGGTAGATGCGCTCTTCGATGAAGCGACGGACGCGCGCGCGGATGGGTCGGACGTGCTCGGGAACGTCGAAGCTCATTCAGCCGTTATAGATGACGCCCGTGTAGCGCCGAAAGACGTCGCAGGCGGCCTCCCGCCGGATGTCCTCGCGGACGATCACGCCGCGCACGCGCAGGAAGCCGGCGGCGTCGAACGCCTCCGGGCCCTCGACGAAGCCCAGCGCCTCGGCGTCGACCGCGCGCGACGCCACCAGCACCGTGCCGAGCCCGGCCCAGTGGATGGCGCCGGTGCACATGATGCAGGGCGCGCACGACGTCGCGAGCCGCATGCCGCGCAGCGACCAGCTGCCGGTGACCGCCGTCGCGCGCCGGATGGCCATCACTTCGGCGTGCGCGGTGGGGTCGTTCGACGGCACGACGGCATTGGCGCCCGCGGCCACGACGCGCCCGTCGGCCGTGGTGACGATGGCACCGAACGGCCCGCCGGCGGTGTGACGGATGTTGGCGTCGGCGACGGCGACGGCGCGTGCGACGAGCGCGTCGTCGTCGGCCAGCACCTCGCCCGGACGCACCACCTCGAGGAGCCAGTCGGGATACGGCGTCATCGCGCCACCCGTCCTCGCACGTCGAGGGTGACGCGGTCGAGCACGCGCGCGCCGGCGTCGACCAGCGTCAGCGTGTGCGTGCCCTGCGTCGGCTCCCAGAGCCGTGGCGCCCCGGCCGAGCCGAGCTCCTGGCCGTCGATGACGAAGCGCAGGTCGGCGCGCGGCGCGTCGGTGGCGACCAGCAGCCGCTGCCGATCGGGCGGGATGTCCGGGTCGAGCGCGATGCGCGTCCCCGAGGCGGGGGTGCGGATGCGGGGCAGGGCGGTGGCGAGCGGGCGTACGGCGACGACGCTGGTGCCGTCCTGGAACCAGTCGGTACGCTCGCCCTCGACGTCGCCGGCGAAGCGTACGGCGCGGGCGGTGACCCCCGGCGGCGGCGACGGCGCCTCGCTCGGCACCCCGCGATGCAGTGCCGTCATCACGTCCGCCCAGATCGGGGCGGCGCCGGTGACGCCGCTCACCTCGTGCATCGGCGCGCCGGAGAAGTTGCCCACCCACACGCCGACGGTGAAGCGTTGCGACCAGCCGACGCACCAGTTGTCGCGCATGTCCTTGCTGGTCCCCGTCTTCACCGCCGTCCAGACGCGCGTGCCGAGGACGTTCTCGAGGCCGAAGGTGACGCTGCGGCTCTCACGGTCGGCGAGGATGTCGCCCACCTGGAACGCGGCGGCGGCGCTCACCACCTGTCGCGGTGGCGGCGGCACGTCGTCGGGGACGAGCCGCAGCGGCGTCCACGCGCCGCCGCGGGCGAGCGTGCGATAGCCGTTCACCAGCTCGCGCAGCGTGACGTCCGCCGAGCCGAGGGCGAGCGACGGGCCGTAGAAGTCGCCCGCCTGATCGACGCTCGTGAGGCCCATGGCGCGCAGCCGCTGCACGAACGCCTCGACGCCGACCAGCTCGAGCGTGCGCACCGCGGGCGTGTTGAGCGACGATGCCAGCGCGGTGCGCACCGAGGTGAGGCCACGGAAGTGGTCGTCGTAGTTTCGCGGCCGGTAGAGGCCGGCCGGCATGGCGATCTCGAGCGGGGCGTCGAGCACGAGCGACGCCGGCGTCACGAGGCGTTGCTCGAGGGCCAGGGCGTACAGGAACGGCTTCAGCGAGGAGCCCGCCTGGCGCGGCGCGGTGACGCCGTCGACGTGCGGCGCGGCCGAGAGCGCACCGCTGCTGCCGACCCAGGCGAGGACGTCGCCGCTGGCGTTGTCGACGACGAGCACGGCGCCGTCGCGGACGCCGAGGTCGCGGACCCCGAGCAGGTTGCGTCGGAGCGCGGTGGTGGCGAGGCGCTGCACGCCGGCGTCGAGCGTCGTGTGCGTGTACGCCGGCAGCAGACGGCGCGCGACGTGCGGCGCCAGCGTCACCGTCGGCAGCGCCGCCGGCGGCCGGCGCGGCGCCTGTGCCAGCACGGCATCGTCGGCCGGCAGTCCGGTGACGTCGCGCAAGGCCCGCGCACGACGCTCCACCACGGCCGACGAGGCGTTCGGCGCCTGCAGCAGCACGGCCAGCGTCAGCGACTCGGCGGCGTCGAGCCCGTGCGGCGCCTTGCCGAAGAGGACGGCCGCGGCGGCGCCGATGCCGTCGAGCTCGCCGCGGAACGTGACCACGTTGAGATAGGTTTCGAGGATATCATCCTTCGTCCAGCGCCGCTCGATGGCGCGGGCGAGCCGCATCTGCCGCCACTTCTGGCCGAGCGTGCGCGCACCGCCACGACGACGCAGCGTGGGCTCGACCAGCGACGCCACCTGCATGGTGATGGTGCTCGCCCCGCGCGGACGCCGCCCGCGCAGCGTATCGAGCGCCGCGGCGACGACCGCGCGCAGGTCGACGCCGTCATGCGCGGCGAAGCGACGGTCCTCGGCGGCGACGACGGCGGTGCGGAGCGCGGGCGAGACGTCGGCGAGCGGCACCCAGTCGAGGCGGCGGCGCGTCGGGTCGGTGCGCCGCTCGTAGAGCAGGTCGCCGTGGCGGTCGAGGAGGCGCTGGTCCGACGGCCGCACGGTGCGACGGACGGTGTCGACGTCGGGCGCCGCCGGCCGCGTGACGTGCAGGACGCCGAGGGTGCCGGCGACGAGCAGGAGCGCCAGGAGGGCGAGCCGTCTCACGGTGTCCTCCCGAAGGCGATCGGGCCGAGCGTCCACACCACGGCGACCACCACCACGATGCCGACGACGTCGAGCACGATGCCCTGGCGCATCATGAGCGGCAGCGGGATGCGACCGGAGCCGTAGACGATGGCGTTGCACGGCGTAGACACCGGCAGCATGAAGCCGAGCGACGCGCCCATGGTGGCGCCGATCGCGGGCAGCAGCGGATCGATGCCCGCCGAGCGCGCGAACGCGATCACGACGGGCACCACCATGTTGGCGGACGCGGTGTTGCTCGTCGTCTCCGACAGCACCGTGGCGAGGGCGGTCGACAGCAGCAGCAGGCCGAACGCGCTCTGGACGCCGAGCAGGCTGGTGAGGCCGCGGCCCATCGCCTCGGCGAGCCCGGTCTCGAAGGCGAGCGTGCCGAGGGCGATGCCGCCGCCGTAGAGGAACACGATCCACCAGTCGATCTGGACCGCCTCCTCCCAGGGCAGCGTGAACTCGAGGCGGCGCCAGTCGGTGGGCAGCACGAAGAGCAGCGTGGCGCCGAAGATCGCCACGACGGATTCGGGAATGGCGCCCTGGAGCTGCCTGTAGAGTGGATGCTCCTGGCCGGCGGTGAGCGCGATCACGCCGGGCAGGACCCACAGTGCCACCGTCGCCCCGAACGCGATCGCCGCGTTGCGCTGACCTGCCGTCCATGGCCCGATGGTGCGTCGCTCGGCGGCGATGCTGGCCGCGAGCCCCGGATCGGGTGCGGTGGGCGTGCCGCGGCGCAGGCTCAGGATGGCGACACCGACCATGAGCAGGCTCACCGGCACGCCGAGCATCATCCACGAGAAGAACGGCAGGTCGATGCCGAGCTCGCGACGGATGAAGCCGATGCCGATCAGGTTCGGAGGCGTGCCGACGGGCGTGCCGAGCCCGCCCACCGACGCCGAGAACGAGGCCGCGAGGAGCAGCGCCGCGGTGTAGCGCGCGCTGCCGCGGCCGTGCGACTCGAGGACGGCGAGCAACGACAGCGCGATCGGGTACAGCATCGCCACCGTGGCGGTGTTGCTGATCCACATCGAGATCGTACAGCCGATGAGCGCGAACACCGCGAGCACGCGCCCGGGCCGCGCGCCGACGCCGGGCATCGCCAGCATCGCGAACGCGAAGCGGCGGTCGAGCCCGTGGAAGAAGATGGCGCGCGCCAGCATGAACGTGCCGATGAAGACGAAGATGAGCGGATCGGCGAACGGCGCGAACGCCTTCGCCGCCGGCGCGACGCCGAACGCCACCGCGGCGGCGACGCCGAGGAACGCCGTCATCGCCATCGGGATGGCTTCCGTGATCCACAGCACGACGACGGTGCCGAGGATCGCGGCGAGGCGATGCGCCGGCGCGGGGAGATCGAGCGGCGCCAGCCAGAGTGCCGCGAAGACGATCGGGGCGAGGACGAACCCCGCCATCCGTCGCCAGCGCTCGGACGGGTCCGTCGCCTACTCCTGGACCACGAGCGGCGGGTTCGGGATCTCGCCGAAGAGCTCGGGTGCGTACAGCGCCTCGACCCGCGTTGGCGGCAGCTGGAACGTGCCGGCCTGGTTCAGTCGGATCGTGTACTCGACGACGAACGAGCCCTTCGGGACGTACTCGTAGTAGGCGCGATAGCCGGTGAACGAGCGCTCGGCGAACGTCGGGTCGAGGCGCTCGTCGGCCGTCTCGCCCGCCGTGGCGAGGCTCGAGTCGTTGCCGAGCCCGGTGCCCGCGTGTGATGCGCCCGCTGGGATCGGGTCGTCCACCACCACCCACGACATGTCGCTCTGCGCATCGACCTCGAGACGTACGCGCATGAGATCGTCGCGCCGCCACCCGGCGTCGGGTCGCGGTTCGACCGCGGTGATCGTCTTCGTGATGCGGTAGCCCGCGCTGAGCGGCTCCTTCAGCGGGATGGCCGCATGCGACTGCAGCGTGATCCACGGACGACCCATGCCCGCGTGCGTCACCGCGAGCGACGCCTCCGCCGGCGGCCACGGGAAGTCGAGCGTGGTTCCCTTCGGCTCCTTCGCCCAGATCACCTGCTTGCTGGCGTCGGCCAGCGTCGCGGTGGTGACGCCCATCACCGGCGTGCGCTCGAACTCACGCGCGAACTTCTGGACCGCGAGCGTGCCCCACGCGTTCGTCGTCGTGCCCGACCAGGCCCCCTTCTTCTGCATGCCGAGGGCGCCGCGCATGACGCGTGGCAGGTCCTCGCGCCACGTGCCGCCGGCCTGGAGCGCCACCAGGACGAGGCGGACGGCGTTCGTCTCGGGGCCCGTCATCAGCCACCAGAGATCGTCGCCGTCGCTGGAGAAGCGCATGGTGGTGCCGGCGAGGTTCAGCCGGGCGCGCACGATCTGCTCCACCTCGGCGATGCGTCGTCCCCGCTCGGGAACGGCGGGGACACGCTGCAGGACGGCCCACCAGTCGAGCGCCGCCGACGTCGGCCAGAGGTTGGGCTCGATCGTGAGGCTGCCAAGCATGTCGGGCTCGGCGCGACCGAAGCGCGACAGGGCGTCGAGCGCGGCGAGCTTGCGGACGGGCAGGTCGGCCATGCGCGACGTGCGCTGCAGCTTGCCGGTGACGAACTGCTCGAGGCCGTCGAGCGCCTTGTCGCGGACGTCGTTCGGCAGCGCGAGCCCCGCCTCCTGGCTGAGCGACAGCACGTAGGCGGTGAGCGTCTCGCTGCCGGTCTCCATCGGCGGGAAGTACTTCAGCAGGCCGTCGCCGTCCTGGTAGGACGGCAGCGCGCTCGTGACACGCGTCCAGGCGGCGGCGTCGCCGAGGCCGACGGCGCGCGACACCTGCTGCTCGAGGCAGGTGTACGGGTACTGCGCGAACCACGTGCGCACGCCGTCGAGCCCGGTGAGGAGCGTGGGCCCGACGCCGACGGTGAGCCCGCCGCGATCGGGCAGGGCGTCCGCCGGCCGGGCGACGGGGAGCGGCGCCGCGTCGGGCGCCCACTGGAAGAGCGTGGCCTGCAGCACCCGCACGGGAATGGCGGGCCGCACCTGCTGCGCGATCTTGAGCGTGTCGGCGGCGCCGCCCTCGGCCGTCACCTCGACGAGGTACGTGAGGCGATGGACGCCGACCGGTGCCGTGACGTCCCAGCCGGTGAGCTTCGCCTCGCCGGGGGCGAGCGTGAACGTCTGCGCGGCCAGCGGGGCCGGCAGCCCGGTGACGGTGGCGCCGAGCGTCACCGGCAGGGCGCGCTCGGTGGTGTTGCGGACCGTGAAGTCGGCGCGGAACCGGTCGCCCTCGCGCACCACGGGCGGCAGCCCCGAGAGCACCATCAGGTCCTGCGTCGAGCGGATCGAGGTGGCGCCGGTGCCGAACTGGCCGAGGCCGGCGGTGGCGACGGCGACGATGCGGAAGCTCGTCAGCGAGTCGTTGAGCGGCACCGACACGCGGGCCTTGCCCTCGGCGTCGAGCGGCACGCGGCCCTTCCACAGCAGCAGCGTGTCGAACAGCTCGCGCGTCGGCTGGCGGCCGCCGCCACCGCCCTGCGGGATCGCCTTCAGGCCGTAGTGGCGTTTGCCGACGACCTGCATCTGTGCGGTGGCCATGCGCACGCCGTAGCCGCGCTTCTCCATCATCTCGTCGAGCACTTTCCACGTCGGATTCGGGGCGAGCTGCAGCAGCCCCTCGTCGACGGCGGCGATGGCGATCTCGGCCTCGGTGGGCGGCGTGCCGTCGGACGTCGCGACGCGCACGTCCACCGTCGCGGTCTCGCGCACGGCATAGACGGGGCGATCGGTGGTGACGGTGACGGCGAGCGTGTGCGAGCGCCAGCCGACGTCGATGCCGGCGATGCCGACCTTGAACGACGGCCGACCGAGATCGACCATCATCGTCGGCTGCACGTCGCCGACGCGGCCGCGCACGACGAGGACCGAGACGAACACGTTCGGCGCGAAGGCGCCGTCGATCGGGACCTCGACCACGGGATCGGTGCCGGAGAGCGGCACGACGCGCGCGTCGCGCACGCCCTCGCGCTCGATGGTGACCAGCGCCGTCGCCTCGCGGAACGGCATGCGCACCTGGAAGCGCGCCGTCTCGCCGGGCTCGTAGCGCGGCTTCTCGGGCAGCAGGTCGATGCGGTCGTGGTCTTCGGCCTCGAACCAGAGATCACCGCCCTCGCGCGACACCCACACGTCGCGGTTTGCGACCACGGTGTGCCCGTCGGGGTCGGTGACGGTGGCCTGCAGGATGACGTTGCCGTCGACCTTCGGGCGTCCCGTGCATGCGAGCGTGCCCTCGGCGTTGGTGCGGCCCTCGCACAGCATGCCCGCGGAGGTCACCTCGACGACGTTGTCGTAGGCGTAGAACCCGCCCACGACGCGCTTGCGGGTCGAGTACACGCGTCGGTCGAAGGCGTCGACGCGCACGGGTGCGTTCGGGACGAGCTTGCCGTCGACGTCGACGACGGCGACGTTCATCTGGAGATCGCCCTTCGACATCACCCAGCGCTCGGCGGCGATGCCCGGGAGCCAGCGTCCCGGGTAGATCGGCACCGTGGCGGCGACGGTCTGCGCCTCGCCGTTGGGATCACGGAACTCGAGCTCGGTGAGGAGCTGCTGCGGCGTGCGCGCCACCGGCAGCAGCGGGATGCGCGCGCGCAGCGTGCCGGTGGCGTCGAGCACCAGCTCCTGGCGGGGCAGGGGGCGTGTCCCGGTCTCGTCGGGGGGCGCGTCGTCCTCGCCCTCACCTTCGTCCTCGTCGTCGTTGCCGCGGTGCTGGATGCCGACGCGCACCGGGCCGTTGGCGAAGCTGTAGTCGGTTTTGCGGAGCGCCTCGGGGGTTTCGATGGTGTACGGACGCAGCTCGCCGCGCACGCGTACCGGCAGCTTCGCCGCCACGCCGCCGGAGAGATAGCGCACGCCGATCTCGGCGCCGACCTTGCGCGGCGCCACCAGCGGCGCCGCCGGTAGCTGCACCGTGCCGCGCATGAGCGGCACGCGGAACTCCTCGACGCGGAACGACGCGGCGGTGCGCTCGGTGCCCGAGTACGACGGCTTGCCGGGCGCCGGCGGCGTCACCAGCACCACGTCGTAGCTGCCGAGCTTGGCGGTGCGGGGCAGCTCGAACGTGCTCTCGCCGTTGCCGCGCGCGTCGAACGACACCGGCTGCTCGAACTTCTCGTCGCTGCCGAGGTGGCGGATGGAGAGGAGCGTGGGCTGCGCCGTGGCGGGCGTCGGCGAGAAGCCCTCGAGCGTGCCGGTGCGGAGCAGGTGCTTCATGTGGACGGTCTCGCCGGCGCGGAAGAGCGCGCGGTCGAGGACGGTGTGCACGACCGTCGGGCCGTCCCAGCTCTCCGACGGCAGGTCGAAGCGGAACGGCTCGATACCCTCGTCCCACGACGAATGCACGAAGCTCAGGTCGTCATCGGTCTGTGCCACGACGAGGAGCCCGCTGCCGAGCCCGCTCAGCGCCTTCACCTGGCTGTAGTCGAAGAACTCGTCGGGGAACTCGTACTTCTCCTCGCTGCAGGTGGGGAGATCGGCCTCGGCGGGGAGCCCCGGCAGACGCAGGATGCCGTCCGTGTCGGCGGTGCCCGACTGCAGGACCCGGCCGTTGCAGTCGAGGACGCTGACCTTCGCGTTCGGCACCGGCTTCCCGGTCTCGAGCGCCGTCACCCACGCCAGCGAGCCCTCGCGGCCCCACTTGAGATGCACCGCCATGTTGGTGACGAGCGCCGCGGTGGGCACGTAGAGCGGCGCCGGTTTCCCGAGCAGCGATTCGCCGAGCCGCTTGCTCGACAGCTCGACGATGTAGAGCCCGGGCTGCGTGAGCGGGATGCCGATGACCTCGAACGACTTGTCGCCGTTGGGTCGGGGCAGCTTGAAGGCGTCGGGCGTGACGCCGCGCTGGCCGGCGAACACCGACGCCTCGCGCGGCGACACCGCCAGGCGCCGGAGCCACGGAATGATCTGGCCGGGCGCATCCGGCGGCACCCGCACGACGCTGCCCTTCACGCGCAGCGAGCGGCCGCCGGCGCCGGGCTCGAGATCACGCACCGTCACCGGCAGCGCGGGATCCGCCTTCGACTCGATGATGCCGAAGCGGGACGCGAACTTCGCGAGCGGCGGGTAGGCCGCCGTCGTGAAGGTGAGCGGGAAGCTGCCGGCGTTGACGAGCGCGCGACCGGTCTCGTCGCGTAGGTCGGGGGGCATCTCGAGCCGGAACGTCCCCGCCTCGGGGAACGGCGGCTTGAAGTCGACGCCGGTGACCCATTCCTCGTCGGCGTCGAGCTCGACCGGGCTGATGCTCCGCCCATCGGGTGCCACCAGCCGCACCTGCTGCGCGACCGTCGCCGCGACCGGGGCCGAGAAACGCACGCGCAGCGCCAGCAGGGGAATGCAGCCGCGCTTCGGGTTCTCGCGGTCGCAGCGCAGCTCGGCGGTGAACTGGTCGCGCACCTTCCAGTTGATCTCCTGCGGCTCGTCGGTGGCGACGCCGCTGGCGGAGCGGATGCCGGGGCCCCACGTCAGCGTGACGCGCTTGCCGTTCGGGAAGGTCTGCGGCGCGGCGAGGACGACGAGGGGTCCGTCCTTGCGCCACTTCGGCAGCGTCGCGACGATGGCGTCGCGCTCGGCGCCGCCGAGCACGCGCGCCGGCATCGCCTCGGCGACGTCCTCGACGCTGAACGTGGCGTGCCCCGTCACCGAGGCCTCGTCGACCGGCGCGTCGAGCACGAGCACGAACGCCTGGTCCTCCTCGATGGAGCTGTCGTCCTCGCTCGGCGTGGTCTGCTGGATGGCCGGACCGCCGGTCGAGAACGCGAACTCGGTGGGACCCGGCACAGGGGTTCCCGCGCGACTCTTCAGGCCCGGCGTCAGACGGAAGGTGCACTGCACGCCGGCGGGGACGTCGCGCGCAAAATCGAACACCCAGGTGCGCGGGTCGACCCAGTGGCCGCTGCCCTTCTCCGGGCAGTCGAGCGTGAACGGCGCGGTGAGGCGCGGGTCGCCGAGCGGGACCATCGCCTCGGGAAACCGCGCCTGCGCCTGGCGCACGTCCTTGACGGTGCCCTGGGGCGTGAACTCCAGCGCCGGTGCCGCCGCGGCGGTCGCCGTCCACAGGATCGCCACGAGCCCCCACACTCCCACCACCGCGTGCCCCATGATGGGCCCTGCTTGCTCGCGTCGGGGGCCGCGGTCAAGCAAACGCAGCGCGGCGTCAGCGTGCGACGGGGGGTGGTTCGTCGGGTCGGCGGAGCGTGTCCTGCACGGCGCGCGTGCGGGCGACGCCGGCGGTCGCGCCGCGGTCGAGCATGGCGGCGAGGAACCCCGAGGCCGGATCGGCCGGACCGGGGATGAGCACCGCCACCGGTGCCGGATTGCTCCCGGCCGCCTGCGTCACCAGGCCGTGGGCGCCGCGCGGCGGCAGCCCGAGGTCGAGCACGAGCAGCTGCGGACGGACGATCTCGAGCAGGTCGGACGCCTGCTTCGCGTCCCAGGCGATCGACACCGACATGCCGGCGCGCGTCAGCGCCTGGCGCAGGCTGATGAACGTGTTGGCGTCGGTACCGGCGGCCATGATGCGGGCGGCACGCGGTGCGTAGCCCGTCAGCAGCGAGACCAGCACTTCCGGATCGGCCGGGCGCGGTCCCGGCTCGATGTGGCCCAGGACCAACGTCTTGTCGTCGTTCGGTCGCGCCAGGCAGCCGACGAATCGCGTCGTGCAGCCCGCGCCGCGCAGCGCGACCATGGCCTGGAAGACGCCGGCGGCGGCCAGGTTCACCATGATGTGGCTCGGCGAGAGCTCCGTGATCCGGGCCACCAGATCGGCGCCGGGTGCGACGACGGTGACGCCGAGCATGGACCCCTCGCCCGCGGACCATTCGAGGTCGAGGTCGATCACGACGAGCGACTTGCCGCTCCCGCTGCTCGGCGCGACGGCCGGTGGCGCCGTCGCGGCCGCTGGCGGTCGTGGCTCGGTCGGCGGCGCCGGTGCGGGTCCGCTCGGGCGCGCCGAGGCCAGCTCCGCCTGACGCCGTGCCGTCTCCGCGTCGCGTAGGCGCGCGTCCTCGAGGAGTGCCGTGAGGCGACGCTGCTCGGCCTGTGCGGCCTCCTCGGCGGCGCGCAGTCGCTCCAGCTCGGCCGCGGTCTGCCGTGCCTGGTCCTCGGCCTGGAGCACGAGGGCCTGGGTGTCGGCGAGCGCCGTGCGCAGGCTCTCGGTCTCGCCCACCGCGGCGGCGCGCGCCTTCTCGGCGGCCTCGCTGAGCTCGCGCGCGTGACGCAGCGTCTCCTCGCGATGCGTCTCGCCGCGCGCCAGCGCCGCGGCCAGCTCGTCGCG
>CAYOIZ010000100.1:0-13171 GCA_964404165.1 uncultured Binatia bacterium (SeqCode) | reverse complement strand
CCGCGGCCGCGACGGCTGCGGCCCAGGCGTCGACCCGCGCGGCGAGCGCACCGTGCGTCCAGACGATCGCGCCGTCGGCAATGGCCGGCCGGTCGGCATGGTGCGCCGCCGCCCGCCAGGGGACGACGGCCGACGTCACGCGCTCGTCCGTCGGTCCTGGCTCCGGTCGAGGAATCGCAGGTCGGCGAAGTCGCGTGGCAGCGTCTCGACGTAGCCGAGCTCGCGCATGAACTCGAGCACCTTCCGCATGCTGTCGGTGCTGCGCACCGCATCGACGTTGGGCCGGTTCACCCCGAGCGCGCGCCGCACGATGTCGGCATGGACGCCGATGAAGCGCGCACCGATCTCGGCCGCCTCGTCGGGGTGCGTGTCGACGAACTGCGCCGCCGCGACGTAGGCGTCGACGACCGCCTGCACCAGGGCCGGGTCCTGCCGGATCATGGTGGCACCGGCGGCGAGCGAGCAGCCGGGCGCGCCGGGCCACACGTCGCCGGTGCGACGCACGACGCGGCCGACGCCGAGATGCTCCATCATGGCGGCGTAGGGCTCGATCATCGACGCCGCATCGGCGCCGTAGCCGACGAGGCTCAGGATCGCACCGTCGCCGGAGGGGAAGCGACGGTGCTCGACGCGGTCGCGGGTCCATCCGAGACTGTCGAGGAGCCGCATCGCCGTCAGGTCCTTGATGCCGCCTTCGCGCGGGATCGCGACGCTGCGCACGGCGTCGATCTCGATGCCGGTGCGCACGACGATGGCCGCTTCCTCGTACCCCGAGCCGCACAGGACCTTGAGGGGGGCCTCGCCACGCTCGGCCGCCGCCACGCGGGTCCACGGCAGCACCGCGAAGTCGGCGGCCCCGCTGCCCAGCTGCTCGGGGATGAGCCACGCCGTCGGCGTGATCTCCACCAGGGTCTCGATGCCGTGCGCCGCGAGGAGCCCCCGCGTGTGGAGGACGTACGCCGGAAGCTGACAGACACCGCGGAGCAGCGCGAACCGAACCGTCGTCATGGTGGTGGAGCGATAGGCGAGGTCCCCCCGGCGAGCAAGCAGCGACGGCATCCGCCTTTGAGAGCACCGGCGACCCACGAGGCGAATTCGATTGACAGCCGAGGGTCGCAAGTCGCAAGGTGGCTCCCGATGTCGGTCGCCGACGATATCGAGGACAACCCGGACGACCCGTTGCTGTCGCTCCTCGACGCCGCGAAGGACTTCGCGGCCCGCATCGCGGAGCAGCCGATGATCGAGCGCATCCTGCGGGCGTTCGCCCGGCTCCCCGAGGCCGACCGCGAGCCCATCCTCGGCATCATCGAGCGCGACGCCACCTGGTGCCGGATCGTCGAGCAGACGGCCGAGACCACCGGCATCACCGTGCGGCCCAATACCAAGGCCAGCTTCTACCTGCACGTCCTCGACCCCGTCGACGACCCGCTGGAGCCGCTGCGCCGCGACGTCGACGTCATCCGGTTCGGCCTGGAGCGCTTCGTCTACATGCTGCCGCTCCTGTTCGAGCCCGGGGTCCACGCGCAGTGGATCGCCTCCGCACGCGAGATCGTCGCCGGCGCCGACCCGGAGCTGCGCCGCTGCGCCTTGAAGCTGGCGCACGAGGTGCTGGCGCTCCTCGAAGAACGCGACGCCTCCGTCGAGGCCTGAGCTCAGTAGGGGTCCGAGCCGCCCATCCCCTGCAGGTCGGCGACGTTCGCCCGCGCGCGCTCGTCGGGATCCGTGTACGTGCGCGCCACCGCCTGATCGAGGAGACGGAGCTCGGTGTGGAGCGCGGCGTGACGCTCCGGCGGTAACGCCCCGATCAGGGTCGTCAGCATGGCGCGCATGCGACGGGGAATCTGCAGGCTGCCGATGCCGTAGAGGCGGACCTCGCTGACCGCGAGCTGCACGAGGTCGTCCCAACCGGGCATGCCGAAGACGAGGCGCAGCGCGCCGCTCGCGTCGTGGACCTGCCCGACGTCGAGCCGTCGCATGCCGGCGGCGCGCAGCAGCCGCTGCAGCTGATCGAGCATCAGCACGGCGGTGGTGGGATCGTTGACCGCCGGTGACAACGCCCGCGCCGCGATGTCGACCAGCACCCGGAACGCGAACGCGGGGTCGTGATCGAGCGTGCGCGCCGGGCCGACGGCGATGGCGTGCCGGATGGCGCGCGGGTCGATGCGCGCAGCGGGCCCGTGCACCTCGCACAGCAGCTCGCCACGGGCCACGAAGTCGCCCGCCTGCGGCGCCATGACGATGACGCACCCGGCCTGCTCCGCGATTTGCACCAACCCACGCACGTCGAACGCCATCACCGTGCCGGAGGGACCCGTGTGCTGCACCGTGAGCGTCGGCGCGCCGTCCAGCGCCGGGCCGGGTCGCGGCGCAGGCGCCTCCGCGAGAGTTTTCCGGTACGCCGCCTCGATCACGCGCACGCCGGCGTCGCCGATGCGCTGGGCGATGCTCACCGGGCGCAGCGCGTGCGCGGCGTAGTCGAGGAGGAGCAGGAACGCCCCGATGCTCACGATCGTGAAGACGACGGCGAGGAAGACCGCGAGCTGCGGCACGTCCTGCTCGATGCCGGCGAGCGTGTCGACGTCGAAGGCGAAGGTGAACACGAAGACGGCGAGCGCCAGCTTCGCCGGTGGATCGCGCAGCATCGACGTGATGACCCGGGGCGAGAGCTGCGCGCTGGCGATCTGCACCGCCACCAGCAGCACGCTGAAGACGAAGACGATGAACGAGAACGTGGCCCCGACCAGCGCCGCCACCAGCGCGCGCGCCCCCTCCGGACCCACGTCGTAGAACGTGTACTGCACGTGCGATTCGAGGTGGTCGACCACCCCTCCCGCAATCAGCGCGAGCGCGAGGCCCGCACAGGGCAGGACCCAGATCGCGTTCTGGAGCATGCTGCGGATCCGGTAGCGCTGGAGCCACGTCATCATGGGGCGCTCACCAGCTCGACGGACAGCGGTTGCGACACCGACCGACCCATCGCATCGACCGCGCGCACCGTGAACCGCCCCGGCCGGGCGCGCCAGAAGAACATCCCGCCCGGCTCCGACTGGCCGACGAACGCATCGTCGACGAACCACGACACCCGGCGTCCGTCGGCATCGGCGACGGCGGAGAACGGGATGTCGTCGTGCTCGCCGTCGCGCAGCGCATACGTGACGCGGGCCTGCGGCGAGTCGATGCGCAGTGGACGTCCCGCCGACGGCGGCGCCCCGCACCCGGGGGCGAACGGCGGCGGCGTGCGCCGTGCGATGCCGACCCGCCGGAAGAGCGCCTGCAGGTGCGACGGCCAGAACTCGTAGACCTCGTGCCGCACGTGGGTCGTCGTGCCGGGACACGCGCGCAGCCCGGTCGCGACGTCGATGGTGACCTCGCGATGCACGCTGCAGGGCGCGATCGGCGAGCGTCCGGCGATGGCCCACGTCTCCTTGCGCCCGGGACAGTGCGGTCCGGGGGCCGCGCCCGAGAGCGCGCACACCGACGTGCGCACCACCTCGGGCGGCGGGATCGGCGGATCCGCGCGCTCCCCGGCACGCGTCAGCGCATCGACGACCCGGAAGAAGAGCGGCCCCGCCGTGTCGCGCCCGATGAGCGCTGGATTGGGTGTGCTGTCGAAGTTCCCCGCCCACACCCCGAGCGCGAAACGTCCGACCACGCCGACGGCCCAGGCGTCGCGGAAGCCGAACGACGTCCCGGTCTTCCACGCCACGCTCGTCCGGCGCCGCGTGTGCATGCCACCCATCTCCTCGCCCGGCCGCGGGTTGGTGCGCAGCATGTCGAGCACGAGGAAGGCCGCCTGCGGCGACAGCAGTGCCCGCCCCGGACGCCGCGGCCCGTCCAGCGACGGCACGACGACGAGCGGCCGATCGACACCGCCGCCCGCGAGCATCGCGTACAGGCGGACCAGCTCGTCGAGGCGCACCTCGACGCCGCCGAGCGCCAGCGCCAGGCCGTAGAAGTCGGGGCTGCGCAGGCCCCCGATGCCGGCGTCGCGCAGCAATCCGTAGAGCCCCGCGCCCGGGAGGCGGTTCGCGAGCTGGACGGCCGGCAGGTTGCGGCTCCGCACCAGCGCGTCGGTCGCGCTGACGGGGCCTGTGAAGCTGCGATCGAAGTTCTCCGGGTTCCAGCTCGAGATCGTGAGCGAGGTGTCCTCGAGCATCGTCTCCGGACCGATGAGCCCGTCGTCCATCGCCAGACCGTAGAGGAACGGCTTCAGCGCCGACCCCGGCGACCGCCGCGCCCGCACGCCGTCGACCGCGCCCTCGATGGCGACGTCGCCGTGGTCGGCCGATCCGACGTAGGCGAGCACCTCCATCGAGGTGTGGTCGACGAGCAGCACGGCCGCGTTGCGGACGCCGACGCGCGACGCCGGTCCGAGCCATTGCCGCACCTCGGCTTCGACGAGCCCCTGCAGGCGGGGATCGATCGTCGTCCCGAGCCGCGGCACGAACGGGTGCGCGGCGAGCACGCGGTCCGCCAGGTGCGGCGCACGGAACGGAAGGTCGTCGCGCGTGCGGAACCTCACCGCCGTCACGTCGACGGGCTCGGGCCAGCGGGCGACGAGCCGCTCGCGCGCGGCCGCGATCGCGTCGCGACCTGCGGCGGTGAACGGCGAGCGCGCCGTCGGGCTCTTCGGGATCACGCTCAGTGTGAGCGCTTCCGCCGGCGTCAGCCGCTCGACGGGCTTGCCGAAGAGCACCCAGCTGGCCGCCCCCACGCCGGCCACGTTGCCCCCGTACGGCGCGAGGTTGAGGTAGGCCTCGAGGATCTCGCGCTTGTCGTGGCGCAGCTCGAGGAACGCCGCCTGCACGATCTGGCGGACCTTGCCGTGCCAGGTGCGGGTGTCGAGCCCGAAGCGCAGGCGCGCGAGCTGCATCGTCAGCGTCGAGCCACCGACGCGACGGTCGCGCAGCACGTAGCTGTGCAGGATTGCGCGACCGAGCGCCCACGGGTTCATCCCCGGGTGCTGGCGGAACCAGCGGTCCTCCTGCAGCAGCGTCGCCTCGACCAGCGCGGGCGGGACGTCCTCGAGCGGCGTCCAGAGCCGGTAGTGGTCGTCGCTCGCCAGGGACAGCCGCAGCGGCGACCCGTCGCGCGCCATCACCAGCTGCGACATGCCGGCGCGGTTCGCCAGCAGCGGCGACGGCACCAGGCGCACGACGAGCCATGCGGCCAGTGCGGCGGCCGCGACTGCTGCGGCCGCGCGCCTAGTCGCCGACCACGATTTCGCCACCGAGGCCTCGCCCCCACGCCGTGCGGTCGTAGAAGCCCTCGACGAACACCGGCGGCACGCGGTAGCGGCCGCGGTTCATCGGCTTGATGCGATAGACGAAGCGCCGCGCCGCCGGACCCGCGGCGCCGTAGAACACGACGCGGTCCTCGCGCACGTCGACGTAGTCCGGCGACCAGGTGTCGGCGCCACCGCCGAGCGACTGCCGCGTCGCGAGCGCATCGGACGCCAGGTCGACCTCGAAGCCGCCCGGCAGCAGATCGGTGAGCGCCACGGCGCGCGTCTCGCTGTCGGTGCTGCGCACGTAGACGACGACGTCGAGCTTGGCGGTGATCGACGTCTGCGTGACGGCGTCGCCGCCGGGGGCGCGCAGCTCGCGCCACACCTCGATGCCGTGCGCCGCCTTGTCGGCGGGCGGCTCGCGGTCGAACCCGGCCTGCACCAGCTGCCGGAACAGCGGCGCGTCGCCGGTGTGCGCGAAGCGTACCGTCCTGGCATCGGGCGGCACCGCCGCACGGAGTACGATGGAGCCGTCGGTGGCGAGGGGCTGCGTCCCCGCCGTGATCTTCACGCCCACCGCGTCGGCGGGCGGCACCACCTGCGCGAACGCGTCGAGGCCGAGCACGAGCGTGCCCGCGGACAGCGTGTTGAACATCGCGAGCTCGCGGGCGAGTCCGGCGATCGCCTCGGGCGGCAGCGCCCGCGCGCGATCGGGGAAGTGCTTCGACAGGAGGTAGAGCACGAAGCCGCGCTCGGTGAGGGCGTCGTAGTAGCTCGTGGGATCGGCGGGGACCTCGCGCTCGAGCGACACGCCGTCGAGCAGGCGGCCGGCGTCCTGCGTCAGGTTGAGCTGCTGGAACGTGGCGGCGAGGAACACCGCCGCCACGTCGCCCTGCCACTCGGCCTTCGGTCGCGCGACGAGCGCATCGCGCAACGCGCGCGCCTCGGGCGTCTTCACCTGACCGCTGCGGGTGACGAGATAGAGTCCGTAGGCGGTGGCACGCAGCGCGGGCAGGTCGCCGCCGGGCTCGAGGTTCGCGGCGAGGTAGTCGACGGCTCGGCGCAGCACGCCTTCGGGGATCGCGACGCCGCGGGTGCGCGCCTCCATCAGGAACTGGGTCGCGTAGGCCGACAGGAACGGGCTGACGTCCTGGTCGGCGTCCCAGATGCCGAAGGCGCCGTAGGCGTTCTGCCGCGCCTGCAGCGTCGCGATGGCCCGGGCGAGCAACGCCGGTGCGCGCGTCGCATCGACGCCGAGATCGGCGCGCCCGCCGAGGACGACGCCCGGCAGCGCGCGGCTCACGACCTGCTCGGTGCAGCCGTGCGGATACTCGTCGAGATAGCGCACCAGCCCCGGCACCAGACCGAGCGGGCTCGTCGCCGCCGACGCCGTCACGGTGCGCAGCTCGGGGAAGAGGACGCGATCGACGGGCACCTCGCCGTCGCCGATGGCCGTGGCCACCGTGGTCTGGAACGGCGACGCAGGCCGCACGCTCAGCTCGAGCGTGGCGCTCGCCACGTTCGTGCCGGCGATGGCGCGGAACGTGCCGCGCGCCGTGCCGGGATGGCCCGTCACGCGCACGCGCCAACGCACCGCCGCGTCGCGCCCTTCGGCCACGACCACCGGCTGCGACGCCGTGCCCACGACCTCGAGCCCGTCCGACGGCTCGAGCACGACGTCGACGGTGGGCGCCGCGCCGCCCGTTTCCATGGTGTTGGTGACGAGCGCCGTCGCCTCGAACTCGTCACCCGGCGCGACCACGTACGGGATCGTCGGCTGCACGACGAACGGTCCGCGCGCCAGCACCTTCGTCTCGGCGACGCCGATGGCGCGCGCATCCACGGCGACGGCGACGACGCGCAGCGTACCGTTGAAGACGTCGGGCACGCGGTAGTCGACGCTGCCGGCGCCCGCCGGGACGTCGAGCACGCCCGACCAGAACGCCGCCGGCGGCTGTCCCTTGCGCTTGAACGGATTCAGATTGCCGGCGAGGAGCGCGTCCTGGTCGCCGCCGGGCGCTGCCAGCGAGCGCACGATGTCGTACTCGGGCAGCAGCAGATCGAGGATCTGCGCCGTCGTCACGGCGAGGGCACGCTTGCGGAAGAAGTACGAGAGCGGATCGGGCGTGCGCCAGCGCGCCACCTGCAGGATGCCCTCGTCCACCGCGAACACGACCAGCTTGGTCGGCTCGGTCACGGTCCAGCCGATGCGCAGCGGCGTGCCGGGGAGCACGCGGTCGGGGACGTCGAGCGTCACCTGCTGCGTGCGGCGGGCTCGGCTGACCCGGAACGGCGCCGCGCCGCTCGAGAGCGGCGACAGGAAGATGTCGCGCGAGCCGATGTCGCGCACGAAGCTGACGACGACGTAGCCGTTGCCCTCGATGTCCTCGGGCACGCGGATGCGCTGCACGGTGGCGTTGCCGTCGCTCTTGAACCAGGTGGACGCGTAGACCCGATCACGCTCGATGGTGATGAGCCCGGCACCGGAGTACGGCGCGACGATGGACACCTCCACCTCTTCGCCCGGCTCGTAGTCGTCCTTCGACAGCCGCACCTTGAGCTCGGCGTCGCGCTCGGCCCGTCCGGCGACGTTGCCCTCGCCGACGACCTCGAAGCCGATGCGGTTCACCTCGGTGCCCGCCGCGTCGCGCAGCACCCAGACGAAGCGTCCGGGCTGCGTGGTGGGCAGCGCCAACGACAGCGGCGTCGCGCCGAGCGCCAGATGCTCGGTGCCGCGCGAGATCTCCTTCTTCACCGACTGGTAGGCGAGCAGCCCGCTCTCCTGGCGCGCCAGCACGCTGACGAACGTGATCTCGATCAGCTCGGCGGTGACGTCGCCGGTGGGGAACGGCTCGAGGTCGGGCCCGACGGCCACCACCTCGACCCGGCGCGCGGTGTCGCGCTTCACGTAGTCGAGGTCGCCGTCGGCCTTCCACGCCACCAGGTACGGCAACGGCGACACGATCGCGGTGGCGTCGTTGGCCACGCTGCGGTTCCCCTCCGCCTCGAAGCCCTCGGCGAGGAAGCGGAGCCGGTAGGTCGCGCGCTCGAAGCGCTCGAGGTGCAGCTCGAACTCGGCGGTGCCGGTATCGTCGGTGGTGAGCTCCGCGAGCGTCTCCTCGACGCCCTGCTTGGCCGAGAGCGGATCGAAGAAGCTCCAGTCCTTCCAGCGCGGGAACGACACCATCGCCGGCGACAGACGCAGCGTGCCCTTGACGCGATTGCCGACCGCGGGCGTGCCGATCAGGTTGCGCAGGCTGACGCGCGCCCGCAGGTCGGCCGGCGAGATCCAGCCGGGGCTCGGCGGCGCCGACAGGCGCGCGTCGATCGTCATGCGGTCGGGCAGGAACTCCTCGACGCGGACGGTGGTCTGGCCGAGCACGCTGCGGCGCTCGCCGTCGCGCACGAGCACGAGCTGCACCCGGTAGACGCCCGTCGGCGAGGTCTCGAGCGTGGCGAAGCGGAAGTCGCGGAAGCCGTCGGCGGGCATCGTCACCGTCTCGCTGCGGATCTCGCGATCACGCGGGTCGGTGATGACGATCTCGAGCGGCAGGCCGTCCGGGAGCGGCGTCCAGGCGAGCGACTTGACGATGAGGCCGAGCGTCACCTCCTCGCCCGGACGGTAGACGCCACGATCGGAGAAGAGGAACGCCTGCAGCGACTCGACCTGCTGGTCGTCGGACAACCCGCCGATGTCGTAGCGGGACAGGTCGAGGCGACGATCCTGGCGGTCGAAGGGCAGGAACGACAGGTCGCCGGCCTTCTGCACGACGTAGGCCACCGGCTCCTTCTCGCGGTCGAGCCCGTCGGTGCGCGGCAGCGTGGCGCGGCCGCCGGCGTCGGTCGTGCGCGACAGCACCGGCACGCCGTTGCGACCGAGGAGCTGCACCTCGGCGTCGGCTATGGGCTGGCCGGTGGCGACCGACATCACGAAGACGTCGTGCGTACCGTCGAGCCCGTCCTTCACCAGGAAGCCGAGGTCGGTGACGAGCACGATGCGGCGATCCTCGGTGCCGTCGATCGTCTCCTTGGCGACGGGATCCCAGCCGCTGACGCGCAGCTCGAAGAGGCCGCGTGGCGGGGCGCCGTCGGACAACGAGCGGCCGAAGTCGACCACCTCGTACTGCGGCTCGCCCGCCGGCACCGCCGCCAGGCTGCGCTCCTCGCGGAAGACCTCGGCGAGATCGAGGATGCCGAGGCTGCCGGCGAAGTACGGCTTCTGGAAGTCGCCACGGGTCTGCGAGGCCAGGTGCGCGATGCTCCCGGGCAGGAGCCGCGCGAGCTGGACCTCGATCGTCTTCAGGTTGCGCGCCATCACCGACAGCTTGCGCCCGCCCGACAGCGCCAGCACCGCCCCGTCGTGCATGATCTCGACCGTCTGCGGGAACTCCTCGACCGACAGCACCGTGGTGTAGGGCTGCACCAGCGGGTAGCCGCCGAACGCCGTCGTGCCCTTCTCGATGCGCAGATAGAGCGTACGCCCGCCGGTGGCGTCGAAGCGGAAGCGCTGCTCGCGCGACCACTCCGGCTCGCTCGGCAGCCACGTCACGTCGAGCCGTCGCGCCAGCGCCAGCACCTCGGGCACGACCTCGGCGGGGTCGGTCCAGCGCCAGTCGATGCGCTCGGGCTCGTCGCCGATGGCGGGGCGATCGCGCGGCAGCTCCCACACCGTGACGTGCGTGCGCAGCTCCTCGGCGCGCACGGGGGCGGTGAACTGCAGCGTGCCGATGCGCTGCATGCGGTGCGCGTCGTCGGTGGCGACGGCCGTCGACGCGTCGGCGACGCGGAAGTACGTCTCGACGCTCGGCACCGGCACCTCGGCGGTGAGCTTCTCCGCCGTACCCTCGCCGCCACGCGCCGCCAGCACGCCGGCGTCGAGGGTCATCTGCACGGCGCCCGGCCGCTCCGGCAGGACGATGGGCTCGGACTGCACCCACGCCTTGGCGCCGACGTCGTCGAAGGTGATCTTGAAGCCGACCGGACGCGAGCCCTTGCCGTCGAAGCTCTGCTCGGGATCGACCCGCATGCGCAGCCCGAGCCGCTGCTCGAGCGACGCCTTGTCGATCGGATGGGTGAACTGGAGGGTGACGACGGCGCGCTTGTTCTTGGGATCGGTCGGGTCTTCCCAGAAGTCGGTGGCGTCGACCGTCCCCGTCACGGGCGGGGCCCGGAACGCGATCCGCGAGCTTTCGAGGAGCGCCTGTGGGGCGACGAAGCCGGGCCCCAGGGCGAGCTGGTACGTCTGCCCCACCGGCCATTCCGCGGCCGGCGTGAAGACGAGCGCCGTGTCGCTCTCCCAGCGCCACACCCCGGCCACGGGCGGTGTGACCGTGAAGCCGTCGGCGACGTCCTTGCCGATGCGGTCGAGCGGGGCCGCCGCACCGGAGAACGTGATCCGCAGCGGGTTCGGGGTGGCGTCCTTCTCGAGCGACGTCGGCGGCGGATCGACGACGGCGACGGTGAGGTACTCGGGTTGCGGCCGCGTCGCGAGGTAGCGCTGGATGCCGTAGCCACCCCCGACGAGGACGACGAGCCCGAGCAGGATGCCCCAGAACCGCGCCGGCTCGCGGCGACGGTACCCGTCGGCGGCGACGAACGGTCGCGCCGTCGCGCGCGCCCATGGCGGCGGCGTCCAGCGGACCTCCCCGAACAGCGCGCGCAGGAATCGGCGAAGGGTCGGCACAGGGGGTCAGCGGGGAGTCGCGGGCCGGACGCGCGAGGCCATCGGTGCCAGCTCGCACGAAGACCGGTCTTCTTCAAGTGGCAGGCGTGATGCTGCGGCCGCCCCAGCCGGCCTGGCCGCGCCACTTCACCCGCGCGGCGCCCGCGTGGTACGCACGCCGAAGGCCCATGCGCCGTGATCGCCCCGAACGCAGCCTGCTCAGCCGGGGCCTCCTGGTCCGCCGCACACGCCTCGTCCTGCTCATGTGCGTCGCCGGCGCGGCCACGTTCTCGCTCCTCGATCTGCTGGCGTGGCGTCCCGAGCTCCTGCGGACGTTCCTGTTCAAGCTCTTCGGCATCACCTGCGCCGTCGTCACCTATGCGTTGATGGGTCGTCCCTGGGTGCTCCGACGGGCCTGGGGACTCTCGGTGCTGGTGATCTCGATCGGCTACCTGCTCACCGGCGCGGATCGCATCGTCGGACACGGGGGCGAGTACCAGACGACCACCCTGCTCTTCGTCGGCGCCGCCCTGACGACGGGCGCCATCATGCCGTGGGGTGTGCTGGCACAGCTGATCACCGTCACCATCGCCGCCAGCATTCTCGGCTCCGCCATCCTGCTGCACGACGGTACGCTCGCGGCGGTGAACCGTGACCCGGCGACGGCGGTCGCGATCGCGTTCCTGCTTTCGCTCGTCGCGGCCAACGAGGTGACGCGCTACCGCGTGCAGCTCCGCCGCGAGCTGCTCGAGCGACGACGCGCCGAGGCCGCGGTGCGGCGGCTGGCGGCACGGCTCGAGCATCGCGTCACCGAGCGCACGCTGGCGCTCGAGCAGGCGCACGCGGCGCTCAACCAGCATCAGGCCGAGCTGGCCCATGCGCTGCGGCTGCACACCGTCGGCGAGATGGCGGCGGCGCTGGCGCACGAGATCAACCAGCCGCTCTGTGCGATCACCAACTACGCTCAGGGCGCCGTGCAGCGCCTGCGCGCGGGTCCCGTCGATCCGGCCACGCTGCGGACCGCCTTCGAGGAGATCGCGCGCGAGGGGCTACGGGCCGGCGACATCATCCGCGGTCTGCGCAACCTGGTGCAGCGGGAGACGGCGGTGAGCGAGGGCGTGGACGTGAACGCGCTCGCCGCCGACGCCACGCGCCTCCTCGAGCCGCAGGCGCGCGTCCACGGCGTCACGCTGCGTCTCGAGCCGGCGACCACGCTTCCTGCGCTCCAGGCCGACGGCACGCAGGTCGAGCAGGTGATGGTGAACCTGATGCTGAACGGCATCCAGGCCGCCGCGGCCGCCACCACCGGGTCGCGCGAGGTGGTGGTCACCACGTCGGTGCAGAACGGCGCCATCGAGGTCGCGGTGCGCGACACCGGACGCGGCTTCGAGCCCGACGTGGAGGAGCGCATCTTCACGCCGTTCTTCACCACCAAGACGCAGGGTCTCGGCCTCGGGCTCGCCATCAGCCGCTCGATCGTGGAGTGCCACGGCGGACGGCTGTGGGCGGTGTCGCACCCGGACGCGGGCGCGACGTTCCGCTTCTCGCTGCCGCTGGCCTCCTAGGCCACTTCGCCCAGGACCCACGCCGCCGTGTCTTCCGGCAGGTCGGGGATGTGCTGCATGAACTCGTGCACGTTGGCGCCCACCAGCGTGTTGCCGAGGTTGCCGGCCAGGAACTCGTGGTAGTGCGTCGCCACGCGCTCGCTCAGCAGGCCGCAGCGACGCAGGGTCGGGATGACGAAGCCCTGCACCGGCCCGAGCCGCCGTCCCTTCGACATGCCGCGGGTCAGCTCCTCGCGCTCGGTCTGCAGCGACGTGAAGAGCGCCACGACGTCGATGCCGATCTCGGCCCAGCTCTCCATCAGCGCCGCGAAGATGCCCTGCTGGTTGCGGTTGTCGACGATGGCCCGCGACGCCTCGAGCGCGAAGTCCTCGAGCTCCTCGCGCTGCCTGGCACCGAGCAGCGGCACGCAGCGCTCGACGTACTGCACGCCGTAGGCGTGGTGGCGCGACTCGTCGCGTGCCACGTAGGTGAGGAGGTCCTTCAGGAGCGGCTCCTCCGTGAGGTTGCGCATCTCGCGGAAGCTGTAGAGCGCCAGCCCCTCGACGACGATCTGCATGCCGACGAGCTTCTTGAGCCAGTCGCCGGTCTCGAGCGTGGCGTCGAGGATGCTCTTCAGCGGCGGTGCGATGGGCCGCACGGTGTCGAGCTTCTCGATGTACTTCGCGAACACCTCGACGTGGCGCGCCTCGTCCATCGTCTGCGTCGCGGCGTAGAAC
>CAYOIZ010000099.1:0-13367 GCA_964404165.1 uncultured Binatia bacterium (SeqCode) | reverse complement strand
ACGAACCACGAGCAGCCGATCGTCCTCTATCAGAAGACCGCCGAGACCGCGTAACGGGCATATCAGTCAGTTGATTGGGGGAACGAATGCTGTTCCGAAACGACAAGCGTGATCCGCAGACGCCGCCGACCGGCGGTGAGTTGCGGGTCCCTCTGCTGCCGCTGCGGGACATCATCGTCTTTCCGCACATGGTGGTTCCGCTGTTCGTGGGCCGCCAGAAGTCCATCCGCGCCCTCGAGGAGGCGGTCAACAAGCAGAAGTTCATCCTGCTGGCCGCCCAGAAGGATGCGAAGACCAACGAGCCGGCCGAGGACGACATCTATCGGGTCGGCACGCTCGGCACCGTCGTCCAGCTGCTCCGGCTCCCCGACGGCACCGTGAAGGTCCTGGTCGAGGGCAAGCAGCGCGCACGCGTCTCCAAGTATCTCGATCATGGTGAGTTCTTCCTGGTCGAGGCCGAGTCGATCGAGGAATCCGCCGAGAAGACCACCGAGGTCGAGGCGCTGGTTCGCAGCGTCAACTCGACGTTCGAGAACTACGTCAAGCTCAACAAGAAGATCCCGCCCGAGATGATCATGTCGGTGGCCTCCATCGACGATCCGGCGCGGCTCGCAGACACCATCGTCGCGCACCTCGGCATCAAGCTCGAGGACAAGCAGACGCTGCTCGAGCTGCTGAATCCGGCCGAGCGCCTCGAGAAGGTGCTCGGATTCATGCGGTCCGAGATCGAAATCCTCGAGGTCGAGAAGCGCATCCGCTCCCGGGTCAAGAAGCAGATGGAGAAGACCCAGAAGGAGTACTACCTCAACGAGCAGATGCGGGCGATCCAGAAGGAGCTCGGTGAGAAGGACGAGTTCAAGAACGAGATCCAGGAGCTCGAAGAGAAGATCAAGCAGAAGAAGATGTCGGCGGAGGCCCGTGAAAAGGCCGAGAAGGAGCTGAAGAAGCTCAAGATGATGTCGCCGATGTCCGCAGAGGCGACGGTCGTCCGCAACTACATCGACTGGATCATCTCGCTGCCCTGGGGTGAGTACACCGAGGACAAGCTCGACATCGCCGTCGCCGAGACGGTGCTCGAGGAGGACCACTTCGGCCTCGAGAAGGTGAAGCAGCGCATCCTAGAGTACCTTGCCGTGCAGAGCCTGGTCGGCCATCTGCGTGGCCCCATCCTGTGTCTCGTCGGACCTCCCGGCGTCGGCAAGACGTCGCTCGGGAAGTCGATCGCGCGCTGTACCGGTCGGAAGTTCGTACGCATCTCGCTCGGTGGCGTGCGCGACGAGGCCGAGATCCGCGGCCACCGCCGCACGTACATCGGCGCACTTCCTGGCAAGATCATCCAGTCCATGAAGAAGGCGGCGTCGGGCAATCCCGTGTTCCTGCTCGACGAGATCGACAAGATGTCGACCGACTTCCGTGGTGATCCGTCGTCGGCGCTCCTCGAAGTGCTCGATCCGGAGCAGAACAACACCTTCAACGATCACTACCTCGACGTCGACTACGACCTGTCGAAAGTGATGTTCATCACCACGGCGAACAACCTTGAGCGCATCCCGCGTCCGCTCCAGGACCGCATGGAGATCATCCGCATCGCCGGCTACACCGAGCTCGAGAAGCTCAATATCGCCAAGCGGTATCTGGTGCCGAAGCAGCGCGAAGCGAACGGGCTCCAGGAGTCGAACATCACGTTCTCCGACAGCGCCATGATGTCGATCATCCGCCACTACACGAAGGAGGCGGGGGTCCGTAGCCTCGAGCGGGAGATCGCCGCGGTCTGCCGGAAGGTGGCCGTCGAGGTCATCAAGAAGGACCGCAGTGCCCACATCCGGGTGTCGTCCAAGACCCTCGTGCCGTATCTCGGTCCGCCGCGTTTCCGCTACGGCAAGGCCGACGGCGAGCACAAGGTCGGTGTGGCCACGGGTCTGGCATGGACGGATCTCGGCGGCGAGCTGCTCGGGACCGAGGTCCAGGTGTTGCCGGGCAAGGGCAAGCTCATGATCACCGGTCGACTCGGTGAGGTCATGCAGGAGTCCGCACAGGCGGCCATGAGCTACGTCCGTTCGCGTGCCGAAGAGCTCGGGCTCGACCGCGACTTCTACCAGAAGCTCGACATCCACATTCACGTCCCCGAAGGTGCCATCCCCAAGGATGGTCCGTCGGCGGGTATCACGATGGCGACGGCGCTGGTTTCCGCGCTCACGCGCATCCCGATCCGGAACGATCTGGCGATGACCGGCGAGGTCACGCTTCGTGGATTCGTGCTGCCGATCGGCGGCCTCAAGGAGAAGATCCTCGCGGCACACCGTGGTGGCATCAAGAAGGTCCTCATCCCGATCGAGAACGAGAAGGACATCCGCGACATTCCCGCGGTGATCCTCAAGTCCGTGAAGATCGAGCTCGTCGAGCACATGGACCAGGTGTTGCGGAAGGCGCTCGTCCTGGAGGATCCGGAGTCGTACCTCCGGAAGCCTGCCCCCGACGCGCCCGTCCCTCCCGGTGCCTTCGCACCGGAGGTCGGCCCCGACACCGACATCGTCACGCATTGACAGTCTACGGGTCGGTTGGTAACAGGTCCGCTCTGCCGTACCGGTGGTACAACGTGGAGGGGCGATGACGAAGGCCGACCTGATAGAATCCGTTTCCAGCAAGCTTGATCTGCCGAAAGGTCAGGCCGAGCGCGCCGTCAATACCATTTTCGACGACATCGTCGGCGCCCTCCGTGGCGGGGACAAGGTGAACATCTCGGGGTTCGGGACGTTCGCCGTTTCGGCGCGCAAGGCGCGTACCGGACGCAATCCGAAGACCGGCGAGACCATCCAGATCGCCGCGTCGAAGTCGGCCAAGTTCAAGGCCGGCAAGACCCTCAAAGACATGCTCAACTGAACGCCGCGGGCGGTTAGCTCAGCGGTAGAGCATCGGCCTTACAAGCCGAGGGTCATCCGTTCGATCCGGATACCGCCCACTGTCGTGTCCGGGTTTGCAAGACTCCCGTCAGTAGGCTACACACCCTCGCTCTTGACCACGCAGTCCACGGGGTCGTAGTTCAGTCGGTTAGAACGCCGGCCTGTCACGCCGGAGGTCGCGAGTTCGAGTCTCGTCGGCCCCGTCCAATTTTTTCCAGAGAGAGCGATGTCGCACACACGAAGCACTCGCAGTCTGACTGCCGAAGAAGCCCGCGCCAACCGCCGGTGGTTCATTGCCGACGCCGAGGGCCAGGTGCTCGGGCGGCTGGCCACCCGGATCGCGAATACGCTCCGGGGCAAGAACAATCCCGGCTTCTCGCCACACGTGGATGCGGGTGATTTCGTCATCGTCATCAACGCGGGGGGCGTAAAGCTCACCGGCAACAAGCTGTCGGACAAGACCTACGTCCGGCACTCCGGGTTTCCTGGTGGTATCCGTCGGGCCAGTGCCGGCGAAGTCCTGCAGAAGAATGCCCCCCGCCTCATCCACGAGGCCGTCGAGGGCATGCTTCCGAAGAATCGCCTCGGGCGTCGTCTCGCGACGAAGCTCAAGGTGTACACCGGCACCGACCATCCGCATCGGGCACAGAAGCCCGAGCCGCTCGCCTGAATGGGCGGCGTGAACGCTCGAGAGATATTCACATGAGTGCTGAGAGCAACGTCGTCTGGGGAACGGGAAAGCGGAAGACGTCCGTCGCGCGGGTTCGCTTGCGGAGCGGGCAGGGCGAGGTCGTCATCAACGCTCGCACGCTGGACGACTACTTCGGTCGCGAGTCGTCCCGCATGATCGTGAACCAGCCGTTCGAGGTCACGGCCACGCAGGGCCAGTTCCGGGCGGAAGTGAACGTGTATGGTGGTGGCGTCGCGGCACAGGCCGTCGCCATCCGGCACGGCATCACGCGCGCGCTGCTCGAGGTGAATCCGGAGTATCGACCGGTCCTCAAGAAGGCCGGATTCATCACGCGTGATTCGCGCGAGGTGGAGCGCAAGAAGTACGGCCGGCACAAGGCGCGTAAGCGCCCGCAGTACTCGAAGCGCTGACCTTCACGTTGCCTGTGTCGTGGGCCTCGCGTAACGTGCGGCCATGACCAGCGGAGCACGGACCCCCGTCGCGGTTCTCGGCGCGACGGGCTACGCAGGCGTCGAGCTGCTGCGGCTTCTCGCACGTCATCCCGCCGTCGAGCTGACGTTCCTCTCGTCGGAGCAGTACCGGGACCGTCTCGCCTCCGACGTCTACCCGTTCCTGACGCGCGTCGTCGATCTGCCGCTGTCACCGCCGGACGCGGCCATCGATGCGCCCGGTGACATCGTGTTCACCGCACTCCCGCATGGTGCCGCCGCGTCCCACGTACGGACGTTGCTCGCCCATGGTCGGCGCGTCGTCGACATCTCGGCCGACTTCCGTCTCCACGACGCCGACGTCTACGCGCGCTCGTACGGCCCGCACGCAGCGCCCGAGCTGCTCGCGGAAGCCGTCTACGGCCTTCCCGAGGCGCATCGAAGTCACATTCGCGAGGCGCGTCTCGTGGCGAATCCCGGATGCTACCCGACGGGTGCCCTCCTGGGACTCCTGCCGCTGGCGCGCGCGGGGCACGTGACCGATCCGGTCGTGATCGACTCGAAGTCGGGAACCACGGGCGCCGGACGCTCTGCCAAGGTCGAGCAGCTCTTCGCCGAAGTGAACGAGAACTTCCGGCCCTACGCCATCGGGACGCATCGGCACGGCCCGGAGATCGACCAGGAACTGCGGCTTGCGGGCGGCAAAGCGTCGCCCATCTTCGTGCCGCATCTGCTGCCGGTCAGCCGCGGAATCCTGAGCACGATGTACGTGCGGATGCCGGGCAGCGCGGCCGGGCTCGACGAGGTGTTTCGCCAGGCCTACGCCGACGAGCCGTTCATCGTCCTGCGCGGCGGCACGCCACCAGAGCTGCGCGAGGTACGTGGCACCAATCGCTGCGCCATCGGCTGGCATTGGGATGCGCCGAGCGGCCACGCGATCGTCGTGACCGCCATCGACAATCTCGGCAAAGGTGCTGCCGGGCAGGCGGTGCAGTCGATGAACCTGATGCTCGGTCTTCCCGAGACCATGGGACTCGACGCGCCCGCGCTCGTGCCCTGACGATCAGTCGGCGCCGAGCAGGAGATAGGCGGCGATGAGTCCGAAGACGGCGTTGGCCGCCCATGCCGCGACGACTGCCGGCAGTGTGCCGGTCTGGCCGAGCGCGCGGGCGAACGCCAGCACGATGAAGTAGCTGAATCCGAGCGCGAACCCGAGGCCGGCGGCGGCCGGCAAGCTGCTGACGCGCGTCCCGCGGCTGGCGAGCGGGACCGCCACCAGCATGAGGATGATGCTGGCCGCCGGGAGGGCGAGCTTCAGGTGGAGGTCGACCCAGCTCTCCGAGGCGTCCACGCCCTTCGCCTGCAGGCCGTGGATCTGCCGGCGAAGCATGCGGTAGCTGAACTCCTCCGGTTCGACGGAGAGGATGCGAAAGTCCTCGAGCGTCTCGGGGAGCTCGAATCCCGCGGGCTCACCGTCGAACTCGCGAACGCCGTCGGGGCCGAATTCGCGTGTTCGGGGTCCGATGAGCTCCCAGCGATGACCGTCCCAGACCGCGGACGCGGCCTGGACCATGCGGACCGGCCGGAAGTCCGGACCGAGCTGGTAGACCGTGATGCCGAGCAGCGCCTGGCGGCGCATGGCGACGCGGTTGACGTTGTAGAACCCGGCGCGGCCGTGGAACCAGACCTCGCGGCCGGTGAAGACGGAGGCCGCCTTCTTCTTCTTGATGTCGCGATTCCAGACCTGGTGCCATTGTCGGGCGCTGGCCGGCACGACGGTCTCGTTCCAGATGAAGACGCCGACGCCGATCACGGCCGCGAGCAGCACGAGCGGCGCGAGCACCTGCCAGATGCTGACGCCGCAGGCGCGCAGGGCGACGAACTCGTTGTTGCGGGCGAGGAGCCCGAGACCGACCAGCCCGCCGGCGAGGACGGCGATCGGTGTGATCTGCGTGACGATCATCGGAATCTTGAACAGGAACGAGCGCGCGATGTCGGCGACGGAGGCGTCGTGCTTCAGGAAATCGTCGAAGCGATCGAAGAAGTCGGCGATGACGTAGATGGCGACGAACGCCAGCATCGTGAGCGCGAACGTGCGCAGGAATTCGCGGCGCAGATGGCGGCCGAGCACGGGGAGCAGGAGCCGGCGACGGCCGTTCACGTGCGCCCCCACATCAGCAGACGACGCGGCAGGCGCGCGCGCACGGCGTCACCGAGGTCGGCGAACCACGACCCGAAGAGGGAGCGTTCGCGTGCGGCGCGGCGAAGCAGCCAGAGACCGAGGGTTCCGAGCAGCACGTTGGGCAGCCAGAGCCCGATGACGGGGGCGACGGTACCCTGCTCGGCCAGGGCCTGTCCGGCCGACAGCAGGACGTAGTACGCGAAGATGACGACGAGACTGACGGCGAACCCGCGCGACTTCACGGCGCGTGCCGGCTCGATGCCGAGCGGCACGCCGACGAGACCGAAGACGATGCAGGCGAAGGGGATGGCGAATTTCCGATGCCACTCGACCAGCTCGGACGTGTACGGGGCGCCATCCGCACGCTTGGCCTCGATCGCGGCGGTGAGGGCCCCGAGGCTCATTTCGCGCGGCAGGTCTCCCTCGTCGCGCAAGCCAGCCAGGGCCTCGCGCAGGTCGAGGTTGACGTCGTACGACTCGAACTCGGTCTGGTAGTCGGCGCCGCCCTCGGCGTCGCTGGTGTGGATCGATCCGTCGACGAGGCGCAGGGTGATGCTCTGCGACTCGCTGTCGGACAGGATGGCGCCCTCGCGTGCGAAGATGGTGTTGCGCTGGCTCGGGTCGCGATCGTCGGAGATCAGGACGTGGATGAGACGGTCGCGCTTGCTGTCGATGTGCTCGGCGTAGATCACGAGGCCGGGGAACTCGTCGTTGAACACCTGTGGCTTGAGGCTGGCGCTCGCGCGCGAACGCGCCATGTCCCACAGGGCGAAGCGCAGGTTGCGGTTCCCCCACGGGCGGGCCTCCATCGACAGGAATGCCGTCACCAGCGTGACCAGGACGACGAACGTGGCAACGGGTGGAATGAGCTGGTAGAGGCTGAGGCCGGAGCTGCGCAGCGCCACCATCTCGGCGTCGGCGGACAGGCGGCCGAAGGCGACGAGGATGGCGAGAAGCATGGCCATCGGAACCGTCACCTCGAGAAACGCGGGCAGCAGGTAGGCCAGCAGCTGCAGGATCTCGGTCGGCGGGAGGCCGCGGCTCACGACCAGCTCGATCAGCTTGAGGAGCCGCGCGATGAGCAGGACGAACGTGAAGATCGCGAGCCCGAGTAGAAACGGGGTGAGGATCTCGCGAAAGATGTACCGATGGAGGATCTTCCCCATAGGGGGAGGTGGGAAACGGGAGTCTTCTATCCGATGACCCGGAACCGGACAACCGACGGGCCGCTCCGAATCTACGGGGCCAACGCCGTCATCGGTCTGCTGCGGAGCGCCGAGCCCGTCGAGCGCGTGCTGCTCGCGCGCGGGGGGCATGTGGATGAGGTTGCCGCCCTCGCGCGTCGCCGCGGGATTTCCGTGGCCGAGGTCGATCGCAGCGAGCTCGAGCGGGCGGCGGGGACGTCGGCGCACCAGGGCGTGGTCGCCATGGCCCCCCCGTTCCGCTACGCGTCACTGGACGAGGTCATGGACCCCGCCTGCCGCGCGGCGCTGGTGCTCGACGGCATCCAGGATCCTCGCAATCTCGGGGCGATCCTTCGCACCGCACGGGCGGCCGGAGTCGACGGCATCGTCCTGCCGAAGGACCGCAGCGTCGGCATCACGCCGGTGGTCGCCGTCGCTTCGGCGGGGACCCTGTTCGGTCTGCGGATCGCCCGTGTTCCGAACCTGGTGCGGGCGATGGAGGAGCTCAAGAAGGCGCGATTCTGGCTCATTGGCCTCGCGGCCGATGCGGCCACCAGCGTGTTCGCGCTGGAGGTGCCGAGCCGGCCCGCGCTCGTGGTCGGAGGGGAGGGCGACGGCCTGCGACAGCTGGTTCGTCGCACCTGCGACTTCGAGGTATCGATTCCGATGGCCCCCGGAGTCGAGTCCCTGAACGTGTCCGTTGCCACGGGGATCGTCCTCTTCGACGTCGTCCGACGCGCGAGCCATTCATAACGGCGCGCGGGGCCGTCGTTTTGTTGACAGTCCATAGGTCGGGTGTTATCACTCGGCGCTTCGTCACGTCCGGGGATACCTGCCCCCGCCGATCCGGTGTCGCCGGAGCGAGGGGCTTCACTCACCAACTATCGAAAACTGTGGCGCATTCGCGAAAGCGTGATGCGACCCGCCGATGTAGCTCAGGAGGTAGAGCAGCTGACTTGTAATCAGCAGGTCGTCGGTTCGACTCCGACCATCGGCTCCATGCGTGTCTCTAGGACCACCGTATCTGGAGAGGTACCCGAGTGGCCAAAGGGAGCAGACTGTAAATCTGCCGGCGACAGCCTACGGAGGTTCGAATCCTCCCCTCTCCATATTTCAATGAGACGCGGGAGTAGCTCAGTTGGCAGAGCACGAGCCTTCCAAGCTCGGGGTCGCGGGTTCGATTCCCGTCTCCCGCTCGTGACGACATATGCCCACGTAGCTCAGTCGGTAGAGCACTTCCTTGGTAAGGAAGAGGTCACCGGTTCGAATCCGGTCGTGGGCTCGCTCGGAAACAGCAACGATAGGGTGCCGGTAGAGGGGCTTCGACGATGCGTGATCTGATCTCACTGGTGTGCGACGGCTGCAAGCGCAAGAACTACAGCACGACGAAGAACAAGAAGAAGACCACCGAGAAGCTGTCCTTCAAAAAGTTCTGCTCGTCGTGCCGCGGCCACACGCTGCACAAGGAGGGGAAGGTCTGAGCCGTTCCCCGGCTCCGGGGGTCAGTAGCTCTAACGGCTAGAGCACCGGACTCCAAATCCGGGGGTTGCAGGTTCGAATCCTGCCTGACCCGTCCCTGAACCCTATGAACACACCCGACACATTGAAGCGGCCCGTCGAGCGCTCCCGGGAGTTCCTCGAGGAATGCTGGGCGGAGCTCAAGAAGGTCCACTGGCCCACGAGGGACGAGACCCGCGCGGCCACGATCGCCGTGATCGTGGGCGTCAGCGTCGTCGCGCTCTACCTCGGGGTGGTCGACTTCGTCATCTCCCTCCTCATCTCGAGGATACTTGGCTGATGGCGCCAACCTCCGACCGCCAGTGGTACGTCGTGCACACCTACTCTGGCTACGAGCACAAGGTGAAGGCGTCGCTCGAGGAGCGTATCCGTGGCCTCGCCAATCCCGATCTGTTCGGTGAGATCCTCGTTCCCTCCGAGAAGGTCGTCGAGCTGGTCAAGGGAAAGAAGAAGACATCGTCGCGCAAGTTCTTCCCGGGCTACATCCTGGTGAACATGCGCCTCAGCAACGAGACGTGGCACATCGTCAAGTCGACGCCCAAGGTCACCGGCTTCCTCGGTGGTGCCACCGATCCCGATTCGATTCCCCCCATCTCCGAGGCGGAGGTCCGCGAGATCACGCATCAGATGGAAGAGGGAGCGGTCAAGCCCAAGCCGAAGGTGCTGTTCGAGCAGGGTGAGAACGTCAAGGTCATCGACGGTCCCTTCCAGGACTTCAACGGGGTCGTCGAGGAAGTGAAGCCCGACAAGGGCAAGCTGCGCGTCCTGATCAGCATCTTCGGTCGCGCCACCCCGGTCGAGCTCGATTTCGTCCAGGTGGAGAAAGCGTAAGCGGTCATGGCGAAGAAGGTAGTCGCAGAGATCAAGCTGCAGATCCCCGCGGGCGCGGCCAATCCGAGCCCACCGGTGGGTCCGGCCCTCGGCCAGCGCGGCGTCAACATCATGGAGTTCTGCAAGGCGTTCAACGCCCAGACGCAGGCGCAGGCGGGCCTCATCATCCCCGTCGTCATCACCGTCTATGCGGATCGCTCCTTCACGTTCATCACCAAGACGCCGCCGGCCTCGGTGCTGCTGAAGCGCGCCGCGGGTCTGGAGAAGGGCTCCAAGGAGCCCGGCAAGACGAAGGTGGGGAAAGTCACCCACCAGCAGGTCGAGGAGATCGCGCGTCTCAAGATGCCCGACCTCACCGCCGCCGACCTACCGGCGGCCATCAAGACGGTCGAGGGCACGGCGCGCAGCCTCGGGCTGGAGGTGGTCTGATCATGGCCAAGGCGAGCAAGCGATATCGGGCGGCAGCGGAGAAGATCGACCGCACCCGCCGTTTCCCCATGGACGAGGCGCTCAAGGCGCTCCTCGGCGCCGGCGGTGAAGCCAAGTTCGACGAGTCCGTCGAAGTGGCGGTCCGCCTCGGCGTCGACCCCCGTCAGGCCGACCAGAACGTGCGCGGCACCGTGGTGCTGCCGCACGGCACCGGCAAGAGCGTCCGCGTCCTGGTCTTCGCGAAGGGCGAGAAGGCCAGGGAGGCGCAGGAAGCCGGCGCGGATCACGTGGGGGCCGAGGACCTGGTGAAGAAGATCCAGGAAGAGCAGTGGCTCGAGTTCGACACCGCCATCGCCACGCCCGACATGATGGGCCAGGTCGGCCGCCTCGGTAAGGTGCTCGGCCCGCGCGGGCTGATGCCCAACCCGAAGGTCGGCACCGTCACCTTCGACGTCGGTAAGGCCGTGCGCGACGTGAAGGCCGGTAAGGTCGAGTTCCGCGTCGACAAGGCGGGGATCGTCCACGTCTCGATCGGCAAGCGCAGCTTCGGGCCGGAGCGCCTGTTCGAGAACGCGCAGGCACTGATTTCGAGCTTGATGCGCGCGAAGCCCGCCGCTGCCAAGGGCAATTACATGCAGACCATCGCGGTGGCCACCACCATGGGCCCGTCGGTGCTGGTCGAGCCGGTCGCCGCTCGCGCCGGCGCCGCCGCGTGAGGACGACAGAATGAATCGGGCACAGAAGGTCGAGAGCGTCGAGACGCTCCAGGACGAGTTCCAGAAGGCCACGGTCGCGGTCCTCGCGGAGTACCGCGGACTCACCGCCATCCAGATGAATCGCGTGCGCAAGGCCGTGCGCGACAGCGATGGACGCTGCCGCGTGGCGAAGAATCGCCTGGCGCGTCGGGCCGTCGCCGAGAGCGCCAATGCGCCGCTCAGCGACAAGCTGACGGGACCGCTCGCGTTGTTCATCGGGTTCAAGGACCCGGTGGCGATGGCGAAGGTGGCCATCAAGCTGGCCGAAGAGTTTCCGAAGCTCGAGATCAAGGGCGCGTTGCTCGATGGCCAGGTGCTCCCGGCTGCCGAGGTCAAGGCGCTCGCCGACCTGCCGCCCAAGGAAATCGTCCTCGGGCAGCTGCTCGGTCTGCTGCAGGCGCCCGCCAGCCAGCTGGTGCGCCTGCTGAACGAGCCGGGAGCCCGGCTCGCCCGGCTCGTAGACGCGATCGCCAAGCGATCAGAAGGCGCGGCGTAGTCGCGTCATCAGGACAGCTTCACGGAAGCTGAAGGAGAGGCAAGGCAAATGGAAGTTACTCGAGAGCAGGTCAAGGACTATCTGAAGAACATGAGCCTCATGGACGCGGCCACGCTCGTGAAGGAGCTCGAAGGCGAGCTCGGCGTGTCGGCGGCAGCTCCTGTGGCAGTGGCGGCGGCACCAGCGGCTGGCGGTGGTGGGGCGGCGGCGGCGGTCGAGAAGGAAGACTTCACCGTCGTGCTGACGGGGTCTGGCGACAAGAAGATCCAGGTGATCAAGGTCGTCCGTGAGCTCACCGGTCTGGGCCTCAAGGAGGCCAAGGATCTGGTCGACGGCGCGCCCAAGCCGGTCAAGGAAGGCGTCCCGAAGGCCGAGGCCGAAACCCTCAAGAAGAAGCTCGAAGAGGCGGGCGGGACGGTCGAGCTCAAGTAGTGCGTGTGACGCAACCCGTGTGTGCAGATTCGAGGAGTGCCGATGAGTAACGACGTGGCTCAGGTCTCGCTAGTCCCGAACAACCTGCGATTCCGGCGTACGTTCGGACGCATCAAGAAGATCATCGACATTCCGAACCTGATCGACATCCAGAAGCGATCGTACGAGGAGTTCCTTCAGCGCGACGCGGCCCCCGAGGGCCGTCTCGAGCACGGCCTGCAGGCGGTCTTCAAGTCCGTCTTCCCCATCAAGGACTTCAACGAGACCGCCTCGCTCGAGTTCGTCAGCTACACGCTGAGCGAGCCCAAGTACGACGTGGACGAGTGCCATCAGCGCGGCATGACGTTCGCGGCCCCGCTCAAGGTGACCGTGCAGCTGGTCATCTGGGACGTCGATCCGGAGAGTGGCGTTCGATCCATCAAGAACGTCAAGGAGCAGGAGGTCTACTTCGGGGAGATCCCCCTGATGACCCGTCACGGGACGTTCATGGTGAACGGCACCGAGCGCGTCATCGTCTCCCAGCTCCATCGCTCACCGGGTGTCTTCTTCGATCACGACAAGGGCAAGACGCACGCCAGCGGCAAGCTCCTCTACTCGGCGCGCATCATTCCGTACCGCGGGTCCTGGATCGACTTCGAGTTCGATCCGAAGGACATCCTGTTCGTTCGCATCGACCGGCGCCGGAAGTTCCACGCCACGGTCGTCCTGCGTGCGCTCGGGATGACCACGGAAGACCTGCTCAACTACTTCTACCGTAAGGACACCATCGTCCTCGACGGCCGCAAGGCTACGAAGGTGTTCCAGGCCGCCCACCTGGTGGGCATCAAGGCCTCGCGCGACGTCCGGCATCCGACGAGCAACGATCTCATCGTCAAGGAAGGCCGGAAGTTCACGAAGCTCGTCCTCCGTCAGATGGAGCAGGCGGGCATCGACCAGGTGCCGATCGCGCAGGAAGAGGTGCTCGGCCGCGTCGCTGCGCACGACGTGAAGGATCCCAAGTCGGGCGAGGTCCTCCTCGCCTGCAACGAGGAGATCACCGAGGAGAAGCTCGAGCTGCTCCGCGGTCGCGGCATCAGCCGGGTGGAGGTCCTCTTCCTCGACGACACCCACATCGGCCCGGCGCTGCGCAACACGCTCCTGCAGGACAAGATCACCGATCCGCAGGAGGCCATCCTCGAGATCTACCGGCGCCTCCGTCCGGGTGATCCGCCCACGCCCGAGACCGCCACCGCGTTCTTCAACAACCTGTTCTTCAATCCCGAGCGGTACGACCTCTCGAAGGTGGGCCGCCTCAAGCTGAACCACAAGCTCAAGCTCAACGTGCCGCTGGATCAGGGCACGCTGCGCCGCGAGGACATCCTCGAAGTCGTCCGCTACCTGATCGAGCTCAAGAACGGCAACGGTCAGATCGACGACATCGACCATCTCGGCAACCGGCGCGTGCGCGCCGTCGGCGAGCTGGTGGAGAACCAGTACCGCATCGGTCTCGTCCGCATGGAGCGCGCCATCAAGGAGCGCATG
>CAYOIZ010000098.1:0-14490 GCA_964404165.1 uncultured Binatia bacterium (SeqCode) | reverse complement strand
CGCACCGCACCACCCCCCGCGCACGCCGCCACGCCGCGCCCACCCCATGTGATGTTGGGATCGGTCGGTGCGTGAGACGAGCTTCGTTCGCTCGTCCGTCGGTGGTGCCGCTGTTCAGTTCGTGGCTGGCGGTGCGGCCTCGATCTCCACCGGAATGCCGTTCAGTACCGCGTTGCCGGAGAGGGGGTCGGTGGCGTGTTCGTCGGTGAGGAGGTTGCTGTTCACGCCGGCGTGCTCGTGGGCGATGCGGAGTGCGATGCCGGGGGTGTCGTGGCCCCAGCCGTGGGGCATGCTGACCACGCCGGGCATGATGGCGTCGGTGACCTCCACCGGGACCTCGAGGGCGCCGACACGCGAAGTGAGGCGCGCGCTGGCGCCGTCGATCAGGCCGAGGCGGCCGGCGTCGTCGGGATGGACCCAGAGGGTGCAGCGTGGCTCGCCACGCACCAGCGACTCGATGTTGTGCATCCAGGAATTGTTCGAGCGCAGGTCGCGGCGACCGACCAGCGTCATCTGCGCGGCTGCCGGTGCCAGCTTTTCCCGCAGTCGAGGGAGGTCCTTCACGATTTCCGGCGGGGTCAGCTCGATCTTGCCCGACGGCGTTCGGAGCACCTCGGGAATGCGCTGCTCGAGCGGGCCGAGATCGATGCCGTGCGGATTGGCCTCGAGCACCGCGAGCGTGAGGCCGTCGGGGGTGGCGCCGAAGCCGTCGCCGTACGGGCCGGTGCGCAGCATCAGGTCGAGGAGACGCTCCGGGCCGCGGCGCGGGGCGAGCGCCGCCATGATGTCGGCGCCGTCGCGACCGGCGATCGGTGACGCCGCGGCGCCGAGCGCGGCGTCGACCTGCTGCTGCGCGATCATGTCGTCGAGCGCCGCCGTGTCGGCGGCCGCGCCCTGGCCCATCACGATGCCGGTGACGCGCAGGATGGCCTCCCAGTCGGTCGGGCGATCCGGCGGCGGCGGGAAGACGGGGCGCGAGTAGTTGGCGTAGTTGCGGATGGCGAGCTGCCACAGCGCGAGGTCGTAGTGCGGGGACTCGAGCGGTGACAGACCCGGCAGGATCACGTGCGCGTGCCGCGTGGTCTCGTTCAGGTAGATGTCGAAGCTCAACATGAAGTCGAGCGACGCGAGCGCGCGCGCGAGGCGGCCGCCGTTCGGATTGCTGAGCGCGGGATTGCCCGCGATGGTGATGAGCGCGCGTACCTGGCCCGCGCCCGGCGTCTCGATCTCCTCCGCCAGGCACGCCGCGGGCAGCTCGCCCAGCACCTCCGGCAGCCCGCGCACGCGGCTGTGGCGTCGCCCGATCTGGATGCCCTTGCCGCGTCCCGGGAGGCCACGGGTGTTGGCGGCGCCGGCGGCGGCCTTGGTGAACATCGCACCGCCGGGACAGTCGAGATTGCCGGTGAGCACGTTGAGGACGTCGACCAGCCAGCTCGCGAGCGTGCCGAACTCCTGCGTGCACGTCCCGATCCGTCCGTAGACGGCGCCGTGCGGCGCGCCGGCGAGCTCGCGCGCCAGGCGGCGGATGACGTCGGGCGCGATGCCGCAGATCGGGCCGCAGGCCTCGGGCGTGAAGTCGTAGGTGAGGGTCTCGAGCTCGGCGAGGCCGGCGGTGTGCGGCGCCAGGCGTCCGAGCGCAACCAGGCCCTCGGCGACGAGGGTGTGCGCCATCGCCATCAGGAGGAGCGCGTCGGTCCCGGGACGGATGAAGTGGTGCTCGCTGGCCTCGTCCGCCGTCCGGCTGCGACGGGGATCGACGACGACGACCTTGCCGCCGCGGCTGCGGATGGCACGCAGCCGATCCTTCACGTCGGGCGCGGTCATCAGGCTGCCGTTCGAGACCACCGGATCGGCTCCCAGGATCAGCAGCCATGAGGTTCGATCGAGATCGGGGATGGGCACCGACAGCGCCGTGCCGAACATGTAGCCCGACGAGATCTGCTTCGGCATCTGGTCGACGGTGCTCGCCGAATAGACGTTCTGCGTGCCGAGCACGCGCAGCAGGGCGCGCGGATAGAGCATCAGCGCCAGGCTGTGGGCGGACGGGTTGCCGAGATAGACGGCGACCGCGTCGCGCCCGTGGTCCTGCACGATGGGCGGCAGGCGCCGGTCGATCTCGGCGAAGGCGTCGTCCCAGCTCACCGGCTCGAAGCGATCGCCGCGACGGACGAGCGGCCGGCGCAGCCGGTCGGGGTCGGCGTCGAGGTGCTTCAGCGCCGGACCCTTGGGGCAGAGGTAGCCGTGGCTGAAGGGGTCGGCGTCGTCGCCGCGGATGCCGGTGACGGTGCGACCGCGCGTCGTGATCTCGAGGCCGCAGGTCGCTTCGCAGAGGGAGCAGGTCCGGTAGTGCGTGGCCGTGGTCTCGTCCATGGATCCGCTCCTACGCCGGCTGTGCCGGAGCTGCAATCCGTAGCGCGCCTGCATGGCGGGCCCATTCGATAGTCCGTCGCGATTCCACGCCTGCGCGATGCACAACCGCACGGCGCGCGGCTGCCCGGCGCGCGGGCATCGGCAACGCGCGCGCGTCCTCGCGCCGCCACGGATCGCGTGGTGCACGTGGTCTCGCTCTTGCTCAGGGCAAAACGCCCCACGCAGAGAGGAGACCGCATGGCGACACCAACCACCCCCACGGATGCCGAGCTCGACGCGTACATCCTGTTCCGCTTCGGCATGCTCGGCATCGACATCTCGGTGCTTCCGTACGACGACGACGCGGCGCAGGTCGATCAGGTGAGCGTCCTGTCGTCGTGCCGCAGCACGCTGCGGCAGTCGTTGCAGCTGCTCGAGTACGAGCTCGACGTGCAGAAGCACATCGCCACCTACTACGCGTCGCCCCAGTCCGCCTGGACGACGCCCGACGAGGAGGATCGCAAGAGCCTCCGCGAGCGCAAGCTCGCACTGGGATACTGAGATGGCAGATTCCAAGGTCGATCGCCCCGACACGCCGACGCCCGATCCGAGCTACGAGCCCCAGGATCGCGGCATCGATCGACGCAGCTTCATCGTACGCCTCGGTGCCGCCAGTGCCGCCGTCGCGGCGCTGCCACCGATCGTCGCCAAGGTGGCGCATGCCGCGCCGAACAGCGGCACGCCGTTCGCCGACACCGTACGACCGGAGGCCCGCAACGACCCCACCGAGTGCTCGATCTCCGAGGCGGCGACGCTCATCAAGTCGGGTGCGCTCAAGCCGTCGACGCTGATCGGCGCCTATCTCGAACGCATCGCCACGTGGGACGCCGATTACTACCAGGCCTACAACACGGTGCTCGCCGGTGAGGCGATCGCCGATGCCCAGCGCCTCGATCGCACCAAATACATCGGCCCGCTCCACGGCGTCGGTCTGGCGGTCAAGGACAACTTCTACAGCGCGGGCGTCCCCACGACGGCGAACTCGTTCATCTTCGCCGACTTCGTGCCCGACTACGACTGCACCGCGATCGTGCGCCTCAAGGCCGCCGGCGCGGTGCTCCTCGGCAAGCTGCAGATGGGCCCGCTCGCGGGCGGACGACCGACGACGCCGGAGGGCGTCATCACGACGCGCAATCCGTGGGCGCCGAACAATCCCGAGGTGACGCCGTCGGGGTCCTCCGGCGGCTCGGGCTGCGCCACCGCGGGCCGTCTCGCGACCTGCACGATGGGCACGCAGACGGGCGGTTCGATCACCGGTCCCGGCACGTCGAATGGCATCACGGCCCTCAAGCCGACGCACGGCCGCCTGTCGGTGTACGGCATCATCCCGCTCACGATCACGCGCGACCACATCGGTCCGCTCGCGCGTGACGCCAAGGACGCGGCCATCGTGGCGCAGGTGGTGGGCGGTCCCGACCTGAACGATCCGCGCACCATCGGCCTGCCGCCGATGCCGAACCTGGTGGAAGCGGCGACGCCGGTGGTGAAGAAGGGACGCGTCGTCCCACGCTGGGCGCTTCGCGTCGGCGTGCCGCCCGGCTTCACCACGGGCACGTCTGCGAACGCGCTCGCGCGCGTCGCCATGCTGAACCAGCTCGCGGCGATCGGCTACGAGATCGTCGACGTCACGCTGCCGGACGAGTTCAGCCTCCTGACCGGCGGCGCGTTCAACGTCAGCAGCAGCGAGCGTGCCGAGATCGACTTCAAGTATCTCAAGCAGGACGTCCGTCTCTTCGGCGGCCGGCTCACGGCCTGGCTGCCGAGCCTCGTGCAGGGCGGCGCGGAGGTGGCCAAGGGGCTGCGCACGCGCCTCCTGCTGCTCGACCGCTGCATGACCCAGATGTTCAACCAGTGCGACGTGATCATGCAGACGGGCTCCACTTTCGACGGCATCGGGCTGCCGCTCTGCACCTTCGCGATCGGCTTCGCGCCGAACGCCCAGGGCATCACCCTGCCGCTCGCGACCGTCCTCGGCGGACCGCCGTTCTCCGAGGAGAGCATCCTGTCGGTCATCGCCGCCTACCAGGCGACGACCACGTTCCATTTCGAGCGTCCCCCCGATCCGGTGGTGGGCGTCTCGGCCGCCAGCCGCACGCGCGGCCTGCGCATCACCTGCCGCGACGTCGACCGCGAGTGCCGCGCCGCCATGGAGGGTACGGTCGTCGGATGACACGAACCGCATGGGCGGCGGGGCCGGGAACGCCGCCGCCCATGCGGCACATTTTAGGGGCTGACGTGGACGGGGAGTCGCATACAGTCCGTGGTGGTGGTGATGGCCGCACGGTCGTCGCACCGACACGGGAGGTGTCATGCGAAGCGCTCCGTCCCTGGGACGCGGCCGCGATCTCGCCGTCGGGATCGCATGTGCCGCAATGCTCGTCGGCGTCGGATCCGCTGCCAGTGCGGCCGTGATCCAGGTGCCGGCGGATCAACCATCCATCCAGGCGGCCGTCGATGCCGCCGCTGCGGGCGACGTCGTGCGTGTCGCGCCGGGCGTCTACCCCGGCAAGGTCCGCATCACCGGCGCGCGCGACGGCCTCACCATCGAGGCCGCCGATCCGGCAGACATCCCGGTGCTCCGCGGCAACCCGGCCACCAGCACCGACGGCATCCAGGTGGAGCAGGTGGATGGCGTCACGCTGCGGTCGCTCCGCATCGAGGGCGCGAACGTCGGAGTGCGGCTCACCCGCGTCGACGGCGCGTTGCTGCAGATGCTGGACATCGACGACGCCGACCTCGCCGTCCGCATCGTGGGCGGCCGTGACAACACGGTGCGCGCGATGGTGATCGACGGCACGCGCGGACGCCAGGGCATCCTGGTCGAGGCGTCGCCGGCCGCGACGCTGGAGGACGTCCTGATCGAGGCCCCCGCGCGGGAGGGCGTCTCGATCCGTAACGCCCCCGGCGCCGTGCTGCTCCGCGTGGGCGTCCACGCCAGCCAGGGCAGCGACGGCATCCGGGTCTACCGCTCGAAGGGGACGCGCATCGAGGAGGCGGTGACGACGGCGAACTACCGCAACGGTCTGCGCGCCTCGTCGTCGCTCGACCTGGTGCTGGCGCGCTCCGTCGCCGACGACAACGGCAGCGCCGGCTTCCGGATCGAGCGCAGCTCGCCGTTCGACGACGTCGACGACGTCCTGGCACTCGGCAATACGGCCCGCGGCAACGCCGGGCGCGACGTCGTCGTCGAGCGCTTCCGCTGCAACCAGTCGCAGTGCCCGACGACCACGACGGTGTCCTTCACCACCACCACGTCGACCTCGACCTCCACCAGCACGACGCTCGCGGGACCGACGACGACCACCACCACGATCCCGTCGCCACCGCTGGCCGACGCGGCGTGGCGCTTCTACGTCCGCATCGAGACGGGGACGCCGTTCCCGCACAACGTCGACGTGCCGGCGCACTCGACCGACGTTCCGCTCGACGTGATGATCCGCGAAGACCATCTCGACGCCTTCCGTCCGGGCGACCAGGTGTCGGGCGACGAGATGGCCCAGCTCGGGGGCGACACGCTCGTCCGGCTGACCGCCGCCGTGGATGCGTACCTCCGTTCGCACCCCACGGACTACCCGGACCTCACCGGCATCGTCGAGATCCGGTGGGCCAAGCGGGTCGAGCCCTGAGGCGCGGGACGTGCGGCGTTCCTCGGAGCGCCGCACGTCCCGGCTTGTAGCTCACCCGGCCGTCCGATAAGTCGGGTCCATGGATCTGCGCCGGCTGCGAGCCGCCGTGCGGTTCGACAGCGGGGCATGGCGGCGCTTCGCCGAGCTGGGCTGCGTGTACGGACCGGAGTGGTGGAAACGCGCCTCGCCGCCGGTGATCGCGGGCATCCTGTTCGCCATCGCGCGCGATCGGCGCGAGGCGGTGCTGGCCAACCAGCGTCAGGTGCAGGGCCCACGGGGGCGACTGCGCGAGCAGTGGGACGCCTATCGCGTGTTCGCGTCGATGGCGCGCGCGATGACCGAGAGCATGGAGCAGTGGGGTCCGCACCCGAAGCCGCTCGACCTCCGCATCATCGATGCCGGCATCGTGCACGAGGCGCTCCGCGAAGGCCGAGGGCTCGTCGTCCTGACCGGCCACTTCGGGTCGTGGGAGGTGGGCGCGCGCGTGCTCACGGATCTCGACCGTCCGGTGCACATGGTGGTGGCGCACGAGCCCAACCCGACGGTGCACGAGTTCCTGCACCGCATGCGAACACGGCACGGCTTCGGCGTGATCTACTCCGATCGCTCGGTGTTCACCGGCCTCCCGGCGCTGCAGGCGCTCAGGCGGCACGAGATCGTCGGCATGCAGATCGAGCCCTGGGGGCCGAAGCGGGGCAGCCACGAGGTGGAGTTCTGTGGCGCGCCGACCCGGTTCCAGCTCGGCCCGTTCGCCATGGCGCGGGTCACGAAGGCGCCGATCGTGCCGGTGTTCGCGGTGCGTACCGGCATCCGCAGCTACGAGCTGCGCGTCTGCGGCCGCTTCGACCCGCGCACGCCGGCCGAGAGCACGGCGGCGCTGGCGTCGACCGTGCGCATCTACGAGGAACTCGTGCGCGAGTTCCCCGAGCAGTGGCTCATGTTCGAGGACGTCTGGCACGACGGCGCCGGCGCCCCGGCGCCGGACTACGAGATGGTGCCCCAGGCCGTGGGGTTGCGCCGCAGATAGCCGTGCACCTTGGCGTTGGCGACCAGCATCGCCATCGACTCGAGGAGATTGCGCCGCGGCGGCGGCACGAAGCGACGCAGCATGCTGCGCACCGAGTAGAAGCCGGAGTAGACGGTGCGGAAGCCGTCGAGCATCTCGCCGGTGGTCATGTGCTTCGGCTGGATGTTCGGGCTGCCGTAGTCGTAGAGGCCCCAGTCGTCGTTCAGGATGCGGCCCTGCGCCTGCATGTCGGCGTGGAACTTGGTGCCGGGGTAGGGCGCGGGCGTGAACAGCTTCAGGAAGCTGATCTTGTTCTCGTCGAGCCAGCGCAGCGTGTTGCCGAAGGTCTCGGGCGTGTCACCGTCGAGCCCCACCATGATGAGGGCGATCACCTGGATGCCGCGCGCGCGCAGCTTGGCGATGTCCTCCTTGAAGCGGCTCGGCTTGTTGAACTGCTTCGAGATCGACGCGAGGCTCTCGTCGTTGACGCTCTCGAAGCCGATCGACAGCACCTTGCACCCCGACCGCGCCACCAGGTCGAGCAGCTCCGGATCGCGCGCGACGTTGATGGTGGCCTGACTCACCCACTGCACGTCGAGCGGGACGAGCCCGCGCAGCATCTCCTTCGCCGCCTCGGGATGCGCGATGGGATTGTCGTCCATGAGGAGGAAGCGCCGTGCGCCGAAGTCCATCATGCGACGGATCTCGCCGAGGAACTCGTCGGCGGGACGGGTGCGGTAGCTGCGCTGGTAGTACGTCTGGACGGCGCAGTACTCGCAGGGGTGCGGGCAGCCGCGCGAGAACGCGATCGGCCAGTAGAAGTACATGCGGTAGAGCCAGCTGGCGCGATAGGCGTCGGCCTTCAGCAGCGGCAGCGTCCAGTAGTCGATCTCGGGCAGGTTCCTGAGGTCGTGCCAGCGCTCGGCGCGATAGATGCCGCGTGAACGCCCGGCCGCGAGGTCGTCGAGCACGTCGGCCCAGACGTACTCCGCCTCGCCCGCGACGACGGCGTCGGCGTGCTGCAGCGAGACCTCGGGCGTGAGCGTGACCCACGTGCCGCCGAGGACGACCTTCCTGCCGGCGGCGCGGAAGCGGTCGGCCAGGTCGTAGGCGCGACGGATCTGCGGACCCATGGCGGTGATGCCGACGACGTCCGCGTCGCGCGCGACACGCTCGACGTCGAGGTCCTGCATGAGCTCGTCGGTGAAGTCGACGGTGTGCGGCGCGGGCGTGAGCGCCTTCAGGTAGGGCAGCGTCGTGCCGCTCGTCCAGTAGCGCGTCGTCTTGTGGAGCCCGCCGTCGGGCAGGTAGTGCGTCGGCGAGATCAGATGGATGCGCATGCGGTCGCGGCGGATGATGTCGGCGGATGCCGGGGCTGTCAATGCAATTGCGGTGCGGGGTGCGCGGGTCGCGGGTTCTTGGTTGACCCATCGGCACACCGCCCGCTACCCATGATGGATGCGTTTCCTCGCCGTCCTTGCCGCCCTGCTCGAGATCGCGGTGCCGCGGGCCGAGGCGCAGCTCGCGAGCGCCGAGCTCTACGTCGACATCGACGCCGGCGCCCAGGCCACGGACGAAGGGCCGGTCACCGACGCCGAGACCTTCACCGACGGACCACGCACGGCGGACGTGTTCCTCGGCAGCGGATCGATCCCCTGGGACCTGCAGGCGATCGCCGGCGGCGGCACCGGCGACGCGGACGGACAGGTGAACTACCTCGCCGCGGCGTCGCAGATCGTGCTCGGCGGCACCTTCGCGATCAAATCCGCGGCGACTGCGCCCGCGGCCGCCCTGGCCGGCTTCGACGCCGTGGCCAAGATCACCTTCCAGGTGTCGGAGGAGACGCCGTACACGATCACCGGCAGCGTCTCCACGGGACGCGAGCTGAGCGAGGCCGAGGTCGTCGCGTGTCAGATCAACGGCACGGTGCTCGCCGGCGACAGCCGCGCCACGACGCTCGCGCCCGGCAGCTATCCGATCCTGCGCGAGGGCGTCGTCTTCCCGGGCGAGTCGTTCGCCGTCGAGTGCAGCGCGGCCTCGTCGGGCGGCACGGCCGACGAGAACACGGTGACGTTCGACCTCCAGCTGAACTTCGGGGCGACCACCCCGACCACCTCGACGACGCTCCAGCCGCTCACGAAGAAGCAGTGCAAGAAGGCGTGCCGCAAGGCGGTGGCCGCCTGCCGCGCGTCGTGCGCCACGCTCGACAAGGCCGAGCGCAAGACGTGCCGGCGTGCCTGCAAGCAGAGTGGCCGCGGCTGCGGGCCGTCGACGGGGTGTGCGCTGCCCGTCGGCTGACGCGCGGCTTGACTGCCGGCCCCATCCCACGCACGCTCCCTCCGTGACCCAGGCGCCCTCCGTGGCCGGCGCGGAGCTCGCCGGCACAGGACTCATCGACGCGCTCGACGCCACCGTCGACCGCGCCCGACGCAGCCCGCTCTACGCCGAGCGTCTCGCGGGCGTGCACATCCGGTCGCTCGGCGATCTGCAGGCGCTGCCGCTGACGACGCGGGCCGATCTGCAGGCCGCCGGTCCGCACGGCACGCGCGCCGTCCCGCTCGAGGAGGTCGTCCACTACGGCGAGTCGTCGGGCACCAGCGGCAGCACCAACTCGACGTGGCTCACCGACGGCGACTTCGAGCGTGACGCCCGCGCCATCCGCGCCAGCCACCCCGACGTCTTCGCGCCCGGACGCATCGTCCTGAACCGGTTCCCGTTCATGGCGGCACCGGCCCACCTGATCCAGCGCATTGCGCAGCAGGGCGGGGGCGTGGCCATCCCCGCCGGCAACATCAACTGGGACGTGCCGTTCCCGCGCGCCCTCGAGCTGGCACAGCGCACCGGCGCCCACGTCCTGGCGGGGATGCCGCTCGAGCCCGTCGTGCTCGGTGAGATCGCGCGTGCGCGTGGCCTCGATCCGGCGCGCGACTGCGCCATCGACACCTTCTTCCTCGGTGGCGCCCCGCTGCCGCCCGCGCTGCAGCGCCGCCTGGCGCGGACGTGGGGGGCGCGCATCATCGAGCTCTACGGCTCCACCGAGACGATGCTCCTCGGCACGTCGTGCCCCCAGGGCACGCTCCACGTCGAGACGCAGCTGGCGTGCTGCGAGGTCCTCGATCCGACGACCGGGGCGCCGGTCGCGGAGGGCGGGGAGGGGTTGCTCGTCGTCACCACGCTCGGCGTCGAGGGCAGCCCGCTCGTGCGCCTCGACACCGGCGACCTCGTCCGGCGTCTGCCGCCGTGCGCGTGCGGCGATGCGCGGCCCGGGCTGCTCGTCCTGGGGCGCGTCGGTGACGTGGTCCAGCTCGGCGGTCGTCGCCTGCACGCGCACGAGCTGCTCGACGCCGGCGCCGCGGCGGCGGACGCGCTCGACAGCTCGGTGTTCTTCGTCGTCGTCCTGCCGGATCGCATCCTGCTGCGGGTCGAGCCGGGGCCGGCGCGCGGCGATCCCATGCCGGCGCTGCGCGAACGCCTCGGCTCGGTGCGCGTCGAGGTCGAGCTGCTGCCCACGGGCCAGCTCCTCGACACCGAGCTGCTCTGTCGCAGCCCGCACGTCTACAAGCCCATCGTGATGAGCGACTGGCGCGGGCCGGGCCGGCGCATCCTCACGATGGTCGAGGGCATGATCGAGTGGCCCCGCCCGTCGGCGGCGGAGGGGTGGCGCTGGGTGCAGCGTACGTGGCGGACGGCGGCGCGACGGCGTGCGCTCGGCCGCGAGCTGCGGCGGGTAGAGCCCGGCCAGGGCCGCTGATATAGGCAGGCGGCGATGAGCGAGTTCCGGCTGGACGTGGGGGCAGTGACGGCGGCGCGGGCGCGCGCCGCGCGGCGCGCCGCATCGGCGGAGAGCGCCACGCTCCTCGACCGGGCGCGCGCCGGCGACCCGCTCGACGACGAGTCCCTGGCGGCGCTGTTCCTGTCGCCGCACGTCGATACGGAGGCCCTGCTCGACGTCGCCCGTGCCTGCCGTCCCGCCGACGGGCCGCGCATCGAGACCTTCTCGCCACTCTACCTCACCAACGAGTGCGACGCCGAGTGCCGCATGTGCGGCATGCGCTCCACCAACGACGCGCTGGTGCGTGAGACCGCCGATGCCGCCACGGCCGAGGCGCAGCTCGACATCCTGCACCGCCGTGGCATCCGCGCCGTCGCGCTGCTCACCGGCGAGTATCGCCACGGGACGCAGCGTCGCGCCATGATCGCGCGCGCCGCCGAGGCGCTGCGCGCCGCCCTGGCTCGCGGATTCCGGCACGTGCTGATCAACATCGGGGCGCTCGAGACCGACGAGTTCGACGTCCTGCTCGACGGGGTGCCGCGTGCGGCCGACGGTCGGGTGCAGCCGCAGGTCACGATGTGCACGTTCCAGGAGACGTACCACCCCGACGTCTACGCGCGCTTCATGGGCACGACGCCCGAGAATCCGCGCAGCGACTTCGCACGCCGCCTCGCGAACTTCGATCGCGCCGGCGACGCCGGCATGTGGGTGGCGAATCCGGGCGTGCTGCTCGGTCTGCACGACGACGTCGCCTGGGAGCTGCTGGCGCTGCTGGCGCACGTGCGGCATCTGCAGGCGCGCGGTCTCGACGTCTACATCAGCCTGCCGCGGCTCCGGCGCGCCACCGGCACGGCCTATCCCGCCGGCGTGAGCGACGACGAGCTCTGTCGCATCGTGTCCGTGTTGTCGTTCGGCGCGCCGTCGGCGAAGGTCGTGGTGTCGACGCGTGAGCCGGCGGCGATGCAGCATCGGCTGCTGCCGGTCATCGGCGTGCTCACGCCGGGCTCGCCGGGCGTCGCCCCCTACACCGAGACGGGCGCGCGCTTCGCGCTCGAGGCGAGCCAGTTCGAGGTGCTCGACCACCGGCCCATCGAGGCCATCCTGGGCGACCTGCTCGACGCCGGCGCCACCATCGATTGCTACGAGCCGGCGCCGAGCGCCTGACGGCGTGCGCACCGCCATCCTCCTCGGCACCAACCTCGTCGTCGCGACGATGGCGCTGGTCTGGGTGTTCGGACGCCTCGGCGGATCTGCGCTGGCACTGCTCGTGGCCGCGCCGTCGATGTCGCTGCTCGCGGGCTTCGCCGTCACGCTCGCGGCGGCGGTCATCAGCATGGCGTGGCGGTGGCAGGTCGTGCTGGGGGGCCTCGGAGCAATCCCGGGTCTCGCCACGCTCACCGCCTACCGGCTCGCCGGGCAGAGCCTTTCGACGCTGATCCCGAGCGGCAAGCTCGGCGGCGAGCCGTTGCGCGTCTGGCTGCTACGCGAGCGTGCCGTGCCGCTCGGTGGGGCCATCGCCAGCGTCGTCGTCGACCGCACGCTCGAGATGGGCGCCAGCGTCGCCTTCGCGTGCCTGTTCGCCGCCATCCTGGTGCAGCACGGCATTCCCGCGTTGCAGGGGCTCCTCGTCACGATGCTCCTCGGCGCGGTCGGCCTGGCCGTCGGCGTGATCATCACCGCCCGCCGGCTCCGGCGCGGGGCCGGCCTGGTCACGGCCGTCGTGCGCCGGATCGGGCTCGACCGGTTCGGGATCGTGCAGGGGCAGGTCGGGACCATGGCCGCAGCGGAAGCGGACACCGTGCGGCTGATCGATCAGCCGGGGCGCATGGGATGGGCGTTCGCCGTCGGCATCCTCGCCAATCTCCTCGTCCTGCTCGAGTACTGGCTGCTGCTCTCCGCCTTCGAGCTGCCGGCGACGCCGATCGCCGTCGTCGCCGCCATCTTCGCCACCGGCGCCGCGCACTCGATGCCGGTGCCGGCGGGCATCGGCGTTCTCGAAGGCGGGCAGATGTGGCTCTTCGGGTTGCTCGGCTACCCGTCCGAGGTCGGCCTCGCCGTCGCGCTCGCGGTGCGCATGCGCGAGCTGCTGTGGGTCGTGCCGGGGCTGATCGTCCTGGCCGTGCGCGCGCTCGTCCGCGTGTCAGCTGCGACGACCGCAGATCGCGGCCGCGAAGAAGCCCGGGTAGAGCGCGCGTAGGCGGATCACGTCTGGCACGAGCGTGGTGTCGACGAAGCCGGCGCGCGCGAGTGCCGCGAGCCACGGCTCGGCGGTGAGGAAGCCCGGCTCGGGCCGCGTCACCGGATCGAGCCGCACGGCGGTGAAGCTGTCCAGCAGCTGAAAGGGGAACTCCGCGCCGACCGGCACGCCGGGCGCCGGGCGGATGCCTTCGCCGACCACCAGCCAGCCGCCGGGGGCGAGCGCTGCGTGGGCCTCGCGCAGCACGGCGTCGAGATCGTGGGCGAGATGGAAGACGTTGACGCCCCAGACCAGATGGTGGCTGGCGTGTGCGACGCCCTGCGCGTCCCACCGCTGGTTCAGGTCGAGGTCGCCGAAGGCGAAAGGAACGCCGGGGTGGGCCGCGGGCAACGTGCGCTCGGTGCGACGCCGGAAGAACGCCACCGGCTCGGTGACGTCGTAGACGTCGAGCCGGACGTCCGGCGCCAGTGCGGCGAGGAGCGCCTCGGTGGCGCTGCCGAGCCCGGCGCCCACCTCGAGGACGCGGGCACCTGCGGTCGGCACGCGCGCCGCGGCCGCCTGCGCGGCGACGCGGTTGTTGATGGCGTAGTACGCATGCGCGTTGCTGAAGTAGTCGAGCCAGAGCCGCGCACGCAGGAAGAGCGCGCGCTCCGCCGTGACCTCGCCACGCAGCACGCGCGGCCACAGCGCCGCCGCCTCGTCGACGAGCGCGTAGGCGGGTGCGTACGACGGGTCGAGCGCCAGGCCGTCGGCACGGATCGCGTCGAGCGCCGGTGCCGGCAAGGGGGCGGCGAGCCGGTAGGTGCCGTCCGCGTGCACGACGAGGCCGTCGGCGGCGAGGCGTGTGAGCAGCCAGCGCAGCGGACGCTCGGCGACGACGCCGGTGGCGGTCGCGAGCACGTCGGTCGTCGTCGCGACGGCGAGATGCGGCGGCAGACCGAGTGCGTCGGCGACGGCGAGGCACTGGTGCAGGACGTAGCGCTCCACCAGCTCGCAGCTCGCGTGCTGGCGTGGGTTGAACAGGTCGTCGCCGAAGCCGCCCTCGGCGAGGATGGCGTAGAGCCGCGGATCGGGCGTGCTCACGCCACCTCCGGCGACACGGTGATGCGCCCGTCGAGCAGCAGCGTGCCGTCCGGCGCGCGCACCTCGCAGCGACAGCGCCAGAAGTGCAGGAGGCGGCGTTCGAGGACGGCGTGGAAGCGCAGCGGGCCCGGATGCCGCGGGACGTGGAGATGGACGTCACGGTACTCGGCGATGACGGCGGTGTTCTCGGGCCCGCCGGGCTGGAAGCCGGCGAGGAGGCCGGCCGTCTGCGCGGCGCCTTCGAGCATGCGCGGCCAGCTCCAGGGACCGTCCGGCACCGAGGCGCACTCGAGCGACGTCGCCGCGCGCATGACGATGCTCGCGAGCAGCAGGGCGGGCGGGCGATGCCGCAGCAGGCGCCGCGGCGTCATGTGCCGAACCGCAGCGCGGCGCGTGC
>CAYOIZ010000097.1:0-14601 GCA_964404165.1 uncultured Binatia bacterium (SeqCode) | reverse complement strand
GTTCTTGGTGTCGCCGATGGCCTTGCGGACGGCGCCCGGGACCTGCACGCGGGGGTTCAGGTTGGCGTTCGGCAGGAAGGCCAGCTCGTCGATGAAGTACTCCGCCTCCGTCCGGATGATGCCGTTGACGGGCTGGCTGAACCACGTGGCCGCGATGCCGATCACCGACTCGAGCTTGCGCTCGAGCGACGTGACGACGGGCGCCTTCCAGCCGCACGAACGACCCGCCGGGGTCCGCCCGAGGGTGCCGCGTTCGGCCTTCGTGATCTTCGTCCCGTCGGCACCGATGCAGACGGGCGTGCGGAAGCCACGGTCGTCGACCAGGGTGACCTTGCCGTCGGCGAACCGATCGGCCGCCGCGGACCCGCGCAGGAGCGGGACGGGCGCCTGGTTGAAGGTACGGAAGAACCATCCCTGCACCGTGTAGTCGCGGGCGATGACGCCGGTCAGGCGTGCGCCCCACCGCGTGTTCGACCACTTCTCCTCGGGCAGGCGATCGACGACGGCGACGTGCAGCGACTTGCCCTGCTGCGTTTCCTGGTTGCGCGTCGGACCGATGACGATGTTCGAGTTCGGATCGCCCACGTCGGGGTTGAAGGGCGAGATGCCGGCCGTGATCGGGTTGATCGGCACCGTGGTGTCGATGATGCCCGGCACGAGGTAGGTGTCGGCGAAGACGCTCGACAGCCACTCCCAGTTGTCGAGCAGCTTGACGGTGGTCCGGAGCGTCCACAGCGGAATGCGCGCCTCGTCGACGTCCTGGAAGAGGCCGGGCGCGCCGAGCGTCAGGTCGAACGGGTTCGAGACGTCGAGCAACGCGATCGTGTCGGCCTCACCCCACGAGATGGCCTGGCGGCCGGCGCGGATGAAGACGCGCCCCTTCGTGTAGTCGAGGTACATCTCGTTGATGCGGTTGCGCGACGCGTAGATGTGGCGCGGGTTCTTGTTCTCGTCGTTGAACTGGTAGCTCTCGCGGTTGATGTTCGAGCTCTGCGAGAAGCGCGTCTTGTAGTTCCGCCGGTGCGCGTCCCACGGCCCGTTGAGGTAGTCGTAGAGGCCGTCGTAGAAGCCCCACCAGGCGAAGCGGAACTTGAAGTCGTCCGGCGCGACGTACTGCAGCACCGGGACGTTCTTGGTCCAGTTGGTGTAGTCGGTGAGCTTGGCGTCGAACTCGGGGTTGTAGAAGATGCGGTTCTGCCCGAAGTCACCGGCGCTGTAGGACGGTGGGCACGTGCGGGGATCGTTCTGCAGCACCTTGCCGCTGAGCATCCGCACCGGCGTGCAGCCGGTGGTCTCCGAGTTCTCCGTCATCACGCTCACCTGGTTGTAAGCGCGCACGCGGACGTCGAAGTTGCGTCCTTTGTCTAGAAAGTACGCGTGGGAAACGGAGGAGATGCTACAGAGGACGGCCGCGAGGCCGAGCGCGAGCCAACCCGCCGATGTCCGCATGAGCGGGCGCTATCGAAGATTCCCATGCGGATGTCAAGGCTTCTGACATGTACACTTCAACGCCGCAGCGTGTCGACGAGCGTCGCCTTCAAGTGCTCGAGCATCGCGGCCGAGTGTTCGGCTTCACCGCCACCGAGGAATCCCTGCACGAGGATTCCGTGCAGCGCGCTCATGATGAGCCCGGCGTCCATCATCGTGTTCACCGACGTCTTGAACGTGCCCTTCTGACGGCCGCTGTCGACGATGTCGGCGAGGAGGCTCACGTAGACGCGTTGCAGCTCGTTCATGTGCCCGACGAGATCGTCGGGATGCTTCTCCTCGCGCAGGATCAGGCTCAGGAAGAACTTCACGGAGTAGATGTTCTTCGAGACGAACGCGTAGTACTCGTCGATCAGTCGCTTGATCTGATCGACCTCGTCGAGCCCTTCGAGATCGTCGACGACGTTGATGAAGTAGGGTTCGAGCGTGCGTTGGACGGCGTTGCGGAAGAGCTTCTCCTTGTTGTCGAAGTGCCAGAAGATGAGCGCCTTGGAGACCTCGGCCTCCTTCGCCACCTGCGACAGCGAGGTGTTGGCATATCCCTGGGCGGAGAAGAGCCGCATGGCCGTCTCGATGATCTTCTCCCGGGCATCCATTCCCGTCTTCGTGGCGCCAACCGGCCCCGGCTGTCAACGATCGCCCGACTCCTCGTCCGCGTTGACGGTCTTCCGCGGGCGCGGCTACAATCCGCACGCCGCGTACGGCCTCGCATGATCCAGCACACCATCCGCATCGGCCGGGTCGTTCTCGGCATCGCGCTCCTGATCGGCGGGGCGGCCATGCTGGTCCTGCCGGGGCCCGGCATTGCCGCGATCTTCGTCGGCATCACGTTCCTGTCGCACGAGTTCCACTGGGCCCGCCGCGTACGCGAGTGGATGAAGGCCCGGTACGAGCATCTCAAAGGGAGATTCGATGGAAGACCCGAAGGACCGCCTCGGTAAGAAGCTGCAGGACCGCGAAAGGGCCACGGAAGACCAGTACATCGAGGAGCAGGAGCGGCTGAAGATCGAGAAGCTGCGCGCGGCCCAGACGGCGGCGCCGGCCCCCGGCAAAGGCAACTGCCCGTGGTGCGGCACGCCGCTGGTGCACGTGAAGCTGCACGGCATCGGCGTCGAGCAGTGCCCGAAGGACTGTGGCGTCTGGATCGCGCTGAACGAGATCGAGACGCTCGCCGAGCGCGAGCGCGACGGCTGGCTCTCGAAGTACTTCTACCGGCCCCGACTCGACGGCTGACGTCGGGGCGCATGTTCACCGGCATCATCCAGACCCTGGGCCGCATCGAGCGCATCGCGCCCAGGGGGGGCGGCGTCCGGTTCACGGTGGCGCCCGCGAAGCGCCTCACGAAGCTGGCGCTCGGCGAGAGCATCGCCGTCAACGGGGCGTGCCTCACGGTGACGGGCATCATCGGCACCAAGTTCACCGCCGACGTCTCCCCCGAGACGCTGCGTCGCACGAGCTTCCGGCGCATCCGTCGGGGCGACCGCGTCAACCTCGAGCGCTCGCTGCGGCTCGGCGACCGGCTCGGCGGGCACATCGTGCAGGGCCACGTCGACGGCGTCGGCGCGGTCGACGCCATCACCCCGGACGGCGAGTGGGTGCTCTACCGCTTCAAGGCCCCCGCGGCGCTCCGTCCCTACCTGGTCGAGAAGGGCTCCATCGCGGTCGACGGCGTCAGCCTGACCGTCTTCGGCATGAAGCAGGGCACCTTCACGGTGGCCCTCATCCCGCACACGCTGAAGGAGACGACGCTGGCCGATCGCGTGCCCGGCGACGTCGTCAACCTCGAGGCCGACGTCCTGCTGAAGCAGATCGCCGCCATGCTGCAGTCGAGGACGACTACGCCGACGGTGGCGCGTCGACGACCGGCGGGCTCGCCAGGAAGGGCATGAGGAGCGCGGCCGGATCGACGTCCGATCCGAGCTGCTTGCCCACGCCCGAGAGGATCCCCATGACGCGGCCGACGAGCAGGATGTCGCCGGGGATCTCCACCAGCGGGTTGGCCTTCATCGCGCGCGGCACCTCGTCGTTGAACTGCGAGATGATGTCGCGATCGGCGTAGGCGCGGCCGTTCCGCAGCGCGAAGCCGAGGAACGCCTCGCCCAGCACCGCCAGGCTCTCGTCCGACTCGTCGCGGGTGCGGAAGCCGAGCGCCCGGAACGCGGCGGCGATGTCGGCCGACTGGCCGCCCATGATCGACATCGTGAGGCGGACGATGCCCTCGCGGAAGTCGGGCGGCAGCGCCTTCGCGAGCCCGAAGTCGAGCAGCACGATCTTCCCGCCCGGCTGCACCAGGATGTTCCCGGGATGCGGATCGCCGTGGAAGAAGCCGTGGGTCAGGATCATCTCGGCGAACAGCTCGCTCAGCCGCCGCGCGATGGCGCGCGGATCGACGCCCATGGCGTGCAGGGCCGGCACGTCGGTGACGCGCACGCCCTCGGCGAACTCCGACACCAGGACGCGCACCGAGCTGAGCTCGCGCACGACGCGCGGCACGCTGACGTCGGAGCTCTCTTTCAGGCACTCGGCCATGCGCTCGGCGTTGTCGGCCTCGTGCAGGAAGTCGAGCTCGAGGGGGACGAGCTTGGTCACTTCGTTCAGCAGCACGCGGAAATCGAAGTTGGGCTCGAGGCGGGCCAGGATGCGCAGCAGGACGCCGAGGTTCTGGATGTCGTCCTGCACCAGCTGCGCGATCTCGGGGTACTGGATCTTGACCGCGACCTCGCGGCCGTCGTGCAGGCGGGCGCGGTGCACCTGGGCCAGCGACGCGGCGGCGATGGGCGTCTCGTCGAAGCGGGCAAAGACCTTCTCCACCGGGCGTCCGAGCGACTCGCGCAGGTGCGGCTGGAGGGTCGCGAACGGCCGCGCCGGCACCTTGTCCTGCAGGCGGGAGAGCACCTCGACGTACTCGTCGGGCAGGATGTCGGCGCGCGACCCGAGGAACTGGCAGACCTTGATGGGCAGGCCCTCGAGGCGGGTCGCCAGCCCGTACACCGCTTCCGCGCTGCGGCGGTGGTGATTCTTCCAGGTGGCGTCGCGCAGGCCGATGCCGAGGCGGCCGAGCGTCTGCAGCAACTTGTAGCCGGCGTACACGCGGGCCACGAGAGCCGCCTGCGCCACGAACCGCCGGGACTGGCCGGTGACCATTCGAGGGATATTGCGGTTATGGCCGCCCGAACACAACGGCGCCTTGCAGTTCCACGGCCCGAACGGCTATCTGCGGTGGCCGAATGGTTGAGCGAGCGATCGTGGTCGGGGACCTGGTGATCAATCTCCAGATGCCGGGCATCTTCACCGTCACGGCCCGCGACCGGACCTTCCTCCACATCGAGAGCCCGGACGGCATCCGCCTGAAGGTCAGTGACGCCGCCGTCCGCCGGATGGAGCCCGGCGCCACCGCCGTCCCCGTCGACCCACCGGAGGAGTAGCCCACCCTACTCGGCGTCGTGGAAGATGATGCCGAGGGTCATGCGGGTGCCGGAGCGGATCGTGCTGACGCCGTGCCGGACCGTGACGCGGTAGGTACCCTTCGTGCCCTGCACCGGACGGTGACGGTTCGGGAAGACGACGGCGTCCCCCCGTTGCAGCACGATCGCCGTGGCCCGCGACTGTGCGCGGGGACGCTGCTCGACGAGGACGATCTCGCCCCCCGCGAAGTCGTCGCCGAGCAGGATCGTCATCTGCAGTGGGAAGGCGACGGCGCCGTAGAGGTCCTGGTGCAGGCAGTTGTAGTCGCCGGGACCGTAGCGCAGCAGGAGCGGGGTGGGCCGCTTCTGGCCCTGCGCGGCGCAGTGCGCGACGAACGCCGGCAGCGTCGGCGGGAACTGCCCGCCCCAGCGGTTCGCGATCGGGACGAGGTGCCGGTAGGCCTGCGCGCGCAGCGTCGCCACCAGCGGCGGCAGCGGTGCGGCCAGGTAGCGATACTCGCCCGAGCCGAAGCGGTAGCGCGCCATGTCGACGGTGCTGCGGAAGCGCGTCGGCTCGTCCCACCAGGCAGCCGCTTCCGCGCACTGGGCCGTGCTGAAGAGGCGCGGGATCACCGCGACACCGTCGGCGTCGAGCTGCTCGGTCACACGCTGCCAGTCGGCGCTCATGGCGTGCACACGCGGCACGGCCGGTAGCCGACGTCGGCCGCGTCGCCGACGCTGGCGAACACGACGCGACGGTCGTCGCGCGCGCGCCGCAGATGCGGGCAGCCGACGCGGCAGACGATGCGCGTCGTGGTGCAGCCCATCAGCACCGGCGTGGTGCGCTCGAGGGCGAGCAGCAACGTCTTCGTGTCGCCTCCGAACGCGTAGCCCCCGGTGCTGCCGTCGCTGCGCAGCACGCGGTGGCAGGGCACGATCAGCGGCACCGGGTTGCGACCGAGCGCCGTCCCCACCGCCCGGACCGCCTTCGGCGAGCCGATGCGCTGCGCGATCCACGCATACGGGCGATCCTCGCCGAACGGGATGGCACGCGCCGCGGCGAGCACGCCACGCTGGAACGGGGCCACGTCGCCGAGGTCGACCGGGACGCCGAAGTACGCCCGACGTCCGCCGAGGTAGTCGTCGAGCTCGGCGCGTGCCTGCTCGACGTGACGGCGCACCGCCCCGTCGAGCGACGGGCGCTGGCGGCCGGTGCCGACGCGGGTGACGCCGCGCGGACTGGCGTCGATCGCGAGGCTGCGACCGAAGCGGGCGAGCGCGTCGTGATCGGCGGTGGCGCGCCGGAGCACGTCGGAGGCGAGCGAAAAGGTGGTCGTCGGGCGGAAGTGTTCGGTCAGCAGATCATCGAGGGCGTCCATCGGAACCTCCTCCCAGCGCCGCGCGCAGGATGGCCTTGCCGCGCGCGAGCTGGCTCTTCACGGTGTTGACCGAGATGCCGCGGATGCGGGCGAGCTCGGCGTAGGGCAGATCGTCGACGTAGCGCAGCGCCAGCAGCAGACGTGCCTCGCGCGGCACGGCGCGCAGCGCACGAACCAGGTCGAGCCGCGTCCCGTCGGGAGCGTCCTGGGTGGACGGCGCGGGATCGACGCGGCGGCTGCGCGCGCTACGGCGCAGCTCGTCGACGCAGACGTTGGTGAGGATGCGGTAGAGCCACGTCGACACCGCCCACTCCGGCCGATAGCTCGCGGCGCCGAGGTAGCAGTGCAGGAGTGCCCGCTGCACGGCGTCCTCCGCGTCCGCCGCCGGCAGCAGCCGCCGGGCGACGGCGTGGAGCCGCGTGCCGTGCCGGGCCACCAGCGTGGCGAAGGCGTCGGCGTCGCGAGCGGCGATGCGACCCATCAGCGCGCGGTCGTCGTTCATTCATCCGGATGTACGCTCGGGCGGGGCGGAACGGGTGGAATCGACCAGCGCCTGCACCATCGTGGCGGTGATGGGCGCCAGCAGGATGCCGTTGCGATGGTGTCCGGCGGCCACGACCACGTTCTCGAGCCGCGGATGGCGGTCGATGAACGGCCCGCCGTCGCGCTGCGGGCGCAGCCCCGACCACATCCGGGTGACGGGCCAGACGCGGGCGGCCGGCGACACGTCACCGAGGTGGCCGAGAAGCGTCGCGATGCCGTCTGCGGTGACGGCCTTCACGTAGCCCGCGTCCTCCACCATCGAGCCCACGAGCGCCTCGCCAGACGGCGTCGGCACAAGACAGCCGTCGCCGTGGAGGAGGACGTGGCGACCGACGGGACCGCGCAGCGCCAGCATCTGGCCGCGCGCGGGGCGGACGTCGACCGCGTCGGGGAGGCCGGGCAGGCACGACGTCCAGGCGCCGGCGGCGAGCACGATCTGGCCCGGCGTCACCCACGTTCCGGCCACCTGCACGCGGCCGATGCGATCGCCGCGTCGCTCGGCGTCGCGCACGGCGGAGCCCGGCAGGATGGTGGCGCCGCGACGTCGCGCGCTCTCGGCCAGCGCGGCCACGAGGCGCTCGTTGCGGACGCAGGCGTCGTCGGGGAAGCGGGCGGCGCCGAGCGCGGCGGGGTTCGCCTGCGGCTCGAGGGAGCGCAGCACCGCCGCGTCGACCCACTCGGCCGCGAAGCCCTGCCTCTGCCGATGCGCCACGCGTCCGCGTTGGCGCTCGACCTCCTCGTCGGTGAGGCACAGCTCGAGGGTGCCGGTGTCGACGTAGCCGACGTCGATGCCGGTCTCCTCGCGCAGCGCCGCCACCAGCGCGGGGTAGCTCGCCAGGCTCGCCTGGCGCATGGCGAGGACGTCGTCCTCGGCGTTGCCGCTGGCCACCGCGAGGACGCCCGCCGCCGCGCTCGACGCCTCGACCCCGATGGCGCCGCGCTCGGCCAGCAGCACCGAACGCCCGCTCCCGGCGAGCAGACGTGCGGCGGCGCAGCCGATCACCCCGCCACCGACGACGAGGACATCCGGGGCCTTCACGGGCGCAGCGCCGTCTCCAGGTGCGGCAGGAGGTCGTTCAGGTCGGCCACGATGCCGAGGTCGGCGGCCTTCAGGACGGGCGACTTCGGGCTCTTGTTGATGGCGACGATGATCCCGGCGCGGCGCAGGCCCACCATGTGCTCCATGGCTCCGCTGACGCCGAGCCCGACGTAGAGACGCGGGGCGATGGCGCGGCCCGTCAGACCCACCTGGTACTGCCGCGGCATCCAGCCGGCGTCGGTGACCTCGCGCGTCGCCGCCAGCGCGGCGCCGAGCCGTCCCGCCAGGTCGCGGATCGCCGGCAGCGCCGTCGGCCCGCCGATGCCCTTGCCGACGCCGAGGACGAGCGTCGCCGTCTCGAAGGCGTCCTCCGCCTCGCCGCCGAGAGGCTGGATGTCGACGACGCGTACCCGTGCCGGGGCCTCGGGGACGTCGAGCGTCACCAGCTCGGCGTGGCGCGACGGGTCGGGCTCGGCGGGGTGCAGCATGCCCGGGCGGACGGTGGCCATCTCGGGGCGGGTTCGGGACAGGATCGGGGCGATGATGGCCCCCCCGAACGCCGGCTTGAGCTGACGCACGCGGCCCTCGCCGTCGAGATCGAGGTCGACGGCGTCGCCGGTGAGACCCAGGCCGAGGCGGGCGGCGACGCGGGGGGCGAGGTCGCGGCCACGCACCGTCGAGCCGAGGAGCACCAGGCGCGGGGCGCGCGTGCGGATGGCCTCGGCCAGCACCGCGGCGTGGGCGTCGGTGGTGTAGGGGTCGAGCGCCGGAACGTCGGCCACGAGGATGCGATCGGCACCGCCGGCGGCCAGGACGCCGGCGTGCTCGGCGCCCGGGCCGATGACGACGGCCTCGACGTCGGCCCCGAGCGACGCCGCCAGCTCGGCCGCCTTGGCCAGCAGCTCGAGGGTGACGGCGCGGAGCTTGCCGTCATGGGCCTCGACGACGACCCAGAGCGGCGGTCCCGTCGCCGGACCGCGCACCGGCAGGGGCTGGCGCGCCACGGCCGAGGTGTCGAAGGCGCCGAGGGCGATCAGGCGGTCGTGCAGCGCGTGGGCGATGGCCTCGGGCGAGTCGCCGGTGATGGCCTCGGCCCGACGCTCGACGCGGACCTCTTCGATGCCCTCTACCCAGGTCGGCGAGCCGTCCGTGCCGACGTCGGCCGCCGCCAGGCCGACGTCGGCTAGGCTGAGCTCGGTGATCGGCTTCTCCGCCGCCGCCTGGCGGTCGGCCTTCGACGGGAAGCGCTCCTCGGCGAGGTCCTCGGCGGCGGTGAGGACGGCGGGGATCGGGCCGGTGACGAGCTCGAAACCCTCGTCGGTTTCTCGTTCGGCGTCGAACGTGCGGTCGGTGAGATCGAGGCTCACCCGCCGCACGACGGTGGCCTGCGGCCAGTCGAGCAGCTCGGCGACCTGCGGCCCCACCTGCCCCGTCTCGGCGTCGACGCTGGCGCGTCCCATCAGCACCAGGTCGGGCGCCTGGTGACGGATCGCCGCCGCGAGCGCGCGCGACGTCGCCAGCGTGTCGGAGCCGGCGAGCCCCGGGTCGATCAGGTGCAGCGCCTGGTCGGCGCCGAGCGCCAGGCAATGGACCAGTCCCTCGCGCGCGGCCGGCGGTCCCATCGTGAGGGCCACGACCTTGCCGCCATGGGTCGACTTGAGGGCCAGCGCGCCGAGCAGCGCGCGGACGTCGAAGCCGCTCAGCTCGCCGCGCACGCCGTCGCGCACGAGGCGACGCGTCTCGGGATCGAAGCGCAGGGCCGACAGGACGGGGACGTACTTCACGCACACCAGAATCCGCATCGGCTCGGTTTGACCACATCCCGCGGGGGGCCGGAAGCGCTGTCGAATCGGCCTGGCGTCGGTCGTCTAGGGTGCAGGAGGGAGAACGACGATGACCGATTCCGTAGCATTCGCAGGGCAGACAGCCGGTGAGAGCGTCTCGAAGGGCGTGTGGACGGGGCGCGTGCTGAGCGGCCTCGCGGTGGCGTTCCTCACCTTCGACGCGGTCGGCAAGCTGCTGCGGGTGGCACCCGTCATCGAGGGCACGGCGCAGCTGGGCTACCCGGAGGGCACGATCCTGCCGATGGGCGTGCTGCTCGTGATCGGCCTGGCGCTCTACCTCGTGCCGCGCACGTCGGTGCTGGGCGCGATCTTCCTGACCGGGTTCCTCGGCGGCGCGGTGGCGACGCACGTGCGGGTGGGCAATCCGCTCGCGACGCACACGCTCTTCCCCACCTACGTCGCCGCGTTGCTCTGGGGCGGGCTCGCGCTGCGGCGGCCGGTGTTGCGCGCGGTGCTGCTCGGCGAGAAGTAGGCCATCTGTCGATCGTGGAGCCGTGAGAGCGTGAGCAACGCGATCACGGCTCCGATCAGTGCGCAGAACATGTCCGACTGCGTGTCCCACTGGTCGCCTTGGGTGCCGAGGAACTCGTCGGCACCCTGCCCCAGCGCCAGCGCGGCGCTCCATTCGACGAGCTCGTAGCCCGCGCTGATGGCGAGCACGATGCAGACGACGACGAACGCCAGCATCCGTCGTCCACGCACGTAGTCGCCGCGTACGAGCACCTCGCGGGCCGCGATCGCCGGCACGAACCCCTGGAAGAGATGACCGATGCGGTCGTAGGGGTTCCGCTCGAGGCCCAGCATCTCCTGCAGCTGGAAGCCGAGCGGGACGCGCGCGTAGGTGTAGGCGCCGCCCAGCATGAGCACGCAGGCGTGCAGGAAGATGCAGACGTAGAGCAACGTGGTCAGCGGGAAGCGACGGTGCGTCGCTGCGAGGATGGGCAGGACGATCACGACCGGGAAGACCTCGAGGACCCAGGTGCCGCGGTCGTAGGGACGGATGCCCGAGAGGACGAGGAGCGCCACCAGCGCGACGGCGCCGGCGACGAGCGCGGTGGTGCGGCGATCGGGCATCGCTCATGCCACCTCGGCGACGCACTCGACCTCGACGAGGAAGTCGGGATGCGGCAGCAGTGCCTGGAACGCCGTGCGCGCCGGAAACGATCCCGCCGGGAAGTACTCGCGATAGATGTCGTTCATCGCGCCCCAGTCCTCACGCCGCGCGAGGAGCACCGTGCACTTCACCACGCGATCGAATCCCGTTCCCGCAGCCGCGAGGATGGCGCCGACGTTCGCCATCGTCTGACGCATCTGCGCCGGGAAGTCGTCCTTCGCGAGCGTCAGCTCGCGCGTGAACGGCGTGATGCCCGAGACGAAGACGAGGTGACCGGAGCGGACCGCCTGGGCGATGGGGGCGTTCGGCTGCGGAGCATCGGGCGTGTCGATGATCTGCGGCATCGGCGTTCTCCCTCGGGCGGCGGCCTCGATTTCGACGGTCGGGCGACCGGCATCGGCGAGCTTTGATCATACGAGGGGGCGGATTGTCGATTTCGCCCGCGCTGGGTCGACTAGAGGGCGGAGGTAGAGATGACAGCGACCCAGCCCCGGATGATCTTCGTCAACCTGGCCGTCGCCGACCTGAAGCGGTCGGTGGAGTTCTTCACGAAGCTCGGCTTCACGTTCAACCCGCAGTTCACCGACGAGACGGCGACCTGCATGATCGTCGAGGAGCAGCACTCGTACGTGATGCTGCTCGTGCGCGACAAGTTCACGTCGTTCACGAACAAGAAGATCTGCGACACGTCGACGCACACCGAGGGCCTGTTCTGCATCTCGGCCCCGAGCCGCGCCGCGGTGGACGAGATGGTGAGCACGGCCGTCGCGTCGGGCGGGTCGCACGCGCACGACAAGCAGGACCACGGCTTCATGTACGGCTGGAGCTTCTACGACCCCGACGGACATCACTGGGAAGTGATGTGGATGGACCCGAACGCGGTTCCCCCCGCGCAGTGACCGAAGGAGATCGACGATGGCGAACCACGTGACGCACTTCGAAGTCCTGGTGGCGAACGACGCCGAGACCGCGTGGACGTTCTACGCCGACGTGTTCGGCTGGAAGATCAACTCCGACAACCCGATGCGCTACGGTCTGGTCGACACCGGCGGCGGCATCGGCGGCGGCATCGGCAAGTCGATGGACGGGAAGAACCACACGACCTTCTACGTCGAAGTGGACGATCCGCAGGCCGTGCTCGATCGCGTCGAGAAGTCGGGCGGCAAGACGCTCATGCCGCCGATGGACATCCCGGGCGGGATGGTGCGGATCGCGACGTTCAGCGATCCGGCGGGGAACGAGATCGGCCTGGTGAAGGACCTCACGAAGAAGTGATGGAACGCGACCCGCGGTGGGAGGCCACTGCGGTCGCACCACGGAGGTGTGATGGCGCGCGTGACCGTCGAGAACGTGAACACGCCCGGGAAGACCCAGACCGTCGATGCGGCGAGCTACGAGGCGATGCGACGGGCGGTCTTGAAGGTGCTGCCGCGGCGGAGTCCGGGGCTCGAGTACGACGCGCTGAAGGCGGCGGTGTTGCCGCTGCTGGCGGAGGATGTGTTCCCGGGCGGCGCGAGGGCGGGATGGTGGATCAAGCTCGTCCAGCTCGACCTCGAAGCGAAGGGGACGATCGTGCGGGAGAAGGTGCGGCCGTTGCGGTGGCGGCGCGTGTGAGTCAGGCGGCAACTTCGACGGTCGCGTAGAAGCTCGCCTGTCCCGGCGTACGACGCGGCGTCACCGAACGCTGTCGCGGAGTGGGAATTTTCAGTCCGTCCTCCCGCATGCCACGGAGGTGCATCTCCACGGCACGGGAGATCCGGCGGAGGGCCGCATCGATCGTCCTGCCGGTCGCCACGCATCCCGGAAGGTCGGGAACGGAGGCACCCCAGTCACTTCGCGCGTCTTTGTCGATGCGCACGAGGTATTGGATTCGCTTCATCGGAGCTCCTCGATACCCGACTGGCGGCGGATGGATGCAAGTGTGCCCTTCGGCATGTCGTCTCGTAGGTGACCGCTCACCGTGACCCGGCCCGATTTTACTGGATGCCTGAACTGCCGGTGACTGCCAACAGTCGCGACGAGGCACCACCCATCTGCCTCGAGTCGCCGGATGATGTCGCGCACCTTCACTCCGCACGGCGTGCTCGGAGTGACCTCCTACGGGAAGTTCGGCATCACACCACCGGCGGACCACAATCCGGGGACGCAGCGTTCATTTCCATTCCATGAGCGCGTCCGGACACCCTTCCTCGTTCCCCGTGCCGTCGTCGTACTCGACGACCTCGAAACCGTGTCGCTCGTAGAATCGGAGCGCACCCGCATTGGCCTGGAACGTATGCAGGCGAACGGGTGGACCGAGGTCGTCCAGCGCGTGCCGCAGGAGACGCGCGCCGATGCCGCGACCGACGTGCGACGGGAGCAGGTAGAGCTGGTCGATCCAGCCGATGCCGTCCCGGCGTGTCGCGGCCAGCATACCCACCACCGACGGACCGTCCACGGCGACGGTGACCCACTCGGATGGGACCAGGATCGTCGCGATCCAACGGCGTACCGATTCGTCGTCGTGGGCGAGTGGCGCGAATGACAGGAAGGTGCGTCGCGATGCGAGGTAGAGGTCGGCGATCTGGGGAGCGTCGGCGGCGGTCGCTGGCCGGAGCGTGATCATGCTCCGGTCATCCCAACGTCGTCGGCAGCGCGATGCCCAGGTCGACGTGCGATAACCGAACCATCACCCTGGCGTCCCGCCAGGCTTGGCCGCGTGCGTTGGATCACCGAGCCTCCCGTTCAGTGAGACCGCTTCGCGCGTCAGGCGACGCACCGTCGCCGGATCGACGGTCATTCCCTCACGGAGCGCCAGCGTGGCCATCTCGTACTTGCCGCCTGGTTGGAGACGAGGCTCGATGGCACGCAGGCGTTGACCGCGCCAGAAGCCGAACAACACCCGGTCGTCCTCCGCACGAATGAGGAGAACCGGCCCGTTCGCGACATAGACGAGGTGGCCCCATTTCAGGATCTCGTCCAACGGCGATGCGGCCCGGACTCCCGACCGCAGCGCTTCGACGATCCGACGGCGCCAGCCATCGAGCGCTTCGACGTACGCATCGGGGCTGGCGGCAGGCGCCACCTTTTTCATTCGACCGGGCATACCGACGGCCCGGGCTCAGCGGCCCGGCGCAGGCGAACGGGATTGAGGATTTCGACGTGGTCGTTAGGGAATGGTGAGCGTGCCCACCCGAATTGCCGTGAGCATGCCGTCTATGGCGTCAACGCCCTGGCGGTTCAGCGGCGGCGCGCAGCGCCGTCCGCTGCAAGCGATTGTTGGGCCGCTCGTTGAGCGCGGCGACACATGCCACACCGCTGGGGGGTTACGGCTGAAGCTCGATCTCGCCCGGTCGCCAGGTCTTGTCGAACCACGGTTCGAGCGGCCCGTAGAGGCGCAGGATCATGAACCACCCTTTGCCGGGAAGCGTCTGCACCCAGTTGTTCTCGAGGCCTTGCGGCGGGCGCGGGCCAAAATAGACATCTACTGACCCGTCTGCGTTCGTCTTCAGCGCTTTGTTCTGGCTGCTCACGCTCGGAGACTTTTGATCCGTCTGGACCATCGAGCGCGTCTGGTTGTCGTACACGATGACCGACCAGAAATCCTTCACCGGTACGTTGGGCGGCAGACGCAGCTTGTAGGTCTTTCCGCCGTCGAACGGGTTGCCCTTCGAGTCCTGAACTGCCCATGGATATTGCGACCCCTTGCCGACCATCTTCATCTCCATGGCAGGGGTAACGCCGGTGGCAAAGTAGTAGTAGAAGATGTAGCCGTCCATGTTCGTCACGCCGGACGCGCTCTCGAACTTGT
>CAYOIZ010000096.1:0-14613 GCA_964404165.1 uncultured Binatia bacterium (SeqCode) | reverse complement strand
CGGCATGAGCGTGGCCAACAGCTGCGTGCACTTCCGCATGAGCCAGCGCGGCAGCGACACCGTGCCGAACTTCAACCAGATGCCGCCACTCGCCAGCGACATGGTCGATCCGACGGGTCTCGCTGCGATCGCGGCCTGGATCGGCACGCTGCCCGCTCCGTGAGAGCTCATCGCTCGCGTCGTAGCTTCCACGACTGCAATCGGTAGACGGGCGTCGAACGCGGCGACCGTCTCCGCGCCCGCCGCTGATCTGCCTCGTCAGGTCACGCCTGCGGCGCGATGGTCGCGTCGAACTTGTCGAGCGCCCGGAGCGCCGCCTTCTTGGCCTTGTCGAGCTTCTTGCCCGCCTTGGCCTTGGTGACCTTCGCGACCGCGTTGGAGGCCTGCTTGGCGAGCTTCAGCACCTTCTTCTTCTTGCCGTTCAGCACGATCTGGCCGTCGAACTGGGTCAGGTACGGCTTGAACGAGCCGCCGATCTCGCTCAGCTCGGCCTCGGTCGGATCCTGGTCGCCGGACAGCGATCCGATGACTGCCTTCGCCCGCGCGATGCGCGCCTTGAGCTCGCCATTGATGAGGCAGTCGGCGGTGCCGTTGGCCATCGCTGCGTCGTCGGCGACGCCGCAGCCGCATACGCCGGGCGCCCGCTTCGCGGGATCGTTCGGACAACGGTCGGGGCCGTCGGCGGCCTCGACGGCGCCGATGTCGCAGACGGACGTGCCGTCGCTGTCGGCATCCTTGGGCCGGGTCTCCCCGCGCTGGTCGGTGGCGGGGCAGCCGGCAGCCGCACCGTGATCGAGGACGGGGCTACCGGCGGCGGGCAGGTGAGTCAGCGTCGGGCCGCCGTTGTCGGCGAGCGGGCCGAGCTGCGGGTCGACGCCGTTCTGATCGCCGGGCGCGGCGAATGCACACGAGCCGTTCGAGTCGAGGTTGTTGCCGCCCGAGGTCACGGCGGTCCCACCGCAGTGGTTGGCCGCAGTGCCGGCGACGATCGAGCTCACCATCGTCACGGTGCCCACGTCGGTGAGGAGCGCGCTGGCCGTCGGAGCGTCGTTGTCGACGAACGTGACGTTGCGGATCGTCCCCGTGCCCTCCGCGGAGAGCCCGCCACCGCCGGCGACGCCTTCGGCGACGTTGCCGGAGATGGTCGCGTTGGTGATCGCGAACGTCGAACCCGACGCGAAGAGGCCGCCGCTGCTGCCACCGGCGTGGTTCTGCGCGATGGTCGTTCCCTGGATCGAGAGCGCGCCGCCGGCGGTCAGGTGTGCGCCGCCTCCGACGTCGTCGCTCACGTTGCCGGAGACGGTCGAGTCGGACAGCGTGATCCCGCCGGTGGCCGTCGCGTACAGGCCGCCCCCCGGCGTCGCGCCACTGCCGTTGTCGAGCACGCGCACCTTCGTGAGCACGACGTCGCCGTCGGAATTGACGGCCGCGATGCCGCCCCCCTCCAAACCCGAGTTCTCGCTGGCCTCGACGTTCGTGAGCGACAGCGTGCCGGAGAGTGAGATGGCGCGGAGACCGCCTCCGTAGAGACCGCCATTGTTGCGACGGAACGTCGTCCCGTCGATCGTGACGCCCGTGCCCGCATAGACGTTGAGGCCGCCGCACGCGCCGCCGTTGCCGTTGTCGGAGACCTCGCCGCCGCTGATCGTCACGGTGTCGGTGCTGTAGATCGATCCGCCACCGAACGAGACGGGGCCGTTGTCGTTCGTCATCGTGGTGTTGTTGTTCGTGATCGTGACGTCGGTAATCGACACCGGGCCCAGAGAAAAGATATCCAGCCCGAACCCGTTACCGTCGAACGTGCATCCCGACAGCGTCGCCGACGGAACCTCCATAGTGAGCGTGTCGGAGCCGGTGGCGTTGTTCGTGAACGCAGTATTGGTGATCTCGAAGGCGGCGTCGCCGGAGAGAAACACCGCTCCGGAGTCGGTGGACTGCGAGACGTTCCCGGTGAAGGTCGAGTCCGCGATCGTGACGCCCAGTCCCGCCCCCACCCCGGCCTGCCCCACGAGCAGCGCGGCGGAGCCGTCGCCTGTCGCCGTATTGGCGTCGAAGGTCGAGCCGGTGATGGTGAGCGCCCAAGGACTGCAGTCGCCGAGGCCGCAGGCCAGGTACGTGAGCCCGCCGCCGACCGCGCTGGAGTTGTCCCGGAACGTCACGCGCTCCACCGTGCAGGCAGCCGACGCCTTGACGAACATGCCGCCGCCGGTCGACCCTTCCACGTCGCTCGGGCGGTGACCGCCGCGGATCGTCACGTCGCGGATCGCGAAGGCCGCCGCCACCACATGGAAGACGCGGTCTTCATCCAATCCGTCGATGATCGTCGTTCCGGCGCCGGCGCCGTTCACCGTGAGGTCGTCGGTGACGTCGAGGTCGCCCGTGGCGGCGGCGTCCTCGTCGGACCCGACGTGCGACAGCCCGTACGATCCTGCCGGCAGCGTGATGACGTCGGGGCCGGCGTGTGCGTTCGCCTCCTGGACGGCGGCGCGGAGCGTGCACTCGGCGGCCGCCGTCGCGCAGACGCCGTCGCCTGGGTCCGCGTCGACCGCATCGGTCAGGCTGTCGACGGCGTAGGGGGCGGCGTGCGCCACCGAGACGGCCACGACGGCGCTCAGGAACACGGCCACGCGAATCCCCGCGGTCTTCATCGTCTGATCCTCGTCGGTCACGCTTGCGGCGCGATGGTTGCGTCGAGCTTGTCGAGCGCGTTGAGGGCCGTCTTCTTCGCTTTGTCGAGCTTCTTGCCCGCCTTGGCCTTCGTGACCGTGCCGGTGGCCTTGGAGGCCTGCTTGGCGAGCTTGCGAACCTTTTTCTTCTTACCGTTCAGTACGATCTGGCCGTCGAACTGTGTCAGGTAGGGCTTCAGCGAGGCGCCGATCTCGGCGAGCTCGGTCTCGGCCGGGTCCTGGTCGCTCGTGAGCGCGCCGATGATGGCCTTCGCCCGCGCGATGCGCGCCTTGAGCTCCCCGTTGACGAAGCAGTCGGGAGTGCCGTTCGCCATGTCGTCGTCGTCGGCGACGCCGCAGCCGCAGATGCCGGGCTCGAGCTTCAAGGGATCGATCGGACACTCGTCGTGGACCTCGACGGCCCCGATGTCGCAGACGGACGTGCCGTCGCCGTCGGCATCGATGGGCCGGGCCTCGCCGCGTTGATCGGTGGCGGGGCAGTCGGCGGCCGCGCCGCGATCGAGGACGGGGCTGCCGAGCAAGGGCATGTGGGTCAGCGTCGGGCCGCCGTTGTCGGCGAGCGGGCCGAGCTGCGGATCCACGTCGTTCTGGTCACCGCTCGCGGCGAACCCACACGAGCCGTTCGAGTCGAGGTTGTTGCCGCCCGACGTGAAGGTCCCGACGCAGTGGTCGGCCGCAGCGCCGGCGATGATCGAGCTCACCACCGTCACGTTACCCCCGTCGTTGAAGATCGCGCTCGCCGTCGTTGCGGCGTTGTCGACGAACGTGACGTTGCGGATCGTACCGGTGGCACTCATGAAGAGCCCGCCGACGACGAATGGAGCGACGTTGCCGGAGATCGTCGAGTTGGTAATGGCCAGCGTGCCCGCGTTGATGAAGCCGCCGCCACCGATGCCGTCGCCGATCGCCTGGTTCTGCGCGATGGTCGTGCCCTCGATCGTGAGCGAGCCGGCGCCCAGGAACACGCCGCCGCCACCGCCGGCGCCGCTCACGTTGCCGGAGACGGTCGAGTCGACGAGCGTGAGCGCGCCGCCGGCGTCCGCCAAAAGGCCGCCCCCGGGCGACGCGCTGGTGCCGTTGTCGAGCACTCGCACCTTCGTGAGCGCGACGTCGCCGGCGGCGGTGATCCCGATGCCGCCGCCGTTGGCGCCCGAATTCTCGCTGGCCTCGACGTTCGTGAACGACACCCCGCCCGTCGTGACGATGGCGACGACGCCGCCAGAGTAGAAGCCACTACTCTGGTTGCGGCGGAACGTCGTTCCGTCGATCGTGACGCCGTCGCTCGCCTGAATGCCGAGGCCGCCGCACCCGACGCCGACGTTGTCGGAGACGTCGCCGCCGCTGATCGTCACGGTGCCGGCCTCGATCGTCCCACCGCCGCACGTGATGCTCGTGGACGTGTTGCTCGTCAGCGTGGTGTCGGTCATCGACACGGGGCCGGTCGTGTGCACGTCCAGCGCGGAACCCCGCGTCGACGAATTGCCGTCGAACGTGCATCCGGACAGCGTGATCGGCGACGTGCCCGACACGATCGCCAGCCCGGAGCCGCCGACCGCGGTGGCGTTGTCCTGGAACGTCACGCGTTCGACCGTGCAGCCACCCGCCGCGTCGTCGACGAACACGCCGCCGCCCATCGACGCGAACGGGTTTTCGCTGTCTTCCGGGGCGCGACCGCCGCGGATCGTCACGTCGCGGATCGCGAAGGTCGAGGCGATCACATGGAAGACGCGGTCGCCCTCCAGTCCGTCGATGCTCGTCGTCGCGGCGCCGGCGCCGTTCACCTGCAGCTCGTCGTGGACGTCGAGATCGCCCGTCGCCGCGGCGTCCTCGTTGGGTCCGGTGAGCGCGAGCGCGTACCACCCGGCCGGGAGCGTGATGACGTCGGGGCCGGCGTGCGCGTTCGCCTCCTGGACGGCCGCGCGAAGCGTGCACGTGGCGGCCGCCGTCGCGCAGACGTCGTCTCCCGGCGTCGCGTCGACCGCGTCCGTCGTGCTGTTCACGGTGTAGGTGCCGGCGTGTGCCGCCGCGACGGCCACGACGGCGCTCAGCACCACCGCGACTCGAATCCCCATCGTTCTGTTCCTCGTCACACGGTTCCTTTCGCAGGCGGAGAGCAGGCTCGACGGCCACCGCCTGGTCACGTCGTCGATCGTGGTCGGGGTCACGCCTGCGGCGCGACGATCGCGTCGAACCTGTCGAGCGCCTTGAGCGCGGGCTTCTTGGCCTTGTCGAGCTTCTTGCCCGCCTTCGCCTTCGTCACCTTCGCGATCGCCCTGGACGCGTTCTTCGCGAGCTTCTGCACCTTCTTCGTCTTCGCGTTCAGCACGACCCGACCGTCGAACCCCGTCAGGTACGGCCCGAGCGAGCCGCCGATCTCGTTCAGCTCGGCCTCGGTCGGGTCCTGATCGCTCGCGAGTGCACCGATGATGGCCTTCGCCCGCGCGATGCGCGTCTTCAGCTCAGCGTTGATGAGGCAGTCGGGCGTGCCGTTCGCCATGGCGGCGTCGTCGACGACGCCGCAGCCGCAGCGGCCGGGGGCGAGCTTCGCGGGATCGTCCGGACAGGTGTCGACGGTGCGCTCGACGGCGCCGACGTCGCAGACGGCTTTGCCGTCGCCGTCCTCATCGGTGGGCCGGGACTCGCCGCGCTGGTCGGTGGCGGGGCACTCGGCGTCCGCGCCGCGATCGACGGCGGGACTGCCGTCGGCGGGCATGTGGGTCAGCGTCGGACCGCCGTTGTCTGCGAGCGGGCCGAGCTTCGGGTCGACGTCGTTCTGATCGCCGGGCGCGGCGAACCCACACGAGCCGTTCGAGTCGAGGTTGTTGCCACCCGAGGTCGTGGCGCCGCCGAAGCAGTGCTTGGCCGCCGCGCCGGCGATGATCGAATTCACGATCGTCATGGTGCCGGTGTTGAGGATCGCGCTGGCCGTCGGGGCCTCGTTGTCGACGAACGTGACGTTGCGGATCGTCGCGGTGCCCTGCACCCAGAGCCCGCCGCCGGAGTACGGGTCGGCGTTGCCGGAGACGGTCGAGTTGCTGACCGTGATCGTGGTCGACCGGAGGTAGCCGCCGCCACCGGCGCTGTTCTGCGCGATGGTCGTCCCCTCGATCGAGAGCATGCCCCCGTCGGAGACCAGGTAGACGCCGCCGCCGGCGTCGCCGCTCGCGTTACCGGAGACCGTCGAGTCGACGAGCGTGATCCGGGGGGCCGTCGCCTGCACGCCGCCCCCATGGACGGTGGCGACATTGCCCCGCACGCGCACCTTCGTGAACGCGAGATCGCGGGACGTGTCGATGGAGACGCCGCCCCCGGACTGCGCCGAATTCTCGCTGATCTCGACGTTCGTGAGCGACACCGACCCCGTATCGGCGTCGCCCGCGACAACGTAGAGACCACCGCCGTCGCCGCCGAGCGCCTCGTTGGAACGGAACGTCGCCCCGTCGATCGTGACGTCGCTGCGCGTGTACACGCCGAGGCCGCCCCCCCTCGTCATGCTCGCGTTGTCCTCGAACGTCACGCGCTCCACCGTGCAGCCGGAGCCGCAGCTGAAGACGCGAATGCCGCCGCCCATCACGCGCGCCTCGTTCTCGGGGGAGTTGACGACGTCCGGGGGCCGACCGTCGCGGATGGTCACGTCGCGAATCGCGAACGTCGCGGACAACACGTCGAAGAGGCGGTCGCTGTTCAGTCCGTCGATGATCGTCGTCTCGGCGCCGGCGCCGTTCACCTGGAGGGCGTCGGTGACGTCGAGGTCGCCCGTGGCAGCGTCGTCCTCGAGGGGTCCGACGAGCGACAGCTCGTACGCCCCGGCCGGCACCGCGATCAGGTCGGGGCCGGTGTGTGCGTTCGCCTCCTGGACGGCGGCGCGGAGCGTGCACTCGGCGGCCGCCGTCGCGCAGACGCCGTCGCCCGGCGTCGCGTCGACCGCGTCGGTCGTGCTGTTCACGGTGAAGGGGTCGGCCTGCGCCACGGCGACGGCCACGACGGCGCCCAGGAACACGGCCACGCGAACTCCCGCGGTCCTCGCCCTTTGGATCGCACCGATCCGCGAGGGTGATCCGCCCGTCGATTTCCTGCGGAGGTCGATCTCGAGCGTCGAAACGCGCGAGTGCCTCATCTCGCGTGCTTCATTCGCAAACGAATGCGCACGGCAATCCCGGAGCGATCGTTCCCATCGGTTCCCAAACCTGGCATCGCGCGTCACTCTAGCCCGCTGTCATGCGGGCTCCAATACGAAATCTCACTCGAGAACGCGTGATGCGCTCAGACACGGCCTGGTCGACGGCCATAGCCGCGAGCATCTGAAGCTCAGCCTGTCAGACCGAGACTCAGCGCTGCGTCGTCGACGAGGCAGCCAACCTCCGCTGGCTCGTCGGGCAACGACGTCCACCTCCCTGCGACCTGCATCCCGAGCGGGGTTTTCGAATTCACACGATCGGATAACCAGAAAAGCGTACACGCGACCGGGATCGGCAATCCCCCAACACCGGGCCCTTCCCCCGGCGTCCGGGCTTGCGCAGGGTGGTCGCCCCAGGTAGCGGCGGGGCGAACGCGACCGGATAGGAGAGCCGATATGGGCGAACCGAAGATCACGCTTGTGGGTGCCGGGGGCATGTCGTTCGGGCCGGCCATGGTGAACGACGTGGTCCACACGCCGTCCCTCGCCGGTAGCCGCCTGGTCCTTCACGACGTCGATGCTGCGCGGCTCCGCCGCGCCTACCAGTTCGCGGCCAAGCTCAATGCCCTCGGCGGCGCGCCGATCCGAATCGACTACGCGACCGATCCGGGCGAGGCCCTCGAGGGCGCCGACTTCGTCCTCAGCAGTGCCGAGTTCGATCGCTTCCGCTACTGGCACCAGGACTACGAGATTCCCAACCGCTACGGCGCCCGCCAGATCAACGGCGAGAACGGTGGCCCCGGCGCGGTGTTTCACTCGCTGCGGAGCATCAAGAACACGCTCGACATCTGCCGGAACATCGAGAAGTACGCGCCGGACGCGTTCCTCATCAACCTCAGCAATCCGATGAGCAGGGTGACCCTGGCCATCAACCGGGCGACCCGGGTGCGGAACGTCGGCATGTGTCACGAGATGCCCCTGGGCATCAATCGCTTGTGCCGGCGCATCGGCGTCAAACCGAAGGACGTGGAGGCCAAGGCGTCGGGGATCAACCACTTCACCTTCTTCACCGAGTTCCGCAACCGGGATACCGGTGAAGATCTCCTGCCTCGGCTGCGCGATTTCTTCGCCAGACCCGTCTACGACTTCTCGCCGCGGACGCAGAAGATCGCCCGCCTCCTCGATCGCGGCCTTCTCGGCGCGCTGCTGCTCGAGTTCAACTACCTCCCAGTGGTCGCTCACGTCGTTCGCACGTACGGCCTCGTGCCCTGTTCGGTCGACAGCCACATCGGGGAATACCTGCCGTTCGCGCTCGACGCCGCCGCGTGGATGCCGACGCCGCTCGACTTCCACCAGCCGATCATGCGCGTGGCCGAGCGCCTCGCATCGTGGGCGGCGACCACGAAGATTCCGATTCCCCTCCAGGCCCTGGGGCACAGCTCAGAAGAGGTCATTCCGATCGTCGCCGCCATGTGGCACGACCAGCCGGCGCGGATCATGGCGGTCAACGTGCCCAATCGCGGCTACCTGCCCGACGTCGCCGACGGCGCGATCGTCGAAGTCGGGGCCACGGTCGACGGGAAGGGCATCCATCCGGACACGATGCCGCCGTTGGGAGAACCGCTCGCCGGCTGGATCGCGACTCAGGTCCACCTCCAGGAGCTCGTCGTGGAATCCGCGCTCACCGGCAACCCTGAGCCGGCCCTTCGAGCCGTGATCGAGGACCCGTGCTCGCCCCCCGACCGGCAGGTGTGCCGCAAGATGTTCGACGAGCTGCGCTCGCTTCAGACCGAGCAGTTGCCGTTCTGAGGGACAGCCGGCCGACCGGGTCACTTCAACGTGATCTTCACGTCCTCGATCGCCATCGAGAAGCGCTGCGGCCGTGGACGGATCGTCGGCTCCCGGCTCACCGACATGTGCCTGGCGCGGCGGCCCCCTTCGCGGTGTAGCGCTTCGACGCTTTGAACGTCACCGTGCCGCCGAATCGCAGACAGTAACGCGCCTCTCCGGTCGCGAGGACGATGTCTACGGGATCGGGGCTCGCGCCGAGGGTGTGGCCGAGCGCTGCGCCCTTGCCGGTCGCCGTCACGAGCTTCGGCCGAAGCACGACGGAGCGGATCGCGCCGTTCGGATCGGTGTATTTGTATCCTTTCGGATGGCTTGCGGGACCGATGGGCTTCCAGCGGGCGGCTGCCAGGACGTAGGTGTCGTCGAACGCGCCGTTGGCGTCGGTCGCCACGCGCAATGTCGCTCCGGTGACGCGCGGATCGATGTCGGCATCCACCGTCAGCGTCTTGTCCTGCGCGACGAGCGTGAGGGTCCTCTTCTTGGGCTTGGCCGGATTGTCCTTCAGCACCAGACTCGACCCTGACACGAGATGATCGACCGTGTTCGTGGGAAGCGTGGTGGTCGTCGTGGGCGGCCCCGACGACGTCGGCAGTCCGGCGATCCCTTGCCACGCAACGAGCGAACCGTCGGGCGACGTGATCTCCACGTCCGCCGGCGCATATGCGGAGAGGGCGCAGGAGAATGGACCGCTGCATCGCGCCCGCGCGGAGCTCGCGACCGTGACGCGCGCCCATTGGTTCGTCGGGACGACGAGTTCCAGCGAGATGGACGGTGCCAGTTGCCCGGTCGCATCTACGGCGGCCGTCGCGATGTCATCGGAACACCCCGTCTCCTCACCCTCCGCCCAATCGAGCTCCGTCGAGCGGCTGACGAGCTGGTCCTGCGCGCCGGTGATCGATGCGATCCATTGCGAGTTCTGCAATTCGTATCCCGACGATATCGCCAGTGACACGTGCACGTCCGTCTGGTGCAGTCCCGTCGGTCGCAGCAGCTCGTCCGACGTCAGCACCGCGTCGCTGCAGGGATCGAAGGCGCGCACGTCACCGTAGACCGGCGTGGTCCAGTCGTCGTCGTCTGCGGGAGCGTGTGGGGTGGTGACCGTTGCGGCGACCGTCGCGCTGATGGCGAGCGTGGCGGTCGCCGCGGGCCCCGTGACGTAGACCCAATCCTCGATCTGCGCGTTCGCGACCGCGTCCAGGGCATGGTTGTAGATCGGGCCGCCCCCGGGCCGGGCGTCATAGAACCGGCGGCCGAAATCGGGTGTGCCCGTCTCGGCGCGCGCGGCGACGGTGCCGGCCTGGAGGTCCGCGCTCGATTCCGCTTCGCTGCGGAGCGCGCCGCGGTTGCCGCCGAGACCACCATCGAGGAATCCGCACGTCGCGGTGGCACAGGAGGCGTCGAAATAATGCTCGCCGGCCTGCACGTACGGCGTCCCCGTGGTGGTCGGATCCTCGAACACGACGAAGGCGCGCGTTCCGTAGTCGTTCGGCAAGGGAGCCGACGCCACCTCGTTCGCCGTGCCGGGCGACAACACGTACGCGACGGACCCCGGTATCGTCCACAGGCGGCCGTGGACGACGTTCGAGCTCGACTGGCTACGCGACTCACCATCGTAGTTCGCGGGGAAGACCTCGATCGCGTGGGTGCCGTCGTCTTGTTCCGCGGAGGGTGTGATGACCACGCTCTGCGACGTGGTGGCGGCGGCCTCGAGCTCGAAGGGCGGCGCTCCCTGTGCGCGGGCGGATGCGGCGGCGAAGAGCATCGCCGCCGCCATCCGTCCGACGCGGTCGATCCGAAGTCGGGTCTGCATCAATCATTCCCTCGAGTCGTCAGGAGCGCGCAGCAGTCGGGCACGAACGCGCAAAGGTCGTCCCACGAGCTGAAGCGGACGGCCCGCCGCGAAACCACGTGCTCGATCCAACCGTCGGCACGGTCCTGGCGCAGCGCCAGCGCGTCCCGGAACCGGCGCGCTCGGCGGGCAGGGGGCGATCTCGCTGGGGCGATGGGGCGGCATTGCGCGCGGTCATGTTCGCCTCGAATGTACCAGACGGCGCGGGGCGAGTCCGTGAAAGCGCCGGGTAAGTTTCGTGGAAACAGGCGCGGAGATCACGCAAAGATCGTGTAATTCGACCCCCCCCCGAGTCGTCGCGTAAGAAGGGCCCCCTCCCGGTTCGTGATACGTCACTCGGGAGTAGGCCGCCGCGGATCGTCACGTCGCGGATCGCGAAGTCCAGCTGGGGAAGCTGATCCTCGGGCGGCAGCAAATGCGCGGTCCCAGACGCCGAAGGAGCATCGCCGGTCCCGGGCCAACTGCCCCAACCACCAAGCCCCGCATTCTCCCATTCATCTGCCACATGGCCACCCGGTTCGTGGGAGTTTTTCGCGCGCGATGCGGCAGGTCTCTGGTAGCTGCTCCACTCTCTGCTAGTCACCGGGCTCCCGACATGGCTAGTGTCCCGCCATGATCCGCGTGTTCGTCCTGACCGGCTTCCTCGCCCTGTTCGCCACCACCACCTACGCCGCCGACATCTACGCGGAAGTGGACGGCGTAGCCCACATCCCAAAGCCCGAAGGGGGCATCTTCGAGATCCTCGAGAACGGCTCCGCGCTCCCGAACGGCGGCCGCACGTTCGACTTCCACGAGTTCAGCCACGGCGGTGCGCTCTGTACGACGTTCACCGGTCAGGCGAACTATCTGTGCGCCACAGCAAGCGCTAGCGTCGAGATCGATCGCCGGCTCATACAGACGTCGAGCTACATCGGCATGGCGACCGACGTGCGTCTCAGGGCGAAGGCGCGAATGGACTACCGGAACGTCGGCGCCTTCTCCGCCATCCAGCTCTGGGGCCGGGCGACGGTCTACATCCCCGTCGTGTGCAACGGCAGCGTCGCACCGCCGGTCGGAGGACTTGCGGTGCGGTACAGGCTGGACGGCGAATACAGCGTTTCGTCTTCGGACCCCGCCGTCACCGTCGACGCGCCGCGCCCGTTCGAGACCTGCACCGGCGGTCACTGCGTAATCACGCTTCCCTCGTTCGACTGCCCGCCCGAGGGATCGACCTTCAACGTGTACATCGATCTGTTTCCCCGCATCCAGATCGCCAATCCCCTTGCGCACAGCGGTTGGACGGTGCAGGCCGTGTCCGACTACTCGCACACCATGACGCTCGAAGGCATGGACGTGCTCGACGCGAACGGCGATCCCATGCCGGACGTGCGCGTCGTGGTGCCGGGCGCCAACGGCGCCGTCAACGAAACCTTCCTCACCGCCGCGGAGTACGCGGAGGACGCCGCCAATTCGACCACGACGACGACGGTAGCTTCCACCACCAGCACCACCGGCATCGTCACGACGACCACGACCGGCGGAGCATCCACGACGACCACCACCCTGTCCCCCTGTGCCGGCATCATCGGGCTGCAGGCGGCAGACTGTCGGTGCGACCTGCCGCCCGCCGGATGCGACGGCTTGAAGCGTCCGATCGCACAACGACTGGCGAAGGCCTGCAGGACGATCGACAAGGCGGTCGCCGCGACCGGCAAGGCGCAGCGACGCCTGGTGCAGCGCGCGGCGGCGGCGGCGCGCGGCACGCTCACGACGGTGAACGGCCGCAAGGGCAACGCGCTCTCCGACGGCTGCCGGGAAGGGTTGCGGACGTTCCTCGGTGCGCTGCGGTCGGACCTTACGCCCCCGGCGCGTTGACGACTCGAAGCCGCGGTATCTGGCACCTGCGTTCGAGTTGGACGTGATGACGTGCCCGCAGTGTCCGGGCCGCACGGTGGCCAGCCGCCGGCTCGAACGCTGTCGGGCCGGCGCACCGTACCGTGAATCGCGAGCCGGCGCGCCGTGACCGCAGCGCTTCAGTCCGCGACGTCGGCAAAGCGGCCGCGGGTGCTCATCTCGAAGGGCGCGCTGAAGGTGGTCTCGAAGGAGAGCGCGCCGTCGGCCTGCTGGATCTGCACGGTGATCGGGCCGGTGAAGCTGGTCGGATTCGGCGTCTCGAGGTTGATGCCCTTGCCGCGGACCTTCATCGACGCCTTCCCCGCGACCCCCGCCTTGAGGATGGCGGACTGCGCGCCGTCCGGCGTACGCTCATGGTTCTCGTAGACGAAGCCGGTCGACGTGGTCTTCCAGCACGGCTTGCCGGCGCAGAGGCCGCCCGCGGGTAGCGAGATCGACGACACCCGCACGCCGGCGTCGTACAGGCACAGGAAGTAGTCGTCCGTCGTGATCGGATCGCCCAGCTCGCTGCGCATCGTTTCCGCGCCCTTGGCCCACGTCCACCTGAGCACGTCCCTGGTGTCCTGCGTCTCGTCCTCGATGTCGAGACGCGACGTGGCGGACACGCGCGGAAGCCCGCAACCCGGCTGCGGCCTCGCCAGACACTCGCCTCTCTTCCGACACCTGAAGAAGTGGGGCAGCACGTCGAGGGGTGCGCTGACCGTGGCAGTCGTCGGCCCACTGAAGCGCCGCTGGCTGTTCGGATCTTCCCAACAGCCTTCGGGGAAGTAGACCTCTCGTGAGGTGGCCCCTTCGACCACCACGGGTGCCACGAGCATGTCGTCCCCGAGCATCCACTGCTGATCCGCCGCCCTCGCCTGCGGGCTGTCGGGCTCAGCCAGCCACATCGGCGTCCGATCCGGTTGACGTTCACGAACGCTGCGGGCGAGCCGGTGCTCCGCGTGCTCTTGGCCCGGCCCCTGGACAGCGAGGCACGGCCACATCCAGAGGCGTGGATCGCGAGGCATGACAATCTCGAGCGCCGCTTCCAGGACACGGTTCGCGAGGTGTCGGCGGCCATCCTGATGCCGCTCTCGGCAACCTGATCACGCCCCGGCGCTACTGGCCGAGATGCTGCATCGCGTTCCGCAACGGAGCGCTGGAGAGCTGGATGAAACCCTCCAGTGGTTTGCTCAGCTCGAGGACCAGGAAGATGGCTGCGGAGACGGCGCACGCGCCGACGAACAGGACCGTGAGCGACGTGACGTGGCCGGGAGCGAACAAGCTGAAGCTGGCGAAGAGAAGCGCGAGCCAGAAGACCAGGATCAGGAGGAGCGGGAACGGAAGCTGGTTCTGCTCCTGCTCGATCAACAGCCAGCGGGTTTGATCGAGGTCGCCCAGCATGCCCTGCGCCCGCGCGAGCGCCTGGCGCTGCGTCTCGTTTTGCGGGGTCAGCTCGTTCAGCTTGTCTTGAACGAGGTCCAGCCCCGCGCCATTCGCGCGTTCGAAGACGCTCAAGCCGGTCGTGTCGCTCTTCTTCGCGGGCCAGAGCGTTTCGATCGTCGCCGCGACGCCGTGCTTGAATTGCTCGCGGACTGCCGTCGTTTCCGGTCCAAAGCGCGCCAGCGCGCGGTCCAGCAGGATCATCTTGGCGCTGCTCTGCACGAGGCTGGTGTTCATGGTGTCGAAGGAGCTCTTGGCGGAGCTGACGAGCAGACCGAGTACCAGCGCGGTGAGCGTGGCGATCATGCCGGCGCTGAGCTTGACGACGTCCTGCGTCTCCTTGCCGAGATGGGAGCCGGGAAGGAGCCGTTGCAGACCCAGACCGATGAGGGCACCCAGAATGATGCACCCCGCACTCAGCAAGGCGATCGAGATCGAAGACATGCGCGCGGCGTTCTACACGCGCGCAATTCGGGAGGCCAACCCATCCGAGCCGGGCATTGGTGTACGCGGTCGCCGCTCGGCTTCGAGCATGCGCCAACAGGAGCTGAGGCCGTAGCACAACAACCCTGGCCTAGAACGCCGGCCGCATGAGCTCGAGCCCAAGACCGGTAGCGGCGATGAATCCGGGAACGTCGCCGCCCGCGCGACGACTCCTGAGGTTCAGTCTCGACAACTGGACTTCAAGTTGCCCGATTTCTAGCCGGTCACTGAAAAGCGTGATGTACTAGGGACTTGGAAGAGAGCGGGCGACCGGGGTCGAACCGGCGACGTCCAGCTTGGGAAGCTGGCATTCT
>CAYOIZ010000095.1:0-14696 GCA_964404165.1 uncultured Binatia bacterium (SeqCode) | reverse complement strand
CTGGCCGAAAAGCTCGGCCTGACACGCCCAGAGATGGTGCTGATCGAGTCGGGCGTGCGTCCGATGCCCGAGGTCTACGGCGCGCGTGTCGTGCGGCTCGCCGAGCGGTGGCACGTGTCGCTGCGGCCGTCGATCGTGGTCGATCCCGGGGTCGAAGAGCAGCACGTCGTGCCGACTCCCGTGCCGCGTGCGCCCCGCAAGCCGGCCGTCCGTCGCTCTGTGCCGTCAGCTGAAGAGATCCGCGCCCTGCGACACGCACGGGGCTGGTCTCAGGAGCAGCTCGCCCAGGAGGTCGGTGTCACGAGCTGGTGCGTCTCGTTCTGGGAGACGGGCAAGAGCTCGCCCCGCGCGAAGAGCGCGTTGCGGCTGCGCCAGCTCATGGGCGTGGCGGAGGCCGCTTGAGAGGCATCCCGAGAGCCCTGACCCACGGGCGTGTCAGCAAGTTCGGTGCGAAGCCGACGGTACGCAACGGACGTCGGTACGCGAGCAAGGCCGAAGCGGACTATCGCGACTATCTGGCCCTGCTCGAGCGAGCGGGTGAGATCAGAGACGTCGAAGAGCAGCCCGTGGTCCTGCTCGAGCCTGGCATCAAGTTTCGCCCCGACTTCGCGGTCACCGAGCTCGAGCGCGATCACCCGAAACGACGCGTTTGGATCGACGTCAAGGGCGTTGAGACCCAGCGCTTCACGCTGATCTGCAAGCTGTGGGCACTGCACGGGCCCGGTCCCCTACGTGTCGTGAAGCGTGGCCGCTCAGGCCTCTCGTTCGTCACTGCGCGGGAGATCGTGCCTGCACCACCGTGCCCGCTCGGGTGCGAGCGCGGCTGGCTCTTCCGTGACGACGCTCGCACGAAGCCGTGCCCGCATCACCCACCCACGTGCCCCCAAAGAGGAGGAAGACCATGAGCAGCAAGGATTCATCGATGCCAGCTGACCTCGAGCAAGCGCACGAGGAGATTCGACGCCTTCGGTCGGACGAGACCTACGGCCTGCAGGCGTATCAGATGAATTGCCGCGCGCTCGACGACGCCGGCGTGCCAAAGCTGTCCACGGGTGCCGACGAGACCGAGTGCTTCACGAGCAAGCGCATTCGCCACCTCGCAGCCGAGCGCGACGCTCTGCTCGCCCAACTCAACCGCAGGAACGACTTCGAGATCGGCGAGATCGCCTTCGGCCCGGTCATTCTCAGCGGTGTCGATAGCGAGTCGGTCGAGGGGCGCCTGATCACCGCCGTGTGCGGCAACCTGATCACCACGCATGACCGCCTGAAGGCGTTCCACGACGCCATGACGGTGAAGAGCAGCGATCCCGCGCAGGCGCTGCTTGCGGCCATGACCATCGTCGAGAGCCAGCGAGCCGTCCTCGAGGCGCTGATCACCTACCCGGCGATCCCCGCGGGGTCGGAGGCCAGTCCGGCCCCATGACCGAAGACCACGCCACCTTCGTCCGAGGTGTCGAGAAGCTCTCGAAGCTCACACCAGCAGAGATGCGTGTGGCCGTGCGTATCATCGAGCGCATCGCCAAAGGGAACGCGACCATCGGCCCCCTCGAGGCGCGGCTCGGCACCGGCGTCGACTGGCGAGGTGAGCGACAGCAGGAGCTCGACGACGCGATCATCTACGAGGCGATCGAAGAGGAGGAGCGAGCCCTCCTCCGCATCGTCGCTGGCGTGGAGATCGCGCCGATCCCGGTCCGGCGCGAGCAGGTGAAGTGCCTCCGTTGCAAGACGTGGTTCCGATCCCCGACTGAACGGCATGCGCACGAAAACGAGTGCGATGGTGGCGAGGGCAGGCCGCTGTGCTGCTTCACTTGCCTGTACCACTTCGAGGAGCGCTACGAGCGCGGCGGCTCGCAGAGGCCAGCGTGGGCGCTCTGGAACAAGCACCTCGACGGTGGCGGCAGCTGGGTTGAGTGCGTTCGTTGTAGGGCAACGCACCCGACGTGCTGGTCGAAGCTGCGCCACGTGGGCGGCTGCTCGGAGGCGGAGTCGTGATCTTCGCCCTGCCGCCGTCGCCACCGCCCTCACTTGCGCCCGCGTGTCGCATCTACGTGGACGCCGTCGACACGCCCTGTGGCCCCGCTACGGTCGTCTTCTGCACGCCCGACGCGGGCACGTTCACGTATCGCGAGCCACCAGCCTGCACGACGCACCGGGTGCGGACGTGGGACGGTCACCGCGGGTGGCGTGGGCTGGTGCGCTGGTGGCGACGCACGGTGCGGAGCTGGCGTCGTCGCGGGTTGACGCACCGCTCTGCGGCCATCAATCACCTATCACTCTACCATGCAGGCAGCTGGCAAGGGCCGTGCCACGCCCGTGTTTGCTCGCTTGGGTCCTCCCCGGGGGTGCCGCCTCTTACGGGTGGCGCGAGCGCCGGCAAGGGCTAGCGATAGAGGTCCAATTTGATTTGAAATCAAACCCGACATCCGAGCCTGAGCGCGTGACCCTCGCGGAATACGCGCGCCGTCGCGGGGTTAGCGCGACAGCGGTGTACGCTGCGCGCGATTCCGGTTGGATCCAGGTTGGATCTGACGGCCGGCTCGATCCCGTCCAGGCCGACAAGTCGTGGCCTGAGCAGCGCCGTGGCCGTCGCGGTGGTCGCCGGGAGGGCGCGGGGCGGAAGCCCGCCGACGAAGCGGTGCCGCCGACGGGAGGTCCGCCACCAGGGGGAACCCTCGTCGTCGATCTCGCGGAGGCCATTCGCCGCAAGGAGGTCGCGAACGCCGAGCGCGCCGAGCTCGAGGTGCTCAAGCTCAAGAACGAGATGCTCGAGATGGCGCGCCGTGTCGTCGCCGAGGCCGCGGCGCTCGATCGTGCGCACTGGGAGCAGTTCCCGGACCGGTACTTCGCCCAGGTCGCGGCCGCGGTGGGCGCCGCCGAGCCCGACAAGCTGCGCCGCGTGCTCGAGGACGCTATCCGTGAGCACCTCGCACTGCTGGCGAACGTGAAGATCGCCGGCGACACGACCGAGGTCGCCGAGGAGGCCTCGTGAACGCGGCCGTCGCCCTGATGGACGAGGCGGCCGAGGATCTCCGGTCGACGTGGCGCCACCACCATCGCCCGGCGCCGCTCCTCTCGGTCTCGCAGTGGTCGGACGACTTCCGGATGCTCGCCGGGAAGGCGGCGTCGGAGCCGGGGCCATGGCGAACGAGCCGGACGCCGTACCTGCGGCAGATCATGGACACCCTCTCGCCGCGGCATCCGGCGGAGCTGGTGGTCGTGCAGAAGGGCTCGCAGGTCGGGCTCACCGAGGCGGGGAACAACTGGATCGGGTACGTCATGGACCGCGCGCCGGGCCCCTTCCTGGCGGTGTGCCCCACCGAGATGCTGGCGCACCGGTGGTCGAAGCAGCGCATCCGACCGCTGATCGAGGAGACCCCCTGCCTGCGCGAGAAGGTGCGCCCGGCGCGGAAACGCGACAGCGGCAATACGATCCTGATGAAGGAGTTCCCCGGCGGCCTCCTGGTAATGGCCGGGGCAAACAGCGCCGTCTCGCTGCGCAGCATCGCGGCCCGGTACCTCTTCCTCGACGAGATCGACGCCTACCCGACCGTCGTCGGGAGCGAGGGCGATCCGCTCGAGCTCGCCCAGCGCGCGACGCGGACGTTCCAGCACCGGCGGAAGATGCTGTTCGTCTCGACGCCGCTGATCGCCGGGACGTCGCGCGTCGTCGATGCCTTCGAGGACTGCGAGCAGGTCTGGGACCACGAGGTGCCGTGCCCGGCCTGCGACACCTTCCAGGTACTCGACTGGGCCCAGATGCGCTGGGCGATGCCCGAGGCGTTCAGCCTGAAGGAGAACAAGAAGGGGCGGCTGCGCGCGATCCCGGGCGTGACGTACGAGTGCCGCAGCTGCCAGACGCAGATTCCGGAGCACGCGAAGCCGAAGATGCTCGCCCGCGGGCGCTGGGCGGCGCGATGGGACCACGGCGATAAGAGCGTCGGGTTCTTCCTCTCGGCGTTGTACTCGCCGCTTGGGTGGTTCGGCTGGGGAGAAGCCGCCGCGATGAAGGAACGTGCCGACCGCCGCCCGGAGAAGGCGCAGGTCTTCGTCAACACCGTGCTGGGCCTGCCCTACGTCGAGCAGACTGACGCGCCGGAGTGGGAGCGGCTCTTCGCTCGGCGCGAGGCGTACCCGAAGGGTGAGGTGCCGCTGGGCGGGCTGTTCTTGACGATGGGCGTCGACGTCCAGGCCGATCGCCTCGAGGTCGAGCTCGTGGCGTGGGGCCGGGAGAAGCGGTCGTGGTCGATCGAGTATCGCGTGATCCCCGGCGACACCGCGACGAAAGAGCCCTGGCGCGAGCTCACCGAGATGCTCTCGACCGACTACCCCTGTGCCTGGGGCGGATCGATGCCGGTCTCGTGCCTTGCCGTGGACGCCGGCTACGTGCCGCAGGCGAGCTTCCGATGGGCTCGAACGCACCTGGCGCCGACGTTCGGCGGCAACGCGATCGCGGTGCGCGTGCCGCGGACGGTGATGGTCGTCGTCGGCCGCGACATCTGGCACAAGGGCCTCTCGACGCCGAAGAAGGCCTCCGCCGAAGAGCGCAAGCGCGGCCTCAAGGTCGTGACCGTCGGCGTCTCGGGCTACAAGTCTGAGCTCTACGCGTGGCTGCGGCAGGCCCCGCCCGTCGAGGGGGAGGCGGAGCCCTACGGCTACTGCCACTTCCCCAAGCACGACGAGGAGTTCTTCAAGGGGATGTGCGCCGAGCACATCGAGACCTACTACGTGCGCGCCGTGCCGCATCGGCGCTGGGTCCAGCACTACGATCGGAACGAGCCGCTCGACTGCCGAAACTACGCACGCGCCGCGGCGGCGGCGTGCGGGATGGACCAGCTCGGGGAACGGCAGTGGCGCCGCCTCGAGCGCCGCGCTGGCGTCCCGATCGGAAAGCCGGCGGCGCGCGCCGCGGCACCGCGGCCGCAGGCGAGTGAGCCGGTGGAGCGCGAGGTGTCGGCACCAACCTCACCCACCGCCCCACCGCCTCGTCGCAAGCGACGTCGGCCGCGGGTGCGCATCTGGCAGAACCCAGCGATGCGCCCGTAACAGGAGACGTCATGGCGAAACTCACCATCCGGGACCTGGCGCTGATCGGCGAGATCGATCAGCTCGTCGCCAGCGAGAAGGCGCGTCACCCTGGCCGAAGGATTTCACGAGAAGGGTGGGCCAGGGAGCGGCTCTACGAGGCCCTCCGCGCACGCCGGCCTCGACCGCGCAGTGCTCGGCGCGCGAGTGAGGCAAAGTGAGGCATTGTGAGGCAAAGCGAGGCATTCTGCCTCATTTCATAGAAAGTTGACAGCACCGAAACCGTCGGGTACGCGTCCCCCTGGACGGGTTGGGATGGCGCGGACAGCGGAGCAGATCACAGCAGAGATCGAAGCGCTGCGAGCCCAGCGCGCGAACCCTGCTGCGGCCACCCGGGTCGGCGACGTTTCGCTCGAGTACCGCGGCGAGGCGGGCATCGATCGCAGCATCGCGGCGCTCGAGCGGGAGCTGCGCCAGCTTCGCGGCCGGCGGTCGATTCGGACGCTCAACGTCCACGTGGACACGGGCCTGTAGGTGGCGGCGCGCGTCCTCACCCGGCGGTCGCACCGCTACCGGGGTGTCCTGAACGCACGCGGAGAGCGTGTGACATCGGTACGCGCGACGTCGGCGTACCAAGGGGGGAGCACCGGCCCGGCCATGGAAGGCCTGCCGCCCTCCGATCTCGGGATCAATTCGGCGCTCATCCCGAACGTGGCCCCGATGCGCGGCCGGGTGCGATCGCTGCGCCGGTCGAATCCCGTCGTCGGGAAGATCCACCGTGCCGCCGTCGCCGACATCATCGGTACGGGCCCCACGCCGCGGCCGAAGCCGGAGAATCCCGAGCTACGCCGCCCGATCAAGCGCGTCTGGGAGCGCTGGTGCCGGGAGACGAACTTCTACGCGAAGCTCGTCACCGGGGTGAGCTGCTGGTGGATCGCCGGCGAGTTCCTCTCCCGCTTCCGCGGGCGCAAGCCGACCGATGGTCTCCAAGTGCCGCTCCAGCTGCAGATGCTGAGCCCCGACCACCTCCCACTCGACAAGACCGAGCCCTACGGCGGGAACCGGATCATCGCCGGCGTCGAGTTCACGCCGATCGACGACATCGCGGCCTATTGGCTGTACCGCGAACACCCCGGCGAGCTCTTCGCGACAGGACGGTTCCCCGGCACGCCGGAGCGGATCGAGGCGCGGGAGATTCTGCATGTCTTCGAGGCGCTCGAACCCGGCCAGGTGCGCGGTGAGCCGCCGTTCGCGGGCGGCATCGTGCGCGCCCACAGCCTCGACGTGCACGACTTCGCCCAGCTCGAGCGCCAGAAAGTCGGCAGCCTCTACTCCGGCTGGTTCGAGGAGAACGAGGAGGGGCGGCCGCGGATGCCGCCCGGTGCGAAAGAGGGCGAGGACGAGGACGGCGCCGACGACGACGAGGCGGACGAAGATGGCGCGCTCGATGTCGTCTGGCGGGCCGGGCAGATCGGCTGGGCGCCCCCGGGCTTCAAGTTCACGCAGACGAGCCCGCCGCAGCTGACGAACGAGTACGAGGCGTTCCAGAAGACCCACCATCGCGCCCTCGCTGGCTGCGGCCGGGTGACCTACGAGCAGGCGACCGGCGACTACCAGGGCGCCACGTACTCGTCGGTGCGCTCCGGCGAGATGACCCAGCACCGGCAGTGCGAGCAGCTCCTGTGGACGACGCTGCTCCCCTGGTGCCACGCGGTCTATCAGCGCGTGATCCGCGAAGCCGTCTTCGCCGGCGTCCTGCCGATCCGGCCGAGCGAGTACATGGCCGACCCCGCGGCCTTCACCGACGCGCGGTGGATCCCGGATGGCTGGCCCTGGGTCGATCCGGAGAGCGAGGCGAACGCGTGGGTGACGCTCCTCGATGCGAACCTCGAGAGCCGTCAGGGCATCGCGGCCGTGCGGGGCGTCGACATCGAAGACCTGCACGACGAGCAGGTCGAAGACCTGAAGCGCCAGATCGAACTTGCCGAGCTCCAGCAGCAGCTGGCGGAACTGCGCGGGGAGGCCATGCCGCGCGGTCGCCGGACCGCGGCGGAGCGTCAGGCCAGCGAGGCACGCCGTGGCTGATTCGCTGATCGCCCCGATCGCCTGGCAGCTCCATCGACAGCCGCTGCTCGCCGAGAAGAGCGGCGTCGACGCGCTCATGGCGTCGCGGCCGATGACGCTCCTCGACACGGAGCGTGCACGCTGCGGCGACTTCGCGGTCATCGACGGCGTGGCGGTGCTCCCCGTCTACGGCTTCCTGATGAAGCGCGGCAGCGGGTGGGGCGACGAGTGGGACCTACGCATGGGCCTCCGCAGTCTGGAGAGCCTCCAGGCGACGTTCCGGCAGGCCAAGGAAGACGCCGCCGTGCAGTCGATCGTGTTCCGGTACGACACGCGTGGCGGTGCCGTGGGCGGCCTCTTTGAGTTCGCCGCCGAGATCTACGCTTCGCGCGGCGTGAAGCCGATGGCGGCGATCGCGGACGACTGGGCGGCGTCGGGCGGGTACCTGCTCGCCAGCGCCGTCGACCGCGGCAACGTGTTCATCACCGGCCACGGCCTCATGGGCTCGATCGGCGCGACGACCATGCGTCTCGACGCCACGAAGTACGACGAGGCCCTCGGCCTCAAGTACGCGATTTTCGCCTCCGGTGATCGCAAGTCCGACGGCAATCCCCACACGGAGATGAGCCCCGAGGAAGAGGCGGACCTCCGGTCGGACATCGCGCGATTGGGCCGCGAGTTCGAGGGCGTTGTCGCCGAGTACCGCCACCTCAAGGCGGACGCGGTGCGTGCGCAGCAGGCAGCCGTCTTCCGCGGTGCGGACGCTGTCGCCGCCGGTCTCGCCGACCACGTGTCCACGTACGAGGACGTTCTACGCAAGCTCAGTGCGGCTCCAACGGGTCGCCTAGGGAGGACCACCACGATGAGCACCCAGAATCCGGGCGAACAGCCGGCAGCACCGGAGACGCCGGCGCAGCCCCAGGTGGGGCAGGCACCCAATCTCGTTCTGCTCGAGAAGGCGGCGGAGGATCGCCAGGCCGAGCGCGCGGCTCAGATCACGACGCTCTGCCGCGAGGCGAACCTCGGCGCCATCGCGGGCACCTTCATCGCGGCGCGCCTCACCGTCGACCAGGTGAAGGTCCGCCTCGCGGACGCGCGCGAGATCGTCGCGCTCTGCGCGATGGAGAACATCACCGACACCAACGTCGCCGTCGAGCTGATCGAGGCGGGTCTGAGCATCGATTCCGTGAAGGCGAAGCTCTACGACGCGCGGGTCAAGTCGAACGGCCCCGACATCTTCAGCCGCCAGGGCCCGACCGCGAGCACCGGCGGCATTCCGAGCGGCGTACAGCACCCCCTGGTGCAGCGCTGCAAGCAGCTCGCCTCCGAGGACCGTGAGGCCCTCGCGCAGGCGGGACGGAGGAGCTGAGCCATGGCCGTGAAGACCGAAGGCAAGTACCTGGGCGATGCCCTCCTGTGGGAAGTCGACGCCGGCTTCCGCTACTGCCGGGACGACGTCACCATCCTGGCGGGTTCCGGCAGCGAGCGCGTGCTCACCGAAACCATGGTGGTCGGCAAGATCACCAAGGGCGCGGTGACCACGGCGGCGTGGGCCGGCAACGCGGGCACCGGCACCTTCGCCGCGACGCCGACGGCCGGCGCAGCCGCGCTGCCCGGAACGTCCACGGTCGAGATCATCGGCTCGGGCGCGACGGCGGCATTCACCGTGCGCAATCCGCTCGGTGAGAAGATCGGCGACGGCAACGTCGGGACGGCGTTCAACGCCGGAGGCCTTGCCTTCACGCTGCAGGACGGCACCCCCGACTACGCGCCCGGCGACGGCTGGGACATCATCGTCGCCGATGGCTCCGGGAAGGTCGTGCAGATCGACTTCTCGGGGACCGACGGTCGCGAAGACGCGGTCGGCATTCTCGCCGACGACGTGACGGCGGCCGACGGCGCCGACGCCAAGGGCGTCATCATCGCGCGCGGCCCCGCGATCCTGAAGCTGCAGGGCCTGACGTGGCCGGCCGGAGCAAACGACAACCAGAAGAACGCCGCGCTCGCACAGCTCCGCGCGCTCGGCTTCGTCATCCGCACCGCGATCTGACGGCGGGCGGGGAGGAGGACGAGCCAATGCTCATGAACGATCCATTCAAGGCCGGCGGCTTCGGGATGCTCGAGATGAGCCTCGCGATGAGCGAGTTCCCGCTCATGTGGGGCGAACTCACCAACCGAGGCATCTTCCGTCCGCTCGGCACCGCGACGCCCAAGGTCGCGCTCGAGCGGTACGTGGGCACCATGGTGCTCGCGCCCACGAAGCGGCGCGGCGCACCGGGGACGCCGATGCTCCCCGAGAAGCGCGACCTGCGCGATCTCACCGCGTACCACATCCCGATCGAGGACGAGATCCTCCCGGACGACATCGAGGGCGTGCGCAAGCTCGGCTCCTCGAGCGAGCTGGAGACGGCGACGGAGGTGCTCTCGCGCCGCCTGCAGCGCGCGGCCCGCATCTACTCGATCACGCACGAGTGGCACCTCGCGACGACGATTCGCGGCGCGACGCTCGACGCGGACAACACGACGCTGAAGAACTTCTTCACCGAGTACGGTGTGTCCGAGCCGGTCGTGTTCTTCGACCTCGACAACGCCAGCAGCAACATCCGGGCGAAGTGCATGGAAGTCGGCCGGAAGATGGAAGACGGCATCGGCGCCGGCGACGCGTTCACCGGCATCGTCGGGTACGCAGGCCCGACGTGGTTCGAGAAGTTCGTCGAGCACCCGAAGGTCAAGGAGGAGTTCCGCTACCAGCTGTCCGAGCGGAACCGCGACGACGTCCGGAAGGGCTTCAACTTCGGCAACGTCACCATCGTCGAGTACCGCGCGTCGGCGAAGGACAAGGACGGCAACACGCGCGTCTTCATCCCGGCCGACGAGTGCCGCTTCGTCCCGCTCGGAACCGTCGACACGTTCCTCCTCTGGTGGGCGCCAGCGGACTTCATGGACACGGTCAACACCATCGGCATCCGGAACTACGTGCGGATCGAGCCGAAGCGGTTCAACCGCGGCTGGGACATCCACACGCAGACGAACCCGCTGATGGCCGTCACCCGGCCCCTCTCGCTCATCAAGGGGGCGATCGGCGCCTCCTGAGCGCGCTTCCACCGCATGACTGTCTTCGCGCATGCCGCAAACGTGCTGGCCTCGGACCCGAATCTGTTCGGGGCCGGCACGTTCACGGCGCCCGGCGGACCCCCCATCCCGGTGCGGGTGTTCGTCGGCAACAACGACCCGACCTTCTTCGCCGCGGGCGCGTCGTTTCAGAGCCCCGGCGTGCGGCTGCGCATCCCCGTGTCGATGCTCCCCGGCCGACCGGTCGAGCACAGCACCGTCGTCGTCGGGCCCACCACCTACACCGTCACCGGCGCGCGTGCGGACAGCGCCGGAATGCTCTGGCTGATCGACGTCGACTGACCATGGCGCGTGTCCCGATGAGGACCTCGTAAAATGGCGACCGTTCGCGACCGCATCGGTGCGCAGCTCGCGGCGCAGATCGACGCCGTCACCGCAGCGACGGTCTACCGCAACCGCGGGTACTCGACGCTCCTCGAGCCGGGTGTCCGTGCGGTGCTCGTCCAGGACGGCCCGATGGACGAAGACGGCCCCGTCGACGAGTGCATCGGGCTCGTCATTCACCAGGCGAAGTTCCTGGTGGTCGGGTGCGTCGGCACCGCGACCGAGGAGGAGCTCGGCCCGGCGAGCGACGCGCTGCTCGACGAGATCGTGCGCGGGGCCTACGCCGGCGATCGCCGCGTCGGCAACCTCGCGATCGACATCTCGACGCACGCGTACGAGCCGGAGCTTCGCGACGAGGTCGGGACCAGGCCCTACCGCGTCTTCGCGCAGATGTTCCTCGTCGAGTTCCAGACCGCCGAGAGCAATCCCTCGGAGTTCGGGCTGCTCGAACCGGGCGCAGGCGAGGGCGGAGCAGGCGAGGGGGCGCCGTGACGCGCCTCGTGCTCCTGTTGCTGCTCGCGCTGGCGCCACCCCTCGCGGCCCAGACGACGACGTCAACGACGCTGCCGCCATGCGATCCGAGCGTCGTGCCGATCGAGGTGGAACCCTCAGGCCTCCGGTACTGGCTCAAGCGGCAGTGCAATTGGCACGAGGAGATGCGGCACAACGTGCTCGTCCTGAACGATCGCGTGCTCCTCGGGCCGTTCACCGTGGCGGAGCTCCAGGCGCTGGATCCGTCCGAGAACGCGAACCGCGTGGCGACCGTACGTGATGCTGCCGTTGCCGGTAGCTGCAGCTCGGGCGGTGGAACCGCGCGTGCGCTCTGCCAGTCGACGGGAACGGCATGGGTGCCGCTCGGGGACGGTGGCTCCGGTGGCGGAGGCGGCACGACGCCGTATCTCGCGTTTTCGACCTGTGGGCCCATCGATGGCACGACGCCCGTGTTCCTCGCGCCCGGTGGCTGCGGTGATCCGGCCGAGCTCAACGCGCAGGGCCGACTGAAGGCCGCCGGCACCTACGGCAACATCTCGTGCTTCTTCTCGGGGGCGACCGGAGCGCAGTCGATCACGGGCACCTTCCGGGTTGGGGCGTGCGGGGGGTCGCTGAGCGGCACGGCGGTCAACTGCACGATGGGGCCCGGCGCGGGCGTGGGAACTTGCGAAGGCGCGAACGTCACCGCCACGAGCGCGGGGCAGTGCGTCTCGCTTCGCGCGTCAGGCACGGGCCTGGTGACGACCCCAGGGACATACACGTGCCTGGTGGAGCGCGTCGGATGAAGCGCGCCCTCTCGCTGCTGCCGGCACTGCTGCTGCTCGTCGGGGTCGCCGTCGTCGTGGTGTGGACGTCGCCGGCGCCAGCGCCGCCGTGGTCCCCGGCTCGAGCGCATGGCCCGATCGCCATGGACCCGGTCGAGTGCGGGCGGCTCCTGACGGCCGTCATCGAAGGCGCGCTCCGCAAGGACGAGGCCATGCAGGTCGATCCGCCGCCGGGCTGCGAGTCGGCCACCTTCCCGCCGCCCTACGCGATCGCCTCGTACCCGACTGGGGCGGTGCTGCTTCGATTCAACGAACCCGTTGCGCGGTTCGATCCGCGCGCCACGCCGATCTCGGCACGGAGGAACAACCCATGAGAACGACACTGGCCGTGCTGGTCGCGGCACTGACGCTCTGCTCGCCGGCCTTCGCCTGGCAGGGCGGCACGAACATCCTGATCAGCAACCAGACGATCTCCATCACCAGCGAGGTCGCGCCGGTGAACGGCGGCACGGGCGTCGCGTCGCTGACGGACCGCGCGGTGATCATCGGCCGCGGGACGGCGGATGTAGAGTTCGCCTCGCCGGGCAATGCGGGCGGCGTCCTGCGCTCGACCGGCGCGTCGACCAATCCGTCGTTCGGGCAGGTCGATCTCGCCGACACCGACGCCATCACCGGCCTGTTGCCGGTGGCGAACGGCGGCCACGGTGCCGCACCAGGCGCCGACGACCAGGTCTTCATGTCGAGCTCGACCTCGGCCGGCGCCTGGAAGACCCTCACCGACTGCGACGGCGCCACCAACGCGGTCACCTACGACACGGCGACAAACGCGTGGGGCTGCAACACGATCTCGTCGGGCACGACCATCCCGCCGCCCCTGTGCGCCAGCACCATGGGTGACATCACCGGCGGCACGACGGTCCACCTCTCGTTCGCCGCCGCGGGCGACTCGAGCCAGGGACGTGCGCAGACCATCGCGACGACGAATATGAGCCTCGACAACCTGAAGTGCGTGTCGAGCGTCGCGCCAACCTCGGGCCAGTCCTACACCGCGACGATCGCCGACGGCGCCTGCACCGGCGCCTTGACCGACTCGAGCGGACAGATCGCGACCGTATCGGGCACCGGCCGCACGGGCGCGGAGGCGGGTGCGGCCGAAGCGGTGACGTCGGGGGAGTGCTACGCGCTGAAGCTCGTGGCGAGCGCCACCGCGGCCACGGGCGTGGTGACCTGCTGCGTGGAACGGATTTCGTGATCCGAGCGGCCGCACTGGTCCTGCTCTTGGTCAGCCCCGCGTGGGCGATCAAGAGCACGTCGCTCGTGGAGCTCGTCAACAACGTGCTCCGCGATCCACGGGACCTGTGCGCCACGCTCGCGTGCGACGGCTTCACCGACGAGGGCAGCGCCGCGACGGCCCGCGCCGCGCTGCTCCCGGCGTCGATGATCATCCCACCGGGGAAGGTCATCGGCCTCGGCGCGGCGGGCTTCACGGCGCCGGAGGGCGCGGAGATCACCTGCGGCGAGAACGCCGGCTTCCTCGCGCTCGGCAAGACCTGCCAGGGCGACAGCCGCTACAACGGGTCGGCCTGCACGACGTCGGCCGACTGCCTCGGCGGCGGCACCTGCACCGGCGTGCAGTTCGCGTCGAGCGGGGGCACGCGGTACGTCATGGTCGGCGCCGCGTCGAACACGAAGCGCGTCACGCTGATCGGCTGCAAGCTCTGGACGAATCAGCTTGACCCGAACGGCGCGTACTCCTGCAACGCGGGGACGAACGCCGGCCGCGCCTGCAAGTCGGAATGCACCGGATTCCCCGGCGCGGTGTGCGACACGACGGGCGACTGCACCGGCTTCGGCACCTGCTCGAACCTGTCGGACTGCGAGACGGCGTCACCGACGCCCGGCCACTGCACTGGCGAGTCGCTGTCCCCGAGCGGGCCGGGCATCATCGACGCCGTCGACTTCTCGACGGTGACGACCGCGCTCGTGCGCGACGTCGAGGTGATCGACCACAAGCGCGGCCGCTCGCTGGTCTTCCGCAATGGCGCCGCCGAGAACTTCGACAACACGGGAGTCGTGATCTCGTTCCCGTTGGGTGGGCTCGCGACGCCCGGCACCGTGACCTACGCGCTCGAGGCGGGCGTGCGGATCATCAACACCGGCCGCCTCACGGAGAGCGCCGTCCGCGGGACGACCTACGCCGTCTTGCTCGAAGGGAGCGGCGCCAAGATGGTCGGTGGCTCCGCGACGGCGAATCAGTCGGGCGGCATCGCCGTGCGGTCCGCGGGCGGTGGGCAGCGCGTCGTCGGTGTGACGACGGCGGCGAACGCCGTCAACGTGCAGCTCGCGGGCGGCAACTCGAACGTGGGTGATCTGATCGGCAGCGGGAACGACAGCAAGGGGACGATCGGCGTCGAGGTCCAGGCTGGCGGCCAGTACAACTATTGGGGCGGCCAGACGCCGGTCTTCAATCCCGTCTACGTCGGACCGTTCGGCGGAAACATCAACATCGACGCGTCGCGTTTCGCCTTCGGCTGCGGGCCGCAAATCGTGGCGCAGTCGTTCGGCGTGCGCGTCGGCCATCTGTACGAGGCGTGGGGCAAGGCGTCGACGGGCTCACCGCCGCCCGCGTGCGGGTACTGCGCCGGCGGCTCGGCCATCCGCACGGTGTGCGACGTCGCCGATGATTGCCCGTCTGGGTCGTGCAGCAGCGGGACGTGCAGCGGCGGCAGCCGCAACGGCCTGGCCTGCGACTGCCCGTCGTCGACCTGCACGCCGTTCCCGGTGATCATGGGGGGGAGCTGGAAGGACAAGACGCTCGCCACGCAGCATGCGGAGATTCGCAACTCGCTCCTGCACTCGGACGGGTCGGGCGCTCCGCTGTTCGCCTTCGGGCCGACG
>CAYOIZ010000094.1:0-15410 GCA_964404165.1 uncultured Binatia bacterium (SeqCode) | reverse complement strand
GGGGCCGTCGTGCTGGTGGACGTCGTCGTCGGCGTCGTCGTGCTCGTGCTGGTCGACGTCGACGTGGTGGTCGTGCTGGTCGACGTTGTGGTGCTCGTGCTCGTGCTCGTGCTCGTGCTCGTGCTCGTGCTCGTACTCGTCGTGGTCGACGTCGAGGTCGACGTGCTCGTGCTGGTCGACGTCGTGCTCGTGCTCGTCGAGGTCGTGGTGCTCGTACTCGTGCTCGTCGACGTGCTCGTGCTGGTCGTCGTCGACGTGGTGCTCGTACTGGTCGTCGTCGACGTGCTCGTACTCGTCGTGGTCGACGTCGACGTGGTGGTCGTGTCGATCGTCGACGTCGTCGTCGCGTTCGGGACGATGATCCGCTCCGTCGTCATCGCACGTGCGACGATGCGCCCCTCGAGGAAGGTCCCCTGCGCCATCTGGAACAGGGCCTCGGGCGCACAGACGTCGATCGCGACGTCGGCCTGCCGGGAGAACTTCACCCGACGGCCGTCGACGAAGAATTTGATGTCCGCCGACGACAGGCCGGAGCCCGGGGCCGGTCCCGTGATGCTCTGCGGGCCGAGGAAGACGTCGCCGGTCACGTCGACCTGTGACGGCCCCTCGAAGAACACCTCCGAGGTCCGGTACGTCTTGAGGCTGCAGAATACGTAGTGGCCGCCCGTGAGGATCAGGGTGCCCGTCCGTCCGCCGCCGCCACGCACGCTGACGTTGCCGTAGGTGCCGGGGGGCAGGATCGTGGTCGTTCCCACCGGCACCAGCACGGACGCGGCGTGGTCGCAGGCCGGGAAGGCCGTCGGGAAGCCGCAGGCCGCGGGGATGTCGGCGATGATCGGGCTCACGAACGGCTGGGCCGGCCCACAGAAGGTGTCGACCAGGGTCGCGTCGTTCGAGAAGAGCGCAGCGCAGTGCGGATCCACCACGTGACGGGCGAAGATCACGGAGGCGGCCACCAACTCGGAATTCGGCGCGTCGACCAGGCCGCCGGCGATGAACGTCCCGTCGTTCACACCGATGTTGCCGGCACCGATCGAGAACCCCTTCGTCCGGATCGACTCGCGCGCGAAGAGCACGTAGGTGCTCAGGTCCCGACTCGGGCCTTGCGCCGGCGCGACACCGGGAATCAGGACGGCGATGGCCATCACCACGAGACACAGGCTTCGAATGGCCGACATGGGCAGTTCCTTCTTCGTCGCGGCGACGGCACGCGCATCGGTCGCTGTACGGGAGCGATCGACGCCAATGGGAGCCGCGCCGGCCGCGGCCTGTATCTCGCTGTGCATGTCTCGCCATAGGGCCATGATGCCACGACATACAAGCCTGAATTTCTACGCAGGTAGCAGTACGTACGTAGTCGTACGGAGACGGCGCCTCTCGATTCGGCGCGCCTCGACGTCGATCGATGCGCGATGTCGCCACCGTCCAGCAGCCCGGCCCGGCGCCGCGCCGAGTCGCTCGCGACCCGGACGGGCGTCTACCGACCCACCGCCGCGGGGCACGGCCCCCTACCCAGCGTTGCCGTGCGGTGGCCGACTGGCCTCGGCGCGTCAGCCGACGGGGCCGTGCGTCGCTTCGTAGGCCCGTCGGTAGTCGGCTTTCGATCGCGTCCGGAGGTCGACGTCGCGTGCGTTCGCGCGCAGCGCCGCCACCGTCGACTGCTCGCGCGGTCGGTGCGCGAACGGATCGAACCGGAGCCAGCGTAGCGCGTTCTCGTGGCTGATCTTCGCGATCTCGGCGTCGTTGCACGTCGCCAACTCGAAGTGCTCCCACAGCTCCTCGGGCGAGCCAGGGAAGGTACAGTCGGAATGCGGGTAGTCGACCTCGTAGGCGATGTTGTCGATACCGATGCGGTCACGCAGCAGCAGGCCCGACGGATCGCACACGAAGCACGCCAGGAAATGGCGGCGGAACTTCTCGGTGGGCGTCAGGCCGCCGAGGTCGGACTTCACCCACTTCTGCACCGTGAACTGGCGCTCCATGCGGTCGAGGAACCCGGGAATCCACGACGTGCCGCCCTCGGACAGCGCGATCTTCACGTGGGGGTATCTGACGAGCGACTTGCACCACAGGAAGTTCGCGGCGCACGCGAGCGCGTTCCAGCACGGCAACGTGCTCGATATCTCCATCGGCACATCGGGGTTCGGACGCCCCACGTTGCTCGACGCGATGTGGATGCCGATCGTCATGTCCTCGTCCTGACAGGCGGCGAAGAACGGGTCCCACGCGCCGCTGTGGATGCTCGGATGGCCGAAGGTCTCCGGCGCCTCCGAGAACGCGATGGCCGTCACGCCCTTGCGCGCGACGCGCCGGACCTCCTTCGCCGCCAGCTCGGGTGACCACAGCGGCGACAGCGGCAGCGGGATGAAGCGGCCCGGATGGCTGCCGCACCACTCGTCGATGTGCCAGTCGTTGTAGGCCTGCAGGCAGGCGTAGGCGAGGTCCTTGTCGGGGCAGCTCGCGAAGAAGCTGCCGCCCATGCCCGTGAACGACGGGAAGCACATCGACGCCAGGATACCGTTCGCGTCCATGTCGCGGACGCGCGCGTCGTGGTCGTAGCACCCGGGCCGCATCTCGGCGATCGTCGTGGGGTCGTAGCCCCACTCCTCGTTCGGCAGCGTCACGACGGCGCAGATGAACGGCGTGGCCGACGCCCCGCCCTCCCACGTCCACGTCTGCGTGCCGCGCGCAGGATCGTAGAGGAGCCGCGGCGCTCGTGCGGCCCACTTCGCGGGCGTGTGGCGCTCGAAGACCGTGGGCGGCTCGACGATGTGGTCGTCGACGCTCACGAGGATCATGTCGTCTCTGGTCATGGCGATGTCCTTCAGAAGCGGATGGGGAGCTTCGCGTAGCCGCGGACCGTGCTGGTGTGGACGTGCTCGGTGGCACCCCACTCGACGTCCCACGTCGGAAAGCGGGCGAGCGTCTCCTCGAGCGCGATCCGTCCCTCGAGGCGCGCCAGCGCGGCACCGAGGCAGAAGTGCGCGCCGTAGCCGAAGGAGACGTGGCGATCGAACCGGCGCTCGACGTCGAAACGGTCGGGGTCGTCGTATTGGCGTTCGTCGCGGCCGGCCGAACCGGTGAGGAGCAGCATCACCGCGCCCTCGGGTACGACCTGGCCGTGCCACGTGACGTCGCGCATGACGGTGCGGGCCTGCACCGGCGACGGCGGCTCGTAGCGCAGGAGCTCCTCCACGGCGTTCGGGATGAGCTCGGGCCGGCGCACGAGCGTGGCGCGTTCGTCGGGGAAGCGCGCCAGCGTGGCGCCCGCCCAGCCGAGCAGGCGCGCCACCGTCTCGTTGCCGGCACCGGCGAGCAGCATGATGAACGCGAGCAGCTCCTCCTCGGTGAGACGGCGCTTCACCCCATCGGCGTCGTCGATCTCGGCGTGGAGGAGATCGGTCATGACGTCGTCGCGCGGCGTCGCCCGACGGTCGGCGACGTAGCCGGCCATGTAGCCGAACACCTTGGCGCCGTACTCCATCATGCGCTGCGCGGGGTCCACCTCGCCGGGCTCGCGGTGCAGCAGCAGATCGGTCCACTCGCGGAGCTGGTCGCGATCCTCCGGCGGCACGCCGAGCATGCTGCTGATCACCATCATCGGCACCTTGGCGCCGAAGTCGGCGACGAAATCGAAGCCGCCGGTGCCGACGTAGGCGTCGAGATAGCCGCGCACGATCTCCCGCGTGCCGTGCTCCAGCGCGGCGATGCGTCGCGGCGAGAAGGCGCGGCTGACGAGCGCGCGCAGGCGGGAGTGCTCCGGCGGATCGATGAAGATCATCGGCCGCATGGTGGCCGGGATCTCGGTCCGCATGAACTCGAGCACCGTGCCCCGCGCCGAGGAGTAGGTGCCGTGGTCGATGCTGGCGTCGAGGACGTCCTGGAAGCGCGACAGCGCCCAGAAATCGTAGCGCTCGTTGCGATAGAGCGGCACGTCGTCCCGCATGCGACGCCACGTCGGATGGGGCTCGGCGTCGATCTGGTAGTCGTACGGGTCGTAGTAGACGTCCGAGACCATCGTTCTTCCGGCCTATCGCACGAGATCACGCGGATTGGCAAGCATTTCACGGCACCATGGCGGGCCGTCGAAATCGATTGTGGAACCGCCGTTCTCATGGTACGGCGCGTCCTCGGATGGCCACGGCCCCACCGCAGAAGGCGGCCCGCGCCGCGCACCCGGATGCCGCCTGGGAGGAGCGTGCGCTCGACCAGATGGTCCGCGGCGCCCGCGAGCGCTTCCTGCAGCGCAGCCGGAAGTTCGTCGAAGCCGGTGCGGTCATCGTGGGCGAGACCGGTATCGACGGGCTGACCCTGCGCACGCTCCTGCAGCGCACCGGGCTCTCGCGGCGCGCCTTCTACGCCCGCTTCCAGAGCAAGGACGACCTGCTGCTCGCGGTGTTCGAGCAGACCATCCAGATGGCGGCCGACAAATACCGCGCCGCCATCGAACCCATCGCCGATCCACTCGACCGGCTGCGGTTCGTCGTCACCACCATGATCTTCAACGCATGCTCGGAGCCCGACCTGGCACAGAGCACCGCCATGAGCCGCGAGCACCTGCGGCTGGCGGAGGGGCGGCCGGTCGAGCTCGGCCGCGCGCTGCAGCCACTGACCGATCTCATCGCCGAGCAGCTCGCCGCCGGGGTGGCCGCGGGCCGCTGCCGTCCGCTCGAGCTGCGCGAGACCGCGGCGCTGATCCACAACCTCGTGTCGTCGACCCTGCATCAGGCGCTCCTCGCCAACGCCGATCGCCGCACCGACGCCATGGCCGAGACCGTGTGGGAGTTCTGTCGGCGCGCCGTCGTCGCGGACGAGAGGAAGACATCCCCATGACCGACGTGATGAAGGGCATCCGCGTGCTCGAGGTGGCGGAGCACACGTTCGTGCCGGCGGCGTCGGCCGTCCTCTCGGACTGGGGCGCCGACGTCGTCAAGGTCGAGCACCCGGAGCGCGGCGACGCCATGCGCGGCCTCGGCCGCACCGGTGTGATGAAGCTGTCGTCGAACGTCCACGTGCTCGCCGAGCACTCGAACCGCGGCAAGCGCTCGATCGGCATCGATCTCACCCACCCGGACGGTCTCGAGGTGCTGTACGCCCTCGCCCGCCGCAGCGACGTGTTCCTCACCAACAAGCTGCCCGGCATCCTGGCCCGCCTGCGCATCGACGTCGCCGACATCCGCGCCGTCAACCCGCGGATCATCTACGTGCGCGGCACGGCGTTCGGCGTCCGCGGCCCCGATCGCGAGCGCGGCGGCTACGACCAGACCGCGTTCTGGTGCCGCGCCGGCAACGCCGCGAGCGTCACGCCTGCCGAGCTGCCGGGCATCCTGCCGCAGCCCGGGCCGGCGTGGGGCGACTCCATGGGCGGCATGACCATCGCCGGCGGCATCGCCGCCGCGCTGCTGAAGCGCGAGCGTACCGGCGAGCCGTCGGTCGTCGACGTGTCGCTGCTCGCCACCGGCATGTGGGCGTTGTCCGCCGGCATCGCGCTCTCACGGCAGTCGAAGACCGCGTGGTCGACGCCGATGCCCGGCGGCACCGCGTCGTTCAATCCGCTGGTGGCCATCTACGAGACCAGCGACCACCGCTACGTGAGCCTCGTCATGCTACAGGCCTTCCACTACTGGCCGGACTTCTGCGCCCACATCGATCGCCCCGATCTGGTGCAGGACGCGCGCTTCGACAGCGTCGAGCACCTCGCCGCGAACGGCTCGGCGGCAGTGACGATCCTGCGCGAGGTGTTCAAGGGTCGCACGCTCGTGGAGTGGACCGAGCGATTCCGGACGCTGCGCGGGCAGTGGGCCCCCGTCCAGAACGCGCTCGAGGTGGCCGACGACCCGCAGGCGCGCGCGAACGGCTACGTCACCCGGGCGACGACGCGCGACGGCACCGACTTCGAGCTCGTCGCGACGCCCGTCCAGTTCGACGAGCAGCCCACGCCCACGCGCCGCGGCCCCGAGCTCAACGAGCACGGCGACGCCATCCTCCAGGAGCTGGGGATGGACATGGACCGCATCATCGCCCTGCGGGTCGCGGGCGCGGTCGCGTAACGCTACTTGGCGTGCAGCGCCTTCGGCTTGCACTGCCACGGGCCGACGGTGCCGACGCGCGTGATGGTCGCGCCCGCGCTGACGATCAGCGCCGTCTCGATCGACACCGCGTCGTTGCAGACGGTGGGCTTCGCGATGGTGGCGCGACGACCGATGACGATCACCTTCACTTTTTCTTTGTCCGGGCGCGGCCGGTGCAGGACGACCTTCAACCGTGGCTCGACGCCGGCCTCGGTCTCGAAGATCGCGATCTTCTTCTTGCGCTTGCGCGGCGACAGCGTGAGCGCGTCGCCGTTCGTCACCAGCTCGCCCGCGGCACCGACCTCGTCGAGGAGATCGGTCAGGACGACGGTCGCTTCCTCGATCGCAACGCTGGTCGGCAATGTCGTCAGTCCCTTGATGTGGACGAGACCGTGTCCGGTGCGATCGAGCTTGGCGGCGCGGCCTTTCACCGTGAGCCCGGCCACGGCGTTCGGCGTCGGGACGTTGCCCCCGCCCCCGCCCCCGCCGCCGCCGCCCCCACCGCCACCACCGGGCGTCGCGCTGCCGCAGAATTTCACGTCGAAGCCCGAGAACGCCGGACCGCCGGGGGCGACGGCCGCGGGATCGCACCCGAAGCCGGCCGACGCGTCGTCGTACTGCCACGCGTAGGCGGCCTGACACGCGGTCTTGAACGGCACGTAGTAGGGGGTGGTGCCGCCACCCGCCTGTTTGGCAGTGAAGAGCCACGACGGATTCGAGACGCCGGCGCCCGCGGTATAGAGGGGCACGTTGCCGTCCGTATCGGCCTGACACGTGCCGAGTCCGCTCGTCGTCGGGGGCAGGCAGAGGTGGGACACCTGCGTGCCTCCGGTCACCGGGTAGGTGGCGGTCTGGCAGGTGTAGCCGAGCGCACCCTCGTAGTAGCCACCGTCCTTCTGCGGCGTCAGATAGCCCCCGCACGCCGTGCCATCCGCCAACGGCACGTAGTCCGGCGGGAGGCCGCCACAGTTCATCGTCGTCTGCGATGCCGCGTCGAACCAGCCGTTCTCGTTGAAGTGCGGAATCGTCGACTGGGGGGGCGTCGTCCACAGACAGATGCCCATGTCCACGGGCAGCGAATACGCGGTCGCGAACGTGGGGATGACGAACGTCAATCCCGGCGCGCAGTCGAGCTGCGAGAACGCCGTGGGAACGCCCTGGTTGGGCGATGCCTGCGCCGAACCGTCGACGAAGTTCTTCGCACAATAGAGGTCGAGCGTGGTGACCGTGCCGCTGTCGACGCCACAGGTCCACTGGTCGGGAACGAGCGAGTCACATCCGAGCGCGCTCGGCGGATCCGCCCGCTGGCAGCGGGTGCACGGATCGAGGCAGCCGATGACCGTCGAGCCGTCGAGTACCTGCAACGCGTCGGGACACGACGCGTTGAGGTCTGCCGTGCAGCCGGCCGTGTTGCAGGTGGCGATGTCGGTGGTGCCGGGGACGACGGCGCCGCCACCGACGGGCACGGCAGCGGTTTCGACGTTGTACCCAGCGGCGAGACTGACGTCGTAGTTGACGGCGGTCGCGGTCGACGTCACCTCGAACTGCGTCACCGGGTTCGTCGGCGAGCCACCGCCGTTGTCGACGCTGCAGTCGAGGAGCCCGACGCTTCCGGCGCTGTTGCACTGGCCGGTGGCGCACGAGAGCGTCGCGGGCGTGGCCGACGCATCGAGCGTGCAGCCGGTGCGGGGCCAGAACGTTCCCGAGCTCCAGGTCTTCGGCATGCAGAAGACCGCCGTCGTCGCGCACTTGTCGTCGGCACCGCAGGCCGCACCGCCGGGACATCCGCTCGAGGACGAGCAGGTGCACGTGCCCGACGACGTGTCGCAGGTGCCGGACGGGCAATCCGCGTTGGTCGCACACGTGCCGGCGAGCGCCCAATTGCCCGACTGCGGTGGGTACGCGGCCGGATCGCCGGTGCTGCGCTGGCCGATCCAGATCGGCTCGGGACACGCGCTCGTGAACGTATACGTGAGCTGCGTCGTCGGATCGCAGGCCGACTGCGCACCCACCGACGGTACGCCGAGCATCACCATCAACCCCACCACCACACCCATGACTCGCATGCCTCCACGCTAGCCGGCGCACCGTCGAGGGTAAAACACTTGACTCCGCCCCACGTGCCGGGCGATCGCATCGCCATGGCACTACTGGATCGGTTCAAGATGAAGGATCAGGTGGCGATCGTCACCGGCGCGGGTCGCGGCATCGGGCAGGGCATCGCGCTGGCCTTCGCCGAGATGGGCGCGAACGTCGTCTGCGCGGCGCGGACGGACAAGGAGATCGAGGCGACGGCCGAACGGGCGCGCGCGTTCGGCAGCCGTGCGCTGGCGGTCCCGTGCGATGTCACGGATCTGACACAGCTCGAGGCGCTCGCGACGCGCGCGATGGACGAGTTCGGTCGCATCGACCTCCTCGTCAACAACGCCGGCGGCTATCCGCCCATGCCGTTCCTCGAGACCGACCTCGCCTCGTGGCAGTGGTGCATCAAGTTCAATCTCGAATCGGCGGTGGTGCTGACGCGCGCCTGCCTGCCCCACATGCTGGCCGGCCACGGCGGCGCCGTCCTCAACATCTCGTCGGCGGCGGGCCGCATCGTGCGCAAGAACTTCGCGGCCTACGGCACCGTGAAGGCCGCCCTCTCCTTCCTGACCCGCCAGCTCGCCGCCGAGTTCGCGCCGCGCGTGCGCGTCAACGCGCTCGCCGTCGGCGCGGTGGAGACGTCCGCGCTGCGCCCGTTCCTCACCGACGAGATCCGCGCCGACATGGAGCGGCTGACGCCCATGCAGCGCATCGGCTCGGTCGAGGACATCGCCCTCGCGGCCCTCTGGCTGTGCTCGCCGGCGGGCGGATGGGTCACCGGCAAGGTGGTCGAAGTGGACGGGGGAACCGAGACGACGAACTGGCCGTTCGACTAGGAACGCGACCCAAGACCATGTCTTGGGTCGGAGAAGACCGCGAGCGTGGCGCGACCCGTCCCGCGCGACCCGGGTGTCGCGGCCGGCGAAGCCGGCGCTCCATGGGAAGCACGCATGGGTCTGGACCGCAGAACCGCGGCGGCGCGCGCACTCGGCGCATCGACGTCAGGCGATCGGAGCAGCATGGTGCGCCGGCTTCGCCGGCCACCAGAGTGGTCGCACGCGACGTGTCGTCACACGCTCGGGTGCCTCCCGACCCAAGACATGGTCTTGGGTCGCGCCCTAGCCCGACGCCGTCATCCGCGCGAGGAACTCCGCCGGCGCCTCGAGCACCCGCGCGACGAGCGATGCCGCCGCCGGCGCATCGACCGTCACCACCAGGGCCGCGCGGCACGACTCGAGATAGGCGGCCGACGGCGTCGCCTCCGACAGCAGGAAGACGAGCGCATCGTCCAGCGAGCCGCCGTACTCGCTCGTCATCACGACCGTCTCCTCGGCCTGCGAGCGCTCGGCGATGAGGACGGCGTCGCGCAGCAGGCCATGCGTGCGCTCGGCCGCCGGACCCCACGCGATCAGGTAGACGGCACCGCCGTCGAGCAGACGCTGCGCGAGTCGGTGGATCTCGCCCTCGGACCACCGGTGCATGCCGCCCGCCAGCAGGCAGACGAAATGCCGCGACGGCAGCGTGATCGTCGCTGGGGCATCGTCGACCCGCCCGAGGTCGAGCACGTAGAGATCACGACCGGCGACGTCGTCGTATCCCATCCGCGTCGGCTGCCTCGCCACCGCTCTGCACTACGCCCATCGCGCCGCGGGTGCGAGCAGCGTCCGATGTTTGACACCTGCGGGAGGATGGCAGACGAACCATGAGGGGCTCGAGGAGGTGGGATGAGGACGATCGCAGCGATCCTGGTGGTCTGGTGGGCGGTCCTCTGCGCCATTCCCGCGACGGCGCAACATCCGCCGGTCCGACCGATCACCGTCTTCGTCGCCCGCAAGATCATCACCATGGATCGCGGCTGGCCGGTGGCCACGGCGGTGGCGGTGCGCGACGGCCGCATCGTGTCGGTGGGTTCCTTCGCCGATCTGCGACCCTGGCTCGCGGCGGCGCCGTACACCGTCGATCGCACCTTCGCGAACAAGGTGCTGATGCCGGGCTTCGTCGAGGCGCACGGCCATCCGCTGATCGGCGGCACCGCGCTCACGCGGCCGCTGCTCTCGTACCTGCCGACGCCGAACCCCTACGGCCCGGCGTTCCCCGGCGTGAAGACGCTCGACGCCGCGATCAAGAAGCTGCGCGAGTACGTGAAGCAGGCGAAGACGCCCGACGAGACCGTGCTGGCGTGGGGCTACGACACCATCGCGATGGGTGGGAAGCACCCCGACAAGACGGCGTTGGACAGCATCTCGACGACGCAGCCGATCCTGGTGTGGGACGCCTCGGAGCACTTCGTCTACGCCAACACCGCGGCGCTCACGAAGTACGCCGTCATCAAGGAGGACACGAAGATCGCGGGCATCATGGCCGGGCCCGACGGCGAGCCGAACGGACAGTTTCTCGGCCCGGCCGCCGCACACCGCATCCTGAGCGGCGCGCTGCCGGCGCTGCTCCAGCCCGACGTCGCGCTCCCGAACATGAAGTACCTGATGGACCTCAGCCGGCAGAACGGCATCACGACGACGTCGGAACTGGCCTACGGCATCACCGATCTCGCCGCCGAGGAGGTCCTGTTCGACCGGTACTTCAACGACCCCGCGAGCCCGCTGCGCTGCGTGGTGGTGTCCGACGCGCGCTCGATGCAGGCCGCGAAGGGCGAGCAGGCGATCGAGTTCGTGCAGGGGCTGCCGAAGCGCAACACCGACAAGCTGATCTTCCGGGGCGTCAAGTTCTTCGCCGACGACTCCTACCTGAGCCTCGGCATGGAGATCACGAACCCCGGCTACACCGACGGGCGCGACGGCTTCTTCAACACGCCGCCAGACCAGATGGTCGACGCCTTCCTGCCGTGGTGGAAGGCGGGGTTCCACATCCACGTCCACACCAACGGCAACGCCGGCAACGAAGCCACGGTCGACGCCCTCGCCGGGCTCATGGCGGCGCAGCCGCGCGCCGACCATCGCTTCACGTTCGAGCACTTCGGTATCTCGACGCCGGAGCAGGTGTGGCGCATCCGCAACCTCGGCGGCGTCGTCAGCGTGAACCCCTACTACGTCTACTACCGCTCCGAGCTGACGGCCCCCTACACCGGCACCGAGCGCGCGTTCACGGCGGCGCGGCTGCGCACCCTCGTCGACTCCGGGGTGGCGACGTCGATGCACACCGACACTCCCGTCGCCCCGCCGCTGCCGCTCGAGGAGATGTGGATCGCGGTCAACCGCCGCGGCCTCTCCGGCCAGGTCCGCGGCCCCGACGAGCGCATCGGCCTCGAGCAGGCCATGCGCATGGTGACGATCGACGCCGCCTACACGCTCGGCGTCGAGGAGCTGGTCGGCAGCATCGCCCCGGGGAAGTACGCCGACTTCGCGGTGCTCGACCAGGATCCGTACGACGTGCCGTCGGAGAAGCTCCGCAACATCCGGGTGTGGGGGACGGTGCTCGGCGGTCGCGTGCTGCCGGCGAGCGAGATCCGACGTTAGGCCTCACACGTTGCTGTGGATCTCCAGCACCGCCCCGGTGATCGACCCGGCCTCGACCTCGTCGCACAGGAACCGGATCGAGCGCGCGACGTCCTCGGGCATGGTCGTCGTCTTCAGGAACGGTGCCGCCTCGCGGAGCATGCGGGTGTCGACCGCACCAGGCGCGACGCAGTTGACGCGCACGCCCAGCGCGCGGGCCTCGACGGCGATGCACTCGGTGAGGCCGACCACCGCGAACTTGCTCACCGAGTAGGCCGAGAAGCCCTCGAACTTCGGCGTCCCACGGATGCCGCCGAGCGAGCTCACGTTGACGATCGCCCCGCCGTGCCGGAGCGCGCGGAAGTGCCGCAGCGCCTCGCGGCAGGCCACGAACGTGCCGCGCGCGTTCACCGCCATCACGGCGTCCCAGTCGTCGACCGTCATCTCCTCGACGCGGGCCCCACGGAACGCGCCACCGTTGTTGACGACGATGTGCAGGTCGCCGAAGCGCTCCAGCGTCGCCCGGAACAACGCCACGACGTCCGCCTCGCGCGCGAGATCGGTCGGCACCGCCAGCACGCGATCCGCCCCCAGCGTCGCCGCCACCGCGTCGAGCTCGCTCGCCGTCCGGCTGGCGAGCACGACGCGTGCCCCCTCGGCCGCGAACAGACGGGCCGTGGCCGCGCCGATGCCGCGCCCCGCGCCGGTGACGATCGCCACCTTCCCCTGCAGGCTCGTTCCCATCGTCAGCTGAGCCCCGACACCGGCAGCGCCGCGCCGTGGATCGCGCGCGCCGCGGGCGACGCCAGGAAGAGGATCACGTTCGCCAGGTCCTCGGGCGACACCCAGCGCGACGGATCGGCGTCCGGCATCGCCGCGCGATTCACCGGCGTGTCGATCACCGTCGGCAGCACGCAGTTGACGTTGACGCTCCGCTCCCGCAGCTCCGCCGCCATCGCCTCGGTGAGCCGGATCACGGCGCTCTTGGCCGCCGTGTAGGCGCCCATCTGCGCGACGCCCCGCAGCGCGGCGGCGGACCCGACGTTGACGATGCGGCCACCGCCGCCGGCCAGCATGTGTGGCACGACGGCACGGACGGTGTGCAGCAACGTCTGCGTGTTGACGTCGAAGAGGAAGCGCCACGTGTCGTCCGACGTCTCGTGCACCGGCTCGCCCATGCGGAAGCCGCCGGCGAGATTGCACAGGACGTCGATGCGACCGAAGCGCGCGACCACGGCGGCGGCGGTGGCGTGCACCTGCGACTGCTCGAGCAGGTCCGTCGGGGCGAACACGCGGCGGTCGTCCTCGGTCCCGAACGCCTTCTCCAGCACATCGCGTCGATGGTCGATCAGCACCACGGTGTCGCCGCGCGCGGCGAATGCGGAGGCGAGCACGCGGCCGAGGTTGCCGGCGGCGCCGGTGACGAGAACGATCTCCGAGCGTGGCTCCATGCGTCCCTCATGCCGTCGTGCCGGCAGAACAGCAATGGTCAGCCGGTGCGGACCCACCCGGCGATCGTGTCCGCGCCGTTCGCCTGCATGCGGTACGTGCGGCACGTCGCGAGGCGCCAGCGCTGATCGTCGATCGTGCGTGCGAACGGCGTGAAGGTCGTGCGCTCGGCCCACCCGAGCCAGATGGCCTCCCAGAAGCTGTTGTAGCCGGCACCGGCGATCACCCGATCGGCGTCGCCGAGCCAGTCGGCCAGGGGGAAGAGCGCAGCGTCCTGGAACAGATCGCACCGGACGACGTCGGCGGTCCCACCGGCCAGGGTGTCGATCTCGCCCGGGATCCCGGCGTGGGTCGCCACCACCAGCGGCACTCCGGCCGGGATACCGAGATGCGTGCGCAGGGCACCCGCCGGCTTCGCCTCGTCACGATTGCACACCACGACGGGGTCGATGCGATCGCGGACCGCGGGATGCGACATCGGCTCGATGGCGACGATCCGACGGAACTGCCGCGGCTCCCACCGGGTATCGGGCGGGCCGCCGAACCAGGCCCGCGGAACGGACCGCACCAGGAGCCATGCCTCGCAGTCGGCGAGGGGCAGGATGTGCCGCAACGGCGCCCAGAAGAGATCGACGACGAGCAGCTGCGGGGCAAAGCGCCCGAGCGCCGCGGCGAGACCCCCGGCGCGCGCCCGGGCCGGATCGCGGAGCTCCGCCGCGTCTAGCCCGACGATCTCGTAGTCGAGCGCTCCCGCGATCGGAAAGGGGAGCGCCGGCCCGAACATCCGGTAGTCCGCCGCGATACCGGCGCGACGGAGCGCCCGCCCCAGCGCGACACCGCGCACGAGGTGACCGGCGCCCACGGCCCCGCCGGTGAAGTACGCGATTCTCATGATCGGGGCATTCTGCCCGCTCCCCGCGCGGGAGGCCACGCGCGCGAGCCACGATCTTGACACCAGAAAAACGAGAAACTGCTTTCAATATGGTCGTGCCCACGTAAGGATCGTTCGCGGACGATGTCGTCATGGCATCGCGGGAAAGGTGTGGAGGTTGAGGATGCGGAGGACACTCGCGATCCTGGTGGCGATCGCCACCATCGCCGGCGTGGGCGGGGCCTGGGCGGCAGGTCCGTCACGAGCCCTGGATGACTACACCCTTCTGGGCATCGAGCGCGTCCACCTGAAGGATCTCGCCACCGTGACGTCCGGCAACGTCGGCGTGAACGAGCCGGCGGGCATCGCGCTGGTGGTCGGACGCGGCAGCGTGTTCGCGACCGGCACGAGCGCCGTCGCCGACTCGATGCGCGGCGATCGGATCACGCTGTTCGATCTCTATTCCAATCGCCTCCTGACGCCGGTGTCGGCGCTCACCATCAACGGCGTCGGACCGCAGCCCACGGGACTGCTCCCACTCATCGACCCGCTGCCGACGTTGCCGGTCTTCGCGCCGGGCACGGGTTCGTTCGTCGCAGCCGGCAACCTGACCCTGCCACCGGGCGCCTACGGCAACGTCGTGGTGCAGTCCGGCATGACCCTCACCCTCACCGCCGGCACCTACGAGATGCGTGCGCTGCAGACGGCCCGCAATGCCCGCGTCGAGGTGATCGGCCCGGTGACGATCAACATCAAGGGCACCCTGCGACTCGGCAATGGCACCTTCTTCGGCGCCATCGCTCCCGTCACCCCGGAACAGGTCGTCGTCAACCTCGGCGGGACGGTCGGCCGCTTCGGCGCTGGATCGGCGGCGACGATCACGCTGTTCGGACCGAACGCGCGGCTCGCCTTCGGCCGCAACTTCATCGGCATCGGCCAGTTCATCGGCGGCAGCATCAACACCGATCATTCGACGACCTTCTCGCGCGAGGTGTGCGGCAACGGCATCGTCGAGGCGCACGAGGACTGCGACCCGCCGGATGGCGTCGTCTGCGATGCCACGTGTCACTTCGTCGTGCCGGCCACGACGTCCACGTCGTCCACGACCACCACGTCCACGTCGACGAGCTCGTCGTCCACGTCGTCGACGGCGCCCACGACGTCCACGTCGTCGTCGATGACGACCACGACCTCGTCGTCGACGTCGACCTCGTCGACGGCACCGACCACGACGACGTCGTCCTCGACCTCGTCGACCTCCACGTCCTCGTCGACGACGTCCACCTCGACCTCCACGTCGACCACCTCGACGGCGCCGACGACCACGTCGTCCTCCTCGTCGACCACGACGTCGACCTCGACGTCGACCTCGTCCACGGCTCCGACGACGACCTCGACCTCCACGTCCACCACCTCGACGGCGCCGACGACCACGTCGTCCTCCTCGTCGACGACCACGTCGACCTCGACGTCCACCTCGTCCAC
>CAYOIZ010000093.1:0-15448 GCA_964404165.1 uncultured Binatia bacterium (SeqCode) | reverse complement strand
GTAGTGCACGTGCTTCATGTACCAGCGGTTGGTGTGCTCGTAGCGGTGCCAGAAGTACGACACGAAATCGCCGAGCAGGAAGTACAGGAGCATGTCCCGGCCGAGCTCGAGCAGCGTCGGCGCCTCCGCCGGGACGCGGGACAGGAGGGTCATCGGCACCGCCAGGAAAGCGATCATCGCCACCGGATACAGCGACCCGTACCACTTCATCGCGCGCCAGTAGACCGCCCAGCACTGCGCGAGCGTCAAGCGCTTGGTGACCACCACGTCGACGAACGAGAAGACGATGCCGGGCAGGTAGACACCCGCGACCACTGCCGTGAACAGGAACGCGGGGGACGCGACCCCGCTCTCGCCCAGGTGGCGAAGCGTCCAGTCCCACAGCGGCTGCAACGAGCTCTCTGGCTGCATGGGTCGCTTTCTCGCGCTGGCCGTCGGTCCGGCCGGCCCCCGGTTTATCGAGGGATCGCGCGCGGAATCAAGCGGAAAGCGCTACCGCCGGCGTCGATGCGGCCCGGCGCACCCTCTGCGTGCGCCACGAGGACCGGGCCATGCGGGCGGAGGCGTCGAGCAGATTCGACGTGGAGCCCTCGGCCTCGCCGCTCCATTCCACTGGCGAGCCGTTTTCGGGTGCGAGCGCGCGACGAAGGATGTTAGAGCCAACCAATGCGATCCATCCGGCTTGCCATCGTCCTGAGTCTCGTCGCCATCGTGCCCGCCGGCGCGGCGTCGAAACGGGCGCAGTGCCAGCAGGCGTGCACCGCGATGATCGCGGCCTGTACGAGTCAGAACGCGGCCGCCGGGTTCGGCAACCTGGCCAAGGCGTGCAAGGCGACGGTGCAGAAGCGCTGCCGGACCGAGGGCCCGGCGGTGTGCGGCGCCTTCTGCGGCAACGGGACCGTCGACGGCACGGAGGCCTGCGACGGCGGTGCGCTCGGCGGCGCCACCTGCGCGACGCTCGGCTTCGCCTCGGGCACCCTCGCCTGCACCGGGTCGTGCACCCTCGACAAGAGCGGGTGCACGCCCTCCAGGCCGCCCGATCTGTGCGGGAACAACGGGATCGACGCCGGCGAGTCGTGCGACGGCACCGTGCTCGGCGCCGCGACGTGCGAGAGCCTGGGCTTCCTCCTCGGCGGCACGCTGGCCTGCACGCCCGGGTGCGGCTTCGACGTCAGCGGGTGCCTGCCCCTGCGCGTGGCGGAGTCCGGTCAGACCACGATCTACACGGCCAGCAAGAACGACGGCCTTCCCGACCCGGTCGCGGTGCCCGAAGACGGGACGCTGCAGGCCGGCAAGTCGCTCGCCTACCGCGACAACGGGGACGGCACCATCACCGATCTCACCACGGGCCTCGTCTGGGAAAAGAAGGGCGACGACGGCGGCCTGCACGACCACGACAACCTCTACGTGTGGTCGAACAACGGCGACGGCGAAGGCGAAGTCGACACGATCTGGGACTGGCTCGACGACGTCAACGCGGAAGGCGGAGCGGGCTTCGCCGGCCACAGCGACTGGCGGATACCCAACGTGCGCGAACTCGCGAGTCTGCTGACCTTCGGACGCCGGGCGCCGGCGATCGAGCCGGCCTTCACCGCCCCCTGCCTTCCGGGCTGCACCCCTACCACGTGCTCGTGCATCAGTGACGAGCTCGTCCCGAGCCACCATTGGTCGTCGACCACGTACGGGTTCGACCCCACGACGGCGTGGGGCGTCGGCTACGTCCTCGACCCCGAGATATTGCCGAGGACCAAGGCGAACTTCGGGTTCGTGAGGGCCGTTCGGGGCGGGTCGTAGGGCGCCGGGGTCAGATCGACCGCAGCGCCGTCAGCACCGCCCGCTTCTCCGTCAGCAGCGCCGTCAACGTCGTCCCGCACGCGGGCGTGATCGTCGACTTCTTGCCGGCCTTCTTGACTGCCTTCCCGGCGGCGACGAGCTGCTTCTCCGCCTTCTTGATCGTGGCGATGCGCTTTTTCGGCTTGGCGCCGTCCGCCTGGCCGAGCAGCGTCTTCGCCTTCGCCACCTTCCCGTCGATGACGGCGTCGAGCGCCGCGGCGACGGGATCGGCGCCGCAGAGACCGTCGGCCAGGAGCGTATCGAGCGCGCACACGGCGCCGGGAATCCCCGGGATGAGCGCGCTGCTGCAGAGGGCGTCGTCGCACTCGTCGATCGTGCAGGCGTCAGCATCGTCGCAATCGGCGTCGGCCGTGCAGCCGACCGACACCATCTGCTGGACCGTGAGCGATGCCGGGGCGGTGCCCTGCCCGTCGTCGGCACCCCCGGTCTCCGGATCGACGCCCGTGACCGTGACGGTGAGCCCGACGTCGCCCGGGTCGGGCGGATTGACGAGGATACCGGCGACGAGGGTGATCGTGACCTGCGCGAGCGGCGCGAGCGCCTGCGCCGCGTCCTGGTCGCCGCCGTTGGGTGCGACGACGGTGAAGGCGTTGCCGGTGGTACGCGTGATGACCGCGTCGTTCGCCGTCGGCGTCCCGCTCAGGTCGATGTCGGCGTACGCGCCGTCGGCATCGGTCGAACGGATCCACGTCTGGTAGTCGGGGTCGCCGTCGAAGTCGAAATCCATCGCGTAGGTGCCGACGCGGGTGTTCACCGGACCGATGGCGGTGAAGCCCTCGAAGCCGAAGCTGTCGGGATAGGTGATCGTTGCCGAGTAGCCCTGCACGTCGGTGTTGCCGCTCTCGAAGGTCACGGTGTGGACCGCGCTCCTGCCCGGTGCCTTGGTGCTGAGCTCGAACGTGCCGTCGGGTGCCGTGAACGTGCCGGCCGGCGCCGCCGCCGGGGCGATCGTCATGGACGACATCGTCGTCGCGCCGCACGCACAGCCGGTGACGCGGTTGACGTGCATGTCGTACGAGCCCGTGTTGTCGGATACGTCGCCGTCCTCGTTGTAGGCGACCACCAACGCACCGTGCTCGTCGGGTCCGTTGAGGCCGACCCGGTGGATGACCCCGAAGTCGACGGGGAACCAGGGTCCGTTGCCGATCTTCGCGATCGGCTGGCCGACGAACCCGTCGGCAACCGCGCACTCGCTCGAGGTGGCGCACGCGACGTTGCAGGCCTTGCGCTTCGGTTTGGCGCAGGGCACGCCCGCGCGCGACCGGCGTCCGTGCGGGTCGACGTCCGGCGTGCCGTTGCAGCCGGACTGGATCTCCGGGCCGTACTGCGTGCTGCCCGTCGCCGTGATCACGATCACGTCGCCCTCGGCAAGGTCGGTGAGTGGCGTCGCCAGTGGGGCCGCCGGGCTCGTCGTCGCGGGCATCGTGAACTCGCTCGGATCGACGGCGACCTCGCCGCAGGTCTCGCCCGACGCGCAGCCGCCGTCCGAGCAGGTCAGCGCATCGGTCTGCCCGCATGGCGTGGGCTCGACACAGGTGCAGTCGGAGAACGGCTCGTCGGGGTCCGAGGCGCGGCACTGCTCGGAGTCGCCGCAGGTGGACGAGCGTTTAATGCATGAGTTTCCGCCGTCGACGGAGTCCGTACACTGCAGCGGGGCATTGCCAGGCGGCAGACAGTTGACGAGAAGAAGGCCCATCAGGACGACGAAGACTGCACGCATGGCCACTCTATCCCATCTTTCCGCGACGCAGCGCTAGCATGATCTCGATGCCGCCAGCCTGTTGGACGTGGAACGTCGACCCGGTGCTGACGCCCATCGCGGGCGTGCTGCAGGTGCGCTGGTACGGCGTCTGCTTCGTGCTGGTGTTCTGGCTCGGCTACCTGCTGCTCCGATGGCAGATGATGCGCGCCGGACGCGAGGACACCGTCGCCAAGGGATTCGTCTACTGGGGGGTCGTCGGATTGATCCTGGGCGCGTGGCTGGCCCACCGCCTGTTCTACGACTGGGAGCAGGTCCGGAGTCATCCGCTGGCACTGCTCGACGTGCGCGCCGGCATCTCGGGGCTGAGCTCCCACGGCGCCACCGTCGGGCTCATGGCGGCGATGTGGCTCTATGCGAGCCGCGCCGGCATCCCGCTCGGGGAGATGTTCGACCGGTTCAGCTTCTCGGCAGCGGTTGGCGCGACGCTGGTGCGGATCGGCAACTTCTTCAACTCCGAGATCGTCGGCATCGAGGTCGGCGGCGGCGGGGCGTGGTGGGCCGTCTGCCTCCCCCGCTACGAGAACCCGCCGGTGCCGCGCCATCCGTCGCAGCTCTACGAGGCCGCGATCGGCGTGTTCGTCCTGGCGGTCCTCGTGCTCGTCGACCGGCTGGCCGGCGGCGAGCGCCGCCCGCGCTGGCTGCTCGCCGCCACTTTCCTGCTCACCTATTTTCCGCTGCGCATCGCCGTCGAGTACCTGAAGGAACCGCACGGTCGACCGGGGGTGGGCTGGGACACCGGCCAGTGGCTGTCGCTGCCGTTCGTCGTGCTCGGGGTCGTCTTCCTGCGGTGGGCGCTCGTCCGACGGCTGCCGGCTTCGGGACCGCTCCCTCGCGGCGGATGATCAGGTGCCGTCGTCCGCCACCTCGTTCCGCCCGAACTACTTCGTCAAGGGTGTCCAGTCGAGGCACGGCGAGGTGCTGCCCAAGCTGCCATCCGGGTTGAAGTTCGGAACGATGCAGGCGACCCCCAGGCGCGGGATGCCCGAAGTGTTGGTCTCCAGTACCCCGACCGCATCAACCGAGTTACAGACGCAGAGGGCCTTCCACTTGCCCTCACCCTGGAGGGTGCCGATGGGCGGCGCCACGTTCTTGTTGACGGACGACTTGAACTTGTCCGCCGTGAGCTGTGCGGTGGCGGTCTGGACGGCGACCAGGCTGATGAGCGTAAGGACGACGAGATGACGGAGGGCTTTCATGGCGCGGACCATAGGCCCCGGTCGAATCTCCTGTCCAGGCTGAAGACATTCGAGGCAGCCCTCCAACTTTCTGGGGGAAAGGGTTGAAGCCCGCTACTCTCTACTGACGCACGGCAACCTTGACCCGGCCCCGAGGCCCGTGCGACGCCACGACCCCATGCAGCCAGCGCGCCCCGGCGAGCGCTACGACGTCCTGATCCTCGGTGCCGGCTGGGGTGGCCTCACCGCGGCGTCGCTGCTCGCCAAGGCCGGTCGCCGCGTGGCCGTGATGGAAGCGCGGGATCGCGCTGGCGGCTGTGGTCAGTCGTTCACCCGCGACGGCTTCTCGTTCTGTGCCGAGATGCAGTACCTGATGGGCTGCGGCCCAGGCGGTACGGTGCAGCGCTGGCTGCAGACGTTGGGGCTGGACGACGTAGTGACGTTCAACGCGCTGGATCCCGACGGCTACGATCGGATCGATCTACCGGGCGCCAGCTTCCGCATCCCAACCGATCCGCACCGTCTGGAGGCGGCGCTCGTGCAGGCGTTCCCCGAGGACCGCAACGCGATCACCGAGCTCTTCGCGGTCCTCTGGCGGATCCAGGCGGAGCTCGGCACCGTGGGGATCGATCTCAATCGACTCATGCACCACCCGTTCGAATTCAAGGACACCGTACTCTACGGCCCCTGGCCGGTCGCGCGCGTCTTCGAGCACCTCGGACTGTCTCCACGGGTGCGTGCCGTGCTCGCCGGCCAGTGCGGCGACATCGGACTGTCGCCGCGCGACGAGCCGTTCCTCTGCCTGCAGGCGCTGCTCTTCGGGTACGGCGAGTCGGCGCACTTTCCCAAGCACGGCATGGGATTCTTCGTGGATCGCGTGGTCGAGCACTTTACCGCGCACGGCGGGACCATCAGCTACGAGACGCCGGTGACACGGCTCGTCCGCGACGGCAATCGGGTCGCGTGGGTGGAGACCCCGCGAGGCCTGTTCGCCGCCGATCTGGTGATCTCCAACATCGACCCCGCACGCACGTTCGCCATGATCGATGGCGGACCGACGCCGCGCTACGAGCAATCGGCATCGTGCTTCACGATCTTCCTCGGGCTCGACGTCGATCTGGCCGACCACGGGTTCGGCCGCTTCAACGTGTGGAGCTATCCGGGCGAAGACCTCGACGCGGCGATCGAGCGCACTACCGTGGGACACCAGTACGGCGATCCGTTCTTTTTTCTCTCGACGCCGTCCCTATATGCCGATCCCGGCGTCCTCGCACCCGCGGGGAGGACGACCGTGCAGATCAATGTCGCGAGCGACTTCGAATGGTTCGCGACCGCGGCGCGCGAGGGTCGGCATGCCGCCGAGACCGCACGCATCGCGGAGGAGATCCTGGCCGCGGTCGAGCGGCGACTGCTCCCCGACCTCCGCCGGTACCGTGTCGTGCAGGAGGTATGGAGTCCCGTCGATCTGTCCGCACACGTGGGACTGGAGCGGGGCGGCATGTACGGCGCGCGACTCGACTTCCCGAACCGCGTGCTGCACCGGGTATCGCAGCGCACGCCGTTCGAGAATCTCTACCTCACTGGCGCGACCGCCGGCGGCCCAGGACTCCAAGGCGTGGTCGGCGCGAGCATGCGACTCGTCGAGCAGCTATCGCGCGACCCATGAGGGCCGACCTCTTCCGAATCAGGAATGGTGCTCGGCGGCTTCTGCCTCCTCCGCCTCGGCCTTCGTCTTGTGGACCGTACCATCCGGATGGTTTGGCGGGGAGTAGATCGTATAGAGCTTCAATTCCGTCGTCTTCGAGGGATTGCTCACGTTGTGGTACGCGCCGGCTGGGACCACGACCGCATCGCCGTCGCGAACCGTGCGCCTCTCCTTCTCGTCGATGACGAAGGTGGCCTCTCCCTGCTCGATGCGGAAGAACTGATCGACCTCCGGGTGCACCTCGTTCCCGATCTCTTCACCCGGTCGCAGGCACATCACCACGAGCTGCGCGTGCTTGCCAGTGAACAACACCTTCCGGAAGAAGGTGTTCTCCAGCGTCTGTTTTTCAATCGACCCAGCGTAGCCGGTCATCCCGTTGTCTCCTCCAGCGCGACGGTGCAGGCCACGGCGATACGGCGGTCAGAAGTTCAGCCGCCCGGTCAGAAGCAGGATGACCAGGATGATCAGGATGACCCCGCCGATCCCGGACGGCCCGTACCCGTAGTTGTGGTAGCCCCAGTTGGGCAAACCCCCGAACACGAGCAGCAGTACGACGATCAACAGCAGCAGCGACATGAGATCCTCCTGGGCGCTCGAGGCGCCGGGCCCGGGCAGCCGGGGCCTATCAAGCCGCAATTTCAGTCGAGTGCATCTTTGACCTTGTCGACGACTTTCTCCACCGCCTGCTTGATCTTTCCGGCAGCCTGATCGACCTTGCCCTCTCGTTTGAGCTCGTCGTCGCCAGTCAGGGCGCCCGCAGCTTCCTTCACGCGTCCCTTCAGCTCATCGGTCTACCGCTCGCCATGGTCGGTCCTGCCTTTCGATCTTGCACCATAGACGAAGCAATCGCCGTGCCCCAACCACGCGTCACCGACCGGACGTCGTTCCGGTTCCCGCCTTCCAACCGCTGCGAATGATTCGCGATCGTTTTGGTCAATTTCAGGAAGGCCGCACGCCGGACCGGCTGATCCGCCAATGGCCGTCGCCCAGCAGCTCGAGCAGCACGTCGTGGAATGGGAGCAGCCCTTCCCGTGTTCCCACGCTCACGACGTCGATCTGCGTCGCAACGGCCTGCTCGTAGAGCTGCCGCTCGCTGGCGGTGTCGAGTGCGCTCGTGGCCTCGTCCAGGAAAGCGAAGGCCGGTCGATCGAGCAGGAGGCGCGCGAAGGCGATCTTCTGCTGCTCGCCCAGGGAGAGCATATCCTTCCACTTGAGATCCACCTCGAGTCCGCCGACGCGCGCGGGCAGGTCCGCGAGACCGACCCGCTGGAGCACGGATACGATATCTTCGTCGCTCACGTCCGAGGCGCGAGGGTAGCAGAGCTGCTGGCGCAGCGAGCCCAACACCATGTACGGCCGCTGGGGAAGGAACAGGACGGCCGACAGCGGCGGCCGGAGGACGCGCCCGCTGCCCGTTCGCCACAGCCCGGCGATCGCCCGCAGCAGCGACGTCTTGCCGACCCCACTCTCGCCGACGATCAGCAGCCGCTCGTGCGAGCCGAGCTCGAAGGAGAGGTCGCGAACCAGCGTCTTGCCGCCGTCGGGCGTGAGGAGCGTGAGCGTTTCGATGGCGAGGTGCGGGCTCTCGACGGTTTCGATCCGCCCCGGCGCCACGGCCGCCATCGTCTCCCCCGCGGCCGTCTGAACCTGCCGACCGTCGCCCGCCTCGAGGTAGCTGCCCAGGCGCTCCACGACCGCGGCGAAGCTGCTGAGCGCGTTGAACTGATCGACGATGATCGAGAGCGCGCTGCGCAACGTCAGGAAGGCGGCGCTCGCCTGCGTGATCTGACCGAACTCGACCTTACCCGCGAAGTAGGACGGTGCGAGAACGACGACTGGCACGAGCGCGAGGATCAGATCGTAGGAATAGGTGAGGAACGCGACGTTGCGTTGCCACCGGATCATCAGGGTCGAGTTCTCCACGACGGCATACAGACGTCGTAGTAGACCGACCTCTTCGCGCCGCTCGCCGCCGTAGAGCGCGATGGCTTCGGCGTTGTCGCGCAGCCGAACCAGGCTGTGCCGGAAGTCCGCCTCGCGCTGTCGTTGGGTGAAGTTGATGCCGATGAGCGGACGGCCGATCATGACCGTCAGCACCGAGCCCAGGCCGACGCAGACCGCGAGCACGGCGACCAGACTGGGCGAGATGAGCCAGAGCACGACGACGAAAGAGACGCCGGTGACGATCCCCCACAGCACCTGCAGCACGAACGATACGGCGAAACCGGGAAACGCGTTCAAGTCCTCGCTGATCCGCTGGTCCGGATTGTCGATGCGCCCGTCCGAGCTGATGCGGTAGAAGACGCGGTCATGGAGGCTGCGGTCGAGGAAGCGCTCGGTCAGCCACGCGCGCCATTGGATCATCAGACGGCCTTGCACGTAGCCATCGATCGCCACGATCGGCGCCGCAACGAGGCTGTACGCCACGATCAGCAGCGCGTTGTGGAAGAAGACCGTGGAGTTGCCGCCGGTCAGTGCCGTCATCATGTCGCGGTTCACGTAGCTGAAGACGACGTTGGTGCCCTTGATCGTGCCCGTCAGGAGGAGCGTGACGGCGAGCAGGCTCAGCGGAACCCACTTCTGATCCGATACCCAGAATGGTCTGCCGATCGTCCAGAGTCGCCGCCAGAACAGACGGTCGAATCCGCCGATCGACGGCGCGCCTTGCTCCGCGGCCAGCGAGCGACTCGACGTGGTCGATGCGCGCGTCGCCCCCTTCGCAACCCCACCGCTCTCGGGTTGCGATGGGATCAGCGAATATCCTTCTGGTGGTTGCGGACGGGCCGATCGAGCGGTCTGCGCGAAGATGCGCAACGCAAGCCGAACGCCGTCGCGAGCTGGACGGGGTCGCGGGACCCGTCGTCGCCGATCGAAACGGATGTGGGCTGAGTCATCGCGAGAGGAAGGGCCTTGGTCGCGCGCGGAGGGTACGTGTCCCCTCCCGGAGCGTCAACGACGCGCCAGCCGCGTTCGACAGCGTGCACGTGAGCTCACATGGGACGGAACCCGCTTGGCGAGATGCCCCGACGAAGATACAAGACCCGCTCTCGTGGGATTACGTCGATGCGCCTTCCCGACCCGGCTCACCATCGTGGTCCCGTCGACGACGGGGAGTCCGCTGGCCGTTTCGGCGCGAGACTCGGGGAACGGTCGGGACAGGTGAGCAGGGGGCGGCGGATGCTGAACCGGTAGGCTCGTTCACCGCCATGCTTTCCGCCCGCCAGCATCGCGCCATCCAGCAGGGGCTCCAGCAGCTCGGGTACCATCGCGCGAAGCCGGCAATAGACCTCTCCCGTCTCGTCGGAAAACCCGCGCCACCGCCCGGCGACAACTGGCCGATCCCGCCCCAGGAGTCCGAGCGCCTGTTCGCGCACGCGCCGTTCGAGCTCGTCTCCGCCAAGCCCACTTCGGAGGGCGTCGCCGGCGCGCGGAGGGCACAGGTGCTCTTCCCTGACGACGGCCGGTTTCTCCAGGTGAAGGGGAAAGAAGCTCCGCACGAAACGTGCGACAGTTGGAACAACAACCCGCGGAAGGAGATTGCCTGCTACGCGGTCCAGCGCTGGTTCCTCGATGCCGCCGACTACGTGGTTCCCACGATCGCCCTCCGTGCCATCCCCCTCGGCGTCTACCGACGCGTCGCGCCGGAGGCGACACCCACGATCGACGGCGCCAACTGCGTCCTCGGCGTACTCGCCCTCTGGCTGCAGCATGCGACGGCTCCGGCGCGGATATACGATCCGGAGCGCTTCCTGGCCGATCACCCGTACGCGTGCCACCTCTCGAACCTCAATGTCCTCACCTACCTCGTCGATCACCGCGACGGCCGTAAGGGGAACATCCTCGCGGCCGATGACGAATCGAACCGCCGCGAGTTCGCCATCGACAACGGGATCAGCTTCGGCGGATGGGTCTGGAATTTCTTCAGCACGAACTGGAACGTCATTCGCGTGCCGGCCATCCGCCGCGCAGTGGTCGAGCGGCTCCGCCGCGTCGATGCGGCGCGGCTCGCGGCACTGGGCTCGCTCGCGGAGCTCCGGGCCGATGCCGCCGGCGGCATGCATTCCATCGAGGCGACGAAGCCGATCGATCCGTCGCTCGGCGCGCGCGTCGTGCCGGGCCGCGTCCAGCTCGGCCTCACCACCGCCGAGATCGCCGACGTGGCCGAGCGGATCGAGACCCTGCTCGACGACGTCGACCGCGGAGCGCTCTCGGTATTCTAGGCCGATGAGAGAACTGCAACGGATTGTTGCACCTCACGCTCTGCCACCCACGCTCATCGGCCCTTGCCTTCTCGGGCGCAGGTGGCGCAGCGTCGCGCGGCGCTCCGCCCAGTCACTCCGCTTTTCGAGCGCCTGCGCGACGTACTCGGCCATGTCCGCCACCGCCTGTTCCGAAAGCATGGTCGCGACGAAGGCCTCGGCCTCGATCGCGAGTCCCGCCTCGCGGTGCACCTCGGAGCCCTGGTACACCGAGCGCTTGATCTCGGCCACCGCCACCGGCGAGTGCTCGGCGAGTGACGTCGCGAGCTCGAGCGCGCGAGCACGCGCGTCGGGCACGACCTCGTGCACGAGGCCGATCGCGAGCGCATCCTCCGGCTTGCAGATGCGGCCGCGCAGGATGACGTCGATCGCGCGGCCGGCGCCAATCAGGCGCGACAGTCGCTGCGTGCCGCTGCCGCCGGGCAGAATGCCGAGCGTCACTTCGGGCAGGCCGATGCGAAATTCACCGGCCGCGGCGATGCGCAGATCGCAGGAGAGCGAGAGCTCGAGCCCACCGCCCATGGTGTCACCGATCATCGCGGCGATCACGGGCTTCTTCAAATCGCGCAGTGACTTCAAGAGCTCGTGGTAATCGTGGTTCAAGCTCGTACCGAGCGACGCTGCGCCTCGCCGCAGACGGCTCCTTCACGATCACCCCGACTGGATAGGGTTACCCGAGCTAGGATCTGCAAACCCAGGAGACAGACATCATGGACCTCGGACTGAAGGACGCCGCCATCTGCGTGCAAGGCGGGACGAAAGGAATGGGCCGGGCAGCCGCCGAATGCTTCGCCGCGGACGGCGCGCGTGTAGTGGTGCTCGCGCGCGAGCAGGCCGGCCTGGACGACACGGTCCGGCGGCTCACGGAGCTCGGCAGCCCCGACGCGTGGGGCGTCCGCATGGACCTGCTCGATCCGATGTCGATCGACGCAGCGTTCGACGCGATCCGCGTACGCTGGAGCGCGCTCAACACGCTGGTCAACGCGGCCGGCCCCGGCGGCACGCGGACCACGTTCGAGGGCATCGGCGACGACGAGTGGCTTCGTGCGTACCATCTCGGCGCGATGTCCGCCGTGCGCTGCACGCGTGCCGCACTCCCATTGCTGCGCGCGGCCGCGTGGGCCCGCGTCGTGAATGTGTCCGCGCACTCGACGAAGCGGCAAAGCGAGACGCTCGCGGCATACACCGCCGCGAAAGCCGCGATGACCAGCATCAGCAAGAACATGTCGCTGGTGCTCGCGAAAGACGAGATCCTCGTGAACACCGTGTCGCCCGGTTCGTTCGCGTCGGCCAGCTTCAAGGCCGCAATGCGCGCACTGCCGGCAGAGCGCGGGTTCGATCCCGACGACCTCTACGACTGCATGCGCTGGATCGCCGAGGACTACGGGCACCCGGCGCACATGCCCCGGGCAGGCGATCCCAGCGAGATCGGGGCGGTGATCGCGTTCGTCGGGTCGCGGCGGAACTCGTACATGACCGGTGCGAACATCAACGTCGACGGCGGTTCGGATTTCTGCTGATCGCTGCGACCGGGGTCCAACCGGCACCGAGATGCCGTCGACGTGGGCCGCTTCGAGTCGAGCAGCGGACGTCGGGCTCGACGAGCACGGCGTCCGCCAGCGCTTCACGTTCCGACCCTAACGCACCGCCCGGACCCACGGTGTGTTCGATTTCAACGCGCTGTTGAGGGCGTTCCCGTTGAGGAAGCTGGGCGCGTAGGCCGCCTGCGGGAATCCCGCGACGGTCGTGGCCGACCAGTAGATGTTCGCGACCGTCGGCCCGAACAGCGGGTCGATGCACGCCCCGCTACCACCACCGCACGCGCCGAGCGCCAGCGCCAGGATCGACTCCAGCTCGGCTGCGCCTCCAGCGCCGGTCGTCGGCAGCCGCCAGTCGGCGTGTCCCGCAAAGCTCGTCGTGTTCAGCTGGTTCACCCAATCCCAGACCGTGGCGAACCCGCCGGCCGTGCTGCACGTTCCGTCGGCCATTCCGCACTGCGCGCACCCGAGTGCGCCGGCGGTCTGCGCCGCACAGGTCGTCGCTGCCGCCGCGTTCGGCTGACAGAGAACGGTCGGGTTGCCCGTGCAGGTGCCGGCCCACACGTAGCGGTTGTCGACGTCGTGCAGGTTGCTCGGGTTCGTGACTCCGCTGCCCGGCGTTCCATCCGCCCCGTTCTTCTTCTCCCATTCCAGATTGGTGCACGTGTCGATCACCGTCGGCCCCGTGTCGCAGAAGCAGCCCGAGACCGCGAGGCAGGCGAGCGTCGTACTCGTCGTGCTGCTCGTCGTCGTACTCGTGCTGGTCGTGGTGGTGGTACTCGAGCTCGACGTGCTGGACGTCGTGGCGATCGACGTACTCGTCGTCGTCGCCACCGCCATGCAGGCGGGGTCGCCGACGCTGTCGCCCTTGCAGGTCAGCGTGTATCCGGTCCCGCCGCCCGTCACCTTGTGCACGCACCCGGAAAACTGCGTGCAGAGCCGCGTCGGGAGGCCGCCGTTCACGACCGTGACGGCCACGTACACCGCGCCGCTGGGCGCGCTCGACACGTCGAGCGGCGCGTCGCCGAGGCTCTTGCTCACCACCTTCACGAGCGACCCCGGCTTGAGCACGCTCACCTTCACCGCCCCGCTCGCCGGCGACGTCTTGTTCACGTACTTCGCCAATTTCCCCGAGTTGGTGAGCCAACGGGCGCCCTGAGGCATCGCGAACACGCCGCGCGCGCCGTCGTATGCCACCTCGAGGCTCGCCTCGATCTGCGTGGGGTCGGTTCCTGCTCCCTTCGTGATCGAGGCATCCTTGGCGATGAACGTCGCCTTCGCCTTGCCGCCGGGCACGGTCTTGGCCACGACGGTGAGCTTGAGCCCGCGGACCGGGACGTCGGTGGCGGGGCCGAGCGTGGTCGTCGTCGTGCTCGACGTCGGGATCGTGGTCGTCGTCGTCGTCGTGGTTGCTGAGATCACGGTGACGACCAGCGGGTTCTGCTGGTGGAGATGCCGACCCGGCCCATCCGTCGTTCCCGGCGCCTCGTAGTACGTGATCCGCGTCAGCACCAGGTGATTCGTTCCGCCCGCGGCCACGTCGGTGGAGGGCAGACTGGACAGCACCAGCCCGCTCGCACCGTACGCGAACGCGTCGCCGGTGCACTGCCCCCCGGGCGATGCGTCGTCGTCGTAGGTCGACGTGTAGGTGAGACCCGGAATGTCGGTGTCGACGAGTGCGAGCATCGTGAGGCCACCCTGCACCCCGTCGACGGTCTCCCAGGTGAACGGCCCCGGGGTGACGCTGTCAGGGACGCCGTCGATGGTGACACCCGCAGGGTTGACGTCGTTCCGGTACACCATGCCCGCAGCGGCCGGGCTGTAGTCGAGGAACAGGATCGGTCCGGGGAGGCTGTGGACCCGCACCACGGTCTGGAGGTCCTCACGCCGCTCGTAGAAGAGATGCTGGCGCTGCGTATGCGGCCCGCTGTTCGCTCCCATGTACGAGCGGATGGCGCGCACGGGACCGCTCTTGTTCACGACGAAGCAACCCTCGCCGGCGTCGAACGTGTCTTCGCTACGAAGGCATCCGAACGTGCTGACGAGCAGCTTGTGACGGTCGAGCACGTCCACACCGGTTGCGGCGCCGGCGGTGACGGCGAGCCCGTCATCGAGCCAGCGGTCCGAAAAATGGCGCGAGTAGAAGGGCGACGTGATGGTCGAGTGCTCCGGGTTCGGGCCGGGGTGACGCTGATAGGTGCTCAGGTACGGGCCCGAGAGCAGGTGGAAGTCGTAGGCGACATACGTCTGCCCGGCGCTCGGATCGAGCGAGCCCGTCTGCCGGAAGAGGTAGAGCCATCCCTCCCCACCGTCGAGCGGATCGGTGACCTGGATCTCGACGCCCGACCCCGGGACGACGCCGGGCGGCTCGCTCGACGCCGGGGCGCGACTGCCGGTGTCCTTCGCCATGACGACGATCTCATCGTCCGCATCGAGCGCGGGGTTCGGATCGGCCCCGGTGAACGTTCCGGCATCCGTGTATTGCAGGGCGAGGGTCCCGGGCGACGGGAGCAGAGGGCATGCCGGATTTCCCGGACATGGACCGTACGGATCGTTCAGATCGACGAGCGCGCGCTCATCGATCTGGACGGGTACCTGCACCCAACCCCCGCCCCACCGAAACGCGACCACGTCCGCCGGCGCGGCGCCGCCGAGGGTCGGAACGACCGAACCGAGCAGCACCACCGGGTCGGCCGGGCGGTCGAGCAGGGGAGCCGCACCGACCGTGGAGTGGAGCAGCAGTGCGCAGAGTGCCGCACGCAGGAGGTTTCGGCGGAGGGTCGACATGGCAATCTTCCTGGATGACTGGGGATCGCGGACGGGTGCCGCGCGATCGTGTTTGGCGGCGGTATTGCCACGAATCGTTGACCGCTGTCGAGATAACTTGAGAGTCGAGGCCGACAGCGAGGATCGCCCCGATCGACCCAGCCCTCCATGCGCCCCCCAAGGCCGCCGTACAGAAGAATCAGTAGATCGACGTGTGGTCAGTAGATCGTCGCGCGACACCGCGGTGAGGACGTGGCGACCACGGCGTGTACACCGACGTCGTGAACCAGCCGGTGGAGTCCTTCAGCAAGCCCGCCTGTGCCTACCGCGTCGCCGGCATGAGCGTGGCCAACAGCTGCGTGCACTTCCGCATGAGCCAGCGCGGCAGC
>CAYOIZ010000092.1:0-15640 GCA_964404165.1 uncultured Binatia bacterium (SeqCode) | reverse complement strand
CCTCTCGATCTTCACCAGCGTCGACGTCGTCGGCGCCGGGGCCGCCACCACGACCATCGACGCGTCCGCAGTGGACGAGCGGGTCCTCGACATCGGCGGCGGCACCGTGAGCCTCTCCGGCGTGACGCTCACCGGTGGGGCGGCCGCGAGCCAGAACGGTGGAGGGATCGCGTTCGCGGGGGCCAGTCTCACGCTCACCGACTCCGTCGTCACCGGCAATGCCGCCCTCGGCGTCGCCGGCATCTTCATGAACGGCGGGGAACTCACCCTCACCCGCGTCACCGTCAGCGACAACCTGACGAACAACGGCACCGGTGGCGGCATCGGGCTCCTCGGCGCGACGGCGACCATCACCGACTCCACCCTCTCCGGCAACGGCGGCTCGGGCGTGCTGGGGGGCGGCCTGTTCGTCGGCGGCGGCATGGGCGTGAGCCTGCCCGTCGACATCGTGCGCAGCACGATCAGCGGCAACACCGCGAGCAATGGCGGCGCCATCTTCGCCGGCAACGACGCCCTGGTCACCGTGCGCAACAGCACCATCAGCGGCAACATTTCCACCGGCAACGGCGGCGCACTCTCCGCGTCGCTCAGCGACGGGGTCGTGTTCAGCAATTGCACCATCGTCGGCAACACGTCGGCGGGCGGGCCCGGGGGCATCTCGGCAAGCGACCCGGTCGTCGTCCGCAACACGGTGATCGCGGGCAACACCAGCCCCAGCGGCGACCCGGACTGCTCCGGCACACTGACGTCACAGGGTCACAACCTCATCGGCGATCTCACGGGATGCACGTTCGCACCCACCACCGGCGATCAGACGGGCGTGTCGCCGAACCTGGGACCACTGGCCAACAACGGTGGCCCGACCCTCACGCACCTCCCGCTCGCCGGCAGCCTGGTGCTCGACGCCGGCAACCCCGTCGCCCCCGGCAGCACGGGCTCGGCGTGCGAGACCACCGACCAGCGCTCCCAGACGCGCCCCGCCGGGAGCGCCTGCGACATCGGGGCCGTCGAAGGCTCGGCGGTGGAGCCCACGACGACGACCACCATCTCCTCCACCTCCACGACGACCAGCACCTCCACATCGCCCACGACCACCATCACCACGTCCACGTCGACCACGACCACCACCACGCTGCCGCCGCTCTGCGCCGGCGGCGTGACGCTCGGCTCCGCGTCGGTCACCGCGCGCAAGATCGGCGGCAGCGCCGGTAAACAGCGGCTCGTCCTGCAGGCGACGCTGCCGCTGCCCGCCGGAACACCCGCCACGCTCGACCCCACCACGAGCGGCCTGCAGCTCCTCGTCACCGACACCGGCGACGGGTCCGCCTGGTTCGACCTCACCACCGCCACTGCGCCGGTTCCGCCCGGCGCCCGTGGGAGCGGCTGCGGCAGCAAGGACGGATGGAAGGGGCTCGCCTACGTGAACAAGTCGGGCGCCCTCGACCCGCCCACCTGCACCGCCGGCAGCGCCCGAGGCCTCACGTCCGTGAAGCTCAAGGACAAGCGTGCCAAGGGCAAGGGCATCATCGTCGTCGTGAAGGCGAAGGGCGCATCGCTGCCGGCGCCGGCAGGGTCGCTCGCCGTCACCGTCACGCTGGGCGCGAGCGTGGACGCCGGCCTCTCGGGTGCCTGCGGCAGCGTGAGCTTCGCCAGCTGCACGCTGAAGGGCTCGACGCTGCGCTGTCGCTAGAGCGAGGAGCGGCAATCAGTCGAGCGCCGTGCGAAACTCGTCAACGCTGATGGCCGCCAGCCGGATGAGCTTTCGCAGGGTTCCCGGTGCGAGTTCGCGATGGTCGGGAATCGACAGCGACACGAGGCTCCCGGTCTTGGTCAGGATCATGTGGCTTCCAGCTTGCCGGCGGAACGTCCACCCTAGGCGTTCGAACGCGCGCGTCGCCTCCCGACCGGAGGCGACTGGCATCTAGGCAACGACGACGTCCACTTCGACGGTTCGAACCGTCAAGGGCATGCCCTGCTCGGCGCGCACCTCGAGGCAACCCACGATGGCTTCCTTGATGTTGGCTAGTGCCTCGTCCTCCGTCTTGCCCTGGCTGACGCAGCCGGGAATCGCGGGACACTCGGCGACAATCATGCCGCTCTCGTCACGTTCGAGGGTGACCGGAAGCTTCATGCGTCGAGGCTAGCAGGTTAGCGACCCGGGGTCAGCCCAATCCGCTTGCCTGCGCCGAGAATACCCTTCGCCCTACAGCCCCGAGCGCAGCCCCTTGATGTCCACCGCGATCAGCTCCCCGGCGGTCTGGAACTCCGTCCGCAGCGCCCCGTCGAGCTTCTTCCGCGCATTCAGGCTCCCCAGCCGGTGCGCATACGTCGTCAGCGCCTTCGCCCCCCGCTGCAGCGCCTTCCGCGCCTTCTTCGGGTTGCTCTGCCCCTGGGCCGACACGACGAAGTCCTTCGCCTGCTGGACGTTCTTCAGGCTCTTCGCCTGGAACTTGCCGAGACCCGTCTCGGCCTGCACGCGGCTGAGCAGGGCCTCGAGCCGGCAGAGGATCGATTCGTACGTCGCCGGGGCGAACGCGGTGGCGCAATTCGCCTCTTCGATGGTGCACACCGCCGAACAGCCGTCGCCGGAGACCGTGTTGCCGTCGTCGCAGGCCTCGCTGCCGCCGACCACCCCGTCACCACACGACACCACCTCGCAGATCGCGGCCAGGCTGGCGGTGACCTCCTCGGGGGTCATCGGCGTGTCGCGGACCTGGAGGTACGCGATCACCCCGGCGTCGGTCTCGGTGATGGCGGCGCTGCCCGTCGTGTTGTCGAGCAGGAAGTACAGGACCGTCGCGCTCGGCGCGTACAGGTCGCCGGTGTCGACGTAGGTCCCGGAGGCCACCCCGTTGATGTAGAGCGACACCAGCTTCGAGGTGGCGTCGCGCGTGATGGTGATGAAGACGTCCTGGTCGGCCACGAAGGAGCCCGCGGCGAACGTGCCCACCGGGTAGAAGCTCACGCCGTCGCCGAGCTTGTAGATGCCGGTGTCGAGCGTCGAGTTCGAGAAGTCGACCAGGCGCGCGTACCCGGTGTCCATCGGGTTGTACCGCATCAGCATCGAGATCGAGTACGAGCCCGTGACGACGGTGGGCGCGCCGTTGTCGTGGCGGAGGCCCGCCGACTCCGGGAAGGACCACGCACGGATCGTCGGCGTCGACGCGCAGGCCGAGGCGCTGATTGTCTCCGTCACGAACGACCCGTTCAGGAAGTCCGGTCCGCTGGTGACGATGGTCGCGGTGGCGTTCGAGACCGGCACGAGGACGTTCCCCGCCTCTTCGATGGGCTCGAAGGAGTCCCGGAAGAGGTAGGTTTCGGTGGTCTGTGCGGTTGCGAGCGCGGCCCCGCCGAGCATCACGGCGAGGGCGGCGGCGAAAATGCGTACTCCAAGGCTCATCTGTAGTACCTCCGGGTTGGCCACGGTCCTGCCGCGGCCGTCGATGCGACTCACTCCACCTTCCCGAACACCAACGCCCACCGATCGCTCGTCCCCCGCTTCTCTCCGGCTGTCCGCGGTGACGTGCTCCAATCCATCGTATCCCCCGGCACGCGCAGGAAGTTCGACTCCCCCACGACCTTGAACCCCGCCAGCCCGACGTCCTTCCGGACCGTCGACTCCTCGATCCGGTGGAGGGTTTGCACGTCGCGCGCGCCCGACCCCGGCTTCGCGCTGTGGTCGATGACCACGTACCGGCCACCGGGCTTCAGGTGCTTCCAGACGGCCCGGTTCATCGCGCCCCGGTCGGCATCGAACCAGTAGAGGTCGTGGTAGAAGAGGTTGATCACGACCAGGTCGAGGTCGGTCGCCTCGGGCGGGAACGGGCTGTCGAACTCGCGGTCCACCCGGGTGACGTTGGCCATGACCGGTCGGGCCATCCGCGCGCTGAGCGGCTTCTCCGCGAAGCGGTCCAGGATGAACTTGTTGTTCTGCGCCCAGACGTGGCCCGTCGGACCAACCGCGCGCGCCAGCAGCTCGGCCGTGTAGCCGCCGGCGGCGGCGAGCTCGGCGACGCGCATCCCGGGTCTGACGTCGAGGAACGCGAGCAGCTCGGCAGGCCGACGTCCCGCATCGAGCGCGCGGTCCTCGTCGGTGCGGTCGGGTGCGTCGACGATGGTCCGCGGAGCCACCATCGGCGGCGGCGGCGGTGCCGCCGGCGTCCGGGGCGAACAGCCGGGCGACGCGACCAGCGCGAGGACGACGAGAGCAGTGGCGCGGAGCATTTTCATGCCACGTTGGTACTCCGACCACCGGCGTTTTCCCATTCGTGACGGAAATTCCCCGTTTTTGACGCGGCTCGGGACGAAATTCGCAATTTCGTCAGGCCGCCGGCCGCGCGCCACTGGTCTTCCGGCAGTGCTGCGCGACGATTGCCAGCAACGCGCGCTGATCGATGGGCTTCGGCAACTGTGCTTCGACGCCGAGCGCCTGCGCCTTCTCGCTGAGGCGACCGTCGCCGGAGCACACCAGCACCGGGATCGACGCGAGCCGCGGGTCGCCCAGCTGTTCGTTGCGGAAGCTCCATCCGTTGGTGCCGTGCATCTTGAGGTCGAGGAGGATCAGGCTCGGGACGGGCTTGGCCCGCATGTAGGCCAGCGCCTCGTCCCCGGTCGCCAGCGCCACGACGTCGTAGCCCTCGATCTCGAGGGTGAGCCGCGCCGCCTCGCGCTCGTCGGCGACGTCTTCGACGATCAGGACGTAGTCACGGTTGGTCATGGTTCACGCTCCCGGTCCGACACTGGCAGGTCGGGCGGAACCGGCAATGCCAAATGGGATGTTCACGGTGAATGTCGCGCCCAGACCCTCGCCCTCACTCGTCGCCGCCACGCTGCCCCCGTGCAGCTCGACGATGTGCTGGACGATGGCGAGCCCGAGGCCGAGACCCCGGCGGTGCCTCGAATTCGGCGCACCCTGTCGGAATCGCTCGAAAACATGCGGCAGCAGCTCCGAGCTGATGCCCTGTCCGGTGTCGCGCACGGCGATCCGCGCCGAGTCGTCGTCGTAGCCCACGCGGACGTCTATGCGCCCCCCTGCGGGCGTGAACTTGATGGCGTTGATGAGGAGATTCTCGACCACCTGACGCATGCGATCCGCGTCGGCCGTGATGACGCGCTCCGTGGGCTCGCACTGGATGTCGACGTGGATGCCGATGCCGTCGGCCGAGGGGCGGACGGTGTCGGCGCTCTCGGTGACCAGGGTGGCGAGGTCGACCGGGCGACGCTCGATGCAGAGCTGGCCGGCAATGATGCGGGACACGTCCAGCATGTCCGTGATGAGGCGGGCCTCTGCGTCGGTGTTACGGTCGACGGTCTCGAGGCCGCGCGCCATGTCGGCTGCGCTGAGCCTGCCGGAGCGGAGGAGGTAGACCCAGCTCTTGATGGCGTTGAGCGGCCCTCGGAGCTCGTGCGACAGCGTCAGGAAGAAGTCGTCCTTCGCCTTGCTCGCGGCCTCGGCGGCCTCCCGCGCGCCTGCTTCCAGCCTCAGCAGCTCCTCGCATCCGGGGCAGCCGGGCGGATGATTGTGTTCAGGCACGTGGCCTCCGTTCGTGAGAATCCGCGCCGAGCACACGTGGGTGGGGGCAGGGCCCCCCGCACATCGCGCTGCGGGGCTAGAACGGGTTCAGAGGCTCGGAACCGTACACCCCCACCAGCTTGCCCACAAGCTAGACCTACGGACCAACCGCCCGCAGCGGCGGTGTGCGGGCGTGGCTCCTGGTCGCGGGCGTGACGGGAGGTCAGGCCCGGCGACGGTGTTCCGAGAACGTCACGACGGTGGGTCGTGCGAGCAGCCGCACCTCGCCCGCCGGCATCAGGCCCACGGCGCGTCGCACCGCGCCGGCGTCGAGCCCGAGATTCGCGCACACGGCCTCGAACGAGAAGGGCCACGTCGTGTCGACGGAGCGGAACCAGGCGACGACGTCGTTCAGGCGCGGTGAACGGCGATCACGGCGTGGGTTCAGGTGGAGGCGCTGCAGGTCGAGCAGGGCCTGCTCGAGGACCGCCTGACTGAGGCGGCGCTCCGGCGTTCTCGGCTGACGGGCCGGTTCCGCGAAGACGGCCATGCTCTCCGCGTGCTGCCAGGGGGTTCCCCCATCGATCCAGTTCGTTTTCATCGGTCCGACCTACCCGTCGACCGTCGCGTGCGTGTGATCGGGAGATGACGAATCGACGCGACGTTGCCCGTGCGTCGGTTCAGGTCCTTCCTGAATCAATTCAGTGCATCGTCGTGGGTCGGAAATTGCCCAATTGTGGTGGTGGTTTGTGTTTCGTGAATCGATTCAGTAGACGCCCGTATGCCGCGCGCACCGGACAATCTCATGGATCTACTTCGTGCGCGTGGCGAGACGGCCGGACGCGACGCGCAGTCGGTCCTCGGGATCAGCCAGCCCACCCTGTCGAGGCTGGTTCGGGCCGCGGGCGATCGGGTGCTGCAGATCGGGCGGGCCCGAGCCACGCGATACGCCCTCGCTCGCGAGGTCCGGACGTTCGGCAGCTCGTGGCCCATCCATCGGATCGACCCCGACGGCCGGGCGAGCGTGGCTGGTCACCTGCGCGCCATCCATCCCGATGGATGGTGGTTCGAGTCGCTCGACCCCGTCCTGCGACGCCTGCACGACGGCGTCGCGCCGGCGCTGCCCGGGTTCCTGCGTGACCTGCGACCGGCGGGCTTCGTGGGCGAAGCCTTCGCGCGGCGGCACGGGCGCATGCTGGGCCTCGGCGTAGATCCCGGGGACTGGAGCGACGACGGCGTCCTGACGGCGCTACTGCTCCACGGCCACGACCTGCCGGGCGACCTGGTGATCGGGGACCTCGCGCTGGATCACCTTCGCGGCGCGGGCCCTGCGGTCGTCCCCGAGGTGCAGCGGCCATCGGCCTACGCTGCGAGCGCGCTCGCGGCGCTGGCGGGCGACGTGCCGGTCCCGATCGCGGGAGGGTCGCTCGCGAAGTTCACCACCTGTGTGCGCGCGTCCGACGGCCCGTTGCGCCACGTGCTGGTCAAGTTCGCCACGGAGCAGCGCGCGGTGGATGTGCTTCGCTGCGAGCATCTCGCCGCCGTCGTGCTGCGGGCTCATCATATCGACGCCTGCGAGACGGAATGGATCGAGGACGGTGACCGGGCGTTCCTCGAGGTGCGACGGTTCGATCGCGTCGGCGTCTCGGGGCGGCGCGGGGTGATCTCCATGCGTGGGCTCGTGGAGGCCGGCGTCCCGTCGCCCGACGACGCCGGAACGCTGCGACGTCTGACGTGGTTCGCGCGGCTGATCGGCGATGACGACATGCATCCCGGGCGGGTGCGCCTCATGGTCGACGCAGGCTGGCCGCTTCGGCTCGCACCGATCTTCGGCATGTCGCCGAAGCGCTTCACGGACGAGTCGTGGGTGTTCGATCCGCCACCGCCCACGCCCGACGACCTGCCGGTCTGGCGCTCCGCCGCGGTCGTCGCCGAAGACTTCTGGGCCTACGCCGCCGAGGACCCGCACCTCTCCGACGACTTCCGCGCCGAGGCCGCACGTGCGCTCGACGTGGTGGCAGGCCTCATGGGTCGGCTCTGACGTGGACATGCCGACTGCTCGTCTGCCCGCCTCCGCTGTGCGACACTCCGACGCGCGATGTCTCCCAGACGCCTTCGTTGGACGACGCCTGCAGATGCACCGCGTGACGAAGCGCGCTACTGGCTGTCGCGTCCCGTTGCCGAGCGCGTGTCGGCGGTGGAAACGATCCGCGAGCTGACATGGGGAGTCTACGGTGAAGCTACCCCCCGACTGGAGCGAGCTCATCGGGTTGTTGTGCGCCGAAGGCGTGCGATTCGTGATCGTGGGAGCGCACGCGCTGGCGGTGCACGGCCGACCCCGCGCCACTGGTGATCTCGACATCTTCGTCGAGCCGTCGATCGCGAATGCGACGCGTCTCGGGGCGGCGCTGTCTCGCTTCGGCTTCCCCGCGCTGGCGCGTACGGCCCGTCGATTCGCCGAGCCGGACAGGATGGCGAGCCTGGGTCGCGAGCCGCTGCGCATCGACCTCATGACGGGTATCTCCGGGGTCTCGTTCGCGCAGGCGTGGAAGGGGCGGGTGCGAGCGCGGTTTGGCGACCACGAGGTCGGATTTCTGGGGCGGCGGCAGTTCGTGGCGAACAAGCAGGCCGCCGCCCGTCCGAAGGACCTTCTCGACCTGGCTCTGCTGGAAGAGGCTCGTCCACTCCGTACCCGGCGACCGCGGCGCCCGAAATGACCGGCGCTCGTCAGTAACGAATGCGTGACCAACGTCCGCTGCTGGTAACGAGATCGTTTCCAGCCGACCTCGCTCCCTTGCCGCCCGCGTGACCCTGCGGCAGAGTCGGCGCGTGCTGCCCGACGAGCAGGCGAGCCCGGAGCAGATCGCGGTGCTCCGCGCGATGACGCCGCAGCAGCGCTGGCAGGCGGCGACGAATCTCTACTGGTCGGCCCGTCGGCTGAAGTCCGCGTTCGTGCGAAGCGAGCATCCCGACTGGTCCGATCAGGACGTCGAGGCCTACGTGCGACGGGCCTTCCTGTATGCCCGAAGCTGATCTCGTCACGCTGTTCGCCCTGCCGCTGGATCGGCTGGGCGCACGCTACATGATCAGCGGCAGCGTTGCGGCGATGCTCTTCGGCGAGCCCCGCATGACGCACGACATCGACATGGTCGTCTTTCTCGACGATGCCGTCATCGCGAAGCTGCCGACCGTGTTCGCCGCTCCCGAGTTCTACCTGCCACCTCACGACGTGATGATGGTCGAGGCGCGCCGCGATCGACGTGGCCACTTCAACGTCATCCACATGGCGTCGGGCCTGAAGGCGGACTTCTACCTGGCGAATCGTGACGAGCTGCACCTCTGGGCCATCACCAGAGCGCGCCGATTCGCGGCGGCCGGAGGCGAGGTGACGGTCGCTCCCCCCGAGTACGTCATCGTGCGTAAGCTCGAGTACTTCCGCGAAGGCGGGTCCGAGCGACACGTCCGCGACATCCGGGCGATGCTCGCCGTCTCGGGTGACTCCATCGACCACGCTGCACTGCTCGACTGGGTCGGCCGTCTGAGCCTCGGGCCCCAGTGGGACCGCGTCAGTCGCGCGGACCCATCATGAGCAGCAGCTGACCTTCGAGCCCCGCTTCGCGGTGGAACGCGAACGCGTGCACCTCCGGCGCCATGACGATCTCGAGGAAGACGCGCGCCGACGGATACTCCACGAGCGCCACGGTGTCCCACACGTCCTCCACCGCGCCGACGGCCAGCAGGCGCGCGTCGCCCTGGAACACGACGCGAGCGCCGCGCGACTCGACGTACGGGATCATCTGCGCGGCGTAGCGCATGTAGGCGGCCTCGCCGGACAGCTCCGGGTCGCGTCCGTCGGGGTAGACCGCCTTCGCGCGGAACTTGAGCAGGTTCAGCATGACGATGGGCTCGTCACGCTGGTCGGCGGCGAGGGCGCTGATCTGTTCGCCGGTGGGGGTGAGGGCGTTCGTCACGATCATGCCGTCGCCGATACCACGAAACACCGAGGAATCTGGTAGGGGCTCGGCATGCTGCCGCCGTCGCCCTGGGTGCTCCAGCATGCGTCGCTCGTCGCGCCGGGGACGCCTGTGCTCGACGTCGCCGCGGGATCGGGCCGTCACACGCACCTGTTCCTCGACCGCGACCACCCCGTCACCGCCGTCGATCGCGACACGAGCCGGCTCGAGCCGCATCCGGCACTCCGCATCGTGCAGGCCGACCTCGAGGACGGCTCGCCGTGGCCGCTCCCCGGCGAGCGATTCGGCGGCATCGTGGTCACGAACTACCTCCACCGCCCGCTCTTCTCGCTGCTCCTCGACGCCCTGCTCCCGGGCGGCGTGCTGATCTACGAGACCTTCGCCGCCGGCAACGAGCGCTTCGGCCATCCGCGCAATCCCGACTTCCTGCTCCGTCCGGGCGAGCTCGAGGACGTCGTGCGCGGTCGGCTCCGCGTCGTCGCGTACGAGCACGGCGAGGTGACGTCGCCGCGGCCCGCCGTCGTGCAGCGGATCGCCGCCGTCACTCCTGGTGGTTCAGGAAGCGCGTCGCGAGCGCGAACGACACCGCCGTGAAGGCGACGAACGCCAGCGCCTCCCAGGCGATCGTCGTCGGGTTGCCCACGCCGATGCTCGCGAACCGCATCACGTCGACGTGCCACGTGATCGGGTTCGCCATGGCGGCGGCACGCAGCCACCCCGGCAGCGGCTCGAGGGGATAGAACATCGAGCTCGCGAACTGCAGCACGAAGTACAGGATCGACGTGACGGTGTTGAACGCGTCGTTGCGCCGGAGCTCGAGCGCGAAGCAGGCGTAGAAGAAGAACCAGCCGATCACCCCGACGACGACGGCGGCCAGCAGCATGGGCAGGCGCGACCACACCAGCGGGATGTCGAGCAGCGCGACGCCGAGCCCGATGGCGATCAGCGCCTGCAGGCCGCCGACGCCGACGTTGAACAGCACCTTGCCGAAGAGATACTCGCCGCGGCTCAGCGGGTAGGTGAGCATCTCGTAGAAGATGCCGTTGTCACGGTCGAGGAAGAACGACCACGCCGTGTTCGACGCGATGCCGAAGCTCGCCATCGCGAGCACGCCGGCCAGGAAGAAGGCGTTGTAGTCGATGCCCGGCAGCACGAGCGGCGGGCCCATCGCCGCGTCCATGCCGACGCCGAAGACGAGCAGGTAGGCGAGCGGCGAGAACAGGTCCCAGAAGATGAAGGTGGCGTTCGTCACCCGGACCCGGGCTTCGCGATAGACCACCGCACGGAGCGCGTACATCGATCCCTCAGCTCGCCAGCAGCTCGACGAAGACGTCTTCGAGGCTGGCGCCGCTCACCTCGACGCGCAGCACGGTGCCGCGCGCGGCGAGCCGGGCCACCAGCGCCAGGATCTCCGCCTCCGGCATGCGCAGCCCGATCTCGACCGTCGCGCCCGTGATGCGCAGGTGCAGCGGCGCGAGCGCCTGCAGCTCGGCCTCGAGGCCGTCGGGGAGGCGGTCGAAGGTCATCGTCACCTCCTTCATGCCCTGGCTCAGCAGCTTGAGCGCGTTGAGGTCGCCGCGCGCCACCTGCCGGCCCTTGTCGACGATGAGGATGTCGTCGCAGAGCTCCTCGGCCTCGTTCAGGATCTGCGTCGTCAGGATGATGGTGCGTCCCTTGCGCTGCTCCTCGCGCAGCATGTCCATCACGGCGCGCTTCAGGATCGGGTCCATGCCGGTCGAGAACTCGTCCATGAACAGGACGGGCGTGTCGACGAGGAAGACCTTCGCCACCTGGACGCGACGGCGCTGGCCGCCGGAGAGGTCCATCACCTTGCGGTCGGCCTCGGCGACGATCTGGAAGCGGTCGAGCACGTCGTCGATGCGCCGGCGCGCGGTGGCGTCGTCGATGCGATGGAAGCGGGCGTAGGTGCGCAGGTTGTCGCGCACGTTGAGGAACATGTCGGCGGCGGTCTGTTGGATGACCACCGCGATGCGACGCCGGACCTCGAGGCCCTGCGTCGCGACGTCGTAGCCCATCACCGCGGCGCGTCCGGAGGTGCGCTGGATCAGCGTCGTCAGGATGTTGAGGGTCGTCGTCTTGCCGGCGCCGTTCGGGCCGAGCAGGCCGAAGATGCAGCCGGTGGGGACGTCGAACGAGAGGCCGTCGACCGCGGGCACCGCGGCGCCCTTGCCGCGACGATAGACCTTCACGAGCTGCTCCACGCGCAGCGCCGGCGCGCTCATGCAGCCTGGGCCTCCTCGTGCGCGAGCCGACTGATGTAGGCCTGGAACTCCGGATCCTCGCCGCGCAGCAGCTCGGGCAGCAGGCGGCGGAAGTCGTCGCGCCGGCACCACTCGCGCATGTAGTCGTCCCACGAGTGCCAGCGACGGCGCTGCTTCGGCGACATGACCTCGTCCCAGATGAGGAGGTAGGCGCGCTCGAAGAGCGAGATCAGCATCTCGAAGATGACGCGCTGGCGCTCCTGCTGCTCGTCGTCGAGCGCCGGCGAGCCGCTGGCGGTGCGCAGCCGCAGGTCGGCGTTGGCGAGCACCAGCGACAGGAAGTCGTTGTAGGCGTCGGAGAGCAGCTGGTAGGCCTCCTGGTCCTCGTTCTCGCGCTCTTTCCGCTGCTCGCGCAGGAAGACCCAGATCGCGAACGGCAGACCGATCACGGTGACGATGAAGGAGAGCAGCTCGAAGAAATCGATGACCGACATGGTGGTGGACCGCCCGTTCAGGAGGTACATCGTCGCATGCCAACGCGTCCCGCGCGACTGCGCGCCAGCTACCTCGAAGGCGACACGATCACCGAAGGGCAGGTGCGCGAGCTCTTCGATGCCGCTGCCGCACTCCATCGCCTGGCGCCGTGGACGATCGCGGCCGAGGACCAGGTCCTGGCCGTCGACATCCCGGCGCTGCGCATCCACGACGCCTGCCTCACCGTCATGGGTGCGCGCGGCGACGATCGCGGCTTCCTGCTCTTCGATTCATACGCGGCGTGGGAGTCGTTCGGCACGACCGACCTCTCGGGCTTCCTGCTGTCGCTCAACTTCGAGCCCGGCGACGCCCTGCCGCCGTCGATGCGGGCGGAGGTGGCGACGCACGACTGGCCGATCGTCGCGCCCGACGCGCATCCCGTCGTGCTGTGCCTGCATCCGGACGGCACCCGCCGGCCGACGACCCCAGCCGATGTCGCCGTCGCCGCCGTGTGTGCGGGGGTCCTGGTGCCGTTCTTCGAGCGCCACGCCGGCACGTTCCGCGCCCGCCGCGCGACGTTCCTCGCCGAGGAGCTGGCGGTCGGCGACGACGTGCTCGTGCGCGTACGCTGGCCCCATCCCGACGTGGCCTCGCGGCTGCGCATCACGCCCGGGGCGGTCTGCCCGTGCGGCAGCGGTCGCACGTTCGGAGGCTGCCATCTGCGCGACGACCCGTCCGCGCCGATCCGTGCCTTCAAGCGCGCGTACTACGTGACGTGGCCGGAGCAGGCGCTGCCGGCGCTCGGTGGTCGCAGCGCGCGCCGCATGGCGGCGACCGAAGAGGGCCGCGTCGCGGTGGCCCGGGTCGTGGCCGGCATCGCGGCGCTCGAGCAGGAGGCGCCCGCGGCGGAGCGGTTCGACGTGGCGTCCTTGCGGGCGGCGCTCGGCCTCGACGTCTGACCCGCCTTGTGCCGGCACCCATACGCGCGTTAGCACTCGCGGATGCCCGTCGTCCGTGCCGAGGAGCTCACCTACACCCAGGTCCGTCGTCTCGACGGTGCGCGCACCGTCGCCTTCCAGCCCGTCTCGGCACTCGAGGTGCACGGGCCGCACCTGCCGCTGGGCATGGACTGGTACATGGCGCGCTGGATGGCCGAGGAGACGGGCCGTCGCTTCGCCGAGCGGCATCCGGAGTGGACGGTGGTGCAGCTGCCGGCGCTCGCCATCGGCACCGACGAGCTGCCGCTGCGCGGCTCGATGAACGTGTCGCAGCGTGCCCTGTACTCGACGCTCGTGGCGCACGGCCGCTCGCTCGCGCGCGCCGGCTATCGTCACGTCGTCGTGACCAACGGACACGGTGGGCCGCGTCACGCGTCGGCGTTGGAGGCGGCGTGCCGTCGGGTGAGCCGGCGCACGGGTATCGCGATGTTCACCCCGTCGATCCTGGTGCTCCATCGCATCATCACGGGGCAGCGGATGGAGCGCACGCAGCAGCTCCTCGGACGTCCGCTCACCGACCGCGAGCGCACCGGGCTCCTCGTCGGTGAGCACGCGGGGACGTGGGAGACGTCGTTCATGCTGGCGCAGCAACCGGAGCTGGTCGAGGAGGACTACGCGAGCCTCGGTCCGCTGGCGCCGCCGCGATGGCGGCCGCTCGAGCGCGTCGGTGAGGTGCTGATCGCTGCACGCGAGCGCTGCGGCGGCGATGCCACGAAGCTGCGCACCGTGTTCGAAGGCGTCGCCGGGGGGCTCGGCTGGCTCATGAACGCGCGGTGGGGTTACGGCGGCGTCGAGGTCAGCTACAAGGGCGACCCGTCGGTGGCGTCGGCCGAGATCGGGCGGGTCTTCCGCGAACTGCTGGTGGAGGAGTCTCTCGCCCTGACGGAGTCGGTGACGGCGGGCCACCTGCGCCCCGAAGACGTCCGCAGCATCGCGTCCGACCACGCCGTGATCCAGCCCGGTTTCGCCCGTCGCGTGGGCATGGTTGCCGCGGCGGTGGTGCTGGCCGCGCTCGCGCTGGGGTGAGCCGATTCGCCCCGATGTCAGAATCCTGACGTCGCAAGCCGCCGTGATCCGGAATCGGATTCTGAAGTATCGGAATATCCGGTCGATACTCTTGAATGGCTGCCGCAGGTCGGAAGCCATTCATGCATCGTCTTCGCGGGCTTCTGCTGCTGGTTCTCCTGCTGGATGCCGGATCGGCGTCGGCGCAGTCGATCGCGAACCTCGCCATCGGCAAGAACGCCGGCAACGGATCGGACCAGCTCGTCGACGTCCTGGGCGACCGCTACCAGCGGAAGTCCACGGTGGCGATCTCGAGCTCCACCAGCACGACGTTCACGACGCGGTATGCCGAGTTCGTCGGCGCCGACAACGATCTGATCACGGTCGGCACGCGGTCCGAGACGCTCGCGACCGACTACACCATCTCGTTCGAGGTGACGGCGCCCGGGACGTACTACCTCACCGTCGACACCAACCTGACCGGTGCGTTCACGTTGCACGACGACGGTTCGTCGGCGTCGGCGGATGCGGACGGCGTGACCGGCGGGCAGTCGGGCGGAACGGTCGCGAGCGGCAGCCTGAGTCTCGCGGATCCGGGCAGCTTGTCGGGAAGCGGAGGTGGCAACACCGGGTTCCACGTCACGTCGACGGCGCGGATCGACGGCACCAGCAACGGTGTCGCCAAGGCGCACACGTTGACGTTCACCTGGAGCGCTACGTGCACCTCGACGGGGCTGCTCGGTCTGTTGCTCGGCGACGAGTGCGGCACCCGCCTCGGCCTGGCGGCCGACTACAGCGACACGGCGGGGGTGTATCCCGGCGTCGGATCGCGCACGCAGGCGTCGGACGGGCATTTCGTCACCGTCACGCTGACGTCGCTGTGTGGCAACTCGTCGATCGATTCCGGCGAGCAGTGCGATGACGGCAACACGACGAGCGGCGATTGCTGCTCGTCGTCGTGTCAGTACGAATCGAACGCGACGGTGTGTCGCGCAGCGGCGGGAGCGTGCGACACGGCGGAAACGTGCACCGGCTCGAGCGGCTCGTGCCCGGCGGACACGCTGGTGGCGAATGGCGTGCAGTGTCGCGCGACGGCGGGCGCGTGCGACGTCGCGGAGACGTGCACCGGGGCGTCGGCGGCCTGTCCGGCCGACGGGTTCACGGCGAACGGCGTCGAGTGTCGTGCGGCCGCGGATGACTGCGACGTGGCGGAGACGTGCACGGGGTCCGCGGCGGCCTGTCCGGCGGACGGGTTCGCGGCGAACAGCGTGGAGTGTCGTGCGGCGGCGGGCGCGTGCGACGTGGCGGAGACCTGCACGGGATCGAGCGCGGCGTGCCCGGCGGACACGCTGGTGGCGAATGGGGTGCAGTGCCGGGCCACGGCGGGCGTGTGTGATGTCGCGGAGACGTGCACGGGGGCGTCGGCGGCCTGTCCGGCGGACGGGTTCACGGCGA
>CAYOIZ010000091.1:0-15900 GCA_964404165.1 uncultured Binatia bacterium (SeqCode) | reverse complement strand
AGGACCTCCACATCGGCGGCGGCGTGCCGACGGCGTACACGGAGATCACGGTGCAGCGGTACGGGGCGCTCAACGTGCGCGCCACGATGCAGTACGTGCGCGACCTCATCTGGGCGGACATGAACGCCACCGACCCGGACGGCTACCGCGCCGACCGGCCGCTCATGGTGTTCAGTGGCAGCTCGGCGGGCGGCTACGGCGCGTCGTACAACTATCACTGGGTGCTCGACGACCTCGGCTGGGTGCACACCAGCGCCGCGCCCGACGCCGCCCTCGCCATGGACAACGGCACCGTCGGCGTCATCTTCCTCGGCAGCGTCACGCTGGCGCCGACGTTCCCGGGCTGGAACACGCAACCGTACCTGCCGCCGTACTGCTTCACGGCCGACTGCTCGGAGATCTTCGGCAACCTCGAGCTCGCCACCGCGCACCGGCTGCTCGGCGTCCCGGAACAGCAGTTCCTCACCATCTCGAACCAGAACGACGACACGCAGCGCAACACGACGCTGTTCCCGTCGCGGCCGGCGTTCATCAACGCGGTGCGGACGAACTACTGCCGCGTCCAGGGCATGCCGGGGCTGCACAGCTACCTGCGGGCGTCGACGCCATCGATCCACGGGCAGGTGAACAACAACAACTGGGACAACGGCCTCGTCGGCGGCACGCTGCTGCGCGAGTGGCTGGGCGACGCCATGGCCAATCCCGCCGCCGTCATCGACAAGACCGCCGTCGGCACGCTCGAGCAGGACTACGCCGGCGTGCTGCCGTTCCCGTGTACGGTGGGCTCGCCGAGCGGCGCGTTCCTCGACCTCACGGAGTGACGTCCACCCCGGCGCCGGTGCGACCAGCACCGGCGCCGGGGATCGTCGTCTCGTCATCGAGGCCGCAGGCGGCGAACAGGGTCCGGGCGCGCGCGAGGTACTGCGCGGCGTCGACGCCCTCGATGCGCTGCGTGGGGCTGCCCGGCTCCGCGAGGCGACGGCCGATCTCGAGGCTCGTGCGCGCCACCTCGGGGCGCGCCCCGAGGGCCTCGCCAATGCGCAGGCTCTCCGACCATGCGCGCACGGCGCGCGCGTGCCGGCCGCGCAGCCACTCGAGGGTGCCCTCGAGCCGCGTCACCGCCGGGCGCGCCCGCGCCAGGCATGTCGCCATCCGCTGCGCATCCGCCAGGCTGTCGCGCGCGGCACGCACGACCGCCACGGCCGACGGATCGCCGCGGATGGCGTCCAGCGCCATGACGTCGCAGAGCAGGCGGCTCGTGAGCAGGGGGCCGAGATAGTAGGGCGGCACCAGCCCGATCCGGATGCGCAGCGCATGGCCGGCGTCGAGCGTCGCGGTGGCGGCGGACGGGTCGTTGCGGAGGAGCTCGATGTGGGCGCGGGTGCCGAGCGCCAGCAGATCGTGCAGGGCCTCGCGCCGGCTCTCGCGATAGCGGTCGAGGGCGTGGAGCGCCTCGTCCAGGCGGCGGCGCTCGAGCAGCTCGTAGGCCGTCATGTAGCGCAGGTTCGAGTGCGCGAACTCGAAGCCGTAGTCGTCGGCCATGCGGCGCAGCAGCACGCAGTCGGACGCCGCGAGATCGAAGCGACCCTGGGCGATCGCCTGCTCGCAGTGCAGGCCGAGGTAGGTGTTGGCGTCCCACATCTGGCCGTAACGGATGGCCTGGTCGACGACCTCGGGCGGCAGCGCCCAGTCGTCGGTCCACGTCCCCTCGAAGTAGCCGACCAGGAACCGGTACGACCGGAACACGAAGTCGTCGCGGGCGTCGTCGTCGCGCACGAGCATCTCCGCCAGCCGCAGGAACCGGCGTGCGAGACGGAACGACAGCCCCGAGAAGGCGAACAGCGCGGCGCCGCCGCCGTACATGCCGCACGCCTCGTCCACCGCCGCCGGGTCCGTGTCCGTCAGCAGCCGCAGGGTGCGGATCGCATCGAAGAACCCGCGCTGCATGTCGCTGGTCGTCTGCGCGCGATTGCAGTTGTAGCGGATGGTGAGCGACGCGACGCGGGCGGCGTCGGCGGAGCCGGTGGGGGGACGGTCGCGGGCGCGCCACACGCGCCACAGCAGGACGGGCAGGTCGGTCGCCGCACGACGGTACAGCGCGCCCGGCGTCGTCGGCACCGGCTCGCCGAGGAGGGCCAGGGCGGTGTCGAAGTGCGGAATGCATTCGAGCAGCTCGCCGCGGTTCAGCAGCGCGTAGCCGATGTTGGCCTCGAGCAGCGCCTTGCGCGCGGGGTCGCCGCCGTCGCCGTGGATCTGGAGGTAGAGGCGCGACGCCTCGCGGAAGAAGTCGAGCGCCTCCGCGGAGGCGGCGGCACGGGCGGCCTCGTCCCCGGCGCGGAACAGGTAGTCCTCGGCTTTGACGAGATCGTCGGCGCGGCTCCAGTGGTACGCGAGCATCGCGTACACCTCGGTGAGACGGTCGGCGAAGAGCCGCTCGATCGCCGTGGCGACGGCGGCATGCATCGTGCGGCGGGTCTTGAGCGTCACCGACTCGTAGATGGCCTCCTGGGTGAGTGCGTGCGTGAAGACGAGGTCGTCGTCGCTGCCGCTCGTGGCCTGCAGGAGTTGGCGCTCGCGGAGCAGGGCCAGCTCGTCGTCGAGGGCCGCCGGCGACTCCGTGGCCACGGCCGCGAGCACGGCCCGCGGAAACCGCCGGCCGACGACCGACGCCAGCTGTGCCAGGGCCTTCGTCGCCGGCGGGAGCCGGTCGACGCGCGTCATGATGATCTCCTGGATGGAGCCGGGGATGTCGACGCTGGCGGCGCGCGCGGTCAGCCGGAAGGCGTCGCCGTGTGCCTCGACGACGCGGTCCTCGATCAGCGTGCGCACGACCTCCTCGACGTAGAACGGGTTGCCCTCGCTCTTCCGCGCGATGAGCGTGCGCAGGTGGATCGGCAGGTCGGCGATGCCGAGCAGGTTCTCCATCAGGGCGTCGCTCTGCTTCGACGTCAGCACCTCCAGCGTGACGTCGGTGACGGGGACGCCGAGCTGCTCCGCGCTGCCGGCGAAGATCGGCAGCCCGTCGAGCCGGGGGTCCGGGCGGTGGACCAGCACGAACAGCGCCGGGCGGTCGGTCGCACGCACCAGGCCGTCGAGCAGATCGAGCGACGAGGCGTCGGCCCAGTGCAGGTCGTCGAAGACGAGGACCAGCGGCTGGCGCGCCGCGAGGGCGTCGATCAGGCGGCGCACGCTGCGCGCGATCACCTTCTCGAGGCCGTCGCCCGACATGCCCGCGAGGCGCTCGGCGTGCGCGCCCGGGGGGCGCATGCCGCACACGGTGGCGATGAACGGCAGGACGTCCGCCGTGTCGCGGCCGAGCACCGACTCGATGGCCGTCGCCAGCCTGGCGAACGCCTCCGGCTCGGGGTCGCTCGGCGCGACGCCGGCCCAGCGCCGGAACAGGGCGACGAACGGCTGATAGGGCGCCGTCGAGCCGAGGGCGACGGCGCGGCCCTCGAGCAGCAGGACGTGCCGCATCTCGTCGCAGCGGGCGAGCTCGGCGAGGAGGCGCGACTTGCCGAGCCCGGCCTCGCCGACGAGTCGCGCGATGCCGCCGCGTCCGGTTGCAACGGCGGCCACGGCGTCGCGCAGGCGGGCCAGCTCGGCGTCGCGCCCGACGAGCTGCGAGGCGACGTGACGACCGGCGTCGCGGACGTCGCGCTCCTCGGACGATTGCAGCTCGAAGACGGGGATCGGCTCGGCGACGTTCTTGAACGTCAGCGGGGCCAGCGTCGTCCACTCGAAGAGGTCGCGGGTATAGCGATGCGTGTCGCGGCCGACCCAGATCGTGCCGGCCGGGCTGGAGTCCTTCAGGCGCGCGGCGAGGTTCACGGTGGAGCCCATCACCGTGAAGTCGCGTTTGGTGGCGCCGCCCACCTCGCCCGCGATCATCACCCCGGTGTTGATGCCGACGTGCAGGTCGATGGCCGCGGGTACCTTGCCCTCGTCCCGCAGCGCGCGGATGCAGCGGCGCATGTCGATGGCGGCGTTCACCGCGGCGCGGGCGGTGTTCTCGATGGCCGACGACGCGCCGAAGGTGGCCATGATGCAGTCGCCCTCGTACTTGTCGACGTGACCCCCGAACCGCCGCACCGCGTGCTCGAGCGGCACGAAGCAGCGGTTCATCAGGTCGCGCAGCTCTTCGGGATCGACCTCGCCGCCGATCCGGGTGAAGCCGGAGACGTCGGCGAAGAGCACCGTCGCATGCCGCCGCTCGCTTTGCATTGCTGACCACCGGACTGTGGCCGACCTGCTCGACGTGGGCAACCCGTGCGCGGGCGCCGGCTTGACCGGGTATCACCCAGCGTATTAGCCGCCCACGCCCAGGTGCTCCACGTCCTCCTCGCTGCGGCGCTCTACGCGCTGTCCTTCCCGCCCCTCGGCTGGGCGCCGCTCGGCTGGGTGGCGCTGGCGCCGCTGCTCGTCGGCTCGGTGCGTGTCGGGAGTCTGCGAGCCGCCGGGTACGGGCTCGTGTTCGGGGTCGCGATGGCCTGGGGGGTCGGGTGGTGGTTCCCGGGGATGATCGCGTCCTTCTTCGACCAGTCGCTGCTCACGGGGTGGCTCGGATTCTTCGCCGTCAGCTCGACGACCGCCGGGGTCTGGTTCGGGGCCTTCACCGCCTGGGTGTCGTGGCTCGCGCGGCGGGGTGCCGCGACGCCGCTCCTCGTGGCACTCGGCTGGGGCGCCTGCGAGCTCGCACGCTCGCGGGTGTTCGTGGGCGACCCGTGGGCGTTGCTCGGCTACTCGCAGGTGGGATGGTCCGCGTTGACGCAGGTGGCGGATATCGGCGGCCCCTATCCGGTGGGGATGCTGATGGCCGCCGCCGGCGCGATCGTGGCCGGTCTCGTGGAGCCCCGCCTGCGGCCACGGCACCCGCGGCGGAGCGCGGCGCTCGTGCTGCTCGCCGTGGCGGCCGTGCTCGCGTACGGCCACGTCCGCCTCCGGGAGACGTTCACGACCGGGCAGCCGGTGGCGGTCGCGCTGGTCCAGGGCGGCGCCGGCTCGGACGGCAACGGGGTGGCGGCCTTCGAGGAGTACGTGTCCCTGAGCCGTGCCGGTGCGGCCGGTGCCGATCTGGTGCTGTGGCCCGAGCACGCGATCACGTTCTCCATGAAGGACCCCGGGGCGCGACGGGACGAGCTCTTCCGGCTGTCGCGGGACCTCGGCGCCGAGCTGATCGTCGGCGGCCTCGGCTCGGAGCAGGGCAGTACCGACGTGCGGCAGTACAACTCCGCGTTCCTCGTCCGGGACGGACGCATCGCCGGTCGGTACGACAAGGTCCGACTGATGCCGATGGGCGAGGCGTCGCTCCTGCCGCGCGGGCTGCGTGCCGGCAGGGACCTGGTCCCGGGGCGGGTGCCCCGGCTGCTGCGGACCCGCAACGGCCGCGTCGGCGCCTTCATCTGCGTCGAGTCCATGTACCCGGAGACGGTGCGTGCCCTCGGCGAGCACGCCGACCTCCTGGTCAACCTGTCGAACGACGCCTGGTTCGCCCATGCCACCCCGGCCGAGCAGCAGCTCGGCATCGCCCGCCTCCGCGCCGTCGAGAACCGGCGCGCGCTGCTCCGTGCGACCGCCACGGGCATCTCGGCCATCGTGGACGCGCACGGGCGGGTCGTCGCCCGCAGCGGGTTCGGCCGGGTCGAGGTGGTCCGCGGCAGCGTCCAGATGGGCCAGGTCGGCACGGTCTACCAGCGATGGGGGGACGCCGTCGGGTGGGGGGCCGTCGGGATCGCACTGGCGTGGTCCCTGGTCGTCGTGTTAGTCGGCAAGCCTTCACACAGGAGGGTTTCCAATGCGTCGTAACCTGCTCCCGATGGTGCTCTGTCTCGGTCTGGCCGCTTCGTCGTTCGCAGCCGTCGATCAGCAGAATCGCGAGCTCGGCCTGCCGCACGTCTGCAGCAGCGGTCCCGCCAAGGGCACCGCCTGCGACCCCACCGACCCCGGTGCCACCGGCTGCACCGACCAGACCTGCGTCGTGGCCTACTCGTCGCTGAAGAACGCCAAGTTCAAGGGGACGATCACCCTCATCGCCGACGACAACGTCGGTGACTTCATCGGCGCCGGCGACGAGCGGCTGGCTGCCACGGTGCAGCTGCAGTTGAAGGGCAAGTTCGTGATCGGCGGCGTCGAGGTGGCGAATCCCATCCTCGCGCAGACGTATCAGCACACCGATCCGCTGCAGCCGGTGCGCATGCCCGGCAACATCGCCGACCAGGGCCCCGTCCGCTATCCGACGCTCGATCTCAACGCCTACGGCATGGACGAGGCGAAGCTGGTCCAGCTCGCCACCGACGCGGTGACGCCGGGCTTCGGCAATCCGTTCGTGTCGCGCACGTTCGACTGCGAGGTCTCGGACGAGCTGCGCGGGCTCTTCGGCACCGCCGGCATCCCGTTCGTCACCAAGGCCAGCGGCATCAAGCTGACCGACGGCCTGGCCACGGGACGCGCGACGTCGATCGTGATGACGATCGAGGGCCGCTTCGTCGACGCCAACGCGGCGGGCTTCGTCGACCCCTGCGACTGACGATCGAACCGTTCCAACCCCGGCACGGGTTCGTGCCATGATGGCGGGATGCGTTCGAAGATCGCGCTCGTCGTCGTGGCCGTCGTCCTCGTGACCGGGGGGGTGCTGTGGACCTGGAGCGACACGCTGCTGCTGCCGCTCCCCGGGCGGCTCGACCGGTGGCGCGATCCCATCGGCCCGACGCAGACGGTGGAGTGGCAGCAGGGGCCGGAGACGGCCGCGGCGCCGCCCGCGCAGCGGCCGCCGAACGTCGTCGTCATCCTGGCCGACGACCTCGGCTACAACGACCTGACGTTTCGTGGCGGCGGCGTGGGGAAGGGTGCGGTGCCGACGCCGCGCATCGACTCCATCGCGCAGCAGGGCGTCGAGTTCGCGCGCGGCTATGCCGGCAACGCCACCTGCGCGCCGTCGCGCGCCGCCATCATGACGGGGCGCTTCCCGACCCGCTTCGGCTTCGAGTTCACGCCGGCGCCGAAGCAGTTCATGCGGCTCATCGCCTACATGCAGCGCGACACGCTGCACCCGCCGATCTACCATTCCGAGCGCGAGAAGGACGTGCCGTCCATCGATCAGATGGGCATCCCGGCGTCGGAGGTGACGATGCCGGAGCTGCTGAAGCGCCAGGGCTACCGCACCATCATGCTCGGCAAGTGGCACCTCGGTGACGCGCCGCCGATGCGGCCGACGAAGCGCGGCTTCGACGAGTTCCTGGGCTTCTACCAGGGCGCCGCGATGTTCATGGAGCAGGACGATCCGAACGTCGTGAACTCGGTGCAGGACTTCGACCCCATCGACAAGTTCCTGTGGGCGAACCTGGCGTTCAACGTGCGCAAGGACGACGGCCCGCGCTTCGCGCCGGCGACCTACATGACCGACTACCTCGCCGACGAGGCGGTGCGCGCCATCGAGGCCAACCGCAACCGGCCGTTCTTCCTGTACCTGGCGTTCAACGCCCCGCACACGCCGCTGCAGGCGCTCAGGTCCGACTACGATGCGCTGCCGCAGATCGGGAACCACACCGAGCGGGTGTACGGGGCGATGATCCGCGCCCTCGATCGCGGCGTCGGCAAGGTGCTCGACGCGCTGGCGGCGAACGGGCTCGAGCAGAACACCCTCGTCGTCTTCACGAGCGACAACGGCGGCGCGAACTACATCGGCCTGCCCGACATCAACAAGCCGTACCGCGGCTGGAAGCTGACGTTCTTCGAGGGCGGCGTGCACACGCCGTTCTTCGCGAAGTGGCCGGCGAAGCTCGCCGCGGGCACGACGTTCGACGGCGCGCCGGTGACGCACGTCGACATCTTCGCCACCGCGGCGGCCGCGGCGGGGGCGCCGCTGCCTGCGGATCGCGTCATCGACGGCGTCGATCTGGTGGCGCTCACGAAAGGCGGCACGGTCGACCGGCCGATCTTCTGGCGCTCGGGGTTCTACCGCAGCGTGCTGGTGGACGGCTGGAAGCTGCAGGTCTCGGAGCGGCCGGAGAAGACGTGGCTCTTCGATCTCAACACCGACCCGACGGAGCAGCACGACCTGGTGGCGCAACGTCCCGACAAGGTGCAGGAGCTGACGGCAGTGATGGAGAAGCTGCAGTCGGAGATGGTACCGCCGGCGTGGCCGTCGCTGATCGACGGACCGACGCCCATCGACCACCCCCTCGGCGTGCCGTTCACGGCCGAGGACGAGTGGGTGAGCTGGCCGAACTGATGTCGACCGCCGCGTTCGAGGCCACGGCCATCCTCTACCAGGCGTGGTTCACGGGCATGATCCTCATGGTGGCGAGCCGTGAGGGGCCAGCGGTCGTCGGCGAGTGGATCCGGCGCACGTTCCGTCGCCAGCACGAGGCGAAGTTCCTCTCGAGCTTCGAGAAGCTCGGGCTCACCGGCCTGCCGCACGCGGTCGCGTGCGCGCGCTACCACTACCTCTCGAACCGCATCGGCGGCGTCGAGGTGGAGTACATGCCCGTGAGCGACCAGAAGGCGTGGGTGCGGTTCCCGCATCCGCGTTGGATCTACGAGGGCACGGCGATCTGTGGGGTGCCGGAGAGCGTCAGCCACGGCTTCCTGCGCGGGTGGTATGCGCAGAACGGCGTCAGCCTGCGGAACCCGCGGCTCGGGTTCGTGTGCACGAGTCAGGACATGACGGCGGAGTACGGGTTCAGCGGGTACTTCATCGAGGAGGACCGCACGCTCGGGCACGACGAGCGGCTGCGGTTCCGGTCCGACGAGGCGCCGCCGCGGTTCGATCCGGCGCTGGCGCCGGAGCTGTCGCCGTCGCTGTGGACGGGCGATCGGTTGCTGCGCGCGAAGCGGAACTACGCGGTGGACTACGTCGCGAACGGGCTGGCGGCGATGGCGCCGGCGCACCTGGCGACGCATGCGCGCCTCAGCGCGCGGCTGGTGGGGCGGCAGTACTATCGCCGGCTGCAGGCGATGCTGGGCATCGAGGACGGGCTCGCGGCCTTCGGCGCATTTCTGGTGGCGATGGCGGAGGGAGAGGCGGAGCGCGCCGACGTCACGCGCGAGGGCGATCGCCTGGTGGTGCGGTGGCATGCCGGTCGCGTGTCGTCGCTGACCGCGTTCCGGTCGGAGCAGACCCTCGCGGCGTGGAGCGGGCTCTGGGAGGGGTGTCTCAGCACGCACGATCGCATGCGCTCGCTGACGGTGGAGCGGACCGCAGGGGGCGCGACGCTCGTCGTCGGCTGAGCTACCCCGCCAGCCGACGATCCAGGCTCCGGTACTGCACCGCCTCCGCCAGGTGCGACGTCGTGATGTCGGTCTCACCCGCGAGGTCCGCGATCGTCCGTGCCACCCGCAGGATGCGCGTGTATGCGCGTGCCGACAGCCCGAGCTTCTCGCTCGCCAGCTCCAGCAGGCGTTGTCCCGCCGCGCCGATCCGGCACACGCGCCGCACCTCGCGCCCCGGGATGTGCGCATTGAGCCCGCCGCGACGCCCGCGTTGGCGCGCCCGCGCCGCCAGGACGCGGGCGCGGATCACGTGCGACGGATCGCCCGGCGGGATGCCGTCGCCGAGCTCCGTCACCGGGATGCGCGGCACCTCGACGTGCAGATCGAGGCGATCGAGCAGGGGGCCGGACACACGCGTGCGATAGCGCTCGAGCGCGATCGGGCTGCAGCGGCACGTGTCGGCCGGGTCGCCGAGCATGCCGCACGGGCACGGGTTCATCGCCGCGATGAGCTGGACGTCGGCAGGGAAGGCGAGCGCCCCGGAGCTGCGCGCGATGGTGATGCGACGCGCCTCGAGCGGCTGACGCAGTGGCTCGAGCACGTTGCGACGGAACTCCGGCAGCTCGTCGAGGAACAGGATGCCGCGATGCGCGAGCGTCAGCTCGCCGGGACGGATGGGTGTGCCGCCGCCGAGGAGCGCCGCATCGGATACCGTGCAGTGCGGCGCGCGGACGGGCCGCGTCGTTACGAGTGGCGCGTCGCCGAGCAGACCGGCGACGCTGTGGATGGCGGTGATCTCGATCGCCTCCGCGAGCTCGAGTGGCGGCAGGATCGACGGCAGGCGCCGCGCGAGCATCGTCTTGCCCGAGCCGGGTGGCCCGAGGAGGAGCACCGCATGCCCCCCCGCCGCTGCGACCTCCAGTGCTCGCTTCGCATGCTCCTGACCCCGCACGTCCGCGAAGTCCCCGGCGACGACGCTCGCCGCGTCGAGCAACGCCTGCGCATCGACGATCGTGGGCTGCTTCACGTCCTCGCCGCGGAGATGGGCCACGGCCTCGGCGAGGGTCTCGACGCCGATCACCGGGGGGCCGCCGGCGAGCGCGGCCTCGGCGGCATTCGCGGCCGGGACGAGCATGCCCTTCAGGCGCGCGTCGCGCGCGGCCGCGGCGATCGGCAGGGCGCCCCGTCCGCCGTGCACGCGGCCGTCGAGTCCCACCTCGCCCAGCACACACCACTGCGAGAGGTCGGGCAGGGGCGTCTTCGCGTACGCCGCGATCAGACCGAGCGCGATCGGCAGATCGTACGCGGCGCCCTCCTTGCGGACACCCGCGGGCCCGAGGTTCACCGTGATGCGGCGTTGCGGAAACTCGAAGCCCGAGTTCCTGAGCGCAGCACGGATGCGATCGCGTCCCTCGCGAACGGCGCCGTCCGGCAGCCCGACCGTGGTCGTCTGCGGCAGGCCGGGCGTGACGTCGACCTCCACGTCGACGACGAGCGCATCGATGCCGCGGAGCGCGCCGGAGCGCAGGTGAGCGAGCATGCGACGCTCCTGCCGCCCGCGGCCGCCTGCGGCAATCGCTAGGAGCGGAGCATCAGTCGAACGCGTGCCGGCGGTCGACGACGAACGGCCCGAACGGCAGCAGCGCCGACACGAACACCATCCCCGCGCGCGACATCGTCCAGCCACGCATGAACACCGCGTGCGCCAGCGCGCCGACGAGCAGGATGAACAGGACGCCGTGCGCCCAGCCCACCACCTTCACCGGCTCGGGCATGCCGGCCAGGTACTTGAGCGGCATGGCGATGCCGAGGAGCACCAGGAACGAGACCCCTTCGATCAGGGCGACGGTACGGAGGAACGAGCCGTGGGTCGTCATGTGCGGTGCGTACCCTACGAAAATCCCTGGCGGTCCGCGAGGGCCGCACGATACAGTGGCCGTTCATGCCGGGCGCCGCGCCCCCCGACCAGAGGACCTGCTCGATGCCTTCGACCCTCCGCGTCTCGTTGTTCTCGCTGCTCGCGTTCGCCATGACCGCGTCCGCCCAGGTGCCGAGCCCCGCCATCGAAGGACCCGTCACCGGCGGCAACGGCGCGCCGTTCGTCGCCGCCACCACCTTCGACCCGGCCACCGTCGGCTACGTGCTGGAGGAGTTCTTCCTCACCGGCACGGCGTCGTCGTTCACCAGCGCCACCAAGCTCACGTCCGACGGCAAGTGGACCGCGACGCCCGGTGTCACCGCGCCGTATCGCACGCGCATCGTCGTCTACCGCCCGATCAAGAAGGCTGCGTTCAACGGCACGGTGCTCGTCGAGTGGCTCAACGTCAGCGGCGGGCTCGACGCCGCCGCCGACTGGATCGGCGCGCACACCGAGCTCATGCGCGAAGGGTGGGCGTACGTGGGCGTGTCGGCACAGTACGTCGGTGTGGAGGGCGGTCCGGCGCTGCTCGACATCCTGCCGAGCCCGCTCAAGACCGTCGATCCGGTGCGCTACGGCTCGCTGTCGCACCCCGGCGACAGCTTCTCGTTCGACATCTTCTCGCAGGCGGCGCGGGCGATCCGGACCCCGAACGGACCGAGCCCGCTCGGCGACCTCAAGATCAAGCGCGTCATCGGCGCCGGCGAGTCGCAGTCGGCGTTCCGCATGGTCACCTACGTCAACGCCGTCCATCCGGTGGCGCACGTCTACGACGGCTTCCTGGTCCACAGCCGCGGCGGTGACGCCGCGTCGCTGTCGGACAAGCCGCAGGTCGTCGTGCCGGCGCCGCGTCCGGTGTTCATCCGCGAGGACATCGACGTCCCCGTGCTGACCTTCCAGACCGAGACCGATCTGCTCATCCTCGGCTCGGTCCCCGCGCGCCAGCCCGACACGGACCACATCCGCCTGTGGGAGGTCGCCGGCACGGCGCACGCCGACACCTACACGGTCGTCGCCGGCATGACCGACGACGGCAGCACCACCGCCGGCGCCGAGCTCATCCTGACGAACGCGCCGCCGGTCCTCGGGGTCACCTGTTCGGCGAACCTGAACTCTGGTCCGCACCACTTCGTGCTGAAGGCCGCGCTGCACGCGCTCGAGCGCTGGGTGCGCAGCGGCAAGCCCCCCGCGAGCATGCCGCGACTCGAGTTCAACGCCCCCGCGGGCCAGCCGCCCGACGTGACGCGCGACGCCCGCGGCAACGCCGTCGGCGGTATCCGCACGCCGCAGCTCGACGTACCGATCGCGACGTACTCGGGGGTCGGGCAGACCAGCAGCATCCTCTGCGCGCTCTTCGGCAGCACGGTCGCGTTCGACGCCGCGACGCTCGCCGAGCTGTACCCGTCGAGCAAGGACTACGTGAAGGCGTTCAACAAGGCCATGCGCACTGCCACGAAGGCCGGCGTCGTCCGTCCGAAGGATGCCAAGATCATGAAAGCCGCTGCCAAGCAGGTGACCCTGGGCGGCTGACCGCGCACCCGCCGCGGCGTTCGGGCTGGCACGCGGTTCGCTCTCTCCACCCTCCAGGTCCACGGCAGCTAGTCCGGCCGTGGAACGCGACGGCGCAACCACGCCGGTCGCGTTCAAAGCTGCACCGGCGACGGTGGGGAGGACGTGGAGATGCGAACGCTCGGAACGGTGCTGGGAGTGCTGGCGGGGGTGGTGGCGGCGTCGGCCGGGGTGCACCCGCGGGAGCTACCGCTCTCCGCACAGCGCGCGCTCGTCATCGGCAATTCCACGCGGGTGGTCGTGCGCGGCCCGAGCGGGCTCCTGCCGGCGCCCGTCGGCTGCAACGGCAGCGTCATGATCGACGAGCGGGTCTTCGTCGGCGACGTCCACGCCCGCACCGCGCTGCGTGCGCGGCTGCTGTCGGACATCATGGGCGACGTCGTCGTCACCGACGGCGTGGCGCAGCTCGCCAACCAGGTGCACATCCGTGGCAGCCTCACCGCCGACCAGGCGGTGATCGTCGGCACGGCCTCGCAGGTCGACGGCGACCTCACGTCGGTACGCGGCACGGTCAAGGTGGGCCGCCTCGCCATCGTCGGCGGCGACGTCTATGCCGGTGGCGAGTTTCGCGGTGATCGCGACGTGCAGGTGGGCGCGCCCGGCTCGGTGCTGGCGATGGCGGGCGGCGGTCTGCTGCGCGATCGCGGCGAGTACTTCGGCGACGTCATGTACGAGGGCGCCCTCAAGTTCATCGGCACGCGCCGTCCGAAGATCCACGGTGACCTGACCGCCATGCCGTCGGGCTCGCTCGGCGAGCCGGCGATGGAGTCGTGGGGCCTCGACATGGTGCCGACCCGGCGCATCGTCGCCGGACGCGAGAACCGACGCATCGCGAAGGTGGCCGGCGGCACGGTGCTGGCGCCGGGCGCCTACGGCGCGGTGACGCTCGATCAGGAGTCGACCATCGTGCTCGGCGCCGGCGAGTACAGCTTCGATTCGCTGCTGACGTCGTCCGACACCGGCATGGTGGTGGAGCTGGGTGAGGGCGCCGGCACGGTGACGGTGCTCGTGCGCGGCGACGTCAACCTCGGCCGGCGCTTCCGCATGACCGTCCACGGTGGTGGCGAGGGCAACCCGGCCGCCCGCATCCTGTTCCGCGCCGGAGGGACGTTCCGCGCCGACCAGGACAGCATCCTGCACGGCACGCTGCTCGCCGACCGCGCCGTCGAGCTCGGCAAGCACACGCGTCTCACCGGTGCCGCGTGGAGCCGCGGCGTCGTCGCCGTCGGTCGCGACAGCGAAGTCCTGTGGGTGCCGTCGACGCTGATGGACTAAAACGCGACCCAAGACCATGTCTTGGGTCGGGAGGGAACCGGGTGCGTGGCGACACGTCGCGTGCGACCACCATGGTGCGGCCGGCGAAGCCGGCGCACCATGCTGCTTCGATCGCTTGACGCCGACGCGCCGAGGACCGGGTGCCGCAGCAGCCTGGGGTGGGCTGCTAGGGCGCCGCCACCGACCAGGCGATCGGGACGCCCGGTGACGCCGGCAGCGTGAGCGTGGCCTCGCCGTCGACGACGGCGACCAGCGACTCGCTGCCGCCGACGATCGCCGCGACCGACGGCAGATCGCGGAGCCCGCTCGGCAGCGCGAGCGTGAGCGTCGTCGGCGCCGTCGCCGCCAGCGTGACGTCGCCCGCCATCGACGACGGCGTGCTCTGTACCCGCAGCCGCGGCCAGCGCACCTGGAACGTCTCGGTCGGCAGCAGGGGGGCGATGCGCAGGCCGTCGGCCCGGCCCTGCACGCCGACGAGATCGGTGAGCGCGCGCAGCGGCGACGTGTGCATGTGCGCGTTCAGTGCCGGGTAGTCGGTGAGCGCGGTGGCGATGTGCGCGTCGGCCTCGCCAGGACGCGGCTTGTCGGGCCCGTTGAACGAGTCGGGGCCCGTCCAGATGCCGTACCAGAGCGACGGGTACAGCTCGGCGTGCGCGGCGAGCGTGTTGCGCGTGAAGCTGCTCCAGCCCTCGTCGGGGTCCCGGATCGCGTACGCCGGCGTGAGCCACGCGTTCGCCACCGGCCAGATGCCGCCGATGAGGGGCTGGTCGATGCCGCCGACGGGCCCGCCGGCGCCGATGGCGACGTTGCTGATGGCCCCGATGCTGGTCTCGAGGCGCTCCACCACCTGATCGAGCGCGGCGTTGCCGCGCACGTCGTCGACGATGCGCGACAGCCAGGGGAAGAGCTGCGGCTCGAGGAAGAAGAGCTGCGGCGCGAACGGGTCGCCGCTGTCGACGAAGCCGCGCCAGAAGTAGTGGCCCTCCCACGCCTCGTCGAGGAGCGCCGTCGACTGCGACGTCACCAGCGCGCGCATGCGCGTCGCCAGCGGCGCGTCGAGCGGCTCGACGACGTCGGCGGCCAGCGGCAGCCCGTGGACGATCATGCCGGCGTTGTAGGTCGACGACGCGCCCGTCGACGTCACGGGCCCGCCGGCCAGGTTGTTGACGCCGTCGGCGTAGTCGTTGGTGCCGATGGCGACGATGCCGCGCGCGCCGATGCCGAGGATGCTCTCGTTCTCCGCGAAGTCGAGGCCGCGCGTGATGTGATCGAGGACGGTGCCGTCGTCGTTCGCGGCGCGCGGCCAGTAGGGGACCTCGGTGGTGAGGAAGGCGTCGTCGTGCGTCAGGCCGACGTACTTGCCGATGATGGACGGCAGGAACCAGTAGGCGTCGCTGCGGAGATTGTAGATGCCGACGTCGTTGAAGTTGCCGACGCCGGTGGTGGCGTAGGGATAGCGCGACGGCGTGGTCTGGTCGGCGGCGTGCTGCGTCGACAGCGCGTAGGCGAGGGTGTCGCGCGCGAGGTCGGGATCGATCAGGAGCAGCGACTCGGCGAAGAGGGCGAGGTCGCCCATGGCGCCGTCGAGGCCGTGGATGAAGCGGTACGCGCCGCCCTGGCCGACGACGCGCTCCTGGCGGTACTCGTCGAACGAGGCGTTGGCGATCGTCGAGTACGCCGCCCAGGCCAGCTCGCGCTGCATCGCCGCCGCCTGCGGCAGGCCGGGGAAGGCGGCCCACACGAGACGGTCCTTCCAGCCGGTGGCGGTATCGTTCGCCAGCGTGGGGCCGGCGGCACGCAGCGCGGCGACGTCGGCGTCGGGCGTGCCGCCGCCGGGCACCATGCCGAAGGCGAAGCGTCGCGTGGCGCTGGCACCGGCGGCGAGCTGGACGGGCACGCGCAGCGCCAGCAGCGAGCGCTGATCGGCG
>CAYOIZ010000090.1:0-15924 GCA_964404165.1 uncultured Binatia bacterium (SeqCode) | reverse complement strand
GGAGCGAGCGGAAGTTCCGCTAGGCCGTCCGCCACAGCGCGACGAGCTCTCTCATGTCCGATGGCTGCGCGTCGAAGGTCGCGACGCCAGCCGGAAAGACGACCCAGGGCTGCGCGCTGCGGGTCCAGATGTGCGCCACCGGACGTAGCCATGACGTGTCGTCGAGCGTGCCGGGCTGGACGACGACGTGCGGCGCCGCCACCGGCTCGCCCCAGAGTCGCGTCCCGCAGCGCGCGCACGCCTGCCCCTGCTTGCGGCGACCATCGGGCAGCGTCGCGCCGTAGGGCGTGGGCGTTCCCTGCAGCAGCGTGAGGTCGCTCCGCCGCAGCATCAGCGAGAGCGCGAAGCTGCTGCCGGTGCGACGCTGGCAGTCGGTGCAGTGGCAGGCGTAGAGCGTCAGCGGTTCGCCGGTCACGCGGTAGCGGACGTCGGCGCAGAGGCATCCACCGTCGTAGGGGGGAGGCATGACGTCCACCTCGGTCACCTCGCAACGACGTGTCAACGGCCCCGCACCGCCGCGCCGGAATCGACAGTCCGCGCGTCGGATTCTATGGTCGGCGCGGGAGGAACGTGATGATTCTCTACTACGCCCCGAACACGTGCGCGCTCGCGCCCCACATCGCACTCGAGCACGTGGGGGCCGACTACGAGCTCCGGCGGGTCGATTTCACAGCCAATGAGCAGCGGTCGCCAGAGTACCTGCGGCTCAACCCCAAGGGTCGCGTCCCGGCACTGGTCACGAGCCGCGGCATCGTGACCGAGACGCCCGCCCTCCTCGTGTTCATCGCCCAGACCTTCCCCGCCGCGAAGCTCGCCCCGCTCGACGATCCCTTCGCCTTCGCCCGGGTCCAGGCCTTCAACAGCTATCTGTGCTCGACGGTCCACGTGGCGCACGCGCACCGGATGCGCGGCTATCGCTGGGCCGACGACCCCGCAGCGCACGAGGCGATGCGGAAGAAGGCTCCACAATCGGTCGGCGAGTGCTTCGCCCTGATCGAGAGCGACATGCTCCAGGGGCCGTGGGTGATGGGGGAGACGTACACCGTCTGCGACATGTACCTGTTCACGCTGGCACAGTGGCTCGAGGCCGACGGCGTCGACATCGGGCGGCTACCGAAGGTCGCGGATCATCGGCGGCGGATGACCGATGACCCGGCGGTGGCACGGGCGATCGCGGTGGAGACGGCGACGAGGTGATCCGGGCCAGTGCAGAACGGTCCCCGCTCCGGCGTTCCTCGAGCACCCTCACGCCGCGAGCACGAACAGCGGCGGCAGCGCCTCGGCGAAGAGCTGCACCAGCGCGCGCACCGTCGCCGCCTGCGGGCGCAGGTCGGGATACACGATGCCCCACGACCGCCCGAGCCCGGTCGGGCCGAGCCGCGCCATGGCGAGCGTTCCCGCCGCCAGCTCGCGACGCGCCGACCACGCCGGCACCACGGCGACGCCGATCCCCGCGCGCACCAGATCCTTCAGCGCCTCGAGGTGGTCGATCTCGACCGCGATGCGCGGGAAGACGCCCTCGTCGAGCAGGAAGCCCAGCGTCAGCTCGGTGATCTGGCTGGTGCGGTCGTACAGCACCACCGGCTGCTCCTCGAACTCGCGCGCGGTGACGAACGGCATCCCGGCCCACGCATGGTCGGGCGGCACGATCGCCACCAGCTCGTCGCGCCCGGCGTCCACGACCCGCAGGCGACCGGTTTCCGCCGGCAGCGGGATCAACGCGACGTCGAGCTCGCCGCCCAGGAGCCGCGCCAGCGTCACCGCGGTGTGGCCGCTGGTGACGCGCGCGTCGATCTTCGGGAAGCGGCGCTTCATGTCGGCGAGCACCGCGGGCAGGAGATAGTTGCAGGGCGGCTCCGGCGTGCCGATGCGCACCAGCCCCGCGCGCCCGCGACCGTGCTCGACGAGCATCCGCTCCGTCTCGTCGAGCTTGTCGAGCACGTGCCGTGCGCCGTGCAGCAGGATCTCACCCGCCGGCGTGGGCCGCGTGGTCTTACCGACGCGCACCAGCAGCTGCACGCCGAGCTCCTCCTCGAGCGCACGAATCTGCTGGCTGATGGCGGGCTGGCTGATGCCGAGATGCTCACCCGCGCCGGTGAAGCTCCCCACCTCGACGATGGTCCGGAAGATCCGCAGCTGCTTCGTCTCGACCATAACCTATCGCAATCCCCTCGATCTGCCTCGTGAATGGCCACGTCCTGCCCGACGACCGGGCAGGTCCCTGCCCGGCGAGGCAGCGCCGGGCTCGATGCGATGTCGCCGGAAACCCGCCATTTCTGAGCCTTTGCGTGGCATCCCGCTTGCGTTGCGCCACCTCCGAACGTCGCCGTCGAGGCAGTCATCGGCGGTGCCAATCGAAGGGATAAGCAATCGTGATGCCGCGGACGAACGGAAAGCAGCCGGCGCGCACCCTGGTGGTCGTCGGCAACGGCATGGTGGGCCACCGGTTCTGCGAGCGACTGCTCGTGCACGACGTGGCCCGGCGCTGGCGGGTGGTCGTCCTGGGCGAGGAATCGCGCCCGGCCTACGACCGCGTCCACCTGAGCGAGTTCTTCGCCGGACGCACCGCCGACGAGCTGCAGCTCGCCGACGTCGCCTGGTACGCCGAGCGCGGCATCACGCTGCATCTCGGCGAACGCGTCGTCGACGTCGATCGCGCGCAGCGCATCGTCGTCACCGCCCGCGGTCGCGCGCAGGCGTACGACGCGCTCGTGCTCGCCACCGGCTCGGCGCCGTTCGTGCCGCCGCTCCCCGGCGTCGATCGCACCGGCGTGTTCGTCTACCGCACCATCGAGGATCTGGAGCGCATCCAGCATTGGGGACGGCGCGCCCATCGGGCCGTCGTCATCGGCGGCGGGCTGCTCGGGCTCGAAGCCGCGAAGGCGGTGCACGACATGGGGCTCGAGACCCACGTCGTCGAGTTCGCGCCGCGCCTGATGCCGCGCCAGGTCGATGCCGCCGGCGGCGACGTGCTCCGTCGAGCCATCGAGGCCCTCGGCGTGCGCGTGCACACCGGCGCGCAGACCGAGGCCATCGTCGGCGACGAGGCGGTCACGGGGCTGCGACTCGCGGGCGATCGCCTCCTGCCCGCGGACATGGTCGTCGTCTCCGCCGGCATCCGTCCGCGCGACGAGCTGGCGCGCAGCGCCGGGCTCGCGGTGGGCGAGCGTGGCGGCATCGTCGTCGATCCGACGCTCGCCACCAGCGACCCCGCCGTCTTCGCCATCGGCGAGAGCGCGCTCTGCGGCGGCATGATCTACGGCCTGGTGGCACCGGGCTACGAGATGGCCGACGTGCTCGCGCAGCGCCTGTGCGGCGGCACCGGCACCTTCACCGGCGCCGACCTGTCGACGAAGCTCAAGCTGCTCGGCGTCGACGTCGCCAGCTTCGGCGACGCCTTCGCCGACGAGGCTCTCGGCACCGCCGCGCATCGCGTGGTCTTCGAGGACCGCGTGCGCGGCGTCTACCAGAAGCTGGTCGTCAGCGCCGAGGGCCGGCTCCTGGGCGGCATCCTCGTCGGCGACGCGGCGCCGTACGCGTCGCTGCTGGTGTCGTGCCGCGAGGGGCGACCCGTGCCCGACCCGCCGCACCAGCTCCTCTTCGGCACCAGCACGCCGATCGAGCTCTCCGACGACAGCCAGGTGTGCGCGTGCAACGGCGTCAGCAAGGCCGCCATCTGTCGCGCCATCGCCGACGAGGGCCTCACGACCGTCGGCGACGTCAAGGCGTGCACGCGCGCCGGCACCGGCTGCGGCGGCTGCGTGCCGATCGTGTCGCAGCTCCTCGACGCCGAGCTGGCGCGCGCCGGCCGCGCCGTCGACCGCTCGGTGTGCGAGCACTTCGCCTACACGCGCCAGGAGCTGTTCGAGATCGTGAAGCTCGGCCGGATCGCGACCTTCGACGCGCTGCTGGCGAGCCACGGCCGCGGCGGCGGCTGCGAGGTGTGCCGGCCCATCGTCGCCTCCATCCTCGCCAGCACCTGGAACGACCTCGTCCTGAAACACGCCACCATCCAGGACACCAACGACCGCTTCCTCGCCAACATCCAGCGCGGCGGCACCTACTCCGTCATCCCGCGCATCCCCGGCGGCGAGATCACGCCCGACAAGCTCATCGTCATCGGCGAGGTGGCGAAGCGCTTCGACCTGTACTGCAAGATCACCGGCGGCCAGCGCATCGACCTGCTGGGCGCGCGCGTCGAGCAGTTGCCCGAGATCTGGGAGGCGCTCGTCGCCGCCGGCTTCGAGAGCGGGCACGCCTACGGCAAGGCGCTCCGCACCGTGAAGAGCTGCGTCGGCTCGACGTGGTGCCGCTTCGGCGTGCAGGACTCGACGTCGCTCGCGATCCGCATCGAGGAGCGCTACCGCGGGCTGCGCGCGCCCCACAAGCTCAAGTCGGCGGTGTCGGGCTGCATCCGCGAGTGCGCCGAGGCGCAGAGCAAGGACTTCGGCGTCATCGCCACCGAGCAGGGCTGGAACCTCTACGTCGGCGGCAACGGCGGCTCGAACCCGCGCCACGCCGATCTCCTCGTCAGCGACGTCGACGAGGAGACGCTGATCCGGCTGATCGACCGCTTCCTCATGTACTACATCCAGACCGCGAACCCGCTCGAGCGCACGGCGCGCTGGCTCGAGCGGCTCGACGGCGGGCTCGCGTACCTGCGCCACGTGGTCGTCGACGACGGCCTCGGCATCGCGGCGCAGCTCGAGGCCGACATGCAGCAGCTCGTCGACACGTACGCGTGCGAGTGGGCGGCAGTAGTGCGCGACCCGGAGCGGCGTCGCACCTTCCGCGCCGCGGTCGCCGGCGACCCCACCCTGCCGTTCGTGCGCGAGCGTGGCCAGCGACGCCCCGCCGACTGGCCGTCGACGACGCCCGTCCCCGCACCCGAGCCGGTCGCGGCCGGCTGGGTGCGGCTCGTGGCCACCGCCGACGTCCCGCACGACGGCGGCGTCACCGTCCGTCACGGCGACGCGCAGATCGCCGTCTTCCACTTCGCCAGCCGCGGCGAATGGTACGCGACGCAGGCGGTGTGCCCGCACCGCAAGGACGCCGTGCTCGGCCGCGGTCTCCTCGGCACCGACGACGGCGTGCCGAAGGTGGCGTGCCCCATGCACAAGAAGACGTTCGCGCTCACGACGGGAGACGGGCTGGCCGATCCGAGCTACTGCATCCGCACCTACCCGGTGGAGATCCGCGACGACGCCGTGTGGGCGGACCTGTCGCTCCCCGTCGCCGACGTCGCGATGGAGGCGCGCGCGTGAGGCCGCTGCGCGACGCCGGCGTCGCCACGCTCCTGCTGCTCGTCGCGGTGTGGGCGGGGTCGGGCGGCTTCGTCCATCTCGACGCGGCCCTGCTCGGCTACCTGGGTGCCACCATCGTCGCCACCTTCGGCACCGTGTGGCGGCTCAGCACCGCCTGGCGACGACCGGCGGCGGCGTTCTACGTGCGCGCGCTGTGGCGCGCGTGTGCCGATCCGCGCGCGCTCCGTCGCACCCTGGCCGGGGCGGCGCGCGACCTCGCCGCGCAGCGCTTCATCGCGCGCCGCAGCCGGCTCCGCTGGGCGGCGCACATGCTGCTGTCGTTCGGCACGCTCGCGAGCTTCGCCATCACCCTGCCCCTGGTGTTCGGCTGGATGCACTTCGAGGCCGACGGCCATTCGGCCTACCGCGTGCGCCTGGTCGGATTGCCCGCCGGTCGCTTCGCCCTCGACGGCGCCACCGCCTGGCTCGCATTCCACGCGCTCGCCATCGCGGCGGTGGCGGTGGTCCTGGGTGCGCTCTACTTCCTGCACATCCGCCGGCGCGCACGGCGGCTGCCCGGCGTCGCCACGACGTTCCACACCGGGCCGCTGCTCCTGCTGCTCGCCGTCGCGATCACAGGCCTCGCACTCCCCGCGACGCGGGCGCATCCCGACGTGTTCCCGATCGTCGCCGTGCTGCACGAGCTCACCGTGATCGTGCTCCTGGTGGCGATGCCGTTCAGCAAGCTCGGACATCTCCTCGTCCGACCGCTGCAGCTCGGCGCGCAGGTGATCCGTGCGGCCGACGTGCCGCGCATCGCGTGTGCGGGCTGCGGTGGACCGCTCGCACCCGCGGCGCAGATGGCCGCCGTCGAGGCATTGCTCCGCGCCCGCGGCTTCACGTTCGACGCACACCAGCGCCACTGCCCGACGTGCCGGCGCCGGCAGATCGCCACCACCCAGGCGGGGCTCCTCGGCGCGCACTTCCAGCCGGCGCTGAGCGGCGTCACCCACCGTCCCCCCACCCGCACGGAGCGTGCCGCCTGATGGCCACCCTACCCGCCTCCACCGACGATCTCATCGACGCCTTCGGCCCGCACCTCGCGTGGGAGCCGCCCGGCGGGTTCGCCGCGCGCACGGGCTTCGACCGCAAGGTGAAGACGCACTGCTGCTTCTGCGGCCAGCAGTGCGGCGTGCAGCTGGTCGTGAAGGACGAGCGCGTCGTCGGCGTGGAGCCGTGGGAGGAGTTCCCGTTCAACCAGGGCAAGCTCTGCCCGAAGGGCATCAAGCGCTACCTGCAGAACAACCATCGCGACCGCCTGCTGCAGCCCATGGTGCGGACGGGACGCGGCTTCTCCCCGATCCCGTGGGACGAGGCGCTCGACCTGGTCGTCGAACGCGTGCAGCGCATCCAGGCGCGGCACGGGCGCGACGCGGTGGCCCTCCTCGGCGGCGCCTCGCTCACCAACGAGAAGGCCTACCTGCTCGGCAAGTTCGCGCGCCTGGCGCTCGGCACGCGCCACATCGACTACAACGGCCGCCTCTGCATGGTGGCCGCCGGCGCCGCCAACCTGAAGGCGTTCGGCATGGATCGCGCCGCCAACCCGTGGGCCGACATCGTCTCCACCGATCTCGTCATGGTGCTCGGCTCGAACGTGTCGGAGTGCAGCCCGATCACCACCGACTACATCTGGCGCGCGCGCGACCGCGGCGCCAGGCTCGTCGTCGTCGACCCGCGCCTGACGCCCATCGCGCGCACCGCCGACCTCTTCCTGCCGGTACGCCCCGGGCGCGACGCCGCCCTGATGAACGCCATCCTGCACGCGGTGCTGCGCCTCGGCGGCGCCGATCGCGACTTCATCGCCGCGCACACCAACGGCTTCGAGGCCGTCGAGCGCGCCGTCGCCGAGTATGCGCCGGAGGCGGTGGCCGAGCTGGTGGGCATTCCGGCACAACGCATCCTCGAAGCCGCCGAGATGTGGGTGCAGGCGCCGCGCACCATGCTGCTGCACGCGCGCGGCATCGAGCACCACACGTCGGGCGTCGACAACGTCCTCTCCTGCATCAACCTCGTCCTCGCCACGGGCAAGATCGGGCGGCCCGGCTGCGGCTACGCCACCATCACCGGCCAGGGCAACGGCCAGGGCGCGCGCGAGCACGGCCAGCGCTGCAACCAGCTGCCCGGCGCGCGCGACATCGAGAACCCGGCGCATCGCGCGATCGTCGCCGAGCGCTGGGGCGTGCCGGAGGCGAGCATTCCGCGCAAGGGCGCCACCGCCCCGGAGATCGTCGAGAAGATCCACCGCGGCGAGATCCGCGGGCTCATGTCGCTCTGCTTCAACCCGCTGGTGTCGCTCCCGGACGCCACCTTCACGCAGGAGGCGCTCGAGCGGCTCGACTTCTTCGTCTGCATCGACTTCTTCCTCTCCGAGACGGCACGTCACGCCGACCTCGTCCTGCCGGGCTCGCTGCAGGAGGAGGACGACGGCACGGTGACCAGCGCCGAGGGCCGCGTCATCCGCATCCGCAAGGCGGTCGATCCACCCGGGGAGGCGCGACGCGACTGGGAGATCGTGTGCGAGCTGGCGCGACGCCTCGGCGCCGGCGAGCGCTTCGACTTCCACGCCCCGGCCGAGATCTTCGACGAGCTGCGACGGCTGTCGGCGGGGGGCGTCGCCGACTACGCCGGCATCACCTACGAGAAGATCGAGGAGCGGATGGGCGTCTTCTGGCCCTGTCCCACGCTCGAGCATCCCGGCACGCCGCGCCTCTTCACGGGCGGGCAGTTCGCCCACCCCGACGGCCGCGCCCGCTTCCACCCGATCGCCTACCGGCCGCCGGCGGAGGACGTCGACGCCGAGTATCCGACCATCCTCACGACGGGACGCGTGGTGTCGCAGTTCCTCTCCGGCACGCAGACCCGTCGCATCGGCCCGCTGGTGGAGCACCACCCCGAGCCCAAGGTGGAGATGCACCCGCGCATGGCCGCGGCGCTCGACATCGCCGACGGCGAGCGCGTGCGGGTGGTGAGCCGTCGCGGCACGCTCGAGCTCGCGGCGCACGTCGTCGCCACGATCCGGCCCGACACCGTCTTCATCCCGTATCACTGGCCGGGCGCACAGTCGGCCAACCGTCTCACGGTGCGCGCCTACGATCCGATCGCGGGCATCCCCGAGTACAAGGTCGCGGCCGTGCGCATCGAGAAGGTGGCGGCATGATCGGCGAGCTCTTCATCGATCCCGCGCGCTGCATCGGCTGCCGCGCCTGCGAGGAGGCGTGCAGCGAGTGCCCCGGGCACGGCGGCCACACCATGATCCATCTCGACTTCCTGGCCCGCGCCGACACCGTGCAGACCTCGCCGACGGTGTGCATGCACTGCGACGAGCCCGCCTGCGCGACGGTGTGCCCGGCCGAGGCGATCGCGGTCGACGACGAGGGCATCGTGCACTCGGCGGCGCCGGAACGCTGCATCGGCTGCGGCAACTGTGCGCTCGCGTGTCCGTTCGGCGTGCCGAAGCTCGATGCGCCGCAGCAGCTGATGCGCAAGTGCGACCTCTGCTACGACCGCACCGCGCTCGGCCAGCGTCCCATGTGCGCCACCGTCTGTCCGTCGGGCGCGCTCTTCTACGGCAGCCGCGAGGAGGTCGAGGACCTGCGCCGCGCGCGACCGCAGAACCGCTTCCTCGCCGGATCGCAGCAGCTGACGACGCGCAACCATCTCATGGTGCCGGCGCCGGCCGACGTCGTGCCGCTCGGTCCGGCCACGATGCCGCGCTCGCGCGCCGAGCAGCAGCTCGAGGAGGCCCTGTGGTGACCCCACGCGAACGCATGCTCGACCGACGTCGATTCCTCTGCGCCGCCGGCGCGGCCACGGTGGCCGCCGTCGCGGGAGACGTCACCGCCCGACGCCTCGTGGCGCCCGCACCGGAGCCGATCACGCTCCCCGCGCTCGCCGTCGGTGACGCCCAGGCGATCCCGCGCACCGGTGGCGAGGTACTCGCGGTCCGTCTCGACGAGACCACCACGGTCGCCTTCGATCGCCGCTGTCCGCATCTCGGCTGTCCCGTCGTGTGGGCCGCCGAGCGCGGCCGCTTCGAGTGTCCCTGCCACCACGCCGCCTTCGACGCGCGCACCGGCGACGTCCTCTTCGGTCCGCCCGCCCGCGGCCTCACGCTCATCGAGGTGACTCCCGCATGACGCTCCGACAGCTCCGCACCGCCGGTCACTGGCCGACGCTCCTTTCGGCCTTCCTCTACTTCGACGTCAGCTTCTGTGTCTGGTACCTGCTCGGCCCGCTCGGCAACTTCGTCGCGGACGATCTGGCGCTGACGGCGTCGCAGAAGGGTTTCCTGGTGGCGACGCCGCTGCTCGGCGGCTCGCTCTTCCGCATCGTGATGGGTGTCCTCACCGATCGCCTCGGGCCGCGCCGGACCGGGCTCCTCGGCCTCGGGCTCACTTTCGTGCCACTGCTGCTCGGCTGGCTCTTCGCCGACACGCTGCCGGCGGTCCTGCTGATGGCCCTCCTGCTCGGCGTCCCCGGCGCCAGCTTCGCCGTGGCGCTACCGCTGGCGTCGCGCTGGTATCCGCCGCAGCACCAGGGGCTGGTGATGGGCATCGCCGGCGCGGGCAACTCCGGCACCGTGCTGGCGTCGCTGTTCCTACCGCGGCTGGCCGAGGCGTACGGGTGGCACACCGCCGTCGGCCTGCTCATGCTGCCGACCGCCGCGGTGGGGTTGCTGTTCCTCACCTGCGCGCGCGACAGCCCCTCGCAGCCCGCGCCGCGCCCGCTGCGCGACTACGTGGCCGTGCTGCGCCAGCGCGACGCGCTCTGGTTCTGCCTCTTCTACGCCATCACGTTCGGCGGCTTCGTCGGCCTGGCGAGCTTCCTCGGCATCTTCTTCCACGACCAGTACGGCCTCGATCGCGTCGCCGCCGGCGATCTCACCGCCGCGTGCGTGTTCGCGGGCAGCTTCATGCGGCCGGTCGGAGGCTGGTGCGCCGACCGGGTCGGCGGCACGCGCATGCTGTCGATCGCTTACGGCCTGGTGGCGGCACTGCTCGCGTGTGTGGCGCTGCTGCCGCCGGTGACGATCGCCGTCTCGCTGTTCGCGGTGGCACTGGCCCTGCTCGGTGCGGGGAACGGCGCGGTGTTCCAGCTCGTCCCCCTGCGCTTCCAGCGCGATCTCGGCGTGGTCACCGGGCTCGTCGGTGCCGCCGGCGGGCTGGGGGGATTCGTGCTGCCGTCGCTGCTGGGTGTGCTGCGCGACGCCACCGGCACCTACGCGACGGGACTCTTCGCGATGTCGGCGGTGTGCCTGTGGGGCATGGGCCTGATGCTCGCGATCCGCGGCACCTGGCGGCTCACGTGGGCGGCGGAAGCGCGGGTCGCGTAGCCGTCGTCTCTACGGAGCGAGCCGATCGAGCTCCGTCATACGGGTGCTCAGTGCGCTCGCCAGCAGTGTGAGCTCGCGATGGAGCTGGCGCTGCTCGTCCGGCGAAGCCGCAACTCCCGGCTCCGATCGCATGCGTTCGATCAACATGAGCGTGCGCTCCGCACCGAGGATCGCGCAGCTCTCCGCCAGATCACCGAGCTCACGCATCAGCCCGTCGGCCGCCGGCGCTGACTCCCCGCCGTCGATCACCAGATCGAGCCGGGCCTGATAGCTCGGCAGCTCCCGCGCGAAGTCCCCGACGACCTGGTGGTAGTCCTCACGGCTGATGCCGAGACGCGCCGCGACGGTGGCGGCCGGCGCCAGGCGCGGGGACGTCTGCCGTATGCGCGCGCGCACCGCCCGAACGAGGGCATCGCCGGCGACCGGCTTCACCAGGAAGTCGTGGATGCCGAGCTCGCGCGCCCGATGGACGTTCTCCAGGTCCGCGTACGCCGAGCACACGATGACGGGGATGCCCCGCCATTCGGGTCGCTCGTGCATGCGGCCGATCAGGCCCCACCCGTCGAGCGCCGGCATCATGACGTCGGTCACGACGAGGTCGATCTCCGGCGTCGTCTCGAGCGCCGCAATCGCTTCGAGGCCATCGTTCGCCAGGATCACCGTCTGTCCCAGGCGCTGCAGATGCACCTGGACGAGCCGGCGGTTCAGCGCGTTGTCATCGACGACGAGTACAGCCACGGGTTCGACCTGCCAGATCATCGGTCGATCGCGCTGCGATCTTGAGGCGTGGGGGGCGTCCCCGAGCGGGAACGCCCCCCACGTGTCAGTCGAGGAACGCGCCGCTGGGCGAACCGGGCAGCGGCACCGACGGGCAGCTCGCAGGCGCCGGGCTCTTCGGCCGCCCCTTGAACTTGCCGACGCGGTCGAAGTTCGCCGTCGACGGCGGATTGCCCTTCGACTGCGCCGGGGCGTCGGCACACCAGCCCGAGTCGCTGCCGAGCCGCAACCGGACCGCCACGCGACCCTGCTGCGCCTCGTCGAGCGTGTAGGTCCACGCCGCCTTGCCGCCCTTCACCGTGATCTGATCCGCCTTCACGAGCACCTGACGGATCGGGCCCGCGGTGTCCTTGAAGCGGTAGCCCGTGGCCGTGTTCTTGCCGAGCTTCGACCAGCCGCTCGCGGGCAGCGACACCACGACGACGTCGTCCGTGAGTCCGGCGCCGTTGTAGACGGTGAGGAGCGCGCCGTTGATCGTGGGATCGGCCGAGCCACCTTCCGACGGCAGTGTGATGTGGGTCGCCGCGGTCTTGGTGTTCGACTTGAAGGTGATCTTCTTCTTCGCCGGCGTCGAGCCGTCACCGAGCGTCAGCGCGGTGGTGGGGACGAGCACCGGGTCGGCACCCGGGAAGCTCTCGGGATCGGCCGGATCGCTGCCGGCGTCGATCTCGTCGCCGTCGAGGTAGCCGTCCCCGTCCCGGTCGATGCCGAGACGCGTGCCCTCGCCCGGCGGGACGCAGGTGTAGGTGAGCTCCTGACCGGGCGTGGCGAGCGCCCGCAGAGCCGCGTCACCGATCGGTGCCGTGGCGGCACGATCGACCTGGAACAGACCGCTCGCCTCGCGCACCCAGCCGCGCGGCTGGCCGCCGACGACGCCCTTCACGACGAGATCGCACTCGGCGACGTTGGCGCGTGCGATCAGCACGTCGATGCGACCACCGACCGTGGCCCCGTTCGTCGACGTGAGCGTGATCTGCTGGCCGACGACCGGCGCGAAGTTGGTGTCGAACGCGAGCATGAACTGCTCGACGTCACGCCGCTGCTGGACGTTCTGGAAGCCGACGCCGGCCCCACCGACGGACGTGTTGCTGAAGACGTTGGCGTTGAAGAAGCGGAAGAGCGTGTCGACCGAGCCGTCGTGCAGGTAGCCGAAGCCGCGGATCTGCGGGCCCTGGAACGGGGTGGCGAGCGGCGCCACGCCGAGGACGTCGAGCACGCCGAACATGCCGACCTTCTGGTAGAGGTTCCGCAGGTGCGGGATCTTGATGATCTGCACCTCGTTCTCGAAGCTGGCGCGCCCGTCGGTGCCGAAGTGCCCGAGCGCCGGCTGCAGGCGGTGGCACCCCTCACAGGTGAAGCCGAGCTGCTGGCCGCCGAAGGAGCCGGCGATGCCGTCGGACAGACGCGGGCCGAGGAAGAAGGACTTTCCCGCGGCCTGCGACGGGCTCAGCGTGTTGTCGATGGCGCGGTTCGGGTTCGGCGGCAGCATCACCTGCAGGATGAAGTCGGTGAACTTCTGCATGTCGGCCGGGAGGAGCGGATCCTCGCGCCCGACGAGGCCGACGAACGCCGGATTGAAGTTGTTGAACGAGACCACCTCGTCGAACGCCGACCCCGCCGTGCCGGGAGGGTTCGAACGATCGCCGCGCCAGTGCATGGCGCCGCTGCCGTCCATGCCGCGCAACGTCTGCGTGGTCATGGGGCCCTTCATGGGATGGAAGTCGTTGACGAGACCGGTGCCGTTGATGGGCGTCGGCAGCGGGAACAGGCCGCTGTTGACCGCGATCGCGAGGTTGATCGGGATCGGGTTCTTCTTGACCGCGTCGTCGGGGTTGCCGAGGTTCCACGCCAGGTCGTCCATGTCGCCGAAGATGTGGCAGCTCGAGCACGACGCCTCGCCGTTGCTCGACGTCTCGTGCGCGTCGTAGAGGAACTTGCGGCCCGCGACGATGCTCGCCGGCTCCGGGTTGTGGAGCGAGGTGCGCTGCGTCTCGGCGCGCGTGCCGAGGTCGACCACCGACACCGTGTTGTCGAAGCGCGTCAGCACGTAGAGCGTCGGACGCGCGGGATCGAGGGCGATGCCCGTCGGACCGCCGCCGCTCAGGCTGATGTAGCCGGCGCTGCCGGTGACCGGATCGAAGGTGTCGTTCTCGAGCGCGGTGGTATTGAAGACGCCGATCTTGGCGGAGCCGAACGCCGCCACGTACAGCGTGTTGCCGTCGGGCGTCACGACCATCTGCACCGGCGTGGCCAGGCTGTGGTCCTTCACGCCGGCGGGCGCGGGCAGCACGTCGTAGTCGATGTGCTTGTTGAGGTGCCGCGGATCGACGCCGCCCGACGACACCACCGTGATGCGCGACTCGGCGAGGTGGCCCTGCACCGTGCTGCCGCCGAAGATGCCCGGGCCCTCGAACAGGACCTCGTTGCGCGCCTCGGTGTTCGACACGTAGACGACGCCGCTCACCGGGTTGACGGCGATGTTGAACAGCGTCGTGCCGACGTGGGCGAAGGCGTCGGTCTGCGCCAGCGTGGTGGCGTCGATGGCGAACACGTCCTGGTCGGGCAGGTCGAAGCGCACGCCCGCGTTCCAGTTGCGGCCGAGCGTGTCGCGCCACTGGCCGGACGCGGGATCCTTGCGGACGATGAGGCCGCTCTCCGGGGCGCGGACGCCGTTGAAGTCGGTACCGGGCGGGGGCACGCCGCCCGGCATCGTGAAGCCCTGCACCGTGCAGGTCGGGGCGGCGCCGAAGCCGTCGCATACCGCGCCTTCACTGAGGACCGTGGTCTGGTTGCCGGACTTGAAGGCCGCGGCGTAGACGGTGTTGCCGTCCGGGCTGACGGCGAGCGCGCGCGGCGTGTCGCTGAACAGCGTCACGATGCGCAGCGGCGTGCCGCCGAGCGTGGCGCCGGGGCTGGCGGCGTCGAACACCCATACGTCGGCGCGACCGACCCCCGGCGTGACGAGCTGCGGGTCGCCGGCGCCCGGCACCGCGGCGATCGACGCGTGCGTGCGCTGCTGCCCGCGATGCGCCGTCGTGACGAAGGCGCGACCGCCGCCGGCGCCGGCGAAGACGATGTCGCGCGGCTCGTCGCCGACCAGCAGCGTGCGCACGACGTGGGGCGGGTTCGCCGCGACGTCGACGATGCTGATGCTGTCGGAGAGGTGGTTCACCACCCACACCTCGCCCGCGTTGCGTGCCGCCACCGCCACCGGCTCCATGCCGACGGGCACCGACGCGGTGTGCGTCAGACCGGCGGCGCCGACGTCGAACACCTCGAGCCGGTCGTCGGGCGTGTTGACCGCGAACAGCCGGGTGCCGTCGGGCGACAGCGCCAGCGGGCGCACCTGCCCGCTCTCGAAGGCCGTGAAGGCCCCGGCGGGCACGACGGCGAGCACGAGGAGGGTGAGGACAGTGAGCGAGCGGCGGATCATCAGCATCGGTACGGCCTCCAGTTGGCGCACGGATGGCGCGGGGCGGCGGCGAACCTACCGCCTATGCGCGCAGAGTCCAATGAAAATGTGGTGCTCGGCCGGTTGCTGCATCGAGTGGTCGCGCATGACGGGTGAATGGGCTCCATCGCTTGGAGGAGCGCGGGCGGACGGAGGTTTCGTCGCCGGGTTGACGTGGGGCGAAGAAAAGACGAAATAGCCACCCATGTCGGCCGCGTCCACCCTGCTCGACCGACTGGGCCGTCCCGGGGACGTACGCCTCGGGACGGCCCGCCCCACCACCCATCCCAGGCTCCCCACGGGCCTCGGTCCGCTCGACGCCGTCCTCGACGGCGGCCTGCCCCGCGGGCGGATCACCGAGGTCACCGGCACGCGCAGCGCGGGCCGGACCGGTCTCGCCTGTCGCATCGCGGCCACGGCCACGGCGGCAGGCGAGACCATCGCCTGGGTCGATCCCACCGACGCGCTCGAGCCGGAGACGGTCGCCGTCGCCGGCGTGGCGCTCGCCCGCACGCTCTGGGTCCGACCACGCGATCACGCCGACGCGCTCCGCGCCGCCGAGCTGCTGCTCGGTGCCGGGGGCTTCGGGCTGGTCGTGCTCGACGTCGCCGACGCCACGACGCGCCCCCCCGGCGGCACGCCGTGGACACGCATCGCCCGCGCCGCCGAGCGCACACGCGCCACGCTCCTCGTCCTCGGTGCCGCGCCGCAGGCCGGTCCCACCGCCGCGCTCGGGCTCGCCCTCGACACGCCGCGTGCGTGCTGGAGCGGCGGGCCGGGTCGCGTCGTGCTGCTCGACGGCATCACCTCGCGCGTCACCGTCGTCCGCAGCCGACTCGGCGGCGCCGGACGCGCCGTCACGGTTCGACAGGCGTGCGCCTGACGCCCGGGGGGCGGAATGCCGCGCATCGCGTGCCTCCTCGTGCCCGACCTGCCGGTGGCCGCCGCCTGTCGCGCCGATCCGGATCTCTGCGGCCTGCCGCTGGCGCTCGCCGACGGCACCGGGCCGCACGCCCGCATCGTGGCGGCGGCCGCGACGGCACGCGCCCGCGGCGTCCGTC
>CAYOIZ010000089.1:0-15970 GCA_964404165.1 uncultured Binatia bacterium (SeqCode) | reverse complement strand
CCCGCGCCGCCGCCGCGTCGAGCGCCACGATCTGCGCCTCGCGCGCCGCCAGCGCGTCTTCGAGGTGCGCGGTGCGCTCGCGGAGCGCCGTCGTCACCGGGGATTCGTCGGCCGGGGCGGTCGTGACGCCCACCGATTCCCGGGCCCGCGCCGCCGCGTGCACCGGGCCGGTGACGGTGCACAGCCGGTGGTAGAGATCGGCCAGCGCCGGCGGCAGCGCGTCGAGCGTGCGCACGGTGCCGGGCTCGTGGTGGCGGAGCCGCGGCGCGATGGTCGCGACCGCCGCGGCGAGCGTGTCGTCCGACGGGACCAGGCCGGCGAACGCGCAGACGCGGCGCAGCTCCGTCGTCGGGTCGTGGAAGTAGGCGTCGTAGTGCGTCAGCAGCACCTGGTCCGGGGGGACGGCGTCCAGCAGGCGCTCGTAGTGCGCCCGCCACAGGCCGAGGCTGAACGCGGTCGAGGCGGTGGCGCGGCTTCGGAGCGACCCGGCGACGGCGAGCGGGCTGCGCACGCAGGCCACGACACGCAGGTCGGGCAGCAGGCGCCGCCAGAACGGCAGGAGCAGGGACGAACGCGGGTCCTTCCATCCCCACGGCTCGTGTCCGCGGAATCCCTCGACGATGGCGGCACCGCGGGCCAGGAGCGGGGCCAGGTCGGTGCGCTCCGTCCACTCCGGGGACAGCGCCGGTGGCGGGACGTCCCAGCCGCCGCCGAGCGCCGCGAGGAGATCGTCGTCGAGGGCGAGCACGCCGAGATGCTCCCAGAAGCCCTCGGGGTTGTCGGGCGCCGGACCGAGGATACAGCCCGGCTCGCCGAGCCACAGCCCGCACAGGTTGAGCAGGCGCGCCACCATGGAGGTGCCCGACCGGTGCATGCCCGTGATGCAGATCGCCACGCGCGGGCTTTAGCGACGCCCGCCCTCCGTGTAAACACGACGCTCCGGAGAATGCTCGTGCGCACCCGTCTCGCCATCACCGCCTGCATTCGCGACGAGGCGGACGTCCTGCCGGCGTTCCTCGCCTACCACGCCGCACTCGGCGTCTCGCGCGCGTACCTCTACCTCGACCGGTGCGACGCCCGGACGTACGACGTGCTGCGCGGCTTCGACTGGGTGGAGGCGATTCCCGTCGCGCGCGCCGTGCCGTCGCAGAGCCTCGAGCACCTGCAGCTGGTCTGCGCCGACGATGCCCTGCAGCGGGCGCGCGCCGAGGGCATCGCCTGGCTGCTACCGATCGACCCGGACGAGTTCGCCTGGGGCGGACCGCTCGCGTTCGAGGGGGCGGCGGTGGCGGCAGGGGACCTGTGCGCCATGCTCGCGCGTGCCCATCCGCGCACCGAGGCGGTGGTGCTGCGGACGCTCGAGGCGGTGCCGCGACGTCAGGTCCCCGGCACGCCGTTCTGGCGCCGCCACGCGATGCTGCACGACGCGCCCCTGGTCCGCGAGATCCAGGATCCGCTGACGGGCGAGATGCTCCGGCTCACGCGCTGGCTCGGGCACGACCTCGGCAAGAGCGCGGTGCGGGTCGCCGCCGACGTCCAGCTCGCGACGCCGCACCGCTGGACGCGCCGCCAGGACGTCGTGCCGCCGGCGATGCTGCCGCTCGTCGAGGAGACGCTCGGGCATCACGTGCACTACGTCGTGCGCGACGCGGCCCACTGGCGCGAGAAGTACGCCAAGCTCGCCATCGATCCCGACGTCTGGCTGCGGGGCGAGGTCATGCTGTTCCCGAAGGTGTCGTGGAAGCGGGCCGCCGCCACCATGACCCGCGACGAGGCCGAGCAGTACTACAACGCGTGGGTCGCGGTGCCGGACGCCGAGGTGGCGGCGGCGCGCGCCGACGGCCTCGTCGTGATGGCGCCGCACGTCGAGCGCGTACTCGACGAGATCGGCTTCGTGCCGTCGCCGCGATCGGCCTCGCTGCCGCGCCGCCGCACCTGCAAGGTCGCCTTCGTCGGCCTGGACGCGATGGATGCGTCGCTCCTGCGCCGCTGGGCCGGCGAGGGCCTGCTGCCCACGCTGCGTCACCTGCTCGCGACGTCGATCACCGCCGCCACCGATCCGCCCGTCGGCTGCTTCGTCGGGTCGATCTGGCCGTCGATGACCACCGCGGTGAGCCCCGCGCGCCACGGCGTGCACTGCTGGGAGCAGCTCGAGCCGGGCACGTACGACATCCGGCGGTTTCCGGCGGGACGGCACTCGGCGGCGCCGCCGTTCTGGTCGGCGCTCGCCCGCGCGGGGCGGCGCGTGTCGCTGCTCGACCTGCCGCTCACGGGTCCGTCCCCCGACTTCGACGGGGTGCACGTGATGGAGTGGGGCGACCACGACCGGGAGGAAGGCTTCCGCACGCAGCCGCCCGAGCTCGGCGAGGAGATCCGCCGCATCGTCGGCCTGCCGCCGTTGGACACGAACTGCAACGGCGTCCGCGACGGTGACGGGTACGTGCGCCTGCGCAACGATCTCGTCACCGGCGTCCACATGCGGACGCGCCTGCACCGCCTGCTCCTGGCGCGCGAGGACTGGGACCTGTTCGCGACGGTGTACGGTGAGGGGCACTGCATCGGCCACCAGGCGTGGCATCTGCACGATCCCACCCACGTTCGCCACGACGCGGCGCTGGCGGCGCGGATGGGCGATCCGGTGCTCGACGTCTATCGGGCCATCGATGCGAGCCTGGCCGATCTGCTGGCACGCCTCGGTCCCGACACGACGGTCATGGTCTTCGCGAGCCACGGCATGCGCCCGCACTACGACCCGACGCATCTGCTCGACCAGATCGTCGGCCGTATCGATGCGGCGCGTGCGCACCGGGGCGGGTGGCTGCGACGCCGGTGGCGCGTCCCGTCGGCGGAGCGGCCGCTGTCGGAGCGCGCGTACTTCGCCGTCGGCAACAACCAGGTCGACGGCGCGATCCGCCTCAATCTCGTCGGGCGCGAGCCGGCGGGCCGCGTGCGCCCTGGGCGGCATGCGGATGCCGTGTGCGCGCAGCTCGCCGCCGATCTCGCCGATCTCGTCGACGTCGACACCGGTCGGCCCGCCGTCGATCGGGTGGTGCGCACGCAGGACCTCTTCGACGGCCCGGCACGGGATCGGCTGCCCGATCTGTGGGTCATCTGGCGCAAGACCGGCAACGTGCGCCACCTGCGCTCGCCGCTGATCGGCGACGTCGTCGGCGACTGGCCCCACACCCGCACGGGCGATCACACCCCCGAGGGTCTCGTCCTGGTGCGTGGGCCGAACCACGACGCGCGCGCGCTGTCGCGCCGGCTCGACGTCATGGACCTGGCGCCCACGCTGGCGGCCATGCTCGGCGTGTCGCTCGCGGACGTCGACGGACGCGTCGTGCCCGAGCTGCTCGCCCGCACCCCGCTCGCCGCGGTGGGATGATGGGGCCGATCGTCCTGACGCTGCTCGTACGCGACGACGCCGACGTCGTCGAGGCATGTCTGGCGTATCATCTGCATCGTGGCGTCGACTTCGTGATCGCCACGGACCATCGCTCGGAGGACGGCACCACCGACGTCCTGCGCGCGTTCGAACGGACCGGTCGCCTGCGCCTCCTGCGCGAGGAGGGCCGTGCCTTCGAGCAGGACGTGTGGGTGACGCGCATGGGACGCATGGCGGCGCGCGAGCACGGCGCCGCCTGGGTGATCCACACCGACGCCGACGAGTTCTGGTGGCCCGCCGCCGGCGATCTGCGCGAGACGCTGGCGGCCGTGCCGGCCTCGGTGGGACGGCTCGTCGTGCCGCGCTCGAACTTCCTGCCGGCGCGCGACGAGGGCGGCCCGTTCTTCGAGCGCATGGTGATGCGGGATCGCGCCTCCGAGAACGCGGTCGGGACGCCGTTGCCGCCGAAGGTCTGCCACCGCGCGTGCGTCGACGTCACCGTGCACATGGGCAACCACGACGCGACGTCGCCGCAGCTGGGCCCGGCGGTGCCGGCAGACGACCTCGAGATACTCCACTTCCCCGTGCGGGGCTGGCGCCAGATCGAGCGCAAGGTGGTGCAGGGCGCGCAGGCACTGGCGAGCAACCGGGCGCTGCCCGAGCAGTTCGGCATCACCTGGCGCCGTCTCGGCGCAGGCGTCGAGGACGGACGCCTGCGCGCGTACTGGGAATCGCAGGTCGCGCTCGGCGAGCGCGCGCCCGATGCGCGGATCGTCCGTGACGAGCGGCTGCGGCGGTACCTGCGCGCGATGGTGGCCGCGCCCGGTACGGGCATCGTGCTGCGTGACTCGGAAACGTGATAGGCGAGACGCGATGGACAGGGTGGTGAGCCGCTGAAGCCGTACGAGCATGACGTGGACACGGTGTGTGCCGTGGGCGCCGCGGGTCGAGTCGTCTCGACCACGCTCGCCTGATCCGGTCGTGGAGCTGCCGTCCGTCGCGCGCCGCGACCGTCTCGCGCTCGGGGTCCAGCGGGCCATGGGCCGCCTCACCGGCCTGGTGTGGGCGCCGCTCGTGATCGGGGTGATGTACTTCGTCTACGGCTGGCGGATCACCGACGTGGCGGCCATCCGGCGTCGGTATCAGGAGCTCCGGCGCGACGGTGGACCGCTGATCGTCTGCGCCAACCATCTCACGATGATCGATTCGTTCCTGGTGGCGTGGGCGCTCGGCTCGCCGTGGTGGTACATCGCGCACTGGTCGGCACTGCCCTGGAACGTGCCCGAACGCCGCAACTTCGCCGCCACCCCGCTCGCGCAGGGACTGGTGTACCTGATGAAGTGTCTCCCCATCACGCGCGGCGGCGATCGCGGTGAGGCCGGCGCGGTGCTGACGCGCATCGCGTTCCTCGTCGATCGTGGCGAGGTGGCGCTGCTGTTCCCCGAAGGTGGTCGCAGCCGGACCGGACGCGTCGAGGTGGAGCGGGCGGCGTACGGCGTCGGTCGTCTGGTCGCGATGCTGCCCGGCTGTCGTGTACTCTGCGTCTATCTCCGGGGGGGACGACAGGACGGCTACAGTGATCTGCCGGGACGAGGGGAGACGTTTCACGTGCAGCTCGACTGCGTCGAGCCGCGCAGCGAACAGAAGGGGCTGCGGCGCGCCGTCGATCTGGCGCGCCAGATCACGGCGCGGCTGGCGGTCATGGAGCGCGAGCATCTCGCCGAGCGGGCCTGAGCGGTGAGGCCGCTGCGCTGTCTCGCGATCGTGAACCGCGGCGACGCGGCGGTGCGGTGTCTGCGCGCCGTAAAGGCGTTGCGGGCGCAGGAGGGCATCCCGCTGCGTGCGATCGCCCTCTACACCGACGTCGACCGCGACGCGCCCTTCGTTCGCCACGCCGACGCGGCGATCCGCCTGCCGGCGGCGCCGGGCGGCGAGGTGGCCGCCTACCTCGACCACGACCTCCTGCTCGACGCCATCACCCGGGCCGGCGCCGACGCGGTGTGGCCGGGGTGGGGCTTCGTCGCCGAGGACCCGGTGTTCGTCGAACGGGTCGAGGCCGCGGGGCTGCGGTTCCTCGGTCCGTCTCCGGCGGCCATGCGTGCGCTCGGCGACAAGATCGCCGCCAAGCGGCTCGCCGAGTCGGCGGGCGTCCCGGTGACGCCCTGGAGCGACGGCGTCGTCGCCGACGAAGCCGAGGCCGCGGCGGTGGCCGAGCGGATCGGCTACCCGGTGGTGGTGAAGGCGTCGGCCGGAGGCGGCGGGCGCGGCATCCGTGTCGTCACGCGTGCGGTCGACATGCCGGGCGCGTTCCGGTCGGCGTCGGCCGAGGCGCGGTCGGCGTTCGGCGACGGGCGGCTCTTCGTCGAGCAGCGCGTGATGGGCGGCCGTCACATCGAGGTGCAGATCGCCGGCGACGTGCACGGTCACCTGGTGGCGTTCGGCGCGCGCGACTGCTCGGTCCAGCGCCGTCATCAGAAGGTCATCGAGGAGGCGCCGCCGCCCGGGCTGGCGCCGGCGCTGCTGGCCCAGTTGCAGGCCGCGGCGCTGCGGCTCGCCGGTGCCGTCGGCTACGTCGGCGTCGGCACCGTCGAGTTCCTGGTGGCGGGCGAGACGCCGCACTTCCTCGAGATGAATCCGCGCCTGCAGGTCGAGCACGGCATCACCGAGACGATCACCGGCGTCGACCTGGTGCAGCTGCAGATACGCATCGCACGCGACGAGTGCCTCGACGGCATCACCGTGGTCGAGCGCGGCGTCGCGATCGAGGCGCGGGTGTGCGCCGAGGACCCGCACGCCGGCTTCCTGCCGTCGCCCGGGATCGTGGCGCGCTTCGATCCGGCGCTCGGGCCCGGCATCCGGATCGACACCGGCGCCGTCGTCGGCACCTACGTGCCCGGCGCCTTCGACTCGCTGATCGCCAAGGTGATCGCGCACGGCGACACGCGCGACGAGGCACGCGCCCGCCTGGTGTGCGCGCTGCGCGACTTCGATCTGGTGGTGACGGGGGGTGCCAGCAACACCGGCTGGCTGATCGACCTGCTGGAGACGCCGGGCCTGCGGGCCGGTGGCGTGGACACCGCCTGGCTCGAGCGCGACGGCCCGTCGTCGCGCGCCGCCGACCCGCTCGCGGTGGACGGGCTGGTCGCCGCGGCCATCCTCGCCTACCAGCGCCGCCGGCGCGACGCGCGCCTCAACTTCTTCGCCGACACCAGCAACGTCACCTTCACGCGCGTGCCGCCGTCGGGTGCGCAGCCCATCGATCTGTCGTACGAGGGCACCAGCTACCGCGTCGGCGTCGCGGCCATGGGGTCGTGGCGCTATCGCGTCCAGCTCGACGGCCGGGTGGTGAGCGCCACGCTGCGCGAGGGCGATGCGCACGCGGCGCAGCTCGAGCTGGGCGATCGTACGCTGCCCATCCTGCACGACGCCACCGACGCCGGCCTGCGGCTCGAGGTGGCGGGGCGCGCGCATCGCTTCGGCTGGCAGACGGTGGGACAGGTCCGTGCCGCGACGCCGGCCATGGTGGTCGCCATCGCGGTGGCGCCCGGCGATCGCGTCGAGAGCGGGCAGGCGCTCGGCGTCCTCGAGGCCATGAAGATGGAGATCGGCTTCACCGCCCCGGCGACGGGCGTGGTGACCGAGGTGCGGGTGCGCGCCGGCCAGCAGGTGGCGGCGGGCGACGTGCTGCTCGTCATCGAGCCCGAGTCGGACGCGCCGGCACAGGGCGCGGGCCCGCGCCTGGCACTGCCCGAGGAGGCCGATCCGCTGGCGGGCGTGCTCACGACCGGGCTCGCCGGCCTCGACGCGGCCGGGCTGGCGGCGTTGCGCGAGGAGATCCGCCGCGTGCTGCTCGGGTACGACGTCGATCCGGATCGCGGCGAGCAGCTGGTGGCGCTGCTCGCGGGCGCGGTATCGGCGTCGCCGCCGCGGGCGCTGGCGGCGATCCGCGACGAGCTCGTCCTCTTCGCCGACGTCGAGCAGCTCTTCATCGCGGCGCCGCGGGCGTCGGTGTCGGGCGACGCCGGGCCGTCGAACGCGGGTCGCCTGCGCATGTTCGTGCGTCGCGTGCGCGCCGGCGGCGCCGGCCTGGTGGAGGAGTTCCTGGCGCTCGTGCGCGCGGCGCTGGCGCACTACGGCATCGCGTCGCTCGACCACAACGAGGCGCTCGAGCGCGCGCTGCTGCGGCTCCTGGCGACGCAGCAGACCGCCGAGCTGCGCGGCCAGCTCGTCCTCGCCATGGTGCGCTGCCTCACCGCCCTCGCGCGTGCCGGCACGCCACTCGGCGACGATGCCGCGCTCGCCGGGGCGCTGCGACGGATCGCGGCCATGCGCGGGCTCGTGTCCGATACCGTCGCCGACGCCGCCATCGAGGCGTCCGACCTGATCTTCGAGGGCCCGGCGCTCGAGCGCCAGGCCGAGGAGGCGGCGCAGCGCATCGCGCCCTGGCTGGCCGAGACCACCCAGGGCGTGCCGCCGCACGACGTCCTGCTCGATCTGGCCGCGGCACCGCGTCGCGTGTTCGATCGCGTCGGCGGCTGGCTCGACGATCCCGATCCGCGCCGTCGCGGCATCGCCTGCTTCGCGCATCTCCTGCGCGCCTACGCGCCCGACGACGCGGTACGCCACGCGTCGCTCACGCTCGGTGGGGTGCGGGTCGAGTGCCTGGCGCTCGCCGACGGTCGTCACGTCGCCGCTGCCACCAGCGCCCCGGCCGACGCCGCGCGCACGCTGGCGCGGATGTGCGAGGCGGTCGCCGGTGGACGCGTCGGCGCCAACCGCTCGCGCGTCGACGCCGTCGAGCTGCTCGTGCCGGGCGGCGATCCCGCCGGGGCGGAGGCGCTGGTGGCACCGTTGGCCGGCCGCTTCCCGGCCGATCGCTGCACCATCTCGTACGTCCTGCCGGGACGCGACGTGCACCGCACGTTCCGTCCCGTCGACGGACGTCTCGTCGACGACGCCGACCTGCACGGTGTCCACCCCGAGACGGCGGCCCGCATCGACCTCGCCCGGCTGAGCACGTTCACCCTCGAGCGGCTCGCCGGGGCCGACGACGTCTACTGCTTCTGGGCCCGCAGCCGCGACATCGCCGACGACGAGCGCCTCCTCGTCCTCGCCGACGTGCGCGGTCGCTCGACCGCGGCGGGATACGAGATCGGTCCGCACCTCGCGGCGTTCGAGCGCTCGTTCCAGCAGGCGACGAGCATGCTGCGCGCCGCCCGCAGCGCGCGCGACCCGGCCCGCCGCCTGCAGTGGAACCGCGTCGCGCTGTTCGTGGCGTCGGAGGTGTTCTTCGCGCCCGAGACCGCGAACGAGATGGCACGACGGCTGGCGCCGGCGACGCGCCATCTCGGCCTCGAGACGGTGGTCGTGCGCCTGCGGGTGCGCGATCGATCGCGGCCCGAGGAGCCGGCGCACGACGTCGAGCTGGTCATCGCCGACGTCACCGGGGCACGGATGGAGCTGGTGACACGGGCGCCCGACCGCGCGCCGCTGGCGCCGGCGACGGGCTACGAGCGCAAGGTGGTGGCGGCGCGCCGGCGCCGGCTGCTCTATCCGTACGAGATCGTCCGCATGCTGGTGCGTGGCGACGACGGCGCGACGTTCGCCGAGTACGATCTCGCCCCCGACGTGTCCCCGCCGCGCGCCGTGGCGGTCCCCGATCGCCCGTACGGCGGCAATCGCAGCGCCGTCGTGTTCGGCATCGTCACGACGCCCACCGAGAAGGTGCCCGAGGGCATGCGGCGGGTGCTCATCCTGTCCGACCCGACGCGCGGCATGGGCGCCCTCGCCGCGCCCGAGTGCGATCGCGTGCTCGCCGCCATCGACCTCGCCGAGGAGCACCGCCTGCCCGTCGAGTGGGCGCCGATCTCCGCCGGCGCGCGCATCGCCATGGACAGTGGCACCGAGAACCTCGACGCCACCGCCCGCGTCGCGCGGCGCATCGTCACGTTCACGCAGGCGGGCGGCGTGATCCACGTCGTCGTCCACGGCGTCAACGTCGGCGCGCAGAGCTACTGGAACGCCCTCGCGACGATGCAGAACCACACCCGCGGCATCCTGGTGATGACGCCGGGTGCGGCGATGGTGCTCACCGGCCGCGCGGCGCTGGAGGCGTCGGGCAGCGTGTCGGCGGAGGACGAGGTGGCGCTGGGCGGGCTCGAGCGCGTCATGGGGCCGAACGGCGAGGCGCAGTACTACGCCAGCGACATCGGCGCCGCGTTCCGCACCCTGGCCGAGCACCAGCGCTACACCTACGTGGTGCCGGGCGAGGTCGGGCCGCGGCCGCATCGCACCACCGATCCGACCGATCGCGACGTCACCGTGTTCCCGTATCCGCAGGAGCTGGGGCACGGCTTCCACACCGTCGGCGAGATCTTCGACGACCGCACCAATCCTGGTCGCAAGCGGCCGTTCGCGATGCGCGCCGTGATGCAGGCGGTCGTCGACGGGGACGGCGGTGCGCTCGAGCGCTGGCGTGGGTGGGTCGGGGCCGAGACCGCCATCGTGTGGGACGCCCACCTCGGCGGGCGATCCGTCTGCCTGATCGGCATCGAGAGCCAGAACGTCGAGCGCGAGGGCTACCACCCGCACGACGGCCCGTCGTCGTGGACCGGCGGCACGCTGTTCCCGCTGTCGTCGAAGAAGGTGGCGCGTGCGCTGAACGCGTCGAGCGGCGTGCGGCCGGTGGTGATCCTGGCCAACCTGTCCGGGTTCGACGGCTCGGCGGAGTCGCTGCGCAAGCTGCAGCTCGAGTACGGCGCCGAGATCGCACGCGCCGTCGTCAACTTCGCCGGCCCGATCTGCTTCCTGGTGGTGTCCCGCTACCACGGTGGCGCCTACGTGGTGTTCTCGAAGGCGCTCAACCCGCGCATGCGGGCGGCGGCGCTGACCGGCTCGTACGCGTCGGTCATCGGCGGCGGGCCCGCGGCGGCGGTGGTGTTCACGCGCGAGGTGCGGGTGCGGGCAGGCAAGGATCCGCGCGTGCAGCAGCTGCGCGATGCGTTGCGGGCCAGCCCGACGGCCGCCGCCCGGGAAGCGGTCGAGCTGGCGATGGCGGAGGCGGTGCTGACGGCGCAGGCCGAGCTGGCGGCGGAGTTCGACGCCATCCACTCGGTCGAGCGGGCGCGCGCCGTCGGCTCGCTCGACGACATCGTCGAGCCGCGCGCGATGCGTCCCTATCTCATCGGAACGCTCGCGCGCGCGCTCGGCTGACCGGCGATCAGGGCGTGGCCGGCGTGGTCTTGGTGACGCCCAGGACGCCACACGCGACGCGGGGGCCGGCGTTGCCGGTCGGCTGCGTCGTCAGGTCGTCCGGCTTGGCGTGCACGATGAGGCCACGGCCGACGAGCGGCGCGGTGGCGCCCGTCGTCGATATCCCCTTCACCAGGACGTTGACCGTGGCGCCGCCCTTGGCGTCGGCCTCGATGTTGCCGAGGTCGCCGGCGTGGTGCGGTGGCTTGGCCGGGGCGCCGTGCTCGGTGGGCGCGGGCGAATAGTGGTCGCCGGCGCTGGTGGCGTCGGGCGCGGTGCAGTCGCCGTACTGGTGGACGTGGAACCCGTGCTTCGCGTTGGGCGTGAGGCCCGTGACGATGCCGGTGACCCGCACGCCGTCGCCTTCGGGGCGGAACACGACGATGCCGCGTGTGGTGCTGCCCTGGGTGGGGGCCAGGACGGCGACGAGCTGGTCGTCGGCCGCCTGCACCGAGCCGACCGTCAGGAGGAGCGCACCGAGAGCGAGGATCGAGCGTCGTTTCGTCATGAGGACGAGTCGTAGCAACGGAGGTGCCAGCGCGCGAGCGAGGATTGGCGGGGGGCGGGTCTCACCCGATGGCGGGATCTACAACCGGGCCTGGAGAAAGCTCCACGCGGGCTGCACGCGGGGGCCTGCTGGTGTAGAGGAGGGGGCCACCGCCGAAGGAGGTTCCCGTGGAGTTCCATGGCGTCGACGTGAAGACGGTCTTCAAGCGCATGCGTGAGCTCGCGCCCGAGGCGTATCGGGCCTGGCTGGATTTCGACAGGAAGGCGTTCGCCGATGGGGCGCTGCCGCTCAAGACCAAGGAGCTGATCGCGCTCGGGATCGCGCACATCACGCAGTGCCCCTGGTGCATCGACGCCCACGTGAAGCGCTGCGCGACGGCGGGGGCCAGCGACCAGGAGATCGGCGAGGTCATCTTCGTCGCCATGGCGATGGCGTCGGGTGCGGCCTGGAGCCACGGCGGCCTGGCCCTGCAGTGTCTCGGCGAGCACCAGGCGGCGGCCCCGAAATGAGGCGTCTCTCCCAGCTCCTCGTCCCCACGCTCCGTGACGACCCCGCCGACGCCGAGGTCGTGAGCCACAAGCTCCTGGTCCGGGCCGGCATGATCCGGCAGGTCGCGCGCGGCATCTACGACTTCCTGCCGCTCGGGCTGCGCGCCGTCCGTCGCGTCGAGAACATCGTGCGCGAGGAGATGGACAAGGCCGGCGCGCAGGAGATCCTGATGCCGGCGGTCATCCCGGGCGAGCTCTGGCAGGAGAGCGGCCGCTGGGACGTCTACGGCAAGGAGCTGCTTCGCATCAAAGACCGCTACGAGCGCGACTTCTGCTTCGGCCCCACCCACGAGGAGGTCGTCACCGACCTCGTGCGGCGCGAGGTGCGCTCGTACCGTGACCTGCCGAAGAACCTCTACCAGATCCAGACCAAGTTCCGGGACGAGGTGCGGCCGCGGTTCGGCCTCATGCGCGGGCGCGAGTTCATCATGAAGGATGCGTACTCCTTCCACGTCGACGGCGCCGACGCGCAACGCGAGTACCAGGTGATGTACGACTGCTACACGCGCATCTTCGAGCGCTGCGGCCTGACGTTCCGGGCCGTCGAAGCCGGGGGCGGTGCCATCGGCGGCTCGCAGACGCACGAGTTCCAGGTGCTGGCGGAGTCGGGCGAGGACGCCATCGTCTCCTGCGGGCGCTGCGGCTACGCCGCCAACGTCGAGAAGGCGGAGGTGCGGCCGCTGCCGCCCGCCACCGGGAGTCCCGGCACGCTCGAGCGCGTCGCCACGCCGAAGCAGCGCACCATCGCCGAGGTGAGCGCGTTCCTGGGCGTGCCGTCGGCCCGCTTCGTGAAGACGCTCATCTACACGACGGCCTCGGGCGCGGCGGTGGCGGTGCTGGTGCGCGGCGACCACGAGGCGTCGGAGACCAAGCTGCAGGCCGCGCTCGACGGCGACATGGCGACGCTCGCCGACGAGGCCACCGTCGAGCGGATCACCGGAGCGCCGGTCGGCTTCGCGGGGCCGGTGGGGCTGCGTGTCCGGACGCTCGCGGACGCCTCGCTGCGCGGCATCCGCGGTGCCGTCACCGGCGGCAACCGCGTCGACGAGCACGTCGTCAACGTCGAGCAGGAGCGCGACTTCCCCGACGTCACCTTCGCCGACCTGCGCCAGGCGGCGGACGGCGACGGCTGCCCGCGCTGCGACGACGGGGTCTTCGCGGCGCATCGTGGTATCGAGGTCGGGCAGGTGTTCTACCTCGGGACCAAGTACTCGACGTCCATGGGGGCCAACTTCAGCGCCTCCGATGGCCAGGAGCGTCCCATCGAGATGGGCTGCTACGGCATCGGGATCACGCGTACGGTGGCGGCGGCGGTCGAGCAGCATCACGACGCCAACGGCATCATCTGGCCGGCGGCGCTCGCGCCCTTCGGGGCGCTCGTCGTGCCCGTGAACATGACCGACGTGGCCCTCCGGGAGACGGCCGACGCCGTGACCGGCATGCTCGAAGCCGCCGGGATCGACACGCTCGTCGACGACCGCGACGAGCGCGCCGGCGTCAAGTTCAAGGACGCCGACCTGATCGGGCTCCCCGTCCGCGTGACGGTGGGTCCGCGTGCCCTGCAACGCGGCTGCGTCGAGGTGAAGGCGCGCAGCGGGGGCGAGGCGGTGGAGGTGCCGGTGGGCGAGGTGGCGGAGAAGGTGGCGGCGATGGTGGGCCCGCGGTGACGCCGCGTACGACCGACAGCATACGCAACCGGCTCATCTTTGCGCTCGACGTCGATCGACTGGCGGAGGCCGAGCGGCTGGTGACGCTGCTGGCCCCCGAGATCGGCGTCTTCAAGATCGGCAAGCAGCTCTTCCTGCACTCCGGGCCCGAGGTGGTGCGGATGGTGCACCGCCACAAGCGGGAGGTGTTCCTCGACCTCAAGTTCCACGACATCCCGCACACGGTGGCGAAGGCGGGGGTCGAGGCGGCGCGGCTCGGCGTGCGGTTCTTCGATCTCCACGCCTCGGGCAGCTTCGAGATGATGGAGCGCACGCAGGCCGAGGTCACCCGCGCCTGCCGCCGCGAGGGCATCCGGCGTCCCAAGATCCTGGCGGTCACGGTGCTGACCAGCCTCGGGACGACCGACCTGCGGCGGGTCGGGGTCCCCGACGACGTCGAGCACCAGGTCGCCCGACTGGCGCGCCTCGCACGACGCGCGGGCATGGACGGGGTCGTGGCCTCACCGCTCGAGATCGCGCGCATCCGGCGGACGGGTGGGCGCGGCTTCCTCATCGTCACGCCCGGTGTGCGACCGCCCACCGCCGAGCGCGACGACCAGAAGCGGGTGACGACCCCCGGCGACGCGATGCGGGCGGGGGCCGACTACCTCGTCATCGGTCGACCGATCCAGAACGCCAGCGATCCCCTCGCGATGGCGCGCGAGATCGTCGCCGACATGGCGCGTGGCTTCCTCGTCGCACGCACACGGGGTGCGGCGAGAATGCCGTCGGCGTCATGATCGTGCGCGTGGTTCTACCTGCACCGCGGCAGGCACCATCCAGTTTTGGATGGTTTGCCGCACTGGGTCGTTTCCGGTTTACGCGCCGCAAGGCCTGTGCTAGCTGGGCCTCACTATGACGCGCCTCGTGAAGCGGTACAGCAACCGCAAGCTGTACGACACGAGTGAGAGCCGTTACGTGACGCTCGACGAAATCGCGCGTTGGGTGAAGGCCGGCGAGGAGGTCAAGATCCTCGAGAACGAGAGCGGCGAGGATCTCACCGCCGTCACGTTCGCGCAGATCATCCTCGAAGAGGAGCGCAAGAAGACGGGGCTGTTGTCGCTCCGGGTCATGCGCGATCTCATCCAGCACGGCGAGGCCGCGCTGCAGGGCATCGCTGCCACGGTCGATCGCGGCATCGAGGCCATCCGCACCGCCCCCGGCCTGGCCGGTCGTCGCATGCAGGAGCTGTCGCAGGTCGGCGACCGTCTCGGCGAGATGCAGAAGCACATCGACGAGGTGGTCCGTCGTTCGGTCGAGCGCGTGACGTCGCACCCGACGTTCCAGCAGGAGATGCGCCGCATCGAGCGCACCGCCCGCATGCTCGAGGCGCGCATCGCGCGCCTGCGCCCCGGCGGCGACGACCAGCCGCCCGCCGACGCCCCGCCCACCAACGGCCGGCCCTGAGGCCGCTACCGCGTCAGGAACACCGGCGCGGTCGCGTTGCGCAGGACGAACTCCGTCGTGCTGCCGAGGACCATCTCGATGATGCGCGAGTGGCCGTAGGCGCCGATGAACAGCATGTCGTAGCCCCCGTCGCGCAGCAGGTCGACGATGCGCTGGTGGGGCGGGCCGCTCAACGACTTCACGGTGACGGTGAGCTCGTAGGGCTCGAGGTAGCGGCGGGCCTCTTCGAGGATGCGATTGGCCTCGTCGCCCTCGTCGCGGCCGACGTGGATCACCGTGAGTGGCAGGCCGAGCGCGGCGGTGATCTCGGCGGCGACGTGCATGGCGGCGCTGGCGCGTTGTGATCCGTCGTAGGCGAGGACGGGCTTCGTGATCTCGCGGAAGCCCTGCGGGGTGACGAGCACCGGCTTCGGCGACTTGCGGGTCACCGACTCGGTGGTGCCGCCGAGGAGCCCGGTGGAGAATTGCTCGTTGACGCCGCGATGCCCGATGACCACCAGGTCGGCCGTGCGCGCCTGATCGCAGATCTCGTTCGCGACGATGCCCAGCGGCAGGGCGGTGTCGCACGGGACGCCGCGATCCTCGCAGCGCTTACGGAACAGGTCGAGCAGGACCCGCCCGCGCTCCTGCAGCGCCTCGCGCATCTTCGACGAGAAGTCGAGGTAGGGCTCGAACCCGAGCGATCCCGAGACGTCGTGGAGGAACGATCCCTCGATGGAGACGATGTCGACGACGTGCAGCCCGATCAGCCGGGCCTTGAGCTTCCCGGCGAGCCACAACGCGTACTCGAGCGCGACGTCCGCGTGCTGCGACCCATCGAGCGCCACCAGAATGCTCTTGATCATCCGTCGCGCCTCCTGCCGCGGGCTGTAGCCGTCCGGGTCCTGGGGCGCAAGGCGTTCATGGTGGTCGCGGGCGGCGTGGGGGTTGGGGGCCGCCGGCTTGCTCGGAGCTCGTGCGCAACCCAGCCCCCCGCCCAGCAACCCCGCGCATCTCGCAACTCGCCGCTCGGCAGCCCCCAACCCCCACGCCGCCCGCTCCTCCATCTGATCTTCTTGAACCCAAGCACCCAATCGCCACGGAGCCGCGGCACGATTCGCTCGTGGGGGTGTGTGGTGGTCGGTTGGTGCGTCGGGGGGCATGGGGCCTCCGAGCGGCGAGTTGC
>CAYOIZ010000088.1:0-15972 GCA_964404165.1 uncultured Binatia bacterium (SeqCode) | reverse complement strand
GACGTCTGCGATCCCGACGAGACCTGCACCGGCACCGCCGGTCAGGCCTGCCCCAGCGACACCGTCGCGCCGAGCACCACGGTCTGCAACGCGGGCTCGGGCGACGTCTGCGATCCCGACGAGCTCTGCACCGGCACGGCCGATCAGCCGTGCCCGACCGACACCATCAGCACCACCAGCGTGGTGTGCCGGCCGGCGGCCGGCGACTGCGACGTTCCCGAGTCCTGCACGGGGAACGCCGAGCAGCCCTGTCCCACCGACAGCGTCAGCGGCGCCTTCGTCGTCTGCCGGGCCAGCGCCGGCATCTGCGACGTGACCGAGAACTGCGACGGCACCGGCACCGTCTGCCCGCCCGACGGCTTCCAGCCCTCGAGCACGCCCTGCCGCGCCGCGGCCGGCGCGTGTGACGTCGCCGAGAACTGCTCGGGCTCCGCGGCGGCGTGCCCGACCGATGCGAAGAGCACGGCGGTCTGCCGCAGCGCCGCCGGCGTCTGCGACGTCGCCGAATCCTGTGACGGGGTCGGCGACGACTGCCCCGCCGACGCCTTCGCGCCATCGACCACCGTCTGCCGGCCCGCGGCCGGCGTGTGTGACGCGGTCGAAAGCTGCACCGGCAGCGGTGCAAGCTGCCCGGCCGACCTCGCCTCGCCCGACGGCGACGGCGACGGCGTCTGCGACGCCATCGACATCTGCCCGGTCACGCCCGATCCCGGTCAGGCCGACGGCGACGCCGACGGCACGGGCGACGTCTGCGATCCCTGCACGAACATCCTGCCGTCGTTCTCCGACCGGCAGAAGATCATCATCTCGAAGCTCAACACCCCGCCCGGCGACGACAAGCTCAAGATCAAGGGCCGCTTCATTCCGTTCCTCGAGACGCCCGCGATCGATCCCGCCGCCAACGGCATCCGCCTCCTCCTCGAGGACAACGCGGGGAACACGCCGCTCGACGCCACCATCCCTGGCGGCGTCTACAGCAACGTCACGAAGGCGGGCTGGAAGACGCACACCTTCCCGGGCGGCATGACGGCCCAGTACAAGAACAGCGGCAAGGTCGTTCCGCTCATCGGCGGCATCTCCTCGGTGAAGTTCGTCCTGCGCAACAACCAGGGCCTCACCAAGGTCACCGTCATCGGCAAGAACGGAAGCTACCCTGTCGCGGTCGGCAACCAGCCGGTGAAGTTCACCCTGGTGGTCGACGTGCCCACCGCCGAGACCGGGCAGTGCGGGGAGATGATCTTCCCCGCGACACCGCCCGCACGGCCGAGCTGCACCTTCCTCGGCCCGGGCGCGACGCTGCGCTGCAACTGATCCACGGACAGCGGGTGGAGCGCTCCGGCGCTCCACCCGACGACTCACCGCAGCGCCCCCGCCGGAACCACCGCGCGGGGGCGTCGCGCTTCGAAGACCCACGACGACGCGAGGCAAAATAGCCGGCCCATACGGCGAATTTTCTTGACACACCCCGTTCCGTTCATGGTACGCGCGAGCGGGGTTGAAGTTTTAATCGGTGGACCATGGACACCCAGGGGGGACGACGCATGACGTGTAGTAGACTCGTGACGGGGGGGGCCCGGCTGGCGGCACTGACCGCAGCCCTGCTTCTCGCAGCAACCGCACCCGCCGCAGCGCAGAGCTTCTCCGGCGCGGCCGTGGTGAAGAACGCCGGCAACAGCCCGGACAATTTCCAGGACGGCTTGACCTCGAGCTTCCAGCGCACGACGACGGTCGGCTTCCTGACGAACACCGCCACCGTCATCCGTGTCCGCTACGCCGAAGTCGTCGGCACCGACACCGGCATCTTCACGAGCGGGTCGAACACCCAGGCCACCGACTACAACATCAACTTCAACGTCACCGCCCCGGGCGCCTACGATCTCGCCATCTCCACGAGCCTCAACGGCGCGTTCACGATCGTGGACGACGGCACCGGTAGCGCGTCGGCGGACATGACCGGCGTCACCGGAACCCAGACGGGCGGCACGCTCGTCGGTGGACTCGGCCTCACCGATCCCGGCGGCCCGGTCGGCAGCGGCAACGCCGGCTTCACCCGATCGTCCGTCGCGACGGTCCAGGGCAGCAGCAACGGCGTCCTCAAGCCGCACACGCTGCGATTCACCTGGAGCGCGTCGTGTAGCAGCAGCAGCAGCCTCACCGGTGGCGACGAGTGCGCCGTCCGCCTCGGCCTCCCGATCAGCTACGGCGGCGAGACCGCGGGCGACTACCCGGGCAGTGGCGGTCGTGTGCAGGCCAACGACGGGCACTTCGTCAGCATCACGCTCATCTCGCTCTGCGGTGACGGCTCCGTCGATGGCGGCCGTGGCGAGCAGTGCGACGAGGGTCTCAACAACGGCAGCGGCACGTCGTGCTGCACGTCCTCCTGTCAGTTCCGGGCCTCGGGCCAGACCTGCCGCGCCACGGCCGGCGTCTGCGACCTCGCCGAGACCTGCAACGGCGCCAGCGGCACCTGCCCCGCCGACCTGAAGAGCACGGCCCTCTGCCGCGCCTCTGCCGGCTTCTGCGACGTCGCCGAGAACTGCAACGGCGTCGGCAACAACTGCCCGCTCGATCAGTTCCAGCCCGGATCGCTCAACTGCCGCGCCTCGGCAGGTGCCTGCGACCCCGCCGAGAACTGCACCGGCTTCTCGGCCAACTGCCCGGCCGACGCCAAGCGCCCGAACGGCTTCGTCTGCCGCACCTCGGCTGGCTTCTGCGACGTCGCCGAGACCTGCGACGGCTCCTCCGACAGCTGCCCCGCCGACGGCTTCCAGCCGTCCTCCGTCACCTGCCGCGCGGCCGGTGGCGACTGTGACGTGGCCGAGACCTGCACCGGCAGCAGCGCCGCGTGCCCCAGCAACGACGTCGTCCCGGCCGCCACGGTCTGCCGCGGCGCCGCCGGCATCTGCGACGAGGCCGAGACCTGCGACGGCATCAACGTCGACTGCCCGCCCGACGCCTTCCTCGGCAGCACCTCGGGCGTCTTCGTCTGCCGCTCCGCCGCGGGCGACTGCGACATCCAGGAGGCCTGCGACGGCTCGGGCATCAACTGCCCGGCCGATGCGAAGCAGCCCTCCAGCACGATCTGCCGCGCCAGCGCCGGCGCGTGCGACAACCTCGAGACCTGTGACGGCGTCACCGACAACTGCCCCGTCGACGCCTTCAAGTCGTCCAGCGTCGTGTGCCGCGGCTCGGCCGGCACCTGCGACGTGGCCGAGAACTGCACGGGCTCCGGTCCGGCATGTCCGGCCGACGCCTTCCAGCCGTCGTCCACCGTCTGCCGCGCCGCGGCCGGCGCGTGTGACGTCGCCGACAACTGCACCGGCTCGAGCGCGACCTGCCCGGCCGATGCGAAGAGCACGGCGGTCTGCCGCGCCGCGGCCGGCCTCTGCGACGTCGCCGAGTCCTGCAACGGCGTCAGCAACACCTGTCCCACCGACACCCTGCAGCCGAACGGCTTCTCCTGCCGTCCGTCCGCCGGGTCCTGCGACATCGCCGAGTCCTGCTCCGGGCTCGACGCCAACTGCCCGGCCGACAGCGTCATGGGCGCGTTCGTGGTCTGCCGGCCCTCCACCGGCGCCTGCGACGTCGCCGAGTCCTGCGACGGCGTGTCGGGCGTCTGCCCGACCGACCTGGGTGGCGCCGACGGCGACGGCGACGGCACCTGCGACGCCACCGACGTCTGCCCGCTCGTAGCCGATCCGGGCCAGGCCGACGGTGACGGCGACCAGATCGGCGACGCCTGCGATCCCTGCAACAACATCGTTCCCACCACCCAGGTGAAGACGCAGCTCTCGATCCTGAAGCTGCTGACGCCGCCTGGAGACGACCGGCTCAAGTTCAAGGGCTCGTTCGCCTCGGTTCCGACGTCGCCGACGATCAACCCGGTGACGAAGGGTGTCCGCGTCGTCGTGACCGACGCCGTCGGCAACACCGTGGTCGATGCGACCATTCCGGCCGGGGCGTACAACGCCTCGCAGAAGGCCGGCTGGAAGGCGAACGGCGCTGGTACCAGCTGGGTCTACAAGAACAGCGGCACGATCATCCCGCTGGTGAACGGCATCAACAAGGTCAGCCTGAAGAAGCAGAAGACGGTCGGCCTCTACAAGTTCACCGTCGGTGGCAAGAACGGCAGCTACGGCTTCTCCACCGCCAACCTGCCGCTCACGGGCACGCTCGTCATCGATGCGCCGCTCGCCACCACGGGTCAGTGTGGCGAGGCCCTCTTCCCGGGCCCGGCACCGTTCCCGCGCTGCACGCTCACCGCGGGCGGGAACACCGTCAAGTGTAAGTAAGCAGGTCGCAACGACCTGACGTCCAGACCAGGGGCCCCCGGCACTCCTCGCGAGCGTCCGGGGGCCCCGTCGTTTCGAGGGGGGAGATCACATGAACGCTCTGGCATCGCGCACCACACGCCGATGGCTGGTGGCGCTGGCACTCGGGCTCGTCGTTGCGACGGCCGGTCCTGCCGCCGCCCAGCTGTCGAGCAACGGCTCGAACTCGACCGGCAGCACGTGCACCGGCGGCAACAACGCCGACGGCTACTGCGCCTTCTCGCGCTCGCTCACCATCAACACCACGACGCAGCTACAGAGCCGCTACGCGTGGATGTTGAATGCCGACGTCGGCGCGTTCAGCACGCGCGACACCAGCAGCAACGCGCAGCACCAGGTGACGTTCAGCGCCACCGCGCCCGGCGGCTACCGCCTGAACATCACCACCAGCCGGGTTGGCTCGTTCGACCGCTTCAGCGATCTCCTCAACTGCGACGGCTCCTCCGACTCGGGCGGCATCACCGGCTCGTTCTCCGGAGGCACCCTGACCTCGGGCACCTTGAGCCTGGCCGATCCGGGCGGGTTGGGGAGCGGCGGCGGCGACGCCTACTCGCCGTTCAACCAGAGCGGTAGCGCCGTCATCCATCGCGTCAGCAACGGCGTGGCGCAGGCGCATTCGCTCACGTTCACCTGGAGCGGCAGCGTGCGCAGCAACTCGTGCGAGGCCGCGCTCCGCATGGGCGAGAGCGGCGGCACGGTGACGGGCTGCAGCGGCACCTGCCAGTACCCGGGATCGCCGGCACGCACGCAAAGTGCCGACGGACACTTCGTCACGGTCGCGTTCACCTCGCTCTGCGGCAACGACGTGATCGACACCGCCGGGCCAGTCGCCGAGCAGTGCGACGAGGGCTCGGCGAACGGCACCAGCACCTCGTGCTGCACGTCCACCTGCACGCTGCGGGCGAGCGGTCAGGTCTGCCGCACCTCGGCGGGTCTGTGTGACGTCGCCGACACCTGCAACGGCTCGGACGCCTTCTGCCCGGCCGACCTCAAGAGCACCGCGGTCTGTCGCACCTCGGCCGGCGTGTGCGACGTGGCCGAGAGCTGCAACGGCGTGAGCAACACGTGTCCCGCCGACGGCTTCCTGTCGTCCGCCACCGTGTGCCGCGCCTCGGCGGGCGCCTGTGACCTGGCCGAGAACTGCACCGGCTCGGCGGCGGCATGCCCCACCAACGCCTTCCGTGCCTCGACCTTCGAGTGTCGCGCGTCGGCCGGCGTCTGCGACGTCGCCGAGAACTGCACCGGCTCGAACGCCAACTGTCCCACCGACGCCTTCCTGTCCTCGAGCACCGTCTGCCGGGCGTCCGGCGGCGTCTGCGACATCGCGGAGAACTGCAGCGGCTCGGGAGCCGCCTGCCCCACCGACGCGCTCGAACCCAACACCACCGTCTGCCGCTCCGCGGCCGGCGTGTGTGACGTCGCCGAGAGCTGCACCGGCGTCGGCACGTCCTGTCCCGTCGACGCCAAGAGCTCGGCCTCCTGCCGCGCCTCCACCGGCGTCTGCGACCCCGGCGAATCCTGCAACGGCGTCGGCAACGATTGTCCGGCGGACGTCATCCTGCCGGCCAGCACGGTCTGTCGGGCAGCGGCCGGCGACTGCGACCTCGCCGAGACCTGCGACGGCAGCACCGGCACCTGTCCCACCGACGCCAAGAGCTCGGCCGAGTGCCGGGCGTCCGCGGGCGACTGCGATCCGTCCGAGACCTGCGACGGCGTCGGCGACGATTGTCCCGCCGACAGCGTGAGCGGGGCCTTCGTGGTCTGCCGGCCCTCCACCGGCGTCTGCGATCCCACCGAGAACTGCGACGGCACCAACCCGTCGTGTCCTGCCGACGCGGTCGAGCCCGCCACCACCGTGTGCCGGGCCTCCGGCGGCGTCTGCGACGTCGCCGAGAACTGCGACGGCGCCACCGCCGATTGTCCATCCGATGCGAAGAGCGTCGCCGTCTGCCGGGCCAGCGCCGGCGTCTGCGACCTCGCCGAGAGCTGTGACGGCGTCACCGACGCCTGCCCCGCCGACGTGGTCGCCTCGTCGGCCACCGTCTGCCGCCCGTCGGCGGGCTCGTGCGACGTGCCCGAGAATTGCGACGGCTCCGCCACCAGCTGCCCGGTCGACACCGGGCTGCCCGATGGTGACGTCGACGGCACCTGCGACGCACAGGACAACTGCGCCGTCACGCCGAACCCGCTGCAGAGCGACGGCGACAGCGACGGTCGCGGCGACGCGTGCGATCCCTGCACCAACAGCGTGCCCACCGGCGCGCTCAAGACCAAGCTCACGATCGTCAAGCTGGGCACGCCGCCCGGCGACGACCGCCTCAAGTTCACCGGCCAGTTCGGCGCGGTTCCGCTCACGCCGACGGTGGACCCGGTGACGAAGGGCATCCGCGTCCTGCTCAACGACGACACCGGCGCGATCGTGCTCGACGCCATCATCCCCGGCGGCGCCTACAACGCCGCGACCCGCGTCGGCTGGAAGGCCAACGGCGCCGGGACGTCCTGGATCTACAAGAACGCCGGCAACCCGGTGCCGCTCGTCGGCGGCATCATCAAGGTGAGCCTCAAGAAGCAGAAGACGCCGGGGCTGTTCAAGTTCAGCATCTCCGGCAAGAACGGCAACTACGCCGTACCCGGCGCCAACCTGCCCGTCACCGGCACGCTCGTGATCGATTCGCCGTTCGCGACGACCGGTCAGTGCGGCGAGGCATTCTTCCCGGGTCCACCGCCGGTGCCGAGCTGCACGCTCTCGCCGAGCGGCACGCTCAAGTGCAAATAGCGCTGGCGTAGGCCACGCGTAGGTTCGAGGGCCCCGGACGCCAGCCGCGTCCGGGGCCCTCGTCGCTTCAGGGCACGCAGACGAGCCGCAGTACGCTCTCGGCCCGACCGGTCTGCGCCGTCACCTGGAGCGCGATCAGCTTGCGGCCCGGCCGTGCACCACGGGTCGGCACCGTCAGTGAGAGCGGTGCGCTGCAGTGGTTCCGCGTCTGCGCGCCGAGATCGATCGCGCCGCGCAGCGCCGCCAGGTTGGCGGCGTCGGCCGCATCCCGTGCACGCCGCGGTAGACGCACCGTGAGCGCGGTCGTCGTGAACGGGACGCAGATCGGGAAGCGCGGATCGGCGTTGTTGATGCAGAGCTGCGCCCGCAACGTGCACTGCCCCGGCACGTCGTCCCCGTCGCAGGACGGGTCGCCGTCCCGACAGCGCAGGATCCCGGCGGGGAGGCCCTTCTGCAGCACTGGTGTCGCCTCCGGGCGCCACTCGACGAGGCACCGTGCGATCGACTTCCCGCGCGCGGGGATGCACCGCCCCGGGCGCGCCGACGTGCACGAGCACGCGTCGCCGACGCCGTCGCCGTCGGTATCGGCGTCGTCCCCACCGGCACGCCGGGGGCAGCGGTCGATCGGATCGCAGCGACCATCGCCGTCGCGGTCACCCGCGGAGGCATGGACGCAGCCGATCGCGGGCTCGCAGCCGTCCTGCGTGCAGGCGTCGCCGTCGTCGCAGGACACGTCGGTGGCGACGCAGCGGCCGGTCGCGGCGTCGCAGGCATCGGTCGTACACGCGCTGCCGTCGTCGCAGTCGACGTGGCCCGCATCGACACACGCGCAGCCGACGGCGTCGCTCACGCTCCCCGCCGGCGTCGCCGGACAGTCGTCGGCCCGATCGACGACGCCGTCGCCGTCGGAGTCGTCGATCGCATCGCAGAGCCCGTCGCCGTCGGTGTCGGGGATCATGGCGTGCGCGCAGCCGCTGGCGGCGGCACAGGTGTCGTCGGTGCAGGGCGCGCCGTCGTCACACGACACCGCCGTGCGCGTGCAGGCGCCGGAGGCGGCGTTGCAGACGTCCACGGTGCAGGCGTCATCGTCGTCGCAGGTGACGTGTCCGGGATCGACGCAGGCGCAGCCGGTGCCGTCGACGGCCAGCCCGCCGGTGGTCGCCGGGCAGGCGTCGCGATCGTCGGGCACGCCATCGTCGTCCGCATCCGGGCTCCCGGCCGTGGGGCCGGGATAGATGGCGGTGATGCCGGCGCGATCGTCGCTCCGCAGCACTGCGCCGCGGCCGTCGAAGTGCGCCAGGAAGAACATGGTGGCGTCGGCCAGGAGCGGGTTCGGCTCGCCCGGATTCTGTGACGAATGCCCGAGGCCGATCGTATGGCCGAGCTCGTGCGTCAGCACCTCGGCGACACCGGTGGCACCGAAGCACGCGCCGACGCCGTTGTTCATGGTGACGTCGCCCTCGTCGATGCGCTCGTAGGTGACGCCGTCGACCGTGCTGCTTCCGGTCGTCGTACAGAAGCCGCCGACGGCCAGCACTCCGGTACACGAGACCAGGTTCGGGATCTCGCCGAGCGGATCGTTGAACTGGATGCGGCTCGACCCGTCGCAGGCGCCGCCGGCGATCGACGCCGCCGGTGACGTGCTCGTGCCCTTCGCCAGGACGAGCGACGCGGTCGCGACGTCGGTCCACGCCGCGAGCGCATCGGCCACGATCGCAGCAGTCGCCGTGGCGCCGAGCGACGCCTCTTGATTGGCGACGCGGTAGGTCACCGTCGGGGTCGTCCATCGACCCGGCGGGGCGCCGAGCACCGTGAAGCGCTCGAGCACCATGCGCTCGACCACCTCGCCGGCGCGACGGGCGATGCGGCCGTCCCGCTCGGCGCGTGCCGGCTCCCCCGCCGCCAGACGGCGGAGGCGGCGGAGGAACGGCGACAGCGCGCGCACGTCGGGCCCGGGGATCATCCGGTGCGCGACCCGGTCGCCGTCGACGTGATAGGCGCCGAGCGCCATGCCGTTCGTGCGCAGGCGACCGTCGCGGGTGCGCTGCAGGAAGAGGACGACACGCTCGCCACGGGTGAGCTCCGGGCCGCCGTCCACCCAGGCGAGGCGTCCCGGCACGCGCCCACCCGGCTGCGTCACGACGAGGCGACGCGAGGACAGCCGCCCCTTCACCGCCGCGTCGACGGCGATCGTCACCTCGGTGACGAGCCGCCCGTCGTGCAGCGCCAGCGTCTCGATGCGACGGACGGTGCCCATCACCACCACGGCCGACGTCCGCACCAGGTCGTCGTCCGACATGGGGACGAGCGTGGTGGCCGTCGCACGGACGGCCCCCAACAGGAGCAGCACGAGGAGCACCCGGACCCGCATTGGACCGGGTGCTACAGCAGAAACCGTGCCCGATGCGGACCACGTACCGGCGCGGGCCCGGGGGGCGTCGGATCGACGCTTCCGTGCCCGCCGTCACGTCCGCGACGCTATCGCTTGTACTTGACCGAGCAGCCGTACGGCTTGGTCTCGGCCGTCCGGACCGGCTTGCCCGCCGTGACGTCCTCGAGAGCCGCGGCGACGTAGTTGGTGCCCTTGCCCTCGTTGTCCCCGGTCGGATCGTCGTCGATCGCGCCCTCGTAGACGACGGTCCCGGTCTTGTCGATGACGAACATGTGCGGCGTCGTCTTGGCGCCGTAGCTGGTGCCGATGGTGCCGCTACGATCGGCGACGATCGGGTACGGGATCTTCTCTTCAGCCCGCCACTCGCGGTCGCTCTCGTCGGTGGAGAAGCTCGTGCTGTCGACCGCGAGCCAGACCACGTCCTTCGACTTCCAGGTCTCGGCGAGCGTGGTCATCGTGTCCGCCTCGTAGTGCCGCTTCACGAACGGGCACTCGGGGTTGGTCCACTCGAGCACCACGATCTTGCCCTTGAGCGACGCCAGGTCGACGGGCTTACCGTCCTGGTCGGTCGCCGTGAAGGTGGGCGCGGGCGCTCCCGGCGCGACCGCCCAGCAGGTGCTCGCGAGCAGCGCCACGGCCAGCGCGGTTCGAATCGTCGTCATGTCAGCGTTCCTTTCCGTCGAGGGGAAGTGGGACCTGCGCCCCGTGCCGGGCGCCGGCGGCGTCATACGCGACCACCGAGTCGAGCACGGGACCGGCGAGCGTCTGTCCTGCGAGCGTGCGGCCACGCAGCGTGATCGTGCCGCGTCGTCCGTCCACCCGGACGGTCGACTCCGCGAGATCGAGCGCCGGATCGAACCCCGGGAAGAGCTCGACGCTGGTCGGCGGCGTGGGCCACTCGAGCGTCACCGTGAGCGTGCCTTCGGTGCCCGTGGCGGGAATGGCGCCGCTCAGGGCCACGATGCGTGGTGCGTCCGGCGCGCCGGCCGCGAGCGGCGCGCGTGTCGACCAGTCGGCGAACACTGCCGGCTGCGCCACCGCGGGGAGCGCCAGGTCGAGGCTCGCCTTGCCGCGAATGCAGAGCTTCTCGCAGGCGAGCCATCCCACCTCGGCGCGCAACGGCCCATCGACGGGTTCGGTCGCCACCAGCGGCGCGGTGAGCAGCAGGCTGTCGGCGTAACCGTAGCCCACGAGGTTGCCGGGCTGCTCGAAGCGCGTCGGCAGCGGCCAGCGCAGCGCGCCCGCCGTGACGCCGGCGGGCAGCACGAAGCGCACCGACGTGGGCAGCCCGGAGTCGCCCGGATTCTGCCAGTAGACGTGCCAGCCGCGCTGGATCGTGAACAGCACGCCGACGGTGAACGGCTGCCCCGGCAGCACACGCTCCGCGTCGGCCACGAGCGTGGCCGAGACCGGCTGCATGTAGACGGCCGCCGCCGGGCGGGCCATCGCGGCGCCGACCGCCAGCGCGAGGACGAAGCGAAGCATCAGACCCTCTCCTTCTGACGGCGATCGGAGAACGACTCAACCCCACCCGGCGAGCGGACCGCGCAGCGCCACCGTCGGGATCGGCACCACGCGTACGCCGTCGCGACGCAGGATGGCGTTGGCCGCCATGCGTCCACTGATCGCCGCCGCCTCCATCAACGCCGCGGGGACCGGCAGGCGGACGTGATCGCCCGCGAGCACGAGGTTCGCCACCGGCGTCTCCGTCGACGGTCGGCGGGCGTGGTCGCCGGGCGCCCAGCGGGTGAAATCGTCCTGCTGCTGATACTCGTCGTGCAATACGCGTGCGCCGGCGAGCTCCGGCAGGAGACGCCACAGCTCGGCGATCATCCGGGTGCGCAACGCCGCCGGCGGTGCCATCGCCTCGGGCGCGATCGCGTACGCATGCAGCTCGACGACGGCGCCACCCGTGCGGCGCGCCCATCCCACGAACGGCTCCTGGAAGTGCGAGTACACCGCCAACGAGTCGACGTAGCGGTACCCCGACACGGTGTAGAACGCGCTGCGCTCGGGGCGCACCGGTCGGTCGAGCCAGAGACGCAGGACGACGTACGGATCGGCTTCGCCGAGCGCGGCGACGTCGGTCGTGAACGCGGGCGCGTCGAGCGCGCTGTCCGCCACGATCCGCCGGAGGCCACGCACGTCGCAGGCCAGCACGCAGTGGTCGCAGGCCAGACGTTCGGCCGCGCCGATGGGCGGCGCGGACAGCGTCACGACGTCGCCGTCGACACTGGCGTCGAGCCGCGCGAGCGCGCGTTGCGGCGGACCACCGGTGGGGCGACCGCCGGCGTCGAACGTGCCGCCGTGACACGGGCAGCGGAACCCGCCGGTCGCGGGATCGAGCGCCACGGGGCAGCCCATGTGGGTGCATCGCCCGTCGAATGCGACGACGTCGCCGTCTCGCACCGTCACGAAGGCGGCGCCGCCGTCGGCACGCACGACGCGCGCCCAGCCCTCGGGGATCAACGCCGCGCGCGAGACCTGCACCGGTGGCGACGGCGTGCTGCCGGCGTCGAGCACGACGTCACGCACGCGGCCGTCGGTGACCACGAGGCGCTGCGCCCCCACGCCGGTGCGCACGACCACGCCGAGGGCCTCGAGCCGGCGGCGCAGCGGGGCCACCACCGACACCATCGCGTCGCGGCGCGTCCACTGGAAGCCGAGTCCCTCCGGATTGCCGAGCAGGTAGAAGTGGAAGAACCGGATCGCCTCCGCGGCCGACAGGCGATCGAGGCGGTTGAGCGTCGTCTTGCCGAACGGCGCGAGCACCGTGTCGACCATCGGCTGGTTGATGCGCTCGGTGCGTGTGAACGTGAGGAAGTCCACGTCGTCGAAGCGCGCGAAGGTGCGCTCGGGGTCGTAGCGCATGAGCTCCCACACGCCGGGCCCGTCGTGCCGGAAGTCGGCCAGACGCAACGTCCCGGACTGGTGCACCACCGACAGCAGGTTCAGCGGGAAGATGCGGGTGGTGTGTCCGAAGCGTTCCGGCGGACGGTGCGCGTACAGCACCGGATAGCCCGTCGACGCGACGAGCTCGTCGTCGCCGACGCCGGCCGCCGTCATCACCTCGCGCAGGTTGTAGTACTGCGCGAAGAAGCCGTGGAAGCCGTGCTCCTGCGGGAACGTCTCGCCGAGCGCGTGCACCGGCCAGCCTCCGAGCTTGCCGCCGAGCTCGGGGCCCCGCTCGACCAGCGTCACCGCGAAGCCGCGCGCCGCCAGCTCGAGCGCGGCCACCATGCCCGCGAGCCCCCCACCCACGACCACCACCGTACGCCGGCCCGCGACCCGTTCGGGACGGTCGGCGTCGCCCCCGGTGAGGAGCTGCCGTCGTGGCTGGATCGCGGCGAGCCCGCCTCCGGCAGCCAGCGCCATACCCGTGCCGGCGGTGAGCAGGAATCGGCGGCGGTTCATCCGCCTCGTCGTGTAGCATCTTCGATGTCGTGGAGCGCCGTGCTATGGCGGCGCCCATGCCGCGACTGCTCGAGACACCCACCCGCATCCTGGCCGCCGGCAACAAGCCGAAGGCCATCGACGAGTTCGTCGGCCGCGTGAACTCCGGGACCGCCGCCGTCAGCATCGCCCGCATGCAGAGTCCCGCGGGCTGGCTCGAGCCGGGCCAACGGCCGGCGTTCGACGAGTACACCGTCGTCCTGCGCGGCATGCTCCGCGTCGAGCACGAGGGGGGCACGCTCGACGTCCGTGCGGGTCAGGCGGTGGTCACGACCGCCGGCGAATGGGTGCGCTACAGCTCCCCCGAGGGCGACGGTGCCGAGTACGTCGCCGTCTGCCTGCCGGCGTTCTCACCCGACAGCGTCCATCGTGACGAATGACGTAGGGTCCGCCACGTACAAATCCGTTGTTGACTCGGAGCGCCATTCGCGGAGAAGTGACGCTCCATGAACAACGAGAACGACGAGGGGGCGACCCCGGACACGTCCTGGGCCGGATGGATGCGGGGCATGGGGCGCAACACGCGGACCATGCGGGAATTCCTGGACCTGACGCAGGAGCAGCTCGGGAAGCTCGCCGGCGTGAGCCAGGGCGCCATCAGCCGGCTCGAGTCTGGCCGCGGCATGGCCACCCCGCTGCTGGTGGTCTTGAAGGTGCATCACGCGTTCCGCCGGGCCCTGGCCGCCATTCCGGCGGACCTGCTGTCGGACGATGCGATCCGCATCCTCGAGGACGACACGCGCCTCATCACCGACGGCGGCGCGAGCGAGTACCGCGACATCCCGATGCTGAAGGATCCGGCGCTGCAGGAATACGTGCAGATATTCCAGAGCGTTCCCGAGCACCGGCGCGACACCTTCCTCACCGTGGTGCGGGCCGCGGCCGTCGCCATCGGCGAGCAGACCGACGCGCCCGGCATCGCCAAGCAGGCCTGATCGCGCGTCAATCGGTGGCGTGCACCCAGCCGGTGGCACGCTTCTTCGGCGGCGCCGGGACGCCCTGCACCGGGGTGACGCTCCCCGGCGGGGCGAGCACCTTGCCGTCGGGGCTGACCAGCGCCCCGTCGGGCGTCACGAGCATCCGCTGCGCCGATCCACCGATCGGCGCCTGCACCGGGGCCGCGGCCGGCTCGACCACCGGCTCCGCGGGTGCGGCGCCCGCGGCCGCCCCGTCGAGGTTCACACCCGCCGGCGCCGCGGTGGCGGGCGGCGCCTTGACCGCTGGACCTGGCGGCGCGTCGTCCTGACGCTTGAGCGGCTCCGACCCGGTCCCGGTGAAGGTCACCGTGGGCTCGTACTCGTAGGTGGGCCTGGGCTTCATGCAGCCGCACAGCATCGCCGCTGCGAGCGTGCCGCCGATCAACGCTGCGTGCCGCATCCCCGTCACCTCCGCCGTCCCTCAGAGCCCCTATGCCCGCTCGCGCCGGCGCGGGCAATGCCTGGCACCGGACCTTGATTCTTGCACGCCGTGTGCAGTAAGGCGGCCCCATGCGCACCCGCATCTGGCCGCTCGCTCTCGCACTCCTCGCCACGACGACGGCCTGCGATCGACTCGTCGACCGGCAGATCGCGACCAACCTCGGGCGGGCGCGCACCGACATGCTGACGTCGCCCGACCTGCAGGTGGTCCTGTGCGGCACGGGGTCGCCGCTGCCCGACGCCGACCGCGCCTCGGCGTGCACGGCGGTGATCGCGGGCGGTGAGTTCATCCTCGTCGATGCGGGGCCCGGCTCCTGGAAGGTCACCGACCTCGCCAACCTGCCGACGAGCAGCCTCAGCGCCGTCCTCCTGACGCACTTCCATTCCGACCACATCGGCGACCTCGGCGAAGCCATCGTGCAGAGCTGGATCGCGGGACGCCCGAAGCCGCTCGACGTCTACGGACCGCCGGGCACGGCCCGCGTCGTCGACGGCCTGGCGCAGATGTACGCCGCCGACGTCGACTATCGCGTCGCCCACCACGGTGACGCCGCCCTGCCACGCGCGGCGGCGGGGGCGGTGGCGCACGAGATCGCCATGCCCACCGATCCGCTCGGCGCGACGCCCGTATTCGAGCGCAACGGGCTGCGCGTGACCATGTTCGCCGTCGACCACACGCCCATCCACCCGGCGGTGGGCTATCGGTTCGACTACCACGGCCGTTCGGTGGTGGTGAGCGGCGACACCAGCAAGAGTCCGAGCCTGATCGCCAACGCGCGTGGGGCCGATCTCCTGATCCACGAGGCGCTGCAACCCGAGCTGCTGGCCCGCGTCCCGCGCGTCGCGCGGGAGATCGGACGCGAGCGCATCGCCAAGCTGGCGACCGACATCGTCAACTACCATGCGTCGCCGGTGCAGGCCGCGGAGTCGGCGCGGGAAGCGGGCGTACCGCACCTCGTGCTGACGCATCTCGTGCCGGCGCCGTCGAACATGCTCACGCGCCGCATGTTCCTCGCCGGGGTGAGCGACGTCTACGACGGCGAGGTGACGCTCGGCGAGGACGGCCTCGAGATCGACCTGCCCCCCGCCGCCGCCACCCATTGACCGGACGGGGCGCGTCGCACACAAGGCGGGGCATGGCGACGTTCATGCGAACCTTCGAGCCCCAGTCCTACGCGCTGCTCCGGATCGTCACCGGATTCCTGTTCCTCTGGCACGGCCTGCAGAAGGTCGTCGGCTACCCACCCGGCCTGCCCGACGGCGTGCCGCCATTCATCATCTGGACCGCCGGCCCGATCGAGCTCGTCGGTGGTGCGCTCGTCATGATCGGCCTCTTCACGCGCTGGGCCGCGTTCATCTGCAGCGGCACCATGGCGTTCGCCTACTGGATGGCGCACGGCACGAAGGCGCTCCTCCCCGTCATGAATGGCGGCGAGCCAGCCGTCATCTACTGCTTCGTGTTCCTCTACATCGCGGCGCGCGGCCCGGGCATCCTGAGCCTCGACCGAAGTTAGGAGCGCGACCCAAGACCAGGTCTTGGGACGAACAAGACCCCGAGCGTGGCGCGATTCGTCCCGCGCGACCTGGGTGTCGCGGCCGGCG
>CAYOIZ010000087.1:0-16007 GCA_964404165.1 uncultured Binatia bacterium (SeqCode) | reverse complement strand
GGGTTGGGTGGGTGGGGGGGGGGGGGGGGTCCCCCGCACCCCCCCGGGCCCGGGCCCCCCCCCCGCGCCACACCGCCGCCGCAGCCCCCCGAAACGACGACGGGCCCCGATCGCCGCAGCGATCGAGGCCCGTCCAGTCGAGCCGGGTGTCAGCCCCGACTTACTTGCACTTCACGGTGCCACCACCACCCGCGAGGGTGCAGGGCACGGTCGCCTCGCCACACTGACCGGTGGTGGCGAGCGGCGTATCGAACACCAGCGTCCCGGTGATCGGGAGGTTGGCGGTGTTGAGCGCGTAGTTCCCCGTCTTGCCGCTCACGGTGAACTTGATCACGGTCGGCGTGGAGGTCTTGCGCGTCAGCTTGACCTTGTTGATGCCGTTGATGAGCGGCACCACCTTGCCGGAGTTGATGTAGAGGAAGCCCGAGCCGCTGGTCTTCCACCCCGACTTGGTGCCCGCGTTGTACGCGCCACCCGGGAGCGTGATGTCGACCGGCGTCGCGCCGGTGCTGTCGGTGAGGAGGATGCGGATCCCCTCGACCACCGGGTTGATCGGCGGCGCCGCGGGCACGTTCGTGAACGTCCCCTTGAACTTCAGCTTGTCGTCCCCACCCGGGGTGAGGAGCTTCAGCACGGTGAGCTTGGGCTTCACCGCCGCGGTCGGCGCGATGTTGTTGCACGGATCGCAGGCATCGCCCTTGCCGTCGTTGTCGCCATCGAGCTGGCCCGGATCGGCGACCAGGTCGCAGAGATCGACCAGGTCGCAGACGCCGTCGCCGTCCCCGTCGGGCTGCCCGGTGTCGGCGGGGCACGCCGCCCCGCTGCCCGTGCAGCTCTCGGCGACGTCACAGGTGTTGGCCGAGGCGCGGCACACCGTGCTCGACGGCGCGAAGGCATCCGCCGGGCAGGCGTCGTTCACGCCGTCACAGGACTCGGCGACGTCGCAGACGCCCGCCGCCACACGGCAGACCGCCGTGCTCTTCGCGTCGGCCGGACAGGCCGCGCTCGCCCCATCGCAGTTGTCGGCCAGGTCGCAGGCCCCCGCCGACGCCCGGCACTCGGTCGTGCTGGGCTGGAATCCATCGGCCGGGCAGCTCACGCCCGAGCCATCGCAGTTCTCGGCCACGTCGCACGGGCCGGCCGTGGCGCGGCACTCGACGAACGCGCCCGACACGCTGTCGGCCGGGCAGCCCTCGTCGGCGTTGCCCGTGCAGTTCTCGGCCACGTCACAGTCGCCGGCCGCACCGCGGCAGACGACGAACGCCCCCGATACGCTGTCGGCCGGGCACGCCGCACCGGCATTGCCAGTGCAGGTCTCGTCGGGATCGCAGAGGTCGCCCGAGCCCGGATTGCAGACGGTGCCACTGGGCGTGATCACGTCGGACGGGCAGGCCTCGTCGGGGTTGCCCGTGCAGTTCTCGTCCGGGTCACAGCTGTCGCCCGAGCCGGCACGGCAGACCGTGGAGCTCGACGCGACGGTGTCGCTCGGGCAGGCGTCGCCGGCGGTGCCCGTGCAGGCCTCGTCGGTGTCGCAGAGGTCGCCCGAGCCGGGGTTACAGATCGTGCCGCCGGGGGTCACGACGTCGCCGGGGCACGGATCGCCCGCGCTGCCGGAGCAGACTTCCTGCGGGTCGCACATGTCGCCCGAGCCGGCACGGCAGACCGTTCCACCCGAGGACACGGTGTCGGCCGGGCAGGCGTCACCGACGTTGCCGGTGCAGGTTTCGTCGGGGTCACAGAGGTCGCCCGAGCCCGTGCGGCAGGTGGTGCTCGGCGACGACACGACGTCGGCCGGGCATGCCTGGTCAGCGATGCCGGTGCAGGTCTCGTCGGGATCGCAGAGGTCACCCGAGCCGGTGCGGCAGGTGGTGCTGCCCGACGCGACGGTGTCGGCCGGACACGCCTGCGTGGCGACGCCGGTGCAGGTCTCGTCGGGGTCGCAGAGGTCGCCCGAGCCCGCGTTGCAGAGCGTGCCACCCGCGGCGACGGTGTCGGCCGGGCAGTTCACGCCCGACCCGGTGCAGGTCTCGTCGGGATCGCAGAGATCGCCCGAGCCAGGGCGGCAGACCGTGCTCGGCGAGGCGAAGCCATCGGCCGGACAGGCGGCTGCGCTACCCGTGCAGAGCTCGGCGACGTCACAGACGTCGGCGACACCGCGGCAGGTCTGACCGGCGCTGCGGAAGGTGCAGTTGGTCGTGCAGCACGAGGTGGCCGCGCCGTTGGCGCCGCCGAGGTCGCACTGCTCGGAGGTGTCCGCATCGACGACGCCGTTCCCGCAGGTCGTCACGATCGTCAGGCTGACGTAGTGTCCGTCCGTGTCGGGGCTGCGATTGCCGCAGATGCCGCACCCGGTCACCGTCGAGCCGGCCCCCATGTTCAGCGCCGTCTCGTCCGCGTTGCTCGAGGTGGAGCCGTTCTGGACGAAGCTCAGGCTGTGGGCGACCGGCGAGCCATTGCTCACCGCGACGATGGTGGCGTTGGCCGACTGGTTGATCTCGAGCGTCGCGCCCTTGCCGGGGTTGTCGCCCACGTCGGCCAGGTTCAGCGTGCCGGTCGAGACGGTGCCACCGCTCTGCGAGCCGGTGACGCCGCTCACCGCCGCGCTCCCGTTGTCGCCGATGCAGATCGTGCCGCAGTCGTCGACGCGGCGCATCGCACCGAGGCGCGTCTGGGTGAGGTTGACGCGATACCCGCCCGGCGTGGTGACGGTGAAGCTGACGTTGTGCTGCGCGGTGCCGCTCATGCTGGTGTTGCCGAGCGTGCCCACGTCGGTGCTGATGTTCCAGCGATAGCGGCTGGACAGCGACGTCGGCGTGCTGCCGACGGCGTCCACGCTGAACTGACAGCTGCGATCCGCGCCGTTGCCGGCGCTACAGCTCGAGCCGGTCGTGCTGTTCGCAGCGCCGCTGAGCTGGGCCTGCGCAGAGCCGACCGCCGCACCCAGGAGCGCGATCACGCCCCAGACGACGATTCCCGTGTGTTGTCGAACCGAAATCATAAAAACCCCCTCGAGCCGTGCATGAGTTCGAACGTGTTGGTCCCCCGGCACTCGACCAGACCGGAGGGGTCCTAACGTCGCGCGTTCGAAGGTGTCAAGGAAATTCCACCTTTCTTGGATTCTCAGGCTCTTCGGGTATTGCGCTTCCGCGCGCCGGGGCGTTTCCGCTAGGACGGTCGCCGTGACGACCGGACAGGGGACGATGGGACACCGACGGGCGTCAACGTGGGTTGGGAAGCGGCTCGCCCTGCTCGTGACGATCGTCGCGATGGCCACCGGCGGACCCGGCTGCCGGCACGATCGGCCCCCGCCCCGCTTCCGCAGCAAGAACACCGTCGTACGGCTCGACCCCACCTTCAAGGTCGAGCGACTCGTCACCAGCGACGACGGCGCCCGCTACGCCTGGATCCGGAGCACCGGCGACGGCGGCTGCGCGGTGACGGCGTCGGGCACCACCCACCCGACCTACCGCGAGTGTGGGCGCCGGCTGTTCACGTTCATGCGGGGAAGCGGGCCTCTCGTCTACGATGCCCGCGACACGGCGGGCAATGGCTGGCTGGTGGTCGACGGCGTGGCACTCGCCATGGCGGACGTCGACGCCGCCGCCCTCGCCGGCACCAGCAGCGGATCGCGGTGGGCGATCGTCGGACAGCCCACGAACGATGCCCCAGGTGGCGCCCTGGTCGTCGATGGCGCGGTCGCCGGTCGCTGGCCAGACGTCAGCCGGCCTGCCTTGAGCGACGACGACGCGCACGTCGCGGCCGTCGCGCGCACCGAGGACGACGCGCTCGCCCTCGTCGTCGATGGTCACGAGCGACGGCGCTATGCACCGGGCCGCTCCTCCTGCACCGAGGTACCGACGGCGCCGTCGGCCCTGAGCGCGCACGTGCAGGTGCGCTACGCGAAGGACGGGCACCTGTTCCAGGTGGTACCCGACGGCGACGGCTGGAGCGTCCAGCGCGACGACGAACGCGTGGCCTCCTACGCCGCGCACGTGCCCGCCACACAGTCGAACGTGCCGTCGTCGCCGGCCTGTGACGGCCAGTCGGCGGTGCTCGTCGGCAGCCTCGTGGTCGCGGAGGACGTCCCGGTGGCGGCCTGGTGGGAACGTGCGCCCGGAGACCCCGACGGTCGCGACCTGCGCTGGCGCGTGCGCCGAAACGACGGCCCGGTCGGCGACACGAGCTGTCGCTGGCCCTCGCGCGGCGTCGACATCGCGATCAGCCCAGACGGCCGCCACGTCGGGTACGTGTGCTCGGTCGGCGATGCCGGGCCGACGCCCGAGGTCTACGCCGTCCTGGATGGGCATCGGTTCGGCCCCTATCGCCAGGTCTGGGGCCTCGGCATCGCACCCGACGGTGCGCACCTGACCTACGCGGCGGCCGCGGGTGGCGGCGCGGCACCGTGGAGGGTCTACCGCGACGGCACGCCCCTCTCGCGCAGCTACTGGTCGATCTGGCCCCCACGATTCTCCCCCGACGGCCGCCACGTCGCCTGGGAGGCGTTGGACGATCGCGAGGGCCGAGGCGCCGTGGGCGTCGACGGGACGCAGGTCGCACGCTTCGACGGCATCCTGTCGGGGCCGCTCTTCCCCGCACCCGACCGTGTCGCCTGGGTCTTCCTCCGCGGACACCGCGTCGTCCGTCTCGACCTCGGACTGCGTTAGCGGGCGCGCTGCGCGACCATCGGGATGCGCGGACGATCCGACTCGGCACGCGCTTCCAGGAGGAGCCAGAGCGCCATCAGGGTGGTGTGGGGATTCGACGTGTCGGGGCGATCGGCATACGCCGGCCAGCCGCCATCCGGTCGCTGCTTCTGCACCACGAAGTCCACCCACTCCTGCGGCGCGTGCTGTCCCTCCCCGATGTAGAAGAGCGTCGCCAACGCTTCGACACGGCGGTCGGTGATGGTGCCGTCGTCCTTCTCGATCTGCTGCACGAGCGCCTCGACGTAGCGCGGGTGTCGCGACGCGATCGTCTCCGGCGGCACGCACCCGTTCTCGACGAGCCATTGGCTCGCGATGATGGCGTGGGTCATGGCGTAGCCTCCCAACGCCACCATCTCGTCGAGCGTCATCAGGTAGTCGGCAGGCGGCGGCAGCACCTGGCAATGGATCGCGATCGCCGTCACCTGGTCGATCGGCATGTGCAGGGCATCGACGTCCGCCGCCGTCACGCGCGCCTCGGGGTCCATCAGCCGCCGGAAGACGGCGAGCATGTCGGCCAGGTTGTCGCCTGTCCGCATCACGGTGCCGGCGGCGCGCGCCGACTGCTGCGCCCCATCGACGTACTGCTGCTGCGATGGCACCGTGCTCAGCTCGAATCGCCGGCGGACGGAATCGAGGATGATCGCCAGGATGGGATCCAGGGTCTGCTGCCCCGCGGTGAGCGACTGTACGGCGCGATCGATCGTCGCCTGTGGCACCGGACGGCCCCGGTCGCATGCGCTCGTCCCGATCGAGACGACGACGAGCATGACGATCCAGCGGAGGCGATTCATCGAGGGCGTGGCGACCGGCTCGCCTGGGGGCGCTGTCTACGCGGGTTCCGTCCGAGCGGCAAACGCCAGATCGCCTGGCGGGACGAGGTCGGCACACGGTAGAGTCGCGCATGCCCAGTCGGTTCGCTCTCCGCGTGGCGTTCGTGCTCGCCAGCACCGTCACCCCGATCCTCGCCGCCGATCCGAAGCCGGCCCCTGCGCCGGAGGTCCGCTTCGCGAACGAGAAGCTCACGGTGCGCGCCGACGCGGCACCACTTCCGGACGTGCTCGCCGCCGTCGGGCGTGCCACCGGCGCCGAGGTGCGTGGCGAGCCCGCGCCGGCACCGCCGGTCACGCTCACGCTCGAGGACGTGCCGCTCAAGGAGGCGCTCACGCGGATCCTCGGGGATCAGAGCTTCACCCTGACCTACACCGAGCAGGGCGGCCTGCGCCTGATCGATCTGCGCGGCGGACCGCAGGCTCCGCTGGCACGCGCCCCGCTGGTCGAGCCGTCCACCAGCGGCCTGCCTGACTCGCTCGACCGCTCGGCCGCCGACGTCGTCGCGGCATGGATGGCGAGCGACACCCGTCATCCGATCAACGGACGCCTGGCCGAAACGCTCGGCACCAAGGACGCCACCGTCAGCCAGATCGTCGACGCGGCATTGTCCGACGACAATCCACGCGTCCGCTCGCAGGCCCTTCGCACGGCCCTCGGCCTGCTCGAGGGCGATCGCGAGGTGCGCGACGCCTTCGTCAAGCTGCTCGACAGCGTCGACGACGAGTTCCTGGTCCGCTACGTCCAGCTCTCGATGAAGGACAACGCCACCGAGATCGTCTCCGGCATCGCCCGCCAGGCCACGACGCAGACCCTCCGCGTCCGCACGCAACGCGTCCTCCAGGCGCTCCGCACCACACCCCCACCCTCCTGACCTCATGAGCGGCTCGCCGCTCGTCCCAGCAGAGGAGGCAGCACAGACCGCACCACCTCCGGCCCCCTGATTGCTTGCCTCTCGGGCCGAAACGTTCGACAGAGGTCCATGCGCTCCCTGCTCGTCGGCCTGATGCTCGCCGCGGTCGCCTGCGGCCCGCAGATGTCGCCCCCCGACACCGCGCCGCGCCAGGCGCCGATTCCGGAGGGCCGGCAGCGGACGGCCGCACCGGAGCCGGAGGAGCCCGCCGCCGACACCGCGATGCCCGCCACCGAGAGCGGCAACATGCGCGTCGATCACGCCTGGGTGAAGGCCGACACCGCCAGCGAGCAGGTGAAGCGACGCAAGGCGATCGAGGCGATGCGCACGAAGGTGGTGGCAGGCGCCACCTTCGTCGTCGCGTGGGAGTCGCTCGGCGAGGACGGCGAGGTGTGGCACGTCGCCGAGGGGGAGACCTACGAGACCGCCGTCATCCCCGAGCCGGCGCGCTCGATGGTCATAGGCCAGGTGTCGCCGGTCATTCCCGGCGACGGCGGCTTCCACCTCTTCCGGATCCTCGCGCGAGACTAGGGCGCCACAGCGGCGCGGAGCTTCTCGAGCGCCGCCTGGGCCTTCTTCTTTTTCTTGCCGAACCTGGCGCCGCCCTTGGCGGCGCGCTCCACCGCGGCCTCGACCTCGTCGGCGAGCGCGTTCGCATCGGCACCGTCGAGCAGGGTGAGTCCCGCCGGCGCCGAGCGCAGGAAGCCGGTCACGTTGCCGAGACGCGTGCGCACCTCGTCGGCGGTGGGGTTCGGCTTCTTCTTGCCCTTGGTCTTCGTGAGGACGTTCAGCGCGTCCGTCAGTCGGTCGAGCCGCTCGCGCAGCTCGGGGTTGGCGAGGCAGTCGACGACGCCGTTCGCATTCGCGTCGGCGTCGGCGACGCCGCAGCCGCACGTGCCCGGCGCCACCTTGGTCGCGTCGCCGGCACAGGCGTCGCACGCGTCGCCGAGGGTGTCGCCGTCGCCGTCGGCCTGATCGTTGGCGAGGCCGGCACAGTTGTCGACGCCGTCGCAGGTGCCGTCCCCGTCGTCGTCGCTGCAGGCGGGCGCGCAGTTGACGAGCACGGCCATCCGGTACGACGAGTCGCCCTGCATCGCCTGCCGGCGGACCTGCACGATCTGCTTGCCGGCGGTCTGCGCCACCGCGCGTCCCACGGCGGTGGCGGCCCGATCCGACCCGAAGTCGCTGCTGGCGTACGACGGCGTCCCGTTCGGGCCGTACACCGTGAGGCTCACGCGCGCGTTCTCGCCGTCGTCGTCCGGGTCGGCGTCGACGATGGCGGTGATCACGTCCCCCACCTCGGCGTCGACGGTGAAGTGATCGAGCTCGAACGCCTGGAGATCCCCCGCCACGACGGGTGCCAGCAGCGGCCGCGCTTCGAGGAACGCGTCGTTCGGCTCGGTCTCGGCGGCGACGTCGCTCGGACGCGCGACGAACGTCATCAGCGCGTAGGGTCCGAGCGGCGGCACCATGGCCGACGGCGTGACGCGCAGGAACACGTCGCCGCCGAGTGGGAGCGGGACGCCGGCGATCGCCGGGCTGCTCCCCGGCCCCGAGTCGCCGTCCTCGGCGATGACGGTGCCACCGGACCCGACCACCGCCTCGATGGTGGCGTCGGGGGCGGCGCCGGCGAACTGCGTGTCGACGTACGCGAAGAGCCGCTCGTCCGTGCTCGTGTCGGCGAGACGGAAGACGTCGGCCGTGTCGGGCGCGAGGATGCTGCCGGCTGCGCAGCGGCCGGCCGCGAGCGTCGTGGCCGTCGCCGGCTCGTCGTTCGGCTCGGCCTCGGCGAGGCCGAAGCGGCCATCCGCAGGCGCCAGGATCAGGATCGCATGGTTCGTCGGGATGGACGCCGCCGTTTTGCAGGCGTGCGTCAGGCCGGTGTAGCCGCCGATGGTCTCGAGGCCCGTGCTCGAGTTGAGACCCTGCTCGGGATTGTCACGGTAGACGAGGAGCATGTTGCCGCTGTCGTACAGCACCGCCTGGAACGTGAACGCCTGATCGACCGCCGCGCCGAAGTGTCGGCTGCGATACCATTCGAAGACGACACAGGCGCCCGCGCCCCCCTGCGCGTACGGACAGGTGGCGAACGCCTGCTGGAAGCCGCCGCGGGTGTCGTCGGGCGGGTTGGCACTGAGGAGGTCGTCCCACAGGACCGCGATGCCGTCGCTCGGGTCGGTCACGTGGGGCAGCGGGCACTGGTTGGCCAACGACGTGATGGTGGTGACGAACGTGAACCCGAGGAACCCGTTCGACGTCATGTGGGCGACGGTGCGGGGCATGCCGTAGAACGGGAACCCCGCGCCGCCGTTGAGCGACGTCAGCGGCAGGTCGACGGCGACGCCATCGTCCGCGTTCAGGGTGGCGAAGTTCGTCGCGAGGACGAACGTGAGCCGCGTGCCCGTGCCTGCGATGTCGACGAGCGCGTCGACCACCGGACCGCCCGGGTCGGTGCTGGCGATGGACCGATACCCGTAGGCATCCGGGCCCGCCGCGACCGCCGCCGACCAGGCGAGCGACCCGAAAAGCGCCCCGCACAGCATCACCACCCGCCGCATCCCCATGCCGGCCTCCCCTGTCACAGGTAGCCGCACCAGGCCTGGCGTTCAAACCGACGCTTGCCGCCGGCCCGCGGGCTCGGGTAGCTCTCGCTGCGTGTCGCGTCTGGGCGCCGCCCTCCGCTACGGCCTGCGCGTCGTCCGCGACCCGAGCCGGTTGGCGCAGCTCCACTACAGCAACGTGCTCGCCACCGCGCACCTGCTGCTCGAGCCCGACGACGCCGGCGTCCTCGGGCGCCTGTTCCCGGTGTCATCCACCGACGTCGCGTGCCTCGATCGCGACTTGACCGACGACGACGCCTTCCGGACCACGATCGAGACCCGCTGGCTCGTGACCCGCGGCCGGCCGCTCCGCCTCTTCGGCCCCACCAGCGCCGAAGACGAGGTACCGCACGCGCGGCTCCTCTACCACGCCGTCCGCCTGCAGCGACCCGCCGTCGTCGTCGAAACCGGCGTCCTCGACGGCCTCGGCACCGCGTTCGTGCTGAAGGCGCTGCGCGACAACGGCGCCGGCCGCCTGTGCTCGATCGACCTGCCGGCGCGACGTCCCGTGCGGGCGAGCACCGATCGCATGCGCTTCGGCACCCTGCCCCACGGCCACGAGCCCGGCTGGCTCGTGCCCGACGATCTGCGCGCCCGCTGGTCGCTGCGCACGGGGTCGAGCCGCGACGTGCTGCCCGGGTGGCTGGCCGAGCTCGGCGCCATCGACCTCTTCGTCCACGACAGCCTGCACACGCGGGCGCACATGACGTGGGAGTTCGCCTCGGCGTGGCCGGCGCTCACCCGCGGCGGCCTGCTCGTCAGCGACGACGTCTTCTGGAACCGCGCCTTCCACGCCTTCTGCCGACGCCAGCACGCGACGGGCGTCGTCGCGCGCGGCATGGGCTTCGTGCGCCGGACCTGAGCGCCCTTTTTCACCTTGTCAGTGCGAGAAAGCCCGTCGTATAGAAGGTCGCGGGGGGACCGGATTGGCGACGCGCTTCTCGATCGTCGTGCCCGTGGCCGTGAACGGCGCGCTACCCATCGCGCCGTCGCTCGACGCGCTCGACTATCCGCGCGACCACTACGAGGTCCTGGTCGAGCGCGGCGCCAACCCGTCGCGCAACCGCAACCGCGCCATCGCGCGTGCGAGCGGCGACGTCGTCGCCTTCGTCGATGCCGACTGCATCGTGCCGCCCGACTGGCTGCGGGCGGCCGACGCCTTCCTGACGCGGCAGCCGGCGTGGGACGTCGTCGGCGGGCCGCAGCTCACGCCGGCGACGGACGGCTTCTTCGGTCGCATCTCCGGCTACGTGCTGGCGTCGCGCTTCGGCGCCGGACGCATGAGCGCTCGCTACCGGCGCGCCGCCGTCGACCTGCACGCCACCGAGTCGTCGCTGTCGTCGGCCAACCTCTTCGTGCGCCGTCGCGTGTTCGAGCGCATCGGCCTGTTCGATCCGCGCCTGTGGCCGAACGAGGAGACCGAGCTCCTACGTCGCATCGAGCGCGGCCGGGGGCGCATCGCGCACGACCCCGCCATCGTCGTCTTCCATCACCGGCGGCCGGGGCTGCGCACGTTCGCGGCACAGTGCTTCGGCTACGGCCGCGGCCGCGCGCGGCAGGTCACGGTCTCCGGCGAGCGGCCGAGCCTGTCGGTGCTGCTGCCGTCGGCGTTCTTCGTCTTCGTCCTGGCGTTGCCGATGCTGCTGTGGCTGCACCCGCTGTGGGCGGTGCCGTTGGCGCTCTATGGCGCCACCACGCTCCTCTGGTCGGCGGGCACCGCCGCCGTCCGGCGCGACGCCGCCGCGCTGGCGCTCCTCCCGCTCGTCTTCGCCACCATCCACGTCGCGTATCCGGCCGGGTATCTCAGCGAGACGCTCCGCCTGCGGCTCGGTGGCGGCGTCGAGCCGCGCGGCGCCGACGACGAGGTGCTCGTGCGGGCGGCATCGTCCTGAGCGACGCGCCGTGCCCCATCTGCGGCGCGCGCGTGGCCGCAACGCCGGACCTGGCGCTCGACGCCACCGACGTGCGCGAGCGCTTCACGATCGCCGCGTGTCCCGCCTGCGGCGTGCGACGCACGCTGCCCGTGCCCGCGTCGCTCGCGCCGTACTACGCCACCGACCTGGCCGCGACGATGCACGCGCCGTCGCACGGGCTGTTCGCCCGCGCCCAGGCCGTGCTGCTGCGACGCGAGGCCCAACGCCTGCTGCCGTGCGACGACCCGGTGCTCGACGTCGGCTGCGGCAACGGCCGCTTCGCGCGCGTCCTCGCCGCCGGCGGCGCACGCGTGGTGGCGGTCGACGCCGCGGACGCGCGTCCGGGGGTGCTCGACGACCTGCCGGCGGTCCCGTACCACCCGATCGACTTCGACCGCGGCGTCATCGCCGGGCTCGCGGATGGACGCTACACCGTCGTGCTGCGCCACGTGCTCGAGCACGTCCGCGATCCACGCGCGTTCCTCGCGGGGCTGCGGGCGCAGGGCACACGGCGGTTCTACGTCGTCGTGCCGAACGCCGGGTGCCGCGAGCGCCGGCTGCTCGGCCCGCACTGGTACCTGTGGGATCCGCCGCGGCATCTCTGGCACTTCGACGATGGGTCGCTGCGCCGGCTGTGCGACGGCGCCGGGCTCGACGTCGTCGCGTCGGGACACGACACGGTGCCCGCGCTGGTGCCGAGCGTCTATCGCCTGCTGCGCCGCCGCGGCTGGCCGCGCGCGCTCTGGGCGCCCTTCGGACCGCAGGGCATGCTGGCCGCGTTGTCGACCCCGCTCGACCTGCTGTTCGGGGGCAACGTGTGCTGGCTGGTCGCGGAGGCGCGTCGTTGACGGCGCGCCTCCGCGCCTGCCTCACTTACACTTGACGGTGGTGCCGGTGCCGCTGAACGCGCAGATCGGCGTCGGCCCCGTGAAGTCGGCCACGCCGCACTGCCCGTCGGCGTCGAGCACGAACGTCGCCACCAGCGGCAGGTTCGCCGGGACGGTGGCGAAGGTGCCCTTCTTGCCGGTGACGCCGAGCTTCACCAGCCCCGGCGCGCTCGGCCGGGTCTTCACCGTCACCTTGGTGATGCCCGCGATGCCGGTCTTGCTGGTGAAGGTGAATGCCGTGTTCGAGCCGTTCGCCTTCCAGCCCGCGCCACCGGGGATGGTGACGTCGGCGACGGTGCCGGCGGCGTCGGTGACGACGATGCGCGCGCCGTTCACCGCAGGGTCGATCGCGGGCACGGTGGGGATCGTCATCTCGCCGGAGAGCTTGAGGCCGTCGTCGCCGCCAGGCACACCGACCCTCGTCAGCGTCAGCTTGGACTTCGCGATCGCAGCACCACCGAGGCAGGCGTCGTCGGCGTCGCAGATCGTGTCGGCGTCGGTGTCGCGGCAGATGGCCGCGATGTCGCTGGCGGCGACGTCGAGCACCAGCGTCTCGTTGCGCGCGCTGTCGTGGAACAGCTCGGACGAGAACGTGAATCCCCAGGCGCGCTCGCTGATGCCGCCGCCCGGCGCCACCGCGATGACGTTGCTGCTCGAGAAGTCGTTGCGGAAGCCGCCGCTGCCGAGCACGTTGCCGTCGTCGTCGAGGTCATGGGCGTAGGTTCCCGAGAGCCCGGTCGCCACGTTCGCGCTGAACGCCCCCGCGAGCGTGTAGCTCTTGAGCGAGCCCACGAAGCTGCCGTCGACGTTGCCGACGATGAGCCGCGTGCCGTCGATCGCGATGCCGGCCGTGTAGTCCAGGCCGGTGATGAGGTTGGTCACGACGCCGCCCGACACCCGCACGACGCGGCCGGCACCGGGGCCGGTGCCGTCGGTGACGATGAGGTCCGGCCCGTCGAGCACGACGTCCTGCGCGAACGGGATGGAGCCCGCCGGCACCACCTCGGCACCCACCGCCGGCAGCGCGCTGGTGCGCGTCAGTGCGTTCGGGATCGCGAACACGGTGTCGCCGGTGGACGCCCCGGGCAGATTGCCGCCGTTGTCGACGACGTAGAGCGTCCCGTTCGCCGCCAGCGCGAACCCACCCAGCGAGTTGAAGCCGGTGGCGATGGTCGTCGGCACGCCGGCGTCCAGGCGGACGATCTGCTCGGTACCGGCGCCGAACGCGCCCTGGCCGACGAGGATGGCGTCACCGCTGCGGACGACGGCGCCCTGGACGGCGCCGGGTGTGGGAATGGCGTAGGCGAACCAGCCCGGCGCCGCGGTGACGGAGGCATGCGCCGGCAGTGCGGCCGCCAGCAGTGCGAGGGTGGTTGCGAACCAGGTCGTGGATCTCATTGGATCAGTGCCTCCATCGTCGCCTCAGCGGCGTCTCACCGTGAAGCGATCGAGGTCGACGGACCGTCGTCCACGCTTCGTGCCGGGGCCCTCGGCTCGGAGCGTGACGGCGGTGCGCCGACGCGGTAGGGGAATGCGCAGCTGGCGCGTCGATCCCGGGATCAACGGCGGCAGCTCCGCGGTGACGTCACGCGTGCCGACGCGCACCGTGACCGATCCCGCCCGGACGTCGGGCGCGATGACCACGGTGAAGACGGCGTGCGTGTCGGACGCCGGTACGGTCGTGGCCGCACCGAGAGGAGCAACGTAGGTGAGGAGGTCGTCGGTCGTGCGCTTGCCGCCACGGCCACGGAACGCGGCGGTGACGAGCGGGCCGCAGGCGGCGTCGCCCGGGCACGGATCGCAGGCGTCGCCCGCACCGTCGCCGTCGGTATCGCGCTGCGACGGGTCGGCCGTCTGCACGCAGACGTCGCAGGCGTCGCCCACCGCGTCGGCGTCGGCGTCGGCCTGCGCCGGATCGGCACGCAGCGGGCAGACGTCGAGCGCATCGGCGACGCCGTCGGCGTCGGTGTCGGGCGGGCCGTTCGGACCGGCCTCGCAGGCGTCGCCCGTGCCGTCGGCGTCGGTGTCGTCCTGCGTCGGGTTCGGCGTCGCGGGACAGTTGTCGCAGGCGTCGCCGACGCCGTCGGCGTCGCGATCGCGCCGATCGGGCGACGACAGCCCGGGACACCTGTCGCACGCATCGCCGACGCCGTCGCCGTCGGCGTCCACCTGCGTCGCATCGGCGACCAGCGGGCAGGCATCGGCGACGTCGGCGATGCCGTCACCGTCGCCGTCGGGCTGGTCGGTGGTCTCGACCGAGTGGAGGCCGGCGATGGCGTCGAGGTCGAAGCCGGCGAGGCTCTGCAGCCCGAAGATGCCGTTGCCACCGTCGATGCGCACGTAGCGGATGGCGGCGACGCCGATGGCCGCGAGGTCGAAGGTGTCGCCGCCCGAGCCCGCGGGCGCCGCGAAGTCGTCGATCGGGACGTTCACCAGCGACGCGATGGGGGCGGTCGACGGCACCAGCGGCGACGGCGCCGACGGATCGTCGACGTCGGCGAACACCGGATAGATGCCGGCGCAGCCGGGATGATGCGGCGGCTGGTCGAGCGCACACGGGAACGCCGTCCAGGTGACGCCGTCGGCGCTCACCGACACCGTGCCCGGCTCGGCGAACGGGTCGAGCGTGGTGAGCCCGGTCTTCAGGAAGGCGTTCTCGAAGACCGTGAAGTCCGGCCCGGGGCCGTCGACGACGACGTTGTCGGTGAAGGCGACGACGATCTGCCCGTTCAGGCCGAGCGAGATGACGTCGAGCGTGCCCTGGAATGCGCCGGCACCGCGCGGCGGGCCGTAGACGACCTCTGGATCGCTGGCATGCCCGCCGCCGCCCATCCCGATCGTGAGCGAGATGACGGCGTCGAGATACGGATCGGCGGCGGCGAGCGCCGACCACAGCAGGACGCAGGCGACGACGAGCCGCCTCACGGCACGAACCCGATCGAGAACGGCGGCAGCCCGACGTCGAGCGGCCGGCGGCGCACGGCGGTGTCGGTGGCGGGGTCGAAGAGCCGGATACCGGGATCGGGTCGACCCTGGTCGGCGAGCCAGAGCAGGCCGTCGGGCCCGACGATGAGATCGGGCAGGTAGCCGTCGCGGACGAAGAGATCGTGTGGCGGCGTCACGCCGCTCGGGTCGAACGCGACCAGCCGATTCTTGAGCGCGCGATCCTGGATGACGGCGTAGCCCTTCGTCGGGGAGAGCAGGACGAAGTCGAGCACGTTGCCGCCGAGCTGGTTCTCGTCGACGAAGAAGGCGCCCTCCGCCTGCAGCGTGACCGGATCGATGCGCTCGAGGCCGCCGTCGCCGACGGCGTAGATGTCGGACGCGGACGCGATGACGAGCTTGCCGGTGCCCGGCTCGTGCACGATGCCGGTGGAGTCGCCGAACGGATTCGAGCCGTGCAGGCGGATCTCGCCGGCGACGGCGTCGGTGGCGACGTCGACGACCACGAGTCGCCCGGGACCAGTGGCGCGGAAGCCACGCAGGCGGTCGAGCCGCTGCACGGAGACGAAGAGCCGTCCCTCGGCCAGCGCCATCTGGCTCATCTCGGGCAGGCCGTCGGCATCGGCGAACGCCGACAGATCGACGACGCCGCGCTTCCAGTGCGCGCAGTCGGTCGCCGACGGGTCGACGATCCACAGCTCCGGCCGGTCGTAGCGCGTGACGTAGGCCTTGTCGGCGGCGACGAGCGCCAGGTCGTGCGGGTTGGACGCGATGCCGGTCGAGCACTCGAGCCGCGTCTGCAGGGTCTTCGCGTCGAGACGCTGCACGCTGTCGCCGAGGAAGCGGTTCAGGACGAACACCATGCCGCCCGCGACCCGCACCAGCGCGTCGGAGTGGATGGTCGCCTCGGGATGGCCGACGCGCCGTGCGCCGGCGAGCCCGACCGACGCGAGGATGCCGGTCTCGAAGTCGGTCGTGACGACGACGGCGCGACCGGCGCCGCCGGTGCCCACGCAGGTGACGCGCAGGCGATCGACGTCGCGCCGCCGCGTCGTCGTGTCGCGCACGCTCGCGCGCAGCACGGTGCGCCGTCGCGCGGCGACGGCGATCTCCGCGGGTGCGGTGCAGACGTCGCCGGCGGTCACCGGGTACACGAGCCCGGCCGTCACCGTCGCCACCGGTGCGCCGTCGGCCGGGCCGTCACCGGAGAGCCGCAC
>CAYOIZ010000086.1:0-18742 GCA_964404165.1 uncultured Binatia bacterium (SeqCode) | reverse complement strand
GGCGGCGCGCCGCGCCGATCGGCTGCAGGCGCTCGCGGCGGCGCTCGGCGACGCGGCGCTGGTGCAGCCCACCGACATGCGCGTCGAGGCCGACGTCGTGCGGCTGGTCGCCGTGACGCGCGAGCGCTTCGGCGGGGTGGACGTGCTCGTCAACAACGCCGGGCTCGGTCGAAAGGCGTCGCTCACGTCGGGCCCCACCGAGGCCTGGCGCGAGATGCTCGAGGTGAACGTGCTCGGCCTCTGCATTGCGACCCGCGAGGCGATCCAGGACATGGAGCGGCGCGGTGTCGCCGGCCACGTCGTGCACGTGTCGTCGATGGCCGGCCACCGCGTCCCGGGTCCCGACGGCGGCGTGTACACGGCGTCGAAGTTCGCGGTGCGCGCGCTGACCGAGGCCCTGCGCGTCGAGCTGCGCGCGAAGCAGAGCCCGATCCGCGTGACGGCGATCTCGCCCGGCCACGTCGAGACCGAGTTCGCCGAGGTCTTCCACGGCTCGCCGGCCGGGGCCGACGTGTACAAGCGCATGAAGGCGCTCGAGCCGCGCGACGTGGCGGGCGCGATCCTCTGGGCGGTGACGCAACCGCCCCACGTCGAGGTGCACGACGTGCTGGTGCGGCCGACGGCCCAGAAGAACTAGAGCAGCCCGAGTCCACCCAGAAAGCGCGTGATGCGCTCCCACATCGGCTCGAGCACGTCGATCAGCTCGTGCCCGGTGTCGTAGACCACGAGCTCGCGTCCCGGACGTGCCGCGGCGAAGCGTTCGACCTCGGCGAGCGGCACGGCGTCGTCGTGCCGGCCGGCGAGGACCAGCGTCGGGCAGCGTGGGTCGGGCAGCGCGGGGTAGCGGGCGGCATCGTCGAGGAGCCCGATGCCGAGCGGCTCGTCGCGGCCGGTGCCGTAGTGATGAACGGGAATCGTTCCGTCGGCGCGCCACTGCGCCATGCCTTCCGCACCGACGCGCGCCTCCCAGCGCGCCAGGAACCCCACGGCCGGCGCGAGCAGCACGAGGGCGCGCACGCGATCCGGCCAGGTTTCGGCGGCCAGCGCCGCGAGGTAGCCGCCGAGGCTCGATCCGAGGAGGACGGCCGGCAGCAGCGGCTCCACGATGGCGAGCTGGCTCGTCACCGTCATCGTCGTGAAGTCCGGCGCGAGATCGGGCACCACCAGCTCGCGACCCATCGCCGCGAGGCGCTCGCGGAACCACGTTGCCTTGGTGCTGCCGGGGCCGGACGCGAAGCCGTGCAGGTAGACGAGCATGCCCGACCCTCGCGCGCGCCACAGCGGGCGTCAACGCTTGCCAGGGCGGGGCGGTTCAGGGATTTGTCGGCGGGCACATGGCGCCGCACTTCCTCCGCGAGATCGTCGCGCTGCTCCTCGCCGGCGCCGGCATCTCGTATCTCTGCTTCCGCCTCGGCCTCGTGCCGATCGTCGGCTTCCTCGTCGCCGGGGTCGTGATCGGTCCCAAGGCTCTCGGTCTGGTCGGCGATCAGGAGCTGGTCGACGCGTCCGCCGAGATCGGCGTCATGCTCCTGCTGTTCACGATCGGCATCGAGTTCAGCCTCGACAAGCTGGCGAAGCTGCGCACCGTCATCTTCGTCGGCGGCGGGTTGCAGGTCGGGCTGGCGTCGTGCGCGATGCTCGGCCTGCTCGTGGCCTTAGGCGTCGAGTGGCGTCCCGCGCTCTTCACCGGCTTCCTGGTGGCGCTCAGCTCGACGGCCATCGTCATGAAGCTGCTCGCCGATCGCTCGGAGACGACGAGCCCCACGGGGCAGGTGGCCCTCGGCCTCCTCGTCTTCCAGGACCTCGCCGTCGTGGTGATGGTGCTGCTGGTGCCCATGCTGGGCGGCGAGGGTGGGTCGTCGGGCGAGATCGCGTGGGCGCTGGGCAAGGCGCTCGCGATCATCGCCGTCGTGCTGGTGTTCGCCAGGCGGCTGATGCCGATCGTGCTCGAGCAGGTGGCGAAGACGTGCTCGCCCGAGCTGTTCCTGCTGACGGTCATGGCCATCTGCCTCGGCACCGCGTACCTCACCAGCCTGGCCGGGGTCAGCCTGTCGCTCGGCGCGTTCCTGGCCGGCCTCGTCGTCAGCGAGAGCCGCTTCAGCCAGCATGCGCTCGGCGAGATCCTGCCCCTGCAGATCCTGTTCAGCGCCACGTTCTTCGTGTCGGTCGGCATGCTGCTCGACGTCACGTTCCTGGTGCAGCACCTGCCGCTGGTGGCGGCGGCCATCGCGGCCGTGCTGCTGGTCAAGGTGCTCACCACCGCGGGCAGCGTGCTGGTGCTCGGACAGCGTCCCGCGGTCACCGTCGCGTCGGCGCTCATGCTGGCGCAGGTCGGCGAGTTCTCGTTCGTGCTCGAGCGCGCCGGCCGCGACGTCGGGCTCACGCCGGCGGGGCTCGGCGCGTCCGGCTCGCAGGCGTTCATCGCGGCGACGGTGGTGCTGATGGTGGCGACGCCGCTGCTCTCGGCGCTCGGTGCGTCGCTCGCCCGGCGGCTCGAGGCGTCGACGCCGAGGTTGCCCGAGGAGCCCGAGGAGGCGGCGATCGATCCCGAGCTCGCGGGCATCGAGAACCACGTCATCGTCGCCGGCTACGGGCAGGCGGCGCGACGCCTCGTGCGCGTGCTGGCGGGATCGAGCATCCCGTTCGTCATCACGACGCTCAGCCCCGAAGGGGCGCTCGAGGCGGAGGCGGAGCACCTGCCGGTGCTGCGTGGCGACGCCACGCGACAGCGCACGCTCGAGCTCGCCGGCGTCGCGCACGCCAAGGTGTTCGTCGTCGCCGACGACGATCCGGCCACCGCCCATCGCATCGCCGCCGTCGCGCGCGTCCTGAATCCGACCATGCGCATCGTGATCCGCACGCGGTGGATCGCCGAGATCGAGCCGCTGACGCACGCCGGTGCCGACCGCGTCATCGCCGAGGAGCTCGAGAGCATCGTGCAGCTCTTCGCCGACGTGATGCGCAGCTACGACCTGCCGGCGGAATCCATCGAGCGCAACGAGGAGGCCATCCGTCGCGGCGGCTACGCGGCGCTGCGAACCGACGACCCGCCGGCGGCGCCCGTCGTCGAATGCCATCTCGGTCTGGACTGTCTCGACCGTCGCACGGTGACCGTGCGGGACGGCGCGCCCATCGTCGGCCGGACCGTGCGCGAGCTGCCGGTCATGGCGGAACGCCTGTCGCGCGACGGGCGGACGGTGCAGAATCCGCCCGACGACGAGGTGCTGCAGGCCGGCGACGAGCTGGTGCTGGCCGGCACCGCGGGCGCCTTCGCGCGCAGCGCGCCGCTCTTCCGTACCGGTGAGCTGGCACCCGAGGCACTCGCCGCGGCGATGGTGCGCGACGAGATCGTCGTCGACACCGAGCGTCCCGTCACGCTGAACGCCGCGCCCGGGAAGGCGGGCTGTACGCATCTCGGGGCCCTGCGCCCCGTCGTTCCGACGGCGCGCGGCTGCGAGGAATGCATCGCCATCGGGGCACGCTGGGTGCACCTGCGGCTCTGCATGACGTGCGGCCACGTCGGCTGCTGCGATTCGTCGCAGTACAAGCACGCGACCGCGCACTTCCGGGCCGTCGGGCACCCGGTCATGCGCTCGCTGCAGCCCGGCGAGACGTGGGGTTGGTGCTACGTCGACGAGGTCATGCTGTAGGGCGCGACCCAAGACCATGTCTTGGGTCGGGGGGACGGCGAGTGTGTGGCGACGCGTCGCTCGCGACCACCCTGGTGCGGCCGGCGAAGCCGGCGCACCATACTGCTCCGATTGCGTGACGCCGACGTGCCGCGTGCTCGAGTCGGTCGCTAGCGCGCCAGTATGACCAGGTAGACGGCCATTCCGAAGCCGATCGTCGCGAGCACGAGCGACACGGTGACGCCGAACACCGGTCCGGGGACGAACAGCTCGCCTCGGGCGAGGCTCCGCAGGCGGCGCGTGTGCTGCGCTGCCGCCGCGATGTTCACGGCGACGCCGAGGGCCACCAGCCCCGCGCCGATCCACACCGAGACGCCGCTTCGCTGTGGCAGGCCGGCGGCCAGCGGCGTCCCCAGCTCGTGCAGGAACACGCCGAAGCGCGCGACGACGAAGCCGAAGCCCATCAGCGCGACGCCGGTGCGGATCCACGCCAGCAGCGTGCGCTCCTCGGCGAGCGCCACGCGCGGGTCGCGCGCCAGCGGGTCGACGGGGCTCAGGCCTCGTCCTCGTCGTGACCGGGTGGCCGCTCCGTGCCGATGACCGGCGTCCACGAGGGCGGATCGCTCGCGGGGAACGACTCCTCCGACGTCTCCTCGATGGGGTCGTCGGGCGGCGGGTCTGACGGACGGCGTGACATGTCTCTGGGATGGTCCGCCCGGGACCCGTCGTCAACCCCGGTATGCTTTACGCCCGCGCGCGATCCGCTTTATGGTCGCCTCGGTGCCCGCCCAGCCCCCCCAGCCCGGCTACGCGCGCTACGTCCTCGGCGTCCTGTTCGTCGTCTTCGTCGTCAATTTCGTCGATCGTCAGATCCTCTCGATCCTCCTCGTGCCGATCAAGGAGGAGCTGCAGGTGTCGGACACGGCGATGGGGTTCCTCACCGGCATCGCGTTCGCGCTCTTCTACACCGTGGCCGGGATCCCGATCGCGCGGTGGGCCGACACCGGCAACCGTCGCAACGTCATCGTGCTCGGGCTGGTGGTGTGGAGCGGCATGACGGCGCTTTCCGGCGTGGTGCGGACGTTCGGCCAGCTCGCGCTGGCGCGCGTCGGCGTCGGGATCGGCGAGGCGGCGTGCAGTCCGCCGGCCCACTCGCTGCTGGCCGACTACTTCCCGCCGCATCGGCGTGCGACGGCGCTCGGCATATACTCGATGGGCATCCACGTCGGCATCCTGCTGGGGTTCGTGCTGGGTGGCTGGGTGAACCAGCTCTTCGGATGGCGCCAGGCGTTTCTCGTCGTCGGGCTTCCGGGCCTGGCGCTCGCCGTCCTCGTGCGGCTCACGGTGCGGGAGCCGGCGCGCGGAACGTGGGAGCTGGCGACGGCGGGCGTGCCGGTGGAAACGGTGCGCGAGGTGCTCGGCTTCGTCTGGGCGCTCCGCTCGTTCCGGCACATGGCGTTCGCCGCCGCGCTGCACTCGTTCGCCGGCTACGGGGCGGCCACCTGGGGGCCGGCGTTCCTGATCCGCGTGCACGGCATGGAGACGGGAGCCATCGGCACATGGCTCGGGCTCATCACCGGCATCGGCGGCGCGTCCGGGGCACTCCTCGGAGGCATGCTGGCCGATCGGTTGGGTGTCCGCGATCGGCGCTGGAGCCTCTGGATTCCCGCGATCGCGTCGATCGTGGAAGTACCGTTCTGGCTGGCCTTCCTGCTGCTGCCCGAGCCCGTGCCCGCGATGCTGTGGTTCATCCCGGCGGTGGTCGCGGGCGCGATGTGGCTCGGGCCCGTGTTCGCGATGACCCAGGGGCTGGTGCGACCGCACATGCGCGCGCTCGCCTCGGCGCTCCTGCTGTTCGTCATCAACCTGATCGGCCTCGGCATGGGGCCGCAGGCCGTCGGCATCCTGAACGATCTGCTGGCCGGGACCTTCGGCACCGCTGCCGTGCGCTACTCGCTACTCCTCGTCGCCGCCATGAACCTGTGGTCGGCCGCGCACTTCGCCCTGGCGGCGCGCTCGTTGCGGTCCGACCTGCTGGTGCAGGGAAGCACTCAGGCGGCGTAGGCGGCGACCAGCCGGCGATCGCGGCGTCGCTGCAGCGCCGAGCGCACGGCCTCGCGATCGAGATTGAGGGAGTCGCAGAGGTTCGCGAACGAGTACGGCCACGACGTGTCGTCGGACGCGAACCACTCCGTCGTATCCGGAGCGAACGCCGGGCCCCGCAGGTACGCCACCACCGCATCCTCGAGCACCGCCAGCATGAGGCGCTTCTCGGGCTGCAGGCTGCTCACGCCGGGTGCCCGGAAGTACTGCGCTGGGAGCACCGCCTCGAACTCGTGCCAGCCACGCACGCCCTCGGTTCCTGTGGTCTTCGCTCTAGGCATGCGATCGGGGAGTGCAAGAGCCTTGCCACGCAGCGTCATCGCGATGACGTGCGACTGGCGCGGATTCGTCGCGCGGACGTGCACACCGGGTGCGCATCCTGCCTGCGGCGTGCGCAGCGGATGCCCACGGATGAGGCCATGTCCGGGCGTGCTCTCCGTCGAATGCCGGCGTATAGAAGTCCGCTCGCGTGGACTCCATCCGCTTCCTCCAGGGGCTCGCGATCGGCGTCGCCATGTCGGCGCCGATGGGCCCCGTGAACGTGCTCTGCATCCGGCGGACACTCGTGCACGGCTTCTGGCCGGGATTGGCCGCCGGCCTCGGGGCGGCCCTGGCCGACAGCCTCTACGGCGTGGTGGCGGCGTTCGGCGTCTCCATGGTGGCGAGCTTCCTCACCACGCACGCGACGCCACTGCAGCTGGGCGGCGGCGCCGTCCTCTGCATCCTCGGCCTGCGCACCCTGATCGCGCCGCCGATGGTGCCGTCGGGCATGGTGCCGCCGAAGATGCTGGCCTGGGGGTTCTGGTCGACGTTCCTGCTGACGCTCTCGAACCCGCTCATGCTGGTGTCGCTGGGTGCGATCTTTGCCGCCGTCGGCCTCGGCGACGAGGCCATCACCACGCGGGAGTCGATCGTGCTGTGCCTCGGCGTCACGACCGGCGCCCTGGCGTGGTGGAGCAGCCTGATCGCCGCCGTCGATTGGCTGCGGCCACGCTTCGACACCCGCGGGCTGCGCTGGGTGAACGTCATCTCGGGAGGCCTGCTGCTCGCCGGCGGCATCGCGGTGCTCGCGGCGGTGCTGGTGTAGGCGGTGTCCGCCGATCTGCGCGACCTCCTGGCGGCCCTGCGTCGTGCCAGCGACGAGTGGACGCGCGAGGCGTCGCCCTGGATACGGCCGTTCCTGCGCATCTGGATACTGGTCCTGCTCAGTGTGCTGCTCGTCCTGGCGCTGCCGTTCCTGCCGTTCCTGCGCCGTCGGATCGATGCCAACGAGAAGAGCTACGAGCGCCTCGCGGCGCACGTCCGCCGGCAGTGGTCCGAGGGGCGGCCGGACGCCGCGGTCGGGCTCCTGCGCGACGTCTACGCGCGGCTCCGCGCGGCGCCCGACGGCCGCCTCGCGGTCGAGCCGTACGGGACGCTGCACGTCGCCTGGAACTCGTACGAGCTGACGAACTTCCTCTACAACTGCGAGACGACGCTCGGGCACTGGGACCGCGCCCTGGCGGTGGCCGACGACGTCATCGCGATCGTCGGCGAAGCCGAGGCGGGAAGCTGGCTGCTCTCGAAGGCGCGTTGCCTCTCCGAGCTCGGTCGTGACGGCGAGGCGAAGGCGCTGCTGCTCCGGCACCGCGATCCGAACGATCCGTCGTCGGCGGTGAGCCGCATGCTCGACGAGCTGCGCCGGGGGTGACGCGGGCCGCGCGCGCATGCTACGAGCCGGCCATGTCGCTCTACGATCTCCGGACGGAAACCCTCGACGGCAAGCCCGCCGATCTCGGCCAGTTCCGCGGCAAGGTCACCCTGGCGGTGAACGTCGCCAGCGAGTGCGGGTTCACGCCGCAGTACGCCGGCCTGCAGGCGCTGCAGGACGAGCTCGGCGGCCGCGGCTTCTCGGTGCTGGGCTTTCCCAGCAACGAGTTCGGCGGCCAGGAGCCCGGCACGGCCGAGCAGATCCACACCTTCTGCGAGCGCAACTACGGTGTGAAGTTCCCGATGTTCGCCAAGCTCGCCACCAAGCCCGGCGCCGGCCAGTCGCCGGTGTACGCCTTCCTCACCAAGGGTGGCGACGCGCCGAACTGGAACTTCTGCAAGTTCCTCGTCGGCAAGGACGGCGAGGTGCGGGGCTTCTTCCCGAGCAACGTCGCCCCGGCGGATCCCGAGCTGCGGAAGGCCATCGACGAGGCACTCTCGGCGTGACGCGCGACGAACGGCTGCTCCTCTCGGATCTGAACTACTGGGAGGCGATGCGCGACCTGTCGCGCCGCGCCGGTGGCACGGTCGTCGACGAGGGGGGCGTGCTGCTCTACACCGGCGGCCATCCGCTGCCGGTCCTGATCAACGCGGCGTTCCGCACCGATGCGCGGGTGCCGCCGGCGGACGTCCTGGCGCGCGCCGAGCGCTTCTTCCGCCAACACGGTCGCGGCTACACCATCGTGCTCCGCGCCCACGCCGACGACGATCTGCGCGCCGCCGCCGAGGCGGCGGGCTTCCTCGCCATGGGCGACATGCCCGACATGGTGCTCGACCACCGGCTGCCCGACGCCGTGGCCCCCGCGGGTGTCGAGCTCCGTCGCGTCACCACCACAGCCGACGCGAAGGCGTACGGCGACGTGATGGGCGTCGCCTACGCCACCTACGGCATGCCGGAGGACGTCCTGCCGACGGCCCTTCCGCTCGAGGCGCTCCACGCGCCGCACATCGTCTCGATGCTGGCCTTGGTGAACGGCACGCCGGCCGCCGGCGCCATGGTCGTCGTCACGCACGGCGTGGCCGGCATCTACTGGGTCGGCACCACGCCGGAGGCCCGCGGCAAGGGGCTGGCCGAGCTGTGCACGCGGGCGGCGGGCAACGCCGGCTTCGATCAGGGCGCCCGCATCGCGGCGCTGCAGGCGTCGCCCATGGGCGAGCCGGTCTACAAGCGCATGGGCTACGTCGAGGTGTCGCGCTACCCGTACGTCGTGCAGATGACCCCGCCGGCGTAGCGCGCGCTGCAACGTTCCGTTGCCCGCGAAGCGAGGTTGCGCCGGTCGTACCCGGCTGGGCGGCTCGGCACTGGTCGTGCTAAGCGCGCATGGAGATGAGCGCCGCACCACGACGGGCGACCTTCGACGATCTGGAGGCCGTTCCCGATCACCTCGTCGCCGAGATACTCGACGGCGAGCTGATCCTCAATCCACGTCCCGCCGCCCGTCACGCGCGCGCAGGCTCGGCGATCGGCAGCATCGTGTTCGACCGTTTCGACGGCCCACCGGGTGACCCCGATGCCCCAGGGGGCTGGTGCATCCTCTTCGAGCCGGAGCTGCACCTCGGCGACGACGCGCTCGTCCCCGACGTCGCCGGCTGGCGCCGCGAGCGGATGCCGTCAGTACCCGACGTCGCCGCGTTCACGATGGCGCCCGATTGGGTGTGCGAAGTGGTCTCACCACGGACGGCGTCGATCGATCGCAGCCGCAAGATGCCGATCTACGCCCGCGAGGGCGTCGGCCATCTCTGGATCGTCGATCCGAGCGTGCGAACCCTCGAGGTCTATCGACTCGAGGCCGCACGCTGGGTGGTGGAGAACAGCTACGTCGGCGACGAGCCCGTTCGCCCCGAGCCGTTCGCGGCGCTGGCGCTCGACGTGCGCCGCTGGTGGACCTGACGATGCGTCAGTAGCCGTCGAGCTCGGCTACCCGCTCGCGATGGAACGACGGATCGCCGTAGGCGATCTCGTTCGCGTGCGCGCGCTTGTACCAGAGCTGCAGGTCGAACTCCCAGGTGAAGCCGATGCCGCCGTGGATCTCGACGGAGCGGCGCGCGGTGCGCGAGTAGACGTCGCCGAGGCTGGCCTTCGCCATGGCGGCGGCGCGGGCCGCGTCCTTCGGACGGTGGTCGTAGGCGTAGGCCGCGTACCACACCAGCGAGCGCTGCGGCTCGACGTCGGCCACCATCTCGGCGGCGATGTGCTTCACCGCCTGGAACGAGCCGATCTTGCGACCGAACTGCTCGCGCACCTTGGCGTACTCGACCGCCATCTCGAGCGTGCGCTGCGCGCCGCCGAGGCTGTCGGCGGCGATGCCGACCGCGGCCAGGTCGATCAGACGGGCCAGCACCGGCCAGCCCTGGTGCTCGGTGCCGACGAGCGCGTCCTTGCCGACGACGACGTTCTTCAGCACGAGCTCGCCGAGCTTGCGCGTGACGTCGACGCCCTGCTGCGCCTTGACCCGCACGCCCTTCGCCGCGGGCTCGACCAGGAACAGCGACACGCCCGCCGCGCCGGCTTTCGTGCGCGCCGCCACCAGCAGCAGGTCGGCTCCCTGCGCCTCCGGCACGAAGAGCTTCGTGCCGCCGAGCGTCCAGCCCGCGCGCGACTTCACGGCCTTCAGCTGCACGCCGGCCGCATCGTGACGATCGCTCTCCTCGAGGTACGCCAGCGTCGCGTGCGCATCGCCCGCCATGAGCTTCGGCAGCCAGGTCGCGCGCTGCGCCGCGGTGCCGGCCTGCAGCAACGCCGCGATCACCAGCTGCGTGGTCAGGAACGGACCGGGCGCGGCGACGCGACCCAGCTCCTCGCACACCAACGCCAGCTCGAGCGTGCCGAGCCCGAGCCCGCCCTGCTTCTCGGGCACGAGGAGCGACATCCAGCCGAGCTCCGCCATCTTGCGATAGAGGTCGCGCGGCACGCCGTCGTCGGAGGTGGCGGCGTCGCGCACGAGCGCGGGTGGACATTCGGCGGCGAGGAACTCGCGTGCCGAGCGCTGCAGGGCTTCCTGGTCGTCGGACAGGCCGAAGTCGATCATGACGGACGGGGCTCCCGCGGCAGGCCGAGCCCGCGCTCGGCGATGATGTTCTTCTGCACCTGCGCCGTGCCGCCGCCGATGATGAGGCCGAGCGCGAACATGTAGTCGTTCGGCCACACGCCGGCGTCGCGCACGCGCGCGTCCTTCTTGCCGAGCCAGCCGTAGTCGCCCATGAGCTCGATGGCGGCGCGGGCCAGCTGGTGGTTGATCTCGCAGGTGACGAGCTTGTTCACCGACGCGTTGATGCCCGGCGGCCGCTTGCGGAGCGCGTCGGTGAGCTGGCGGTACGACTCCAGCTTCATGGTCTCGACCTTGATGGCGAGGTCGGCGAGGCGCTGGCGGATGATCGGGTCCTTCGACGCCGGCTTGCCGTTGCGCTGCTGGGTGCGCGCCAGGCGGAGCAGGTTGTCGAGAATCTGCTGCGTGCGCGTCGTCGACGCCAGCATGTTGCGCTCGTGCAGCAGCGTCGAGTTCGCCACCGTCCAGCCGTCGTGCAGCTGGCCCACGAGGTTCGCGCGCGGCACGCGCACGTCCTCGAAGAAGACCTCGTTGAAGCCGGGGTCGCCGGTCATCTGGACGAGGGGACGCACGGTGACGCCGGGCGAGCGCATGTCGATCAGCACGTACGAGATGCCGCGGTGCTTCGGCGCGTCGGGATCGGTGCGCACCAGGCAGAACATCCAGTCGGCGTGCTGCGCGTTCGACGTCCAGATCTTCTGGCCGTTGATCAGGAACTCGTCGCCGACGATCTCGGCGCGCGTGCGCAGCGACGCCAGGTCGGAGCCGGAGCCCGGCTCGGAGTAGCCCTGGCACCAGATCTCGTCGGCGGTGAGGATCTTCGGCAGGAAGCGCCGGCGCTGCTCTTCCGTGCCGTGGCCGATGAGCGTCGGCCCCACCATCTGGATGCCCATGCCGCCGATCAGCTGCGGCGCGCGGGCACGCACCATCTCCTCGTTGACGATGGTCTGCCGCATGACGTCGGCACCCTGGCCGCCGTACTCTTTCGGCCAGCGCATGGCGACGTAGCCGGCGTCGTAGAGCTTCCGCTGCCACGCCTTGGCGCGCGCGATGCGGGCCTTGTCGGCCGACTCGAGCGGGTTGTCGGCCTTGTCCTTCTTCGGGACGTTCGCCTTGAGCCAGGCGCGCACCTCGCGCTGGAACGCGCGTTCCTCGGGGGAGTACGTGAGATCCATCGAGGCGGTTGGGTAGCACGGGCAACTACGCTGGTGCCACCGTGCGGCGCGCGTCCGGATCCCATCGCCAGGGACGCGGTCCGACCAGGTGGACGCCGCCCAGCCAGCGGTCGAGGGCACCCATCGCCGCCCAGTCGCGGCGGCCGTCGAGCACGTCGTGGCCGGCCGCCGTGAGCGTGAGGCCATCGAGCAGCGGCGCGGGGCCGACGGCGAGTCGGGTCGTGATGCTCGCGAACACGGAGTCGCCGAGGAAGACGGGATCCTCGTCGTGCGCAGCGCGGAATGCGGCGTCGAGCGTGACGCCACCAGGTCGCAGCGCCAGTAGCGCCTGGCGCTCCGTGCGTGACAGCCCGGTGCCGACGGCAGGCAGCTCCTCGAGCAACCGCACGAGCGCCGCGGCGAGAAAGGGCAGGGCGCTGCAGTCGCCCTCGCGCAGGCCGTCGACGGCGTCCGGCGTCGGCGAGCGGACGGCCTCCCAGGCCCGCCGGCCGAGGTCGAGCTGCGCCATGGTCACCGCGTCACGCGTGGGAAACCGTGCGCGCAGCCGCTCGGCGCTCGCCGTCCCGAGGTATTCGGCATCGCACACGAGCGCGAGCGCCGGATGCGGATGCATCGCGAACCAGTCGAGGAGCTGGACGAGCTGGAGCTGATCGTAGAGGTCGTGCTCGAACCACAGGACGACGGCGTCGTGTGTCCCGGCCGCGGCGAGGGCTGCGTCGCGAGCGTGGAAGTCGCGTCGCACCGCTGCCGCCTCGCCCCACCCCATGCCCGCGATGAAGTCGGCGCGCGCGTCGCTCAACGCGGCCAGGTCGAGGCCGGCGGGCACCGGACCCTCGTGCAGGACGTCGCGCCAGGGCAGCACGTCGCCGCCGATGCCGCTCGCACGCAGCAGGTCGGCGGCGCAGTCGCCGTTGGTGACGTGGAGCACTACCGGTAGAGCGCCTTGGCGAGATCGGCGCGGAAGCGCTCGGTCAGCGGGTGGTCGTTCCCGAGGACGGCGAACAGGTCGACCATCGCCTTGCGGGCGGCGTCGTCGTCGAAGCGACGGTCACGCTGCACCACCGCGAGCAGCTCGCCGAGGCCCTCCTCGTGCGCACCGGTGGCGGCGAGGGCGCGGCCGAGCTCGAGCCGGGCGGCGAGATCGTCCGGGTCGGCCGCGATGCGCGCACGCAGGGCAGGGACGTCGCCCGCCCCGTCCTGCTGGGTGCGGAGCTGGGCCGCGAGCCGCTCGGCCTCCGCGACCGCGGGCGACGGCGGCGACACCCGCTCGAGGAGACCGAGGGCCTCGTCGATCTCGCCGCGTGCGCCGAGCAGCCGCCCCAGCTCGAGCAGCGCGTAGGGATGACGCGGCTCCGCTGCCAACGCCTCGCGCAGCGTCGCCTCGGCCTGGGCCGGCGGCTGTGCCTTCGCCGATGCCACCAGCGCGTCCGTCGCCGTCGGCAGGATGCCGGCGAGCATCTGGCGGACGACGGACTCGGGCTGCGCGCCGACGAACTCGTTCACCAGCATGCCGTCGCGGAAGCCCTTGACGGCGGGGATGCTCTGGATGCCGAAGGCCTGCGAGATGGCCGGCGCCTCGTCGACGTTCACCTTGGCGAGCACGAACGCGCCCTGATGCTCGTCGGCGATGCGCTCGAGCATCGGGCCGAGGGCCTTGCAGGGACCGCACCACGGCGCCCAGAAGTCGACGACCACCGGCGTGGTCTTCGAGCGTTCGAGCACTTCGCGCTCGAAGTCGTCGTCGCGCACGTCGATGGTCCAGGATGCGGTCGCCATGGGCGCCACCGTGCGCATTCGGCGCAGGGAAGACAAGCCCGCTCCCGCGCGGGTGCCCGGGAGCCTGCGTCGTTCTTGACCCTCTCCGGACCGGTACGTTACAGCCAGCCGCGTGGCGCTCGGCGACTCGACTCCGGATCGCCAGCTGCAACGATCGGTGCTCGCCGCGCTGGCACTGGCGGCGATCGGCAGCACCTGGATCCTGATGCGGGCCACGCCGCTGGCACTCGACGGCGACGCGCAGATGCTGCTCCACCCCTTGCTGGTGGACGTCGCGCGCCAGCTCCGTCACGGCGAGCTGCCGGTGTGGACGATGGGCCGCTGGGGCGGCTCGCCGCTGATCGGCGATCCCGTCGTCGGTGCCCTGTACCCCGCCTACTGGGTGAGCTACCTGCTGACGCCCTTCCCGCATTGGCGTGGCCTCGACGTCTCGACGTGCCTGCACCTGTTCGTTCTCGCCACCGGGGTCGCGGTGTTGATGCATCGGCTCGGCGCCGGCCCGGTCGCCGTCGTGGCGACGGCCGCGATGATCGCGCTCAATCCCACCGTCGTCTACGCGGTGCGCGGATGGCAGCAGTACTGGGCGGCGCTGTCGTGGTGGCCGTGGTTGTTCTGGGCCGGCGTGACGCTCGCCGCGGCGCCGCGCGTGTTGCCCGCCGTGGTGGGGTCGGTGGCGATCGCTGCGCAGGTGTACGCCGGCTATCCGGAGTTCTCCCTCTATTCCGGCCTGCCCGCGCTCGGATGGATACTCCTCGCGCCGGGCGGTATGCGCCGGGTGGGACTCGTGCTCACGATCGGCGTCGGCGCCATCGTGCTGGCCATGCCGCAGCTGATCACGGGACTCGACATGGCGGCGCATTCGCTGCGCCTGGAGGAGCTGTCCGGCGAGAACATGACCGTCCTGGATCAGTTCTTCTCCGTGTCGCCGGCGCATTGGCTGAACGCGATGCGCACCGACCCGGGGATCGGCATCGCCTCGCCCGCGAAGATGGCGCCGGCCGTGGTGCTGCTCGCCATGGTGGGCGCCACCGGCCGTGGCTTCGCGCGCTATCTCGCCGTGCTGGTCGTGGTGTTCGCCATCCTCGCCACGCGCGACAATCCGCTCTACCCGATCCTGCGTGTGGTGCCGCCGTTCTCCTTCTTCGGGGCACCGCTGAAGCTCTTCTACCCGCTCTCGTTCGTCCTGATCGTCCTGGCCGGCCTCGGCTTGAGTCGACTCGCGGGTCTGGCCCCGATGTGGCAGCGACTCGTCGTCGGCCTCGTGGGCGTGGCGACGGCGCTCTCCTGGGGAGCGACGCCGCTGACGACGTCGGGCCTCGTCGTCGTGGCGGCGCTCGCGGCGCTCGTTCCCACGGCGCTGCTGCCGTGCGCGGCCGCCGCGCTGGCGTTCGCCGGGAGTGTCGGCTTCCTCGCCGCGACGCGCGCGCTGCACGTGCAGCCCCTCTTCATCCCGCCCGGCTTCATCGAGCTCGTGCATCGTCCGCCGCCGGTCCGGCCGCGCGACGGGGGCCGCATGCTCGCCCTGTTGCCGTGGGCGGCGTTCTCGCAGGCGGGCCTCAACTACGGTTCGTTGTGGGACATCGACTCGTGGAACGGCATGGCCGACCTGACGCAGCGACGGCAGGTCAAGGTCATCGAGGCCCAGACGCCGGCGAACGCCGTCGCTCTCGCGCGCCAGATCGGCGGCGATCCCATCGTGGTCGGCGCGAACAGCCGGCATGCGACCGAATTCGCCGCCGCCGGCTATGCGACCGTGAGCGAGCTCGGAACCCTGCGCTTCCTGGCCGCGCCGGAAGCGCCGGCACCGCGAGTCGTCCTCGTGCCGCGCGCGAAGGCGGTGACGGCCGACGCGGCCATCGCCGCGGCCCGCTTCGGCCGCGCGCTCGATGCGCGGCACGTCCTGATCGAGGCCGACACGCTGCCGGGCGGCGCGCACGGCGATCCGTCGGGGCGTCTCGCCGACGTCGTCCACGCGCGCGGGGTGGTGGAGGCCCGCGTCACCGTGTCGCGGCCCACGTGGCTGGTCGTGCGCGAGCCCTACTATCGCAACTGGCGCGCGACGATCGACGGCCATGCCGCCACCGTCCATCCGGCCGGCGCCTTCCTGATGGGCGTGCTGGTCGACGCCGGCACGCACGACGTCCGCTTCGCGTACCACGAGCGTGGCCTGCCGGTGGGCATGGCGATCGCCGCGCTGGGCGCCATCCTGCTGCCGTTCGGGGTGCGGCGGGTCCTATGAAGCTCCTCATCGTCATTCCGGCGCTCGACGAGGAGGACTCGATCGCGGCGATCATCGAGCGCTGTCTCGTCGCGCGCGAGCACATCATCAGCGACTCGCCCGTCACCGCGGTCGACATCACCGTCGTCAGCGACGGGTCGACCGACCGCACCGTCGAGCTGGCGCGTCGCTACGCGGATCGCATCCGCGTCATCGTCTTCCCGGAGAACCGAGGATACGGCGCAGCCATCATGGCCGGATGGCGGGAGTCCGACGCCGACCTGCTGGCCTTCCTCGACGCGGACGGGACCTGCGATCCCGAGGCCTTCGCCCCGCTCTGCACCGAGCTGGTGGCGACCGGCGCCGACGTGATGGTGGGCTGCCGGATGAACGCCGAGAGCCGCATGCCGTTGGTACGACGGATCGGCAACGTCATGTTCGCCGTCCTGCTGAGCGCGGTGTCGTCGGAGAAGGTGCGCGACGTCGCCAGCGGCATGCGGGTGGTGCGGCGCACGAGCCTGCCGCGGCTGCTGCCGCTGCCCGATCGCCTGCACTTCACGCCGGCGATGAGCGCGCGCGCCATCCTGAGCACCGAGCTGCGGCTCGGCGAGATCGAGATCCCGTACCACGAGCGTGCCGGCCACTCGAAGCTGCGCGTCGGCCGCGACGGCCTGCGCTTCCTGCAGGTCATCGCCCAGGCGGCGCTGCTCTACCGTCCGTTCCGGCCGCTCGCGATGGCGGGCGTCGCGTGCGGCCTGGTGGCGGTGGGCCTCATCGCCCGCCCGACGCTGTACTACCTGCACAACGGCTCGGTGGCGGAATGGATGATCTACCGCTTCGTCGTGAGCAGCCTGATGGCGTCGAGCGCCTGCCTGCTGCTGGCGGCGGCCTATCTGACGCGCAAGATCGTCGGCATCGTGCTGTCGGAGCGCGTGCGCGCCGTGCCGGCGAGCCTGCGGGCGGTGGCGTTCGTGGTGGTGCCGGCGGTGTTGCTGGTGGTGGGCGGCGCGCTCGTCATGCCGAGCTTCCTCGAGCTGGTGCGGAGCGGCTCCACGTACGAGCACTGGTCGCGGTTCATCGCCATGTCGTGTCTGGCGTCGTGCGCGCTCATCCTGATGGTCACCGGGGTGTTCGACTACTGCCTCGACCTGCTGCAGGCGCGGGTGGCGTACCTGAAGGAGAGCGACGCGTGAGCGATCCGCTCTTCGAATGCGCCAGCGAATACGAATCGCTCCTGCAGCAGGGCACGCGGCTCTCGGGCGAGGATCGCTTCTTCTTCATCCGCGGTCGCGTCGCCGACCTGGCGACGCACCTCCCCGCGACGTTCCATCCCCGTCGCATCCTCGACTTCGGCTGCGGGCTCGGCGACACCAGCCGGCATCTGGCAGAGGTGTTCCCCGACGCCGACGTCGTGGGCGTCGACACCGCGGACGCGGCCATCGCGTGGGCGCGCGAGCATCACGCCGGCCCCCGGGTGTCGTTCGGAACCATCGATGCCCTGTCGTCCCACGGCGTCTTCGACCTCTGCTACGTCAACGGCGTCCTGCATCACGTGCCGCTCGACCGTCGCCACGAGGTGCTCGCCGCCATCCGGGGCGCGCTGCGTCCGGGCGGGCTGTTCGCGCTGTTCGAGAACAATCCGTGGAACCCGGGCGCGCGCATGGTGATGCGTCGCATCCCCTTCGACCGCGACGCCATCGCGGTGTCGCCGCGCGAAGCCCGCGCCCTCCTGGAGCTGAACCGGCTCCGCTGCGGAAAGACCCGCTCGCTGTTCTGGTTCCCGCGCCCGCTGGCAGCCCTGCGCCCGCTCGAGCGCGCGCTCGCCGTCCTGCCGCTCGGCGCGCAATACTGGATTCTCGCGACGCGATCCGACTGACGTCGTCGGCGGGCGCCTCGGTGCGGGGTCCGTCGTGCCCCCGCGGCCTGCGGTCCGGCGACGGCACCTCGCGTTGACAGGCCATCCGGCCGGCTCCTATAGAAAGGGTCCGTAGCCAGTTCCGGGAGTGAGGTCGGGCACGACCTCCGCCTGCCGGAGCCGGGCTGCGGTTTTTGTTTTTATGGCCCCCATCGTCGTCGCCATCATCCCTGCGCGCTATCGCTCGACCCGGTTGCCCGGCAAGGCACTCGCCGACCTCGATGGCCGCCCGATGGTGTGCCACGTCGCCGAGCGGGCCCGGCTCGCGCGCGGCGTGGCGCGGGTCATCGTGGCCACCGACGACGAGCGCATCCGGGTGGCGGCGGCGACGACCGGTGCCGAGGTGGTGCTCACCCGGGCCGATCACCCCACCGGGACCGACCGGCTCGCGGAGGTGGCACGCACGCTCGACGCCGACGTCGTCGTGAACGTCCAGGGCGACCTGCCGCTGCTCGATCCGCTCATGCTCGAGCAGCTCGCGGCACGCATGGTGGACGACGCCACGCTGCCGATGGCGACGGTCGCCGCTCCCCTGCACGACGAGGTCGCCTGGCGCTCGCCGCATGTCGTGAAGGTGGTCTGCGACGCCACGGGCCGCGCGCTCTACTTCTCGCGCAGCCCCATCCCGCACGATCGCGACGGGGTGCGCGCCGCGGGCGAGCCGTTCGGGTTGAAGCACATCGGCATGTACGCCTACCGGCGTGACGTGCTGCTGCGGCTCGCGGCGCTGCCGCCGTCGCCGCTCGAACGGCGCGAGCAGCTCGAGCAGCTGCGGGCGCTCGAGGCGGGCATCGCGATCGGAGTCGTGGTCTGGCAGGGCGAGGCGCCGCTGGTCGAGGTGGACACACCGGCGGATCTTGAACGGGCGCGCGCCGTCATGGCGCAGGGGGGGGCCGCATGAGCAGGAACGGGTCGAAGACGAAGTACATCTTCGTGACGGGCGGCGTGGTGTCGTCGCTCGGCAAGGGCGTGGCGTCGGCGTCGATCGGGGCGCTGCTCGAAGCGCGCGGTCTCAAGGTGACGCTCGTCAAGATGGATCCGTACCTGAACGTCGACCCGGGGACGATGAGCCCGTTCCAGCACGGCGAGGTCTTCGTCACCGACGACGGCGCCGAGACCGACCTGGATCT
>CAYOIZ010000085.1:0-19590 GCA_964404165.1 uncultured Binatia bacterium (SeqCode) | reverse complement strand
GCGGCACGCGGCCGCGGGCGCGTCGGGCGAGGACCTCGCCGCGCTGCTGCCGATGGTGGGGCCGCTCGCAAGCGCCATCGCACCCGGCGCGCGCGACGCGGCCATGACGCTCGCCACCAGCGTCGCCGACGCGTTTCCGGCGGGGGTCCCGGCGCTGCTGCGCACGCTGGCACGCGTCTTCGAGGAGACCACGCCGGCGCATGCCGCCACCTGGACCGAGCGCGGCATCGCCGTCGGCGCACGCAGCCGCGCCGCCGGCGTCGCCTATTTCGGCCTCGCGTCGCGCACCAGTGTGCGCGTGCTGCGCGCCAGCGGCACGGCCGTGACCCTTGACGAGGTGCAGGGCGGCCTGCGGAAGCTGGTGCACATGCTGTCGGGCGAGTCGGCGGTGCCGCGACCGAGTGGACGCTTCCAGCTCCGGCCGCCGCTCGAGGACTCGCCCGAGAGTCGGATGGTGGCGTTGCCGGCAGCGGTCGACTGCCTCGACACCTGCGAGGACAACGCACGCCTCTACCGCGTCCTGGTGACGCTGCTCTCCGGCCGTCGCGAGTTCGACACCTACGCCGTCCTGCCCGACGTCGCGGCGTACGTGCGCGACGCCGAGCGCTCCCCCGTCCTGGAAGACCTGTTCCTCCTCACCGACGGCTGGCGCGTCGCGTGTCGCATGGGGGCGCGCTATCCCGGGCTCGCCGCCGACCTGCGCTGGGCCGGTGCGCGGCTGCTCGACACCCCGGCCTCGGTGTTCGACGCCGTGCTCGCGGTCGCGCTGCGTGCGGACGGGATGCGCGGCGTGGCGCCCTGGCTCGCCGCCACCGCGTCGATGGTGCTGCCGAGCCTGGCACCGCTCGCCGCGCCCGACGCCACGGCCATGGACGCGCTGCGCATCGCCGAGCGCCTCGTCGTCCTCTTCCCGCAGGACCGGCGCGACGTCGGGCCCGCCGTCCTCCCCGAGCTCGTGACGTTGCTGCTCGACGCCGACGAGGGCTACGGCCCGCCCGCGAGCGACGGTCCGCGCATCGGTGCCGGCGGTGACGACGACGGCGACGCGCCGCCGGAGTTGCCCGCCGATCTGCTCGAGAAGCTCGAGCTGCTGGTGGACGAGCACCTCGACGACGCCGGTGGCACCGGTCACGCGATGACGGCCGAGGAGCTGGAGCGGCTGCTCGAGGCCGGCCTCGGCATGCAGATCTCGCAGGCGAGCGGGACCATCGCGGAGCAGGCGGGGCTGTACGTGACGCAGCTCCTCGGCAAACGGCTCGCGGCGGCGACCGATCCACTGCCGTCGACCGGCGAGCCGCCCGGCCCACGCCGCGCCGCGAAGGTGCGCGTGCCGAGCACCGACGCGGCGGTGTTCCTCTACGACGAGTGGGATCACCTGATCGGCGACTATCGTCCCGCCTGGTGCCGCCTGCGGGAGATCGACGTCGCCGGCGACTCGGGCCTGTTCTTCGACCGCGCCCTGGCACGCCACGCGACGCTCGTGCCGGAGATCCGCCGCTGCTTCCAGAAGGTTCGGCCCGAGATGTACCGCCCCGTGCGCAATCTCGAGGACGGCGAAGAGTTCGATCTCAACGCCGCGGTCGAGGCACGCGTCGAGCATCGGGCGCGGCGCTCCCCGTCGCCGAAGCTCTACACCATGCGCACGCGCCAGGAGCGCGACGTCGCGACGCTGTTCCTGCTCGACATGAGCGCCTCCACCGACGAGACCGCGGAGGGCTCGAGCGACCGCATCATCGACATCGCGAAGGACGCGCTCGTCATCATGGCGTCGGCGCTCGAGGAGATCGGCGACGCCTACGCGATCTACGGCTTCTCGGGGCAGGGACGCGACAACGTCGAGGTGTACCCGATCAAGGCCTTCGGCGAGCGGCTCGGCGCCGCGGTGCAGAGTCGCATCGGTGGCATCGAGCCCCGCGGCTCGACGCGCATGGGCACGGCGTTGCGCCACGTCCTCGGCAAGATGCGCGGCCTGACGGCGCCGTCGCGCCATCTGATCCTCCTGAGCGACGGCTTCCCGCAGGACCTCGACTACGGCACCGATCGCCAGAGCCACGTCTACGGCATCCGCGACACGGCGACGGCGCTGCGCGAGGTGCAGGCGGCGGGCGTGCGGCCCTTCTGCATCACCGTCGACCTCGCCGGCCACGACTACCTGCGCGAGATGTGCGACCCGCAGCAGTACCTCATCATCGACCAGGTGGCGGCGCTGCCGCGCGAATTGCCGAAGATCTATCAGCGGCTGGTGCGGGCGGCGTAGGCGGCATGCGCGCCATCGCGTTCTACCTCCCGCAATTCCACCCCATCCCCGAGAACGACCGCTGGTGGGGCCCGGGCTTCACCGAATGGTCGAACGTCGCCCGGGCGCGGCCGCTCTTCCCGGGGCACGAGCAGCCGCGCCTCCCGGGCGAGCTCGGGTTCTACGACCTCCGTCTGCCGGCGACGCGCGCGGCACAGGCCGATCTGGCCCGCACGCACGGTATCGAGGCGTTCTGCTACTGGCACTACTGGTTCGCGGGGGCGCGCCTGCTCGAGCGTCCGTTCGCCGAGGTGCTGGCGTCCGGCCAACCCGACTTTCCGTTCTGCCTCGCCTGGGCCAACGAGAGCTGGTCGGGCGTCTGGCACGGCGCGCCCGATCGCATCCTGATGGAGCAGACCTATCCCGGTCCCGCCGACGACGAGGCGCACTTCCGGTTCCTGCTCGAGGCCTTCCGCGACCCGCGCTACCTCACGGTCGACGGATGCCCGCTGGTCGCGGTGCTGAAGCCCCGCCGGCTCCCCGAGCCGCGCCGCACGACGGATCTGTGGCGCGACCTCGCGCGCCGCGCCGGGTTGCCGGGGCTGCACCTGGTCGCGATCGCGCAGGCCGAGGCGGCGTGGGATCCGGCGCCGCTCGGCTTCGACGCCGTCGCCATCTCCAACCAGACGAAGATCTGTCATCGGCCGAGCACCGGGCTCGTCGACGCGATCGGCCGCCGTGCCGGCCGGATGTGGCGGCGCGCGCGCGGCTGGCCGGCCGAGGTCCACGCCTACGCCGATGCGCTGCCGTACTTCCTCGAGGACGCGCTGCCGGGCGTGACGCGCTATCCCTGCATCGTCCCGGGGTGGGACAACACGCCACGCAGCGGCCGGCGCGGCGTCGTGCTGCGCGACGCCACGCCCGCGCTGTTCGCCACGCACGCGGCGCAGGCGGCGGCGCAGGTGGCGTCGCATCCCGCCGAGCGGCAGATCGTCTTCATCAAGTCGTGGAACGAGTGGGCGGAGGGCAACACCATGGAGCCCGACCGCCGCTGGGGCCGCGCGCATCTGGAAGCCCTGCGCGACGTCATCGCGGCGCGCTAGCCGCCGATCATCGGCGAGCGCTGCGGAGCCACTGCAGGGCGCCGGCCAGGTGCCCGCCGACGAGCGGCGGCAGCCGCCGCAGGATGCGCGAGACACGTCGCGGGTGCCGGCCCACGAGGGCCCGGCCGAGCGGTGCGAGCAGGGCGCGGCCGAACGATCGGGTCTCGGCGCCGAGTCCCGCGCGGGCGCCCGGGTTCCGTGCCAGGAACAGCAGACGGTTGCGGTGCAGCCAGTAGTCGTAGTGCCGGTGCATCGACTGGCTCTCGAGATGGACGAGCGCCGGCGCGGGAACGTAGCGCACCTCGAGGCCCTGCCGCCGGAGGCGCATGCACAGCTCGACGTCTTCGAAGAACCCGGGGAAGTAGCCGTCGTGGAAGCCGTCGAGCGCCAGGAAGTGGGCGCGACGGATGGCGAGCGCGGCACCGGGGACGTAGTCCACGCCGCAGGCCACGTCGTACTGGCCGAGGTCCTGCTCGCCCCAGCCCCGATGTCTGGAGTGACCGTTCGGCCCGAGGATGCCGCCGGCGCACTGGATGCGACCGTCGGGGAACCGGAGCTTCGGGCCGATGGCCCCGACCGCCGGATCGCCCGCGATCGCACGCGCGAGAGTGCCGATCGCATCCGGGGGCATGCGGATGTCGGGGTTCAGGAAGAGCAACACGTCGCTCCGCGCGCGTGCCGCGCCGAGGTTGCAGCCGCCGGCAAATCCCAGATTCACCGCGGACGCGATCGAGACGGCACCGGGAAGGAGGCGGTCGACCATCGCCCGGCTGTCGTCTCGGCTCGCGTTGTCGACGACGATGATCTCGGCGTCGACGTCGCGCTGCGCGGCGAGGCTTTCGAGGAAGGGAGCGAGGAAGCGCGCCGCATCGTAGGTCACGATCACGACCGAAACGTCGGGGCGGGGCACCAGGGCCCATGTCCCGGTCGCCGGGCGTCCTGTCAAGGCGACGGCGCCGGGCTCGTGTGCTACGGGACCTTCGTGGCGAATCGGTTCCTCGCGTCCATCCGCCTGGTGCTCGATGCGTGCGCTCGGGACGGCGTGCGCGTCGCGTTGATCGGCGGCTTCGCGCTGCCGTTTCACGGCATCCAGCGCGCGACGGGTGACGTCGACTTCCTGGTCGAGGCGCGAGCGGCCGATACCCTCGATCGGACGCTGCTCGATGCGGGGCTCCGGCGCCTCCATCGCAGCGACGAGACCGCGAACTACGCCGCGGACGTGTCGACGCTCACGGGCATCGACCTGCTCTTCGCGCGGCGTCCACCCACCATCGCCATGCTGGAGCGGGCGGCGACGTATCCGGTGGCCACGGGCGCGGTGTCGGTGCCGGTCGTCGACATCGAGGGGCTCATCGGCCTCAAGCTGCAGGCCCTCGTGAACGACCCCCGTCGACGGCTGCGCGACCAGGACGACATCGAGGCGCTCGTCCATCGTCACGTGGCGCATCTCGACGAGGCTTTGCTCCGCGAGTACTTCGCGCTATTCGACATGACCGATGTCCTCGACAGCCTCCTCGCCGACGCCCGCCGTCGCCCCTGACCAGCGGGCGCTGCGCCCCGACCCGCCGGTGCGCGACCTCGAGGAGTTCCTGCGCTTCCTCGACGAGTGCGAGGCGGTCACCGGGCCGATCGAGCACGCGTCGCGCCCGATCCTCGGCAGCAGGTTCCTGCTCTAGTCCAGGAACGCGCCGCTCGGCGAGCCAGCCGCCGGCAGTGCGGGGCAGGCGGCGGGCGCCGGCGTCTTCGGTGCGCCGCTGAAGCGTCCGCGCTTGTCGGTGCGCGTCGTGTTCGGCGGCGAGCCCTTGCCCTTGGCGCCGGTGTCGGCGCACCACGTCTGCGATCCGCCCAGGACGAGGCGGACGGCGATCCGCTCCTGGCGCGGATCGTCGAGCTGGTACCACGGGAAGCCGAAGCGATCCTTCGCCACGATGCGATCGCCTTTCACGACGACGCGGCGCCGGCCGCTGACGTAGCGGTAGCCGCGTGGCTTCGTCGTCGACCCGAGCGCCGTCCAGCCGTCGCTCGGCAGCTCCAGGACGACGGCGTCGGGGGTGCGGCCGGCGCTGTTGTAGAGGTGCAACGTCGCTCCGCGCAGCGTCGGATCGGCGTCGGAGCCGCGTGGCGGCGGGACGATCGCCGCGCGCGAGACGAAGCGGAGCTGCTTGCGGCGGTCGCGCAGCTCGAGCCGCGTGCTCGGGATCAGGGCGACGTCCGGCGTGGGGGGCGGCGGCGTGCCGCCGGGAACGCTCGAGGCGTCGGCCGGATCGGAGCCGGCGTCGATCTCGTCGCGGTCGAAGTAGCCGTCGCCGTCACGATCGAGGCCGATGCGCGTGCCCTCGCCGGGCGGCACGCAGGTGTAGGTGAGCGCCTGCCCGGCGGCGGCGGCGAGGGCGCGCACCGCGGCGTCGCTGCGCTCGGGCTCGGCGACGCGATCGGACTGGAACGTCCCGGACGCCAGGCGCAGCAGCCCGCGCTGCTCGCCGTCGACGGTGCCCTTCACGACCACCTGGCAGTCGCCGGCGAAGTCGCGGGCGAGCAGCAGGTCGATGCGTGGACCGACGGTGGCGGCGTTGCCGGCGTCGAGCGTGATCTGCTGTCCCACCGCCGGCTTCATGTTCGCATCGAACTCGAACATGAACTGCTCCATCTCGCGCCCCTCGATGGTGCTGAGCGAGAAGACGGTGGCCTGGTGGAACCGGAAGAGGGTGTCGACGCTGCCGTCGTGCAGGAAGCCGACGCCGCGCACCTGTGGGCCGGTGGCGCCGTTGTCGCCGGGGCGCAGGAACGAGATCGCCGGCATGCCGAACATGCCGACCTTCTGGTAGAGGTTGCGCAGGTGCGGGATCTTGAGCATCTGCGGCTCGTTCTCGAAGGTCGTCTGTCCGTCCGTGCCGAAGAAGCCCTGTCCGGGAGCCAGCACGTGGCAGCCGTCGCAGTTGAAGACGATGTCGCTGGTGAAGCCGAAGTAGCGCTCGCGGCCGCGCGCGGCGTCCGGTGAGTGGACGTCGTCGAGCGCCTTGATGGGGTTCGGCGGGTAGGTCACCTGCAGGATGAAGGCGCCGAAGCGCGCCATGGCGTCGTCGTCGATGGGCTCCGCCTTGCCGAGCAGGCCCTCGAACGCGACGTCGAACTTCGCGAACGCCTGCGCCTCCGACATCGCGTCGCCGCCTGGGTCGTTGCCACCGGTGCGATCGCCGCGCCAGTGCATCGGGCCGTGGTCCGCCATGCCGCGCAGGCTCTGCGTCGTCATCGGGCCCTTCAGCGGATGGAAGGACGGATCGACGCCGCCGAGGCGGATCGGGTTCGGGTTGCCCAGCACGGCGTCGTCGGGGTTGCCGAGGTCCCACGACAGGCTGTCGAAGTCGCCGAAGACGTGGCACGCGGCACACGACGCTTCGCCGTTGCTCGACGACAGGACGGCGTCGTACAGCACCGGCCGTCCGTCGCGCACGCTCGCCGGCTCGGGATCGTGCAGTGCCACCGACGATTCCTCGACGTGCGTGCTCAGCCGGACCACCTTCACCGCGTCGTCGAAGCGGGTCATGACGTAGAGGCGGTCGCGCGCCTCGTCGAGGACGAGGCCGCTCGGGCCGCCGCCGCTCACCATGATGTGCGTGGCCGCGTCGGGCGTGAAGGTGTCGTTCTCGAGCGCCGCGGTGTCGAAGACGCCGATCCGGCTCGAGCCGAAGGCCGCGACGTAGAGCGTGGTGCCGGCGGCGTTCACGGCCATGCCGAGCGGCGTGGCGAGGCTCGCCGCCTTCGCCGACGGCGGCGCCGGACGCACGTCGTAGTCGAGGTGCTTGTTGAGATGGCGCGGCAGGACCGTCGCGCCGTCGAGGACGGTGATGCGCGCCTGGTGCAGGCGCCCCTGGACGGTCGTGCTGCCGAAGGCCGTGCCCGGTCCCTCGAAGCGGACCTCGTTCCGGGCGTCGGTGTTGGTGACGTAGACCTTGCCGCTGACGGGATTGGCGATCATGTCGAACAGCACGGTGCCGACGTGCGCGAACGCCGCCGTCTGCACGGGCGGCGTTGCGGCGGCGTCGATGGCGAAGACGTCCTCGTCGGGGAGCGAGAACCGCACGGCGTCGTTCCAGTTGCGACCGAGCTCGTCCTGCCACTGGCCGGCGCCCTCGTTCCATTTGACGATGAGGCCCACCTCGCGTTGCGGGACGCCCTGGACGTTGGTGTTGGGCGCCGGCAAGCCGCCCGGCATGGTGAACCCGCCGACCTGACACGGCGCCGCGGCGGCGCCGCCGTTGCACACGAGGCCCTCCGACAGCGGGGTCGTCTGGTTGCCGGAGTGGAAGACGGCGGCGTAGACCGTGCCGCCGTCGGGTGACACCGCCAGCGCGCGCGGCGTGTCGCCGAAGAGCGTCAGGACGGTGAGCGGCGTGCCGCCGAGGCCGCTGCCGAGGTTCTGTGCGTCGAAGACCCAGACGTCGGCACGGCCCACGCCCGGTGTGGTGAGGGCTGGATCGACGGGGCTGTTCTGGCCGCGATGGGCGGTGGTGACGAAGGCGCGTGTGCGTCCCGGGCCGGCGAAGACGACGTCGCGCGGCTCGTCGCCGACGAGCAGCGTGCGCACCACACGCGGCGGCGTGGCGGCGACGTCGACGATGCTGATCGAGTCGGAGAGGTGGTTCACGACCCACACCTCGTCGTTCGTGCGTGCCGCCACCGCCACCGGCTCGAGCCCCGTGGGCACGGAGCCGGCACGGGTCAGCCCGTCCGCGCCGACGTCGAGGATCTCGAGCCGGCCGTCGGGCGTGTTCACCGCGAAGAGGCGGGTGGCGTCGGGCGACAGGGCGAGCGGCCGCACGTGCCCGCTCTCGAACGTGACGAAGTCGGCGGCGGCGGGCAGCGCCGTCAGAAGGAGCAGGATCGGACTCCACCGCATGCGTCGCTCTACCAGATCGCGGCGTCAGGCTGGAACGGCGGCGCGGCCATTCCTCGGGAGCAGGGTCAGCGGGTCGAAGAAGGCTCGCGTGCCGATCCCGTGCTCGAAAAGGCCGAGTCGGTCGCAGTACGCCTGCATGTGCTGGTGGACGAGCTGCGACACGAAGTCTGTGGCCGACGGCTCGAGCGTGCCGTCGAGGATGGTGACCTGCGTGCCGACGTGCCGGTAGCCGAGCTGCGCGGTGGCGGCGCCGATGACGTCGGTGAGCGGCCGTAGGGCGGGCAGGGGGATCACCCGGCGCGGGTCGTAGAGGTCGGCGATGCGAGCGAGGCCGTCTGTGCTCCAGGCGTGGGGCACGACGTCGAGCGCGTTGGCGATGCGGTGACAGCGTGGGCCGATGACGGCGTCGGAGTACGCGGCGAAGGCGGCGTTGCCGGCAGTGGGGCCGGCGTAGGACCAGCAGTGGACGGTGGCGCGTCGCTCGGGATCCCAGCCGCCGGGCGCCCCCTGGGTCTCGGCGAGCGCCAACGCGAGCGTCGACGCCAGGGCGCCGCCCTTGCTGTGGCCGGTCACGACGATCTCGTCGGCGCCGCGTACGACGGCACCGGCGAGGAACTGCTGCAGGTCGGCGCCCGTACCGAGGTGGGCCCGAAAGCCCGCCTCCGTTTCGAGCAGGGCCAGCACCGCGAGCTCCGCGCGCCCCCCCGTGAGGGCCTTGGCCTCGGCCACCAGATCGAGCAGCATCGTGCGAGCACGAGACTGCCAGCGCGCCGCGACCGCACCGAGCACCGAATCCGACCCGTCGGCCTCGAGCCGTCCGCGGGCGGCGAGCATCGCCTGCACGACGTCGGTGAACGCCTGGCGCATCGGGCGCAGTGCGGGACGTGCCAGCGCCGCCAGGACCTCCGCCGCCGCGGCCAGCGCCACCTGCACCCCGTCGAGCCGCGTGTCGACGGCGTCCCAGACGCGCGACACCACGTCGCTGCGCGGACCGTCGGCACGCAGGCGCAGGAGCACGGTGAGACCGAGCGCGGTGCTGAGCGAGACGGCGGCGGTGCCGTCGCCGTTGGCCCACGGCGTCTGACGGCCGGCCCAGAGATCGCCGAACGCCCAGTCGAACGCCGACCCCGGGTTGGTGCCGCGGATGCCGACGACGTAGCGTCGCGGTCGCTGCCGATCGCGTGCGACGTAGACGAGGGTGTCGTCGATGATGCTCACCGGCGCGCGGTAGGTGGCGGGGCCCCACGCCAGATCCCATCCCCCGGCGAGTGGCGGGAGCGTGTCGAGGCCTTCGGCGATGGCGCGGCCGATGGCCTCGGTGTGGAGGCGTCCCGCGCCGGCGGAATGCACGCCGCGATAGGCGAGCCCTGCCAGGCAGAGCATGATCTGGTCGTCACTGAACGAGGCCGGCATGCGTGAGCACGAGCAAGTGCTGCGCCGCGGTCGTGCGCCGTCCCGGTGGGATGCGGCGCGGTGACGGCGTCCGTTCCGCCGGACAGTCGTCCGCTCGAGCGGACGGCTCAGGCGGTCCAGGCGCGCACGCCGCCGCGACCGTCGCGCTTCACGGCGAACAGCGCGCGGTCGGCGCAGCCGAGCAGCGTGCGCACGTCGCCGGCGTCGTCGGGGAACGTCGCGACGCCGAAGCTCGCGCTCACGTGCACGTCGAGGCCATGCGTCGCGAGATAGGCGCCCGTGCCGATGCGTTCCTGCAGGGTCGTCGCCATGTCGAGTGCGGCGCCCTTGTCGGCGCCCGGGAGCACGACGACGAATTCGTCGCCCGCGTACGCGACGCCGAAGGCGGGCTCGTGCACCACGCCGCGGAGGCGCGAGGCCACCTCCTGGATGATCTCGCTGCCGAGGAGGTGCCCGTGCGTGTCGACCAGCGTCTTGAAGCGATCGAGGTCGAAGAAGATGACGGAGCAGGGTGCGGTATCGTGGCGCAACAGATGTGCCAGCGCTTCGTAGAGATGGCGGGTGTTGTAGAGCCCGGTGAGGGTGTCGTGCAGCGACTGCTGGCGGAACGTCTCGGCGCTGGCGCGTAGCGCCACCTCGGCGGCCTTGCGCGCGGTGATGTCGACGAGGGTGATGATGACGCGTGAAAGCGTGTCCTCGTGCCCCGGGACCACCGTGCCGCGCATCACCACGCGGCGCGTGTTGCCGCGGAGCGTGTGGATGGTCTGTTCGCGCTCGCGCGACACCACCCAGCCCTCGGCGACGGCCTCGAGGATCTCGGCCGCCGCGGGCTCGAGCATGGCGGCCTCGGCGTCGTTCAGCGCCGGCTCCTGGCCGGGCTCGTCGGCTTCGAACAGCGTCAGCAGCGCGGTGTTGCGGTCGGTGGTGCGGATCAGGGACAGGGCGTGTCGGACCTCGTCGTGGTGCTCGCGGAAAAAGGCGCGCAGGTCGCCGACGCCACGCGCGCGCAGCGCATCGAGGTGAGCGCGCAGCGTGGAGGCGTCGCGCTCGATGAGCGCCACCGGCAGCGCCTGGAAGACGACGCGGTAGCGACGCTCGCTCTCGCGCAGCGCGTCCTCGGCGCGCTTGCGCTCGGTGGTGTCGATGCCGGTGGAGAGGATCTCCCGCAGCCGCCCCTCGTCGTCGACGACGGGATGGTTGCGCCACGTCACCCAGACGCGGTCGCCGTTGCGACGGACGTTCTCGTTCTCGTTCGACAGGTGGTGCTCGGGATGCGCCAGCACGTCGGCGATGAGGGCGATGAGGTCGCGGCCCGACGTCTCCGTCTCGGGGACGATGGTGCCGATGACGGACTGGCCGCGCAGCTCGTCGAGCGGCCAGCCGAAGAACTGCTGGCCCCAGGCGTTCAGAAAGGTGACGCGCCCCGCCGGGTCCCACCGCAGCACGATGCAGTTGACGCCGTCGATCAGCGCGCGCTGCGCCTCCTCGGCCGCGCGTAGCCGTGCGACCTCGCGTCGCAGACGCTCGACGTCGCGGACGGGATCGGTGGGCGGTGCCACGGCGGTACCCTCCCGACTCGGGATCACGCCGTCAAGCGTCGCTCACCAGACGAAGGCGCCGCTCGGCGATCCGACGCTCGGCAACGGCGGACAGACCGCCGGGGCCGGCGTCTTCGGGGCGGCACGGAACCGTCCCGGGTGGTCGGTCTTCGCCGTCGACGGCGGATTGCCCTGCATGCGCGCCGGGGCATCGGCACACCACGCCGGGGCGTCGCCCAGGCCGAGCCGGACGGCGATACGGCCCTGCTGCGGCTCGTCGAGCGTATAGCCGAAGGCCGCGCCGCCGCCCTTGACGATGAGCTTGTCGTTCCTGACGACGACGGTGGTGATGCCGAGCGGCAGGTTCTTGCCCCGGAAGCGGAAGCCGCGCGGCTTGCCCGCCGAGCCGAGCGCGGTCCAGCCCGCCGCCGGGAGCGCGATGGTGACGGCGTCGGTGGTGAGGCCGCCGCTGTTGTGGACGACGAGGGTGGCGCCGGCGAGCGTCGGGTCGGCGCTCGATCCGCGCGCGGGCGGCGTGACGTGCACCGCCGCCTTCTTCGTGTTGGCGACGAACCGCACCGTGCGCCGCGCGGCGCTCGGTTCCTTGAGCTCGAGGCTGGTCGTCGGCACCGGGACGAACGTCGGCGGCTCGACCGGATCGGGATGGCTGTTCGGGTCGGCCGGATCGAAGCCGGCGTCGATCTCGTCGCGATCGTAGAAGCCGTCCTCGTCCCGGTCGAGGCCGATGCGCTCGCCGCTGCCGGGCGGCACGCAGGTGTACGTGCGCGCCTGGCCGGCGGTGTTGCCCTGCGCCCGCAGCGCGGCGTCGCTGAGCGTCGCCTCTGCGGCGCGATCGGGCTGGAACGTGCCGGCCGCCGTGCGCAGCCAGCCGCGCGCGACGCCGTCGAGGACGCCCTTCACCACGACGTCGCACTCGCCGGTGGCGGCGCGCGCCATCAGCAGGTCGAGCCGTGCGCCGACGGCGCCGTTCGACGACGCGTCGCGCGTCACCTGCTGGCCGACGATGGGGGCCAGGTTCGAGTCCATGGCGAGCATGAAGTGCTCGACCTGGCGGCGCTGGACGTCGCCCGTGGGGCCAGGCGGGAAGCCGTCGGGGTTCGGCACCGGGAAGCCGAAGCCGCCCGGGTTGTCGCGGTTGAAGACGATGGACTGATGGAAGCGGAAGAGCGTGTCGGTGCTGCCGTCGTGCAGGAATCCGAAGCCGCGGACCTGCGGGCCCTTGTCGCCGTTGTCGCCCGCGTTGAAGAACGGTACCGACGCCATCCCGAACATGCCGACCTTCTGGTAGAGGTTCCGCAGGTGCGGGATCTTCATGAACTGCACCTCGAACTCGAAGCTCGAGAAGCCGTCGGTGCCGAAGAAGCCCAGCTCCGGGGCGACGCGATGGCAGCCGTTGCAGTTCTGGAAGACGTCGGAGGGAGCCGGCGAGAAGAACTTGGCGCGGCCCGCCGCCTCGTCGGCCGTCAGCGAGTTGTCGAGGGCGCGGATCGGGTTCGGCGGATACGTCACCTGCAGGATGAAGTCGGCGAAGCGCTGCATGTCGAGGTCGCTGATCGTGCCGTCGCGACCGAGCAGGCTGTCGAACGCGCCGATGAACTTCAGGAACGCCGCGTTCTCGTCGAGCGAGCTGCCGCCGATGTCGTTGCCGCCGGTGCGGTCGCCGCGCCAGTGCATCGGGCCGTGGTTCGCCATGCCGCGCAGGCTCTGCGTCGTCATCGGGCCCTTCAGTGGGTGGAAGTTCGGGAAGGTGATGCCGAGCGGGTCGGTGACCCGGCGCGGGTTGGGATCGGTGACGACCCGGTCGTCGGGGTTGCCGAGGTCCCACGCGAGGCTGTCGAAGTCGCCGAAGACGTGGCACGACGCGCACGAGGCCTCGCCGTTGCTCGACGACAGCAGCGCGTCGTAGAGGATCGGCCGGCCGGCGGACACCGGCACCGGCTCGGGGTTGTGGACGGGCAGGTGCGCCACCTCCAGCTTCGCCGCCGTGTCGATCACCGACACCGCGTTGTCGAAGCGCGTGAAGACGTAGAGCCGGCCGTGCGCCTCGTCGAGCACGAGGCCGCTCGGACCGCCCGCGGTGAGCGTGACGTGGGTGGCGGCGTCGGGCGTGAAGGTGTCGGTCTCGAGTGCCGTGGTGTCGAAGATGCCGACCTTCTGCGAGCTGAAGGCGGCGACGTACAGCGTGGCGCCGTTCTGCGTGACGGCCATGCCGGTCGGCGTCGCGAGGCTGCGCTCGGCGGTGCCCGCCGGGCTCGGGACGGTGCCGTAGTCGATGTGCTTGTTCAGGTGGCGCGGCGTGACGGTGGCGCCGTCGAGCACGGTGATGCGCGCCTCGTGCAGATGACCGCGCACGGTGGTACCGGCGTTGCCCGACCCCTCGAAGCGGACCTCGTTCCGCGCCTCGGTGTTGCTGACGTAGACGCGACCGCTCACCGGGTTGACCGCCATGTTGAAGAGCACGGTACCGACCCCTGCGAACGACGCCGTCTCGACCGGCGGGTTCGCGGTGGCGTCGATGGCGAAGACGTCGTGGTCGGGGAGCGAGAAGCGGACGGCGTTGCTCCAGTCGCGGCCGAGCTGGTCGTGCCACTCGCCGCTCGGCTCGTCGAACTTGACGATGAGACCCACCTCGGGCTGGTACACGCCGTCGGCGTCGACGTTCGGTGCGGGCAGGCCGCCCGGCATGAGCGAGCCGGCGACCGAGCACGGGCCCGCGCCGGCGCCGCCGTTGCACACCAGCTCGTCGTGCAGGCTCGTGGTGCGATTGCCGGAGTGGAAGGCGGCGGCGTAGACCGTGTTCCCGTCCGGGCTCACCGCCAGCGCGCGCGGCGTGTCGGCGAAGAGCGTGACGATGGTGAGCGGCGTGCCGCCGAGCGGCGCGCCGAGTGCGGCGACGTCGAACACCCACACGTCGGCGCGACCCACGCCGGGTGTCGTCAGCTGCGGATCCCCGGGACGATTCTGGCCGCGATGGGCCGTGGTGACGAAGGCGCGCGAGCCCGTGGCCGCGAACACGAGATCGCGCGGCTCGTCGCCGACCAGCAGCGTGCGGACGACGCGCGGCGGGACGGCGGCGACGTCGACGATGCTGATCGAGTCGGAGAGGTGGTTGACGACCCAGACCTCGCCGTCCGTGCGCGCCGCCACGGCGACCGGCTCGAGGCCGACGGGCACGGAGCCGGTGTGGGTCAGGCCCGCGGCCGAGACCGTGAATATCTCGAGCTGATCGTCGGGCGTGTTGACGGCGAAGAGCCGCGTGCCGTCGGGCGAGAGAGCCAGCGGTCGCACCTGGCCGCTCTCGAACGTGACGAACTCGGCGTGTGCCGGCAGCGCCGCGGCGAGCAGCAGGACGGCGAGCAGGAACCCCAGGCGTCGCGGCATGTCGTTCTCCATCGGCAGGCCACCCAGTGTAGCGGCGGGTCTGCCGAGTCCCCAGCCGCGGGCGAAGGCCATGGCGGGTGCGAGGCGACGGTGGAGCCGCCTCGCACCCGACCGGGGCTAGTCGAGGAAGGCGCCGCTCGGCGATCCACCGGGCACGGCCGGGCAGAGGGCCGGCGCCGGCGTCTTCTTCGCGGCGATGAACTTGTCGATGCGATCGTTGCTGGCCGTCGACGGCGGGTTGCCGGTGGCCTTGGCGGGCGCGTCGGCGCACCAGCCCGTCGAGTCGGCGAGGTTCAGACGCACGGCCACGCGGCCCTGCTGCGTCTCGTCGAGGGTGTACGGCCACAGGGCCTTGCCACCCTTGACGGTCAGGCTGTCCGCTTTGAGCACGATGGAGCTGATGGCGCCGCCCGACAGCTTGAAGCGGTAGCCCTTGAAGTTGGACGGGCTGCCGAGCACCGTCCAGCCGCTCGCGGGCAGGACGACGGTGGCGACGTCGCCGGTCTCACCGGCGGCATTGTGGACGATCAGTGTGGCGCCGTTGACGGTCGGATCGCCGGGCGACCCCAGTGCTGGCGGCGTGATGCGGTTCGGCACCGCGTCCTGCTTGGTCGACGACTTGAAGGAGATCTTGCGCTTGGCCGGGTTCGCCGGCGGCGTGGAGTCGTCCTTTAGGGTGAGCGACGTCGTCTGGATCAACGTGTAGGTGAGCGAGCCGGGGAAGTCGGCGGGGTCGGCCGGGTCCGTGCCGGCGTCGATCTCGTCGCGGTCGAGGGCGCCGTCGCCGTCGCGGTCGACGCCGATGCGCTCGCCGGAGCCGGGCGGCACACAGGTGTAGGTGAGCTCCTGGCCGGGAACGGCCGCGAGCGCACGGACGGCGGCGTCGGAGAGCGGAAGCTCGGCCGCACGGTCGGTCTGGAACGCGCCCGACGCGATCCGCCACGCGCCGCGCTGGAGACCGGCGATGGTGCCCTTCACGACCAGCTCGCACTCGCCGGCGGTGTCGCGCGCGATGAGCAGGGTGATGCGCGGCCCGGCGATGGCGGCGTTGGTCGACGTCAGCGTGATCTGCTGGCCGACGATGGGGGCCAGGTTGGTGTCGAACTCCATCATGAAGCGATCCATCTGCTGCGCCTGCAGTGCCGACAGACTGAAGACGGTGGCGCGATGGAAGCGCTCGGTGGTGTCGATGCTGCCGTCGTGGATGAAGCCGAAGCCGCGCACCTGCGGCCCGAGGTTGCCGTTGTTGCCGGGCGTGAGGAACGGCACCGCCGGCATGCCGAACATGCCGATCTTCTGGTACATGTTGCGCAGGTGCGGGATCTTGAGCATCTGCGGCTCGTTCTCGAACGTCGTGAAGCCGTCGCTGCCGAAGAAGCCCTGCGCCGCATCGAGCACGTGACACGTGTTGCAGTTGGAGAACACGTCGGTCACCGCGCCGAAGTAGAGGTTGCGCGCCGTCTGCGCCGCCGGGCTGTGTGTGTTGTCGAGGTTCTTGATCGGGTTCGGCGGGTAGGTCACCTGCAGGATGAAGTCGGTGAAGCGGTCCATGTCGGCCGGCAGGATGGGCGTGGCCTTGCCGAGCAGCCCTTCGAAGGCGACGTCGAACTTCCCGAACGCCTGGATCTCGTCGAGCGCGTTGCCGCCGGGATCGTTGCCGCCGGTGCGGTCACCGCGCCAGTGCATCGGGCCGTGGTTCGCCATGCCGCGCAGGCTCTGCGTCGTCATCGGGCCCTTCAACGGGTGGAAGTCGGGGTCGATGCCGGCCAGGCGGATCGGGTTCGGGTTGTTCAGCAGGACGTCGTCGGGGTTGCCGAGGTCCCAGGCGAGGCTGTCGAAGTCGCCGAAGATGTGGCAGCTGCCGCACGACGCCTCGCCGTTGCTCGACGAGAGATTCGCGTCGTACAGCACCGGGCGGCCGTTCTTCAGGCTCGCCGGCTCGGCGCTGTGCAGGGCGTGCGCGGCGATCTCCGTCTTCGTGGCGGTGTTCACCACCTTCACCGCGTTGTCGAAGCGGGTGAGCACGTAGAGGCGGCTGCGGGCTTCGTCGAGGACGAGGCCGGTGGGGCCGCCGCCGGAGAGCACGACGTGGTCGCTCGCGTTCGGCGTGAAGGTGTCGTTCTCGAGCGCTGCGGTGTTGAAGACGCCGACCTTGCTCGAGCCGAGCGCGGCCACGTAGAGCGTCGTGCCGGCGGCGTTCACGGCCATGCCGTTCGGCTGCGCCAGACTGCGCGGCGCCACGTTCGGTGGCGCAGGGCGGACGGCATAGTTGATGTGCTTGTTCAGGTGTCGCGGCGTGACGGTGAGACCGTCGATGACGGTGATGCGCGCCTCCTGCAGATGGCCCTGCACGGTGGTGCTGCCGAAGAACGTGCCCGGGCCCTCGAAGCGGACCTCGTTCCGCGCGTCGGTGTTGCTGACGTAGACCTTCCCGTTCACCGGGTTGACGACCATGTTGAACAGGATCGTGCCGACGTGCGGGATGGCCGCCGTCTGCACCGGCGGGTTCGCGTTGGCGTCGAGCGCGAACACGTCCTCGTCGGGCAGCGAGAAGCGGACGGCGTTGTTCCAGTTGCGCCCGAGCTCGTCCTGCCACTGGCTGACGGTGCGGTTGAACTTGACGATGAGGCCGACCTCACGCTGCGGGATTCCCTGGAAGTTGGTGTTGGGGGCCGGGATCCCGCCCGGCATGATCGACCCGCTGACGTTGCACGACCCCGCGCCAGCGCCGCCGTTGCAGACGGCTCCCTCGGAGACGGTCGTGGTCTCGTTGCCGGAGTGGAAGACCGCGGCGTAGACGGTGCCACCGCCCGGTGCGACGGCGAGGGCACGCGGCGTGTCGCCGAAGACCGTACGGATGACGAGCGGGGTACCGCCCAGCGTCGCGCCGAGGCTCAGCGCGTCGAACACCCAGACGTCGGCGCGGCCGACGCCCTCGACGTTGAGCTGGGGGTCGACGGGGCTGTTCTGGCCGCGATGCGCCGTGGTGATGAAGGCGCGATTGCCGCCGGGTCCGGCGAAGACGATGTCGCGCGGTTCGTCGCCGACGAGCAGCGTGCGCGTCACCCGCGCCGGGCTGCCGGCGACGTCGACGATGCTGATCGAGTCGGAGAGGTGGTTCACCACCCAGACCTCGCCGTTCGTCCGTGCGGCCACCGCGACCGGCTCGAGGCCGACGGGGACGGAGCCGGTCTTCGTCAGCCCGGCGCCGGAGACGTCGAAGATCTCGAGCGTGTTGTCGGGTGTGTTCACCGCGAAGAGGCGGGTGCCGTCGGGCGACATCGCCAGCGGTCGGACCTGACCGCTCTCGAAGGCGGTGAACGTCTGGGCGCGCGCTGGAACCACCGCGGCGGCGAGCAGCAGGGCAGGCAGCAGCCCGCGACGGACGAACGATCTCGGCATGGAACCCCCTCAGGTTGCAGCAGCAGGGGCTACCACATGGACTCGTTTGCCCGGAAGCACAATTCGGGAAAACCCCAACGGGGGCGCGGAAACAGCCATTCAGCGCTGCGTCGAGCGGAGCGCTGGGTCAGTCGCCGAGGTAGAGTCGGATCGCGTCCGTCACGCGCTGCAGGTCGGCCGGCGACAGGGTGCCCACGAGTTCGAGGCATCGTCCCTTCGCGACCTGCCGGACGCCGGGAACGACCGCGAACGACGGCGCCAGTCCGGGCACGTCGATCCGGACGCGCAGCGGCCATATCTCGGGTGCACGGGACGACAGGGGCACCACGACGACCGAATCGAGATGCTCGTTCTGCACCGTGTTCGACACGACGAGGCCGGGTCGCACCTTGCCGAACTCCGGTGGAGCGGCCGGCTCGAGGTTGAGCCGATAGACGGTGCCACGGTTCATCGGCGCGGACGTCGCGGAGGACGAGCCAGATCGGCGGCGTCCCATTCCTGCAGCCACTCGCGCTCGTCCGGAGCGTCGCGCAGGAGCGTCGCATAGCGCTCTGCGGCGACCCGCAGCTTCAGCCGGCGCATCTCCTGCTCGAGGATGCCCCGCACGTAGGTCGTCAACGGGACCTTGGGCGGTTTGGCCTTCTCGAGCTCTCGCAGCAGTTCGCCGTCTACCTTCACGGTAGTCGCCCGCATGCCCGATGAGTAGCAGGGATGGTGCCGGATGGCCACCCCGAGGCCGCTCACCGCACCCGGGGCAACACCTGCTCGCCGAACGTCCGGACCTGCTCGGGGCTCGAGAAGTTGATCGCCAGCAGCGACAGGCCGTGGACCCGCTGCCGCCGCTGCAGCTCGGTCACCATCTCGTCGGGCGTGCCGATGAGCGCGATCGGGTGGCGGCGCAGCTCGTCGGGGGTCAGGCCGAACATGCCGGACAGGCCGGCGGCGATGGCGTCGGTCTGCTCGGGCGATTCGGTGGGCGAGTACGTGAAGACCGTCGACGCGAACCGCACGCAGCCGGCCGGACGCCCGGCCATGGCCTCGGCCGTGCGCACGCGGCCGAGCTTCTCCGCGAGACTCGCGTCGCTGAACTTGCGGATCTCGTCGATCGTCGTCGTCCCGGCCTTTCCGATGACGGGGACCATGTGGATGATGTCGGCCCAGGCACCGGCGCGCCGCAGGATGCCGTTGCCGCTGCCGCCGAGCATGATCGGCGGCCCGTTCGGCTGCACCGGTCGCGGCAGACACACGGCGTCGCGCAGCTGGAAGTAGTCGCCCGCCAGCGTGTAGGGCGCCGCCTGCCAGAGCCCGCGCATGGCGGCGACCGCCTCGTCCATGATGCGGAGCCGCTCGGAGACGTCGGGGAACGGGATGCCCATCATCTCGAACTCGGCGCGCGTCCAGCCCGCGCCGACGCCGGCGGTGACGCGGCCGCCGCTCGCCTCGTCGATCTGCGCGAACAGCCGGGCGGTGAGCGCCGGGTGCCGGAACAGCATGCAGGCGACGTGGCTGCCGATGCGGATGCGCGTCGTGCGCTGCGCCAGCGTGGCCATGACGAAGAACATCTCGTAGGCCGGCGTCGACGTCTGCATCGTGCCGAGC
>CAYOIZ010000084.1:0-20941 GCA_964404165.1 uncultured Binatia bacterium (SeqCode) | reverse complement strand
GTCGTGCCGCGCGCCGTCGAGCGCGCGCGACCGCTCGAGCGCCTCGACGGCGCGGCGTACGCGATCAGCAAGCGCGCGCTGCGCGAGGACGTCCTCCGGCGTGCGCGCGACGCCGGCGCCGCCCTGGCGTCGGAGATGCCGCAGGGCAACCCGTTCGCCGGGCTCCGTCGCTGACCGTTGACTCCCACGACCCGCCGGCGTAGCGACGCGCCATGCGTCTCGCGGGCGAACGCGTCCTCGTCACCGGCTCGACGTCCGGCATCGGCGCCGCCACCGCCATCCTGTGCGCGCGTGAAGGCGCGGCGGTCGCCGTCCACGGCCGCGACGCCGCCCGCGGCGCCGCCGTCGTCGACACCATCACCCGCGCCGGCGGCACGGCGGTCTTCATCGCGGCGGACCTCGCCGACGAGTCCGCCTGCGCGACGCTCGTCGACACCGCCGTCGCGCGGCTCGGGGGCCTGACGGTGCTCGTGAACAACGCCGCGGTCTCCGGCGGCCAGCGGCCGTTCGACGAGCTCGACACGGCGCGATGGGAGCAGGTGCTGCGCACCAACCTCACCGCCGTCGCGTGGCTCTGTCGCGCAGCGATCCCGCACATGCTCCGCGCCGGGCATGGCTCGATCGTCAACGTGTCGTCGCGGCAGGCGGTGCGATCGAGCCCCGGGCTCGCCGCCTACGGCGCCAGCAAGGGGGGGCTCGAAGCCCTCACCCGCGCCATCGCCGTCGAGTACGGTCGTCGCGGCGTACGCTGCAACGCGCTCTCGGTGGGCTACGTCGTCAACGATCGGCGCGACGGCGTGCTGTCCCCCGAGCGCCGCGCCGAGCTCGAGGGCATGCACCTCACCCGACTCGGGCAGCCCGACGACGTCGGCTGGGCGATCGTCTACCTCGCGAGCCGCGAGAGCGAGTTCGTCACCGGCGCCCTGCTGCCGGTGGACGGTGGTGGCACCGTGGCCCGCGGCCGCACCCTCGGATGATCCGCGCGCTCAGGAGAAGCGCTCGAACATGCGGTGGATGGCGTCGTTGATGACCTCGTCGCGGATGGGCTGGTCGCCGATCACGGCGCTGGCCGTGCCCCGCCACACCATCGCACGCGTCCGGGCGTCGAAGGCGGCGATGATGAGCGTACCCTCGTCGTAGCCCATGAACGCGTCGCCCATGTCGCCGCTGCCACCCTGCTGGCGATAGTTGAAGTAGCCGCTGAAGGTGTCGGTGCTCTTCTCCTGCACCTTGACGTCGTAGTCGATGAGCAGATCGGGCCCGGACGGGCCCGCCGGCTCGATGCCACGGGCCGCCAGCTCGCGCGACACGCCGGCACGAATGAGGCTGTCGAGGCGCGCGCGCCGGTCGTCCGGGTTCCAGGCCGGGGGACGGGCACGCGCCGCGGCCCACGCCCAGGTGTGATAGCTGGACAGGTTCGCGGACGGGTTGCGATCGGCCTTGATCGTCACCGAGGGTGACGTCGACGGCATCACGCCGCAGGCGACGACCCCGATGAGCAGGAGGAGCACGGTGACGCGTCCGATGGCTCGCATGGGTCGGCGGACCATAGGGACAGCGAGACGCGCGGTCAAACGTCGCGTATGAGTGGAGCACATGGACCAGGACGAGGACGACGCCGCACCGATCGACGTGCCCCCCGAGGCGCTGCCCGCGGCCACCCTGCGCGCGTTGCTCGAGGAGTTCGTCACCCGCGACGGCACCGACTACGGCGTCCACGAGCGCAGCCTCGACGACAAGGTGCGCGACGTCCTGCGCCAGATCACGCGCGGCGAGGCCAGGATCGTCTTCGACCCCGCGTCGCAGACGGCGAACATCGTCGTCGGGCGCCGGTGAGCGGCATGGACGTCGCCAGCCGCCTCGCCGAGCTCCATCCGGGCGCCTCGCGCACCACGATGAAGCAGTGGCTCAGCGGCGGCCGGGTGCGCCTGAACGGCGAGATCGTGCGACGCGGCGACGTGCCGGTGAGCCCCGACGACCGGGTGACGCTCGGCCAGCCGCCCCCACCGCCGCTCCCGGGCCAGCTCCGCATCGTGCTCGAGACGCCACGGCTCGTCGTGGTCGACAAGCCGCCGGGACTGCTCTCCATCGCCACCGAGCGCGAGAACCATCGCACGGCCTATCGCATCCTGGGCGACCACCTCGCGACCCGCTACCCGGGGCGCGCGCCACGCCACACGGTCTTCGTCGTCCACCGTCTCGACCGCGAGACGTCCGGCCTGCTCGTGTTCGCGAAGACGCAGGAGGCCAAGCGCGCCCTGCAGGCGCAGTTCGTGGCGCGCACCGTCGAGCGGGTCTACGTCGCGGTGGTGGAGGGGCGCGTGCGCGACGACGCCGGCACGCTGCGCCTGCGGCTCGGCGACGACGGCGGCACCCGCGTCCGCGTCGCCCTCGGCGGCGACGGACGCGAAGCCGTCACGCACTATCGCGTCCTGGCCCGCGGCGTCGACACGACGCGCCTCGAGATCCGGCTCGAGACCGGCCGCCGCGGCCAGATCCGCGCCCAGCTGGCGGCGATGGGGCACGTCATCGTCGGCGACGCCGCGTACCAGAGCCGCCGGGATCCGATCCGCCGCCTCTGCCTGCACGCCACCCGCCTCGCCTTCGACGACGACGGCGAGCCGGTGGTGGTGGAGTGCCCGCCCCCCGCGGCGTTCCTGCGGCTCTAGAAACCCGGCCCAAGACCATGTCTTGGGTCGTCCTCCTAGTCCCGTCGCCGCAGGACCGCGCGGAAGCGCCGCACCGGCGGATCCTCGTCGTCGAGGAAGTCCTCGAACGCCAGCAGCGCGAGACCGTCGCCCGCCAGGTCCTCGATCTCGGTACGCGTGAGCGGCCACGGCATGGCGCCTTCAGGCTCCGACGCCTCGCGTCCGCGCGCAATCACGAGCAGCGTCCCACCGGGCGCCACCAGGCTGCGCAGCGTCCGCGCCGCGACCGCGCGCACCGATGGCGGCAACACCTGCAGGGTGTAGGTCTCGGCGACGAGCACGAACGCGCCGTGCCATTCGGGCGGCGGCGCCAGCAGGTCGGCAACGACGTACGTCACGTGCGACGCCGGGAAGCGCCGGCGCGCCTGCGCCACGGCCGTCGCTGCGACGTCGAAGGCCGTCACCTCGAGACCGCGTCGCGCCAGCTCCTCGGCGTTGTCGCCGAGCCCCGTCCCGACGTCGAGCGCACGCCCCGGCGCGGGCGGATGCGCATCGAGCCACTGCACCAGGTGCGGATTCGGGACGAGGTCGGCCCAGGGGACGGCGGCGTTGCCGTCCTCGGCCTCGCGGTAGAGGGTCTCGAACCAGGCGGTCGGCCGTCCGGCGGCGACGGCGTCCTGCGCGAGGGTCCGGGCGCGGGTGCGATCGGGCATGACCGCATCTCCCGCCAGCGAGACGCCGAGTCAAGAAATCGCATCTTTTGCTTGATGTCCGAACGCCGGCGAAGCTACAGGCGAGTACATGCGCCAGCTACCGGTCCTGCTCATGGTGGCACTGATCGCGGCCTGCTCCCCGTCACGGGACACCGCGATCGTCGACCTGACCAGACATCGGACCGGCTTCGCCGCCGACCGCGCCGAGTGGCTCCGGATCGACGGGACGAGCGGGCAGCGCGCCGTCATGCGCGACCGCATCGGCACGCTCGACATGTACCTGCGCCTGCCCGATGACGCCGAGCTGCAGTACCGGGTTCCCAGCGACAACGGCATCGTCCGACCCTCGGCGCAGGTCGGCGACCGCTACGTCCCCCTGTCCGCCACCCAGGGCATGGACGGCACCATGCGCGTCGCGCTGCCGCCGGGCATGGGCGAGATCGCCTCGCTCCGCCTGCTCGTCATCACCCCCAAGCGTCCCGCCTGGCTCGAGCCCCGCGTCGTCGGTCACGCCATGCCCACACCACCGGTCCTCGACCCGGCGATACGCCCGCAGGAACACGGCCCACTCAACGTCATCCTCTACGTGGTCGACACGCTGCGCACCGATCGCCTCGCGCTGTACGGCCACCAGCGGCCGACGTCACCGCGGTTGTCGCGCATCGCCGAGCGCGCGGTGGTGTTCGACAACGCCTACTCGGTGGGCGCGTACACGTCGCCGTCGATCACCGCGCTCTTCTCGTCGCGCTTCCCGTCGGAGGTGCGCGGACGGCTCGCGCCGGACGGTCCGGCCCAGCAGACGCTGGCCGAGGTGTTCCAGGCGGCCGGGTACGAGACGGCGGCATTCCAGGCGAATCCGCTCTGCATGCCGAAGCTCGGGTATGCGCGCGGCTTCGACGACTACCGGCTCATGAAGCGGAAGGGCGCGACGAGTGGACCGGCACTCCCGACGGCCGCCGAGCTGCACGCGGCCGCGCTCGACTGGATACGGTCGCGCGACGGCGAGCGACCCTTTTTCATCTATCTGCAGTCGATGGACGTCCACGCCCCGTACGCGCCGCCCGCCCCGTTCCGGGACATGTTCATGCCCGCGCAGACGTCCGACACGCCGGACGACGTGCAGGTGGTCGCCGGCGACACGGAGATTTCCATGAAGATCCTCGAGGCGGTGAGCCGCGAGCGCTACGACGCCGGCGTCGCGTATGCCGACCACGAGATCGGCGTCCTCTTCGACGCGCTCGAACGGATGGGGCTCGCGGAGCGCACCGTCGTCCTGATCACGGCCGATCACGGTGAGCCGCTCTCGGACCATGGCGAGGTGCTCCACGGCCGATCCCTGTTCGAGGAGCTGGTGCGCGTCCCGGTGGTGCTGTCGATTCCCGGGCTGGACCACGCCGAACGCGTCCAGCAGATCGTGAGCCACCTCGACGTCGCCCCCACCCTCGCCGACCTCGCGGGCATCCCGGTGCCGGCGCAGTTCCTCGGCCGGAGCTGGTTCGCACCCGGCACGTCGCTCGAGCCGCCCGCGGCCATGGGCGAGCTCGTGCGCCCGATCGACCACGAGCCGCTGGGTTGGTACGTCCGCGAGGGGCCGTGGAAGCTGATCGCCGACGGGCGCGACGTCACCCTCACCTACCGCCTCTTCCACCTGCCGAGCGATCCGCACGAGAACGTCGACGTCGCCGCCCAGCACCCGCGCGAGGCGCGCTACCTCCTCGCACGGGCGACGGCGCGCACGCCCCTGGTCCCGATCAGCGCCGGCATTCCCCTCGATGCCGGCCTCTCCGACGTCGAGCGACGCGAACGGCACGAGGCCCTGCACGCGCTCGGCTACGTCGAGTGAGGCGTTTTTCATTGACAGCATCCTGAGCCCACTCCTACAGTTCCCGTCGTTCGCTTCGTCGTTCGCCACCGGGGGGATTTCGCATGTCGATTCGATCGGGTGTTCTGGCCACGCTGGGCATCGCCCTGCTCGCGACGGTCGCCGCCGCCGACCCCACCGTGATCGGCCCGATCACCTCCCCCGGCAGCGCGTTCATCACCCCGCCGAACGGGGTCGATCTCGCGGCGTCGGGCTTCATCGAAGAGGAGTACTTCCTCTCCGGCACGGCGAGCGCCTACACCGCCCCCCTGCCCCTCGGCAGCGACGGTCGCTGGAGTGCCACCCCCGGCGAGACCGCGCCGTACGTCACCCGCATCCTCGTGCGACGACCCGCCGTGCCGCGAAAGTTCAACGGCACCGTCATCGTCGAATGGCTGAACGTGTCCGGCGGCCTCGACGCCGCGCCCGACTGGACCTTCATCCAGACGCTGGTGCGACGCGACGGCTACGCGTGGGTCGGGGTGTCGGCGCAGTTCGTCGGCGTCGCCGGCACCGGCGGTCCCATCGGGCTCAACCTGTCGCTCAAGTCGGTGAACCCCGTGCGGTACGGACCGCTCAGCCATCCCGGCGACAGCTTCTCGTACGACATGTTCACGCAGGTGGCCGCGGCGCTCCGCCAGCCCCAGGGTCCCTCGCCGCTCGGGCCGCTGCATCCGCGCCGCCTGATCGCCGCCGGGGAATCGCAGTCGGCGTTCCGCCTCACCACCTACGTCAACGCCGTGCATCCCCTCGTGCACGCCTACGATGCCTTCCTGATCCACAGCCGCGGCGGCAGCAGCGCGGGGCTCTCGCAGTCACCGCAGCCGACGATCAACCCGCCCGCCGTCGTCCACGTCCGCGAGGACGTCGACGTGCCCGTCATCCTCCTCCTGACGGAGACCGACCTGGTGACGCTCGCCTACTTCCCCTCGCGGCAGCCCGACAGTGCGAAGATCCGCGTCTGGGAGATCGCCGGCACCGCCCACGACGACACCTACGGCCTGGCCGTGGGCCCGAACGACGCCGGCCGCGCGGCGGCCGACACCACGTACCTGCCCCCCGTCACCTCCATCTTCGGCGTCATCACCTGCGACGCCCCGATCAACTCGGGGCCACAGCACTACGTCACCAGCGCGGCGGTGCGACAGCTGCATCGCTGGGCGCGGGCCAACAAGCAGACGCTGCGCGGCGGGCACGCGCCGCGCCTCGAGGTGACGGCCGGCTCGCCACCCGTGATCCAGCGCGACGCGCTCGGCAATGCGCTCGGCGGTATCCGCACCGCGCAGGTGGACGTGCCGGTGGCCACGCTGTCGGGCCTCGGCCAGAGCGGCGGCAGCTTCTGCGGCCTCTTCGGCACCACCGTCCCGTTCGACGACGCGACGCTGGCCCAGCTCTACCCGTCGCACGAGGAGTACGTCCGTCGCGTGGTGCGTGCGACGCGGAAGGCCGTGCGCGCGGGCTTCATCCTGCCTGCCGACGCGACGGCGATCCGGCTCGCGGCGATCGCATCCGACATCGGCCAGCCGTCGTCGTCGCCGAGCGGCGCGTTCCTCGACTGATCCGACCGTGAGCCGGGAGGGTGGGCCCGAGCGCCCCACCCTCCCGGGCACCGTCAGAGATCGCCGCGCAGCGTCTTCAGGTCGTCCTGGATGGACGCCGCCGCGAGCATGAGCTGTTCGCGCAGCTCACCGTCGGTGATGGCACGCACGCCGTCACGCGAACGCAGCCGGAACAGCACCGACGTCATCCGCCGGTCGGCGCCCTTGAGACGGCTCTTCGCACCGCGCGTCGCTCCGGCGTCGGCCCGCTCCGCGGCCTCCGCGACCCGGTCGCGGGTCGCCGTCAGACCGCTGAGGAGATTCCGCTTCGTCGGATCCGGTATCTCGCTGGCCTCGACCTCGACGATGAGCTCGCCGAGGCGGCAGAGAATGGAGGCGAACGTCGGCGCGTCGTCGCACCCGGGCGGCAACGACGTGGAGGTCGTGGACGACGACGTGCTGCTGCTGCTGGTCGTCGTGGTGGAGGTGACGGTCGTCGAGGGGATGGTCACCGTGTCGGTCGTGGTGGTGGTCGTCGTCACCGTCGTGGAGGTGGACGTCGGGGGAATCGTCGTACCGGTGGTCTGGGTCGTCGTCGACGTGACCGAGGACGTGGTGCTCGAGCTGGTGCTCGTGCTCGACGTCGTCGTCGACGTCGTCGTGGTGGGGGGCGTGGTGTCGAGCCCGAGCACGAACGGCGACAGGCTCGCGACCGCGCCGCAGACACGCGTCGGCGACGACTTCGTCCCCGTGGTCACGTCCACGAAGGCGCCGGCAGGGCTCCCGGCGCCGGGGCCCTCACGGTGGAGGATGCGCAGCTGATCGAGCGGCAGCGTCACGCCGTTCGGGACGACGATGCACACCTCGACCGGCCCCGTGTACGAAGCCGTGCTGACGACGTCGATGAAGACCGGCGTCAGGCCACCGCCCGGAGCGAGCTGGATGCTCGCCGGAATCGTGCCTTCGGCGGTGGACAGCGGGATGAACGAGGTGCTGCCCGCATCCGAGACCTCGGCGAACGTGGCCTCGGCGGCGAATGGCAGGACGGCATCGGCGAGACTGTCGTAGAAGGTGTCGTCGCCGCTGCCCACCGTGACGGCGGTGCCCACGGGCGTCTCGTGCCGCAGGAACGCGTTGAGGCCGAACGGGCCCGACCCCTGGAACGACGGGTTCAAGGCGATGCTGCCGTCGAGGAAGTACGCCAGCGGCGCCGTCGGCAGCAGGTCCGCCGGCCACACGGTGACCGACGACACCTGCCCGAGGAACGTCGCGGTGGCGTTGAGGCACGTCGGCTGGGTGCACACCGCGGAGCCGATGACCTGGGTCAGGTTCAGGAACCCACCCGTCGCCGACGCGCTCAGGAGGTCGACCATGAATTCGGCGCTGACGTCACCGAGGTTCAGGGAGGTGACGAACCCGTTGACGACCGACTGCTCGCCCGGGAACATCACGCCCAGGTTCACGGGCGTGCCGAGCACGTCGAAGGACGCGTCGTCCCAGAAGAGGCCGCCCGCGAACGTGAGATTCGGCAGGGAGCCGTCGAAGTCGATGGCCTCGAGCCGTCCCGTTCCCACCACCACGGCATGGGCGCGCGATGAGCCGCAGACGATCGCGGCGGAGATCAGCACGAGCGCAACGGCACGCGTGACCGGACGACGGATCGCTCGCATGGATGTCCTCCTCGACTGCGTGTGGATGGCAGACGCCGTGCGGGGTTCTAACGCCCCCCCGTCGTGGGACGCAATCCCATCCAGATAGCTGAACCCCAATTCTGGAAGGTGGGCGTGCGCTTTCTGGCGAGCCACCGACGCGATACGCAGAGCCGTGGCCACCGCTCCCAGCGCGCGCGATGCCCGTCGCCTCGTCACGACGCGCGCGCTGCGCGGCCTGGCCGACGGATTGGTGAGCATCCTGCTCGCGGCCCATCTCGACCGACTCGGCTTCACGCCCCTCGAGATCGGCGTCGTCGTCACCGGCACGCTGCTCGGCTCGGCCGTGACGACGATGGCGGTCGGGCTCGGCGCCGTCCACGTCCAGCGGCGCACGCTGCTCCTCGGCGCGAGCGTGCTGATGCTCGCCACGGGACTCGGCTTCGCCGGCTTCACCACCTTCTGGCCACTGCTCGTCGTGGCCGTGCTCGGTACGCTCAACCCGACGGCCGGCGACGTCAGCGTCTTCCTGCCGGTCGAGCAGGCGGCGCTCGCGCAGACGGCCACGGGCGTGGAGCGCGCACACGTCTTCGCCTGGTACAACGTCGCCGGCTCATTGGCGGGTGGCCTGGGCGCGCTCGCCAGCATCGTGCCGGAACGGATGGCCGGGATGCTCGGCCTCCCCCCGACCGCCGCGGCGCAGTCCGGCTTCCTGCTGTACGCGGGCGTCGCCGTCGCGTTGGGCGTCGTCTACCGGGGGCTCACCGGCGCCGTCGAGCATGCGACCACGGCGCATCGGCCGCTGGCGTCGTCGCGAGCGGTCGTCCTCCGCCTCGCGGCGTTGTTCAGCCTGGACTCCTTCGGGGGCGGCTTCGTACCGCAGTCGCTCGTCGTGCTGTGGCTCCACCAGCGGTTCGACCTCTCCGTCGCCACGGCGGGCGGCATCTTCTTCGCCGCCGGGCTGCTGTCGGCGTTCTCCCAGCTGGTGTCGTCCCGGATCGCGGCGCGCATCGGCTACGTGCGGACGATGGTCTTCACGCACCTGCCGGCGAACGTGTTCCTGGTGCTCGCCGGCGTCGTCCCGAACGCGTCACTCGCGGTGACGTTCCTCCTGCTGCGCTCGGCGTTGTCGCAGATGGACGTCCCGGCACGTCAGGCCTACGTCATGGCCCTCGTGCCGCCGGCGGAGCGCACCGCCGCGTCGAGCGTGACGAACGTGCCGCGGAGTCTCGCCGCCGCCCTCCCCCCGCTCGCCACCGGTTGGCTGCTCGGCTGGTCGTCGTTCGGCTGGCCGCTCGTCATCGCCGGCATCATCAAGACGGCCTACGACCTGCTGCTGCTGGCGCAGTTCCACGCCGTCCTGCCCGACGAGGGGGCGTAGCACGCGCGCGATTCAAGCGTTCCGGCCGGCCTGCCGACGTTCTCGGCATGACGCGCCGTCGCGCCCCGTGGATCGTCCTGCTGTGGTTCCTGGTCACGTCGCGGGATCCCTCCATCCCGCTCGAGGACTGGCAGGTGACGGGCAGCTTCCCGACGTCGGACATCTGCGAGCAGGCGCGTGACGGCTCGGCCCAGGAGGCGGCCGGCCGCGAGCTCGGCGCCATGGCGACGCTGGACGCGCAGAACCCGGCCCGCGTCGCCGCCTTCGCCAAGGCGTACCAGCGCGTCAGCGCGCGCTATCGCTGCGTCGACGAGGACTGAGCCTCACGCCGCCACGCGGGCCGAGACGCCCGCCACCTGCAGCAGGACGCCGAACGTCGAGCCGACGCCGTGCCGGCTGCGCACCACGAGCCGCGCGCCGAGCAGGTCGGCGAGGCGCCGCGACACGCTGAGCCCGAGGCCGGTGCCGCCGAAGTCGCTGGCCGCCTCGTCGAGCTGGCGGAAGTCCTCCGCCAGCGACGCCAGGTCGCCGGCCCGGATGCCGATGCCGGTGTCGTGGACGGCGACCAGGACCCAGGCACCGGCCGGCTCGACGGGGGCCGGTCCCTCCGACGTCCCGCTGAGCGAGCGATAGCCGGCGTGCGCCAGCGTCGCGGCGTCGGGCGCCGGACCGACGTCGATGACGATGCTCCCGACGCGCGTGAACTTGAGGGCGTTGGCGACGAAGTTGACGAGGATCTGCTCGAGGCGCTGCGGATCGGCCATGACCAGCGGGACCTCGGCGGCGATCCGTGTCTCGAGCACGAGCCCCTCGCGCGTCGCCACCGGGACGAACGATTCGGCGACCCGCACCGCCACCGCCTCGGCGCGCAGCGGCGTGGCGCGCACGTGCATCTTCCCCGCGTCCACCTTGGCGTAGTCGAGCAGCTCGCTGATCATGTGATGCAGGGTCAGGCTGCGATCGCGGATGCGCTCGACGAGACGTCGCGCTTCGACGGGATCGTGCTCGAGGACGTCGTCGAGCAGGATGTCGGCGTAGCCCATCGTGACGTGCAACGGCGAGCGCAGCTCGTGCGACACGTTGGCGAGGAACGCCTGCCGATCCCGCATCGCGCGCTCGAGATTGACGCGACGGTCGAACGCCTCGCGACGCAGGCGGCGCTGGAACGTCGAGCTGACGAACGCGAGGATCGCGGTCGTCACCAGGAACCCGAGATTGATCATCAGCCGTCCGGGATGCGCCGCCGCGGTGGGTGGACCGGACAACAGGGCCACCACGTACGTCCCGATGATGACGAGCGACGCCGCCGCCGACCACGCCGGCGGCCACGCGATGACGAGGGCCATCCCGACGATGGTGAGGTTGAGGCCACCGTAGTACGGGCTGCCGCTGCCCCCGGTGACCATCGTCATCAGCACCAGCATGCCGCCGAGGGCGGCGACCCCGGTGAACGCGAGCGCGTACGCATGGCGACGTCCCGATGGCCGAGCCAGGAGACGGAGGATGACGAGCAGGATGGCGACGACGCCGAACCGCAGCAGGAGGAACCACGCCACGTTGGTCGGGAACGCCACCGCGTCGATCACGCCGAACGCGAGCACGATCGGGACGGCCAGGCGGGCCCCGGTGGCAGCGGCCTGACGGCAGCGCTCGCGCTCTTCGGATTCGAAGGCACAGGCGTCGTCCGGGCCGGCGCCGGGGTCCTCGATCGCGGGCATGCGTGCAATGAACGGGAGCAATTCGCATGCCCGCACGGACGGCAGCCGCCATGCGAGCCGGCGCCGCGAACCCCGTGCTGGAGCGACGAAATCGCAACGCCCAAGCGGCGATAGGGCGCCGCCCGGCCCCGTCTCCGGGGCTGCCGCCGGCACCCGCCGCGCATGGCATGGCATCCGCTAGAACCGCGCATGTCTTGCCGTCTCGCCGTGCTGGCCGCCCTGGTCGTGGCCACCCTGGCGTTCCCCCTCCCCGCCGCGGCGCAGCTCGATCCGTCGTGTGACACCTTCACCTCGACCCGGCTCCGGCTCCGCAAGCTCGACTATGACCTCGGCGGCCAGCGCCTGCTCTTCCGCGGCCTCGTCCAGATTCCCGCTGCGACCGTCTTCGACCCGGCGGCCACGGGCCTCCGGTTCCGCATGACCGACGGCACGGGGACCGTCATGTCCGACGTGACCATCCCCGGGGGTGTGCCGTGCGCGACCGCGCCCGGGTGGTTCATGAGCGGGTCGGGCAACTCGTGGACCTATACCGATCGCCGGGGCATGCACGGCGGGATTCGCCGCGTGTTGGTTCGCCGCAGCGCCTCGCGGCCGACCGACACGAAGATCCTCCTGTTCGGGCAGGACATGTCCTTCGGCAGGCCCGTCCGCGACGTGTTCGTCCACGCCTACCTCGTCGCCGACGGTGGCGCATCGGTCTGCGGCGGCCGGCGCTTCCGCGAGGCCGACTGCAGCTACCGCAATCTCGGCGGCAAGCTGAACTGCTACTGACGCCGCCGCGCTCAGCGCACCCAGGCGACGAGCAACGTCCCGCGGCCGCCGGGCAGCTCCACCGGCACCTCGTCGTCCACGCGCCGTCCGACCAGCGCGCGCCCGACCGGTGACGCCGGCGTGACGGCGAGCACCGGCACGTCGCCGTCGACGACGGTCTCGCCACCGCCGGCGGGCACGAGCAGGTAGACGGCCTCGTCGCCGTCGTCCGTGGACACGCCGACCAGCGCGGGCACGACGATGGCGTCGTCGTCCCCGAGCGGCATCGGCGCGAGCGCGTGCAGCAGTGCGACGGCATCGCGCAGGCTCTCGACGCGCGCGGCGAGGCCACGGGCGAGGTACTGCCCCTCGATGGCGCGCGTGTCCTTCGGATGCTCCTGCTTCGCTTCGGCGTGCGTGGCACCGGCCTGCGCCGTCTTCTGCGAGGCGGTGAGCGCGTCGAGCTGTGCTGCGACCCGCGCCCGCAGCGCGGCCAGCACCCGCGCCTTGTCCGGACGGGTCATGGCGCCATTCGATCGCAAAGCGCGCCGGCCGCGTCAACGCGAAACGGGTCACCGACCGCGCATGACACGCGGCCGGCGACCCGTCGTTTCACGGACGACTGTCGTCCGGGGTCAGGGGAACATCATGGTGTGACCCGCCGGCCTGGTGCGGAGCGGCGCCGCCGCCCGCATGCACTGGTCGCCGACGCGGAGCGTGACGACGAGGTCGCGGCTCTCGGGCTCCCGCAGGTCGAGGGCCTTGCCGTTGGCGCGGAAGACGACCTTGCCGCTCTTGCGAACCTTGAAGTTCGCCTTGCGCAGCCCGCCCGCCTTCCTGCCGGTCTTGTCGCGGTACTTGAAGAGGTACGAGCTGCCGATCTGGACCGCCTGGTCCATCGGGATGGCCTGGCAGAACACCTGGCCCTGGTGGTCGGTCACCAGGATGGTCGCGCCCTCCTTGTTCGGGTCGAACCTGCTGCGGTCACGCGCCCCGAGACGGGTGCGGACGCGGAACGTGCTGCTCTTGCCCGCCATCGGCATGCGCATCCGCATCCGACGCAGGATCAGATCCTCGGTGACCGCGCAGCAGTCCGGGTCCTCGGCGTCGACGAGGCCGTCGCCGTCGTTGTCGCTGCAGTCCCCGCACACCTCGCCGCCGCCGGGGCAGGAGGGGCTCGCGGCGCAGCCGTTGTCGACGCAGTCGACCGCCCCGTTGCCGTCGTTGTCGAGGCCGTCGTCGCAGGCCTCGACGCCGCAGTCGGCGATCGCCGCGCTCTGGCAGACGCCCTCACCGCAGGTGTCCGTGGTGCAGGCATCGTCGTCGTTGCAGTCGGCGTCGACGGTGCAGACCGTGCAGCTCGCAATGGTCTCGGGCTGGCAGGTGCCCCCCGGACCGCACGTATCGGTGGTGCAGGCGTCGTCGTCGTTGCAGTCGGCGTCGGTCGCGCACGCCGTGCAGTCGGCTATCGCCGCCGTCTCACAGGTGCCGCCGGCACCGCAGGTGTCGGTGGTGCAGGCGTCGCCGTCGTTGCAGTCGGCGTCGACGTCGCAGGCCTGGCAGCTCTCGAGGACGGTCACCTGGCAGCTGCCGTCCTGTCCGCAGACGTCCGCGGTGCAGGGATCCTGATCGTTGCAGTCGGCGTCCACGTCGCAGGTGGTGCAGTCGCCGACCGGGGCATTCGCGCAGGCGCCGGCGTTGCAGACGTCGGTCGAGCAGACGTTGCCGTCGTGGCAGTCCGCCGCCGTGGTGCAGGGCGTGCAGCTCGGAATGGCGACGGTGCCGCACACGCCGGCGGTGCACGTCTCCGTCGTGCAGGCGTTACCGTCGTTGCAGTCCGACGGCTGGCTGCACGACGTGCAGCTCGGAATCGACGCGTGGCCGCAGACGCCGCCGGTGCAGGTCTCCGTGGTGCAGGCGTTGCCGTCGTTGCACTGCGAGGGCTGGCTGCACGGCGTGCAGCTCGGGATGGCGGCGTTACCGCAGGCGCCGTTGGTGCAGGTGTCCGTGGTGCAGGCGTTGCCGTCGCTGCAGTCCGAGGCCTGGACGCACTCGATCTCGGGCTGGAACCCGCAGTACAGGTAGCTCTTGTCGTGGGTGTTCGGCTTCGTCGCGGTGACGGGGAAGAACGACGTCTGCGCGAGCGCCGCGGCGTTCGCGATCACACCCTTCTGAACCAGGACCGAGATCGGGAAGGCGACGTCGACGAAGTAGTCGGAGCTCCCGTTGAACTGCGTGCCGGCGTAGAGGGCGCGCACCAGCGGACGGGTGTTGCCGACGCTGCCGCCGGTCGTGCGGTACGACATCGACCAGAGCTTCTCCTCGGCGTCGTCCGTGAAGAGCGGCGAGTATGCGATCTTCGCGCGCGTCGTGTTCTTCCACAGCTCGATCGTGTCGGTCTTGCCGTTGAAGGCGAGCTGGTACTGGTACTCGTCCCGCGCACCCGACGGCACCGTCAGCAGCATCGTCCACGAGTAGCCCGCGAACCCGCACCAGCTGTCGGGGTTCGAATCCATACGCAGACGGAAGTAGAGGTACGTGCTGTCGGAGCTCCAGAACGCCGGCGCGTGCGTCGTCGTGCCGACGAAGCTCACGTCGGACGGCGTCGCCTCGTGGATCATGTCCGGGGCGTCACACGCCAGCGACTTCCAGGTCACGGCGTCGAGGTCCGGGATCTTCGGACCGTAGGTGGCGTTCGCCGCCGTGGCGGCGCCCATACAGAGCACCGTCGCGAGCAGCAGGGTTCGGGTCCAGCGGGTGAGTCGGAGGGAGTGCATCACGGGAGACCTCCATCCCAAAAGGCGTGCCGTCACCGAAGCGTCGTTCCGCCATCGTCGTGACGGTGACCCAACCGCTCGAGTTCGCTCGCACTTCGGGGCCGCGACGCCTCCCGCCCGCGCGCCTGCGACGGCGCCACGCACGGCACTCCCCACGTGGCACACGTCTGCCACGGCACACGTGTGCCAGCGTGCAGGCGCGCCACGGCACGTTGCACGTATGCCACGCCAGGCGGACGACGCGCACCGATTCTCCGGGCGTTGCGCGCGGCATGCTCCTTGCGCCATGCCGTCGCATGCTCACGCTCTGGTTCGCCCCCCGCACCCGCGCGATCCGCGTCCGCTGGCTGCTCGAAGAGCTCGGCGTGCCCTACGCGCTCCGTCGCGTCGAGTTCAACCGACCGGCGCGGACGTTCGCGCAGGACACGCCCCTCGGGAAACTTCCCGTCATCGAGGACGACGGCACGACGATGTGCGAGTCGGGCGCGATCGTCGAGTACATCCTCGAGCGCTACGGCGACGGACGGCTGGCGCCCGCCATCGGCTCGCCCCGTCGCAGCGAGTTCCTGCAATGGTTCCACTTCGCGGAGGCCACCGCGTTCGCGCCCCTCGGCGTGATCATCTGGCACACGCTGTATGCGGGTGACGCCGATTCGATCCCGCAGGTCATGGAGAGCGCACGCGAGCGCGCGCGGGACGCCCTCGACTTCCTCGAGCGCGCACTCGGCGACCGCACCTGGCTCCTCGGCGAGGACTTCACCGCCGCCGACGTCATGATGGGCTTCACGCTCCGCGCCGCGGTGTTGCTCGGCGTCCTCGACGACCGCTTCCCACGCCTGCAGGGCTACGTCGGGCGCCTCGCGGAGCGGCCGGCGTTCCAGACGGCGGCGGAGGGCAGCCTGTAGCTCAGGGAAGCGTACAGCGCCCGAGGCTGAGATTCGGACAGAAGGCCGGTGGAATACAGGGTGCGATGAGCTGGCCGAGATACCCGCAGACTTCACCCACGGTGGCGATGCATATGCCGGGAGCAGACGGGTCCGACGGGAACGTGCCACAGAGCCGTCAGGGTACTTTGCCGCAATGTCAGCGTGGCGCGGCGAGTCGATAGACGAGCTCGAGCAGGCGGTCGAAGTCGAGCGGCTTCTGCAGCCAGCCGGCGGCGCCCAGCTCGTCGGCGTCGTTCGCCACGGTGGGCGACGCCGAGTAGATCACCACCGGGATGTCCTCGGCCCCGGGCAGCGCGCGCTGCTCGCCCCGGAACGCCCAGCCGTCGAGCTGCGGCATCAGGAGGTCGAGCAGGATCAGCGACGGGCGCAGGCCCGCCGTCAGCTGGCGCAGGGCTTCGCGGCCGTTCCGCGCCTGCACGACGCGCAGGCCGTCCTGCTCGATCAGGAACGCCACCGCGTCACGGGCGTCATCGTTGTCATCGACCAGCAGGACGGTGGCGGAGGGCACCTCAACGTGACTAGCAGACGTCCGATCCAGCGGAAGGGCCTACTTTTTGGCGGGGGGCAGATCGCGGGGCGAGTCGCCGAGCAGGTAGCGCGGTCCCGCGCCGAGCGTCGCCGCGCGATCGTCGCCGTTGAAGAGCGCGCAGGCGGGGAGCGACAGGCATCCGCAGCCGATGCAGCTCGTCAGCTGGTCGCGGAGCCGCGTCAGGACGGCGATCTGATCGTCGAGGCGCGGGCGCCACGCCTTCGAGAGCCGCGCCCAATCGGCCTTCGTCGGCGTGCGGGCCTTCGGCAGCGACGCCAGCGCGGCGCGGATCTCCTCGAGGGTGAGGCCGACCCGTTGCGCGACCCGGATGAAGGCCACCCGTCGCAGCACCTCGCGCGGGAAGCGCCGCTGCCCTCCCCCGGTCCGGACCGCCCGGATCAGGCCCTGCGCCTCGTAGAAGCGCAGCGCCGAGGGTGCCACGCCCGTCCGTGCCCCGAGCTCGCCGATGCTGACGTCGTCCATGCCGCCAGGCGTAGCCGAAACGGGCCTTGACCTCAAGTTAACTTGAACTGCTAGCGTGCCTCGCCATGGACATCACCCATCCCCCCATCGCCCCCGCGGACGTGGCCGGGCAGTACGCCGCCCGCGGGCTCGGCGCCCTCTCCGACGCCCGCCTGATCGGCGCCGTCGCCGACGTCGTCGCCACCCCGCGCCGCGATCCGGCCGATTCCTTCGTCCTGCACGCGCCGCTCGAGCTGGCGGCGCGCGCCGCCCTGCTCCCGTGGGTCGATCCGGCGCAGCGCGAGCGCGCCCGCCGGCGGCTCGTGGCCATTGCCGCCGAGTACGAGGCGTTCGGCCCACCCTCCTCCGTCATCGCGCCGGCGGAGTTCGACACGCTGGCCACGGCCGCGGCCCGTCTGCGGGACGCCATCGATCGCGGCGAGCTCGACGACGCCGACGCCGCGGCGAGCTGGCTCGGACGGCAGGCCCGTCCGGACGAGCTGCGCGCGCTGCTCGCCGACGACCTGATCCCCCGGCTCGGTGCCGCCGCGCACGCACCGATCTTCCTCTACCTCCTGCCGCGCGTGAGCCCACGCGGCGAGCTACGCGGCGAGCTGCTGCGTGGACTCGTGCGCGAGCTCGGCCGCGAGCCGAGCTGGCGCCTCACGTGGATCGACGTACCGCGCGAGCGGCGCGGCGGCTCGCCGGCGGCACTCGCGGACGCGCTCCGCACCGTACCGGCGGTCGACGAGCCCGAGAGCTTCTTCATCGAGCCGGTCATGCGCAGCGTCGACGGCAGCGGTGTGGCGATGCGCCTCCTCGCCCACGCGCTGCCGGGGCTCACGATCGACGCCGCCGCCCCCGTCATCCTGCGGACCGCCGCCTGGGCCATGCTGTCCGAGCCGACGGTGCACGCACCGTACGGCTGGAGCCACTGCCTCACCATGCCGCAGGGCGTGCTCGGCATCGCCCACGCCTGTGCCGACCCCGCCCGGGCCATCGCCGTCGCGGCCACTTTCGTCGTCGGGTTCCGCGCCACCATGGGCCGGCGCCCGCTGCTGTCGTCACCCCCGCGGCACCAACCGCCGATGCCGTGGCGCGCGGCGCTCTCCGTCGATCCCGACACGGCCGCGGCGGCGGTATGGCACGCCCCGGACGCCGCGCTCCCGCACCTGACGACCGCGCTCGCGACCAGCGCGTCGATGCACCGGGACGCGCACCTCGCGAAGTACACCCTCGCCTGCCTGGACGCGATGGCGTACGACCCGTCGCAGCGACGGCTCTACCTCGCGGCGGCCGCGACCCTCGGTGCGTGGTGGGCACAGCAGGGTGCAGACCCGGGCGATCCGCTCGCTGTTTGACGAGGTTCGACGCACGCACTACGCATGCCTCGATGACGCGCCTCGCCGTGCCCGCCGCACTCCTCGCTCTCGCCACGTTCGCCCATGCCGATCCCGACGTCGATCGCGGACGCTACCTCGCGAACTCGGTCGCCATGTGCGTCCAGTGCCACTCGCCGCGCAGCGAGGACGGCGTGCTGCTGCGCGATCAGTTGTTCCAGGGCGCCCCCGTGCCGGTCGAGGGGCCGCCCTTCGACACCAACTGGGCGGTGCGCGCACCGGCCATCGCCGGGCTCCCGGGATGGGCGGAGGACGATGCGATCGCCCTCCTCATGACGGGTCGCCGTCCGACGGGCGAGATGCCGCGCAGCCCGATGCCGCCCTTCCGCCTCGATCGGCAGGACGCGACGGCGATCGTGCGCTACCTCAAGTCGCTCGTCGGCACGCCCTGAGCGTCAGAGGCGGCACTCCTCGCCGGGCGGCGCCGTCAGGTCGGCGTCGAAGTAGTAGCCGGGCAGGATGCACATGTCGTCGTCCGACAGGAATCCGAAGACCAGGTTGGCGGGGACGCAGTTGCCGGTGAAGCGGCCGTCGCCGGTGGGGCACTCCTCGGGATTCGGTCCCGGCGTGTGGCAGAGCTTCGCCGAGCCGTCGACGGTGATCGTGCCGGTCTCGAACAGCGCATCGATGACGGTTCGCCCAGGCGTGACACCAGCCACCTCCTCGCAGCCGAGGCGGGGGTCGGTGGCATTGTCGTGGGTGCACTCGTAGCCGATGGACTCGCCCTTGCGCACCAGCATCGGCGGATCGAAGCGCTTGGTGGGCGGGTCGGAGTACTTCGTGTTCGAGTAGAGCGGGGTTTCGGTGCCGTCCGATGCCCGGAACGTCGCCGTGAACAGCGTCCCGCGACGATGCATGTGTCCGATGATCATCGTGACGCACGCCGCCTCCGTCGGCATTTCCGATCCACCCAGGATGAATCCGAGGTCCGGAAGCCCAGGACCCCAGCCCGCTCCCGTCTTCGCGATCTCGCCCGGCGGCACGCGAAGTGGCCCGTTCGCGAGGACCTCGAAGATCGGCTTCAGCTGGCGCTTCACCTTCGTCCTGCGCGCGGTCACGAACGTCACCTTGGCGCGTGCCGTCTGCGTGGTGTCGGAGCCGTTGATCCAGTGCGAGTTGAGCACGATACCGACGGCGCGCTTCTTCCCCGTGCCGAGCGCACCGGTCTGCAGCCGCAGCGCGGTCCCGTCGGGCATCTTCTCCACACCGTTCACGCCCTGGGTGGTCGCCACGATCTGGAGGTTCGTCGGGTTGCCGTCGCCGAAGTTGAGGCAGGCGGTGTCGTCGATGACGGCTCCCTTCACCCCGGCGAGCGGGCCGAGGTCGCCCGTCCACGCGTAGACGATGAGGTGATGGGTGGCGAACTGCTCGTTGCCGCCGCGGTTCCGCATCAGGACCTCGGAGATCTCGAGATCCTCGGCCTTCGCGGGCAGCGGCACGAAGACGCACACCTCGCGGTTGCTGCGGGGTGGGACGTCGAAGGCAGGGACGCGCACCGTCATGCGACCGGCGTCGGCCGGGGCCGCGGCGAGCAGGGGCAGGAGGGCGAGCACGAGGAGGAGCAGTCGACGGCGCATCCGACCGTGGTAGCACATACTGCCCCGGGCACGGCAACGATTGATTGCGGCGTCTTCCCCCGGGTGGTAGCGCCACGGCGATGGCACTCGCAGGGATCTCGGACAAAGTCGCGTTGGTGACGGGCGCTGCGCGCCGTCGCGGCATCGGTCGGGCCACGGCGCTTCGTCTCGCACGGGAGGGGGCCGACGTCGCCTGCCTCGACATCGCGCGCCCCTACGCCGACTTTCCCGGCTACGGCGTCGCCAGCGGCGACGAGCTCGACGAGGTGGTGCGCGAGGTCCAGGCGCTCGGTCGTCGCGCCGTCGCCTTGCGAGCCGACGTCTCACGCTGGGACGAGGTCCACGCCGCGGTGGCCGCGGCACAGGAGGCGCTCGGCGCCATCGACATCTGCTGCAACGTCGCCGGCGGCGCGGCGATGGGGATGGGGGCGGGCCCCCTGCTGCAGATCAGCGAGCGCGAGTGGGATCAGGTGGTCGACGTGAACCTGAAGGGCACGTGGATCGTGTCGCGCGCCTGCGCCGAGCGCATGCTGGCGGGCGGCCGCGGCGGTCGGATCGTCAACGTGTCGTCGCAGGCCGGGAAGCGCGGGTTTCCCATGCTGGGCGCGTACTGCGCCGCCAAGGCCGGCGTCGTGCTGCTCACGCAGGTGCTCGCGCAGGAGCTCGGCGCCGCCGGCATCACGGTGAACGCCGTCTGCCCGGGCACCGTCGACACGGACCTGCTGAACAAGGATGGCGCCTTCGAACAGATGATCGGCATGGTCGAGGGCAGCGTCGAGAAGTGGATCGCGCGCGAGATCCCGCTGCGTCGCCTGCAGACGGCGGACGACGTCGCCGCGACGATCGCGTTCCTGTGCAGCGACGATGGGTCGTACATCACCGGGGAGGCGGTCAACGTCAGCGGCGGGCAAACCATGGTGTGAGTTGCGGGGTGTGTGGTGGCCGATGCGGTCGGGGGCGCCGGTCCGCGCGGCGCTCGCTCGGCACCACG
>CAYOIZ010000083.1:0-21157 GCA_964404165.1 uncultured Binatia bacterium (SeqCode) | reverse complement strand
CGCCACACGCTCGGGTGCCTCCGACCCAAGACATGGTCTTGGGTCGCGCTCCTAGCGCGCCGACGTCGGGAACACGTCGCCGAAGCCGCGCGGCGGACGGCGTCCGCGACGGACCGCCCCGGCCACCGGCACGTACGCCAGCTCGTGCCGTTCACGCACCGCGCGCAGCAGGAGCCCGCCGCGGCTCATGTCGCCGCGCCCGACGAAGTCGCTCGGGAACACGAGGCGGTCACCGAGCACCGGCCCGAGCACGTCGACGTACTTGTCGCTGGCGACGCTGCCGAGGAGCACGACCCGCGCCGTCGGGTGGGCCGCGAGGAGCGTCGCGAGCAGCTCGGCGTCGCGGCGGAGCGGCTCGGCGTAGCGCGGCTCGTCCGCGTCGATCTGTACGCCCGAGAACTCCTGCAGGACGTCCAACGTGACGCGCTCCTGCGGCGGCCGCAGCCCGCGCGACGCGGTGATGACGAGCACGCCCGGCACCGGCGCGGGTGGGCACGCGAACGCCGTCGCGTAGTGCAGCTTGCCGCGGAAGTAGAGGCCGCTGGTGAACGAGAAGACCTCACCGAGTGGAGCGCCCGCGGCAGAGCGGACGGCGAGCGCGAGTGGGAAGCGTGCCTCCGGTCTGGTCACGAGGCGGGCCCGTTCCCCCGCACTCGACGCCGGTGACAGCAGGAACATGCGCGGCACGTCGGTCATGGGCGCACCGCCGCGGCGAACGCGTCCGGCTCGAGCGTGTTCAGCACGTCCGCCGCGCGCAAGCCGCCGCGACGAGCCATGTCGACGCCGTAGCGTGCGTTGCCGAGCGCGCGAACGGAGTGCGCGTCCGACGAGACCACGAAGCGCAGGCCGCGCGCCCGCGCCTTGCGGATGCCGTCGGGCGCCAGATCGAGTCGATGCGGGTCGCCGTTCACCTCGATGGCGACGCGCGACGCCGCGGCGGCGTCGAGCACCGCGTCGAGATCGACCGCGATCGGCGGGCGGCTGCGCACGTAGCGGCCGAGCGCATGGCCCCAGATCTTGAAGACGGGATGGCGCATCGCGCGTACCAGCCGCGCCGTCATCTCGGCGGCGTCGAGCGCGTGCCGCGCGTGGATGCTGGCGATGACGACGTCGAGCCGTGCCAGGACGTCGTCGGGGAAGTCGAGCGCGCCGTCGCGCAGGATGTCGCTCTCGGTGCCACGCAGGAGACGCACCCGCACCCGCTCCTGCACGGCGGCGATCTCGTCCGCCTGCCGTCGCAGGCGCTCGACGTCGAGGCCGCCGGCGTAGCCCGCGCTCGCCGAGTGATCCGTGATGGTGAGATAGCGCAGCCCGAGCGCGTCGGCAGCACGGGCCATCGCCTCGACGCTGTCTTTGCCGTCCGACCAGTCGGTGTGGCAGTGCACGGCACCGCGCAGGTCGCCGACGCGCACGAGGTCGTCGAGCGGTGCCGTCGACCGGATCACCTCGACGTCGTCACGCAGCTCGGGTGGGATGTCGGGCAGGCCGAGGCGCGCATAGACGTCGGCCTCCGTCTCGCCGGCGATCTCGTCCAGAACCAGCCCGCGCTCCCGGGCACGCGCACGCAGTACGTCGACGTGCGCAGCACTCCCGGTCGCCGTGATCAACGTCGCAGCGAACCGCTCTGGCGACGCAGTGTGCACGGTGACGTCGAGCAGCCCGGGGCGCACCACCCGCCCCCGCTCGGTACCGGTGGCACCGGGCAATCCGGCCGCGGCCGTCATCACGGACGCCGCATCCGTCGACGCGATGACGACGTCGAGCGCCTCGACCAGCTCGAGGCGGCGGCGTAGATCGCCGGCGAGCTCCACACGGGTCGCCGCCGGCGACCGCCGGAGTTGCGCCAGCACGCGCTCGGCCTCGGCGTCGGCCTCCGGCAGGAGCGCGCCCGCGCGCCGCGCCGCTAGCGCGGACACGCGTTGCGCGATTCGCTGCTCCGTTGCCTCCCCGAAGCCGGGCAGGTCGCGCAGACGTCCGTTGGCACACGCCTCCTGGAGCGTCTCGAGCGTGGTGATACCCAGGACCTCGTATACGGTGCGGATACGCGGCAGGGAGAGCACCTGGGACAGCTCCGCCGTGCCGGGTGGGTGCCGGCTGCGCAGACGGTCGAGGCTCGCGAGCCGCCCGGTGCGCACCAGCTCGTCGATACTGGCCGCGATGGAGTCGCCGATGCCCGCGATCGATCGCAGTCGGCCGGCTGCCGCGAGCGCGGCGAGGTCGCCGGTCACCTGCTCGATGGCGTCGGCGGCGCGGTCGTAGGCGCGGGCGCGAAACTGGTTGCCCTTCTCGAGGGCGAGGAGCCGGGCCATGTCGCGCAGGGCCTCGGCGACCGCGAAAGCCGTCATCCGTCCGTGGTACGCGGAACGTGGCGCGCTTCAAGTCCCCGAGCCGCTCGGGAGCGTCCGTCCCCGCGGGAGCGCGGGCACGATGGCGACCAGGGAGGACGTTCGGTCCGGCCGTACATTGTTCCGCGCGCTCAGCCAGCGGGTCGCGGCAGCCCGGCGACCCGCTCGACCCAGCGCGCGAATGCCACCATGCCGCCGCGCGCCTGCGGCCAGTCGAAGTTCTCGTTCGGCGCGTGATAGCCGTGCTCGGGCAGCGACAGGCCGAGGAAGTGCACGGGCGCTCGCAGCACACGCTCCATCGAGACGACGGCGCCGATGGAGCCGCCCTCGCGCACGAACACCGGCGCGCGACCGAACGCGAACCGCATCGCGTCCGACACCGCCTCGGCGTGCGGCCCGGTGGTATGGCCGCGGAACGGCGCCAGGGCGTGCTCGGCCTCGACCCGGACGTCGGGCGCGTGCCGCCGTACGAACGCGCGCACGAGCCGCATGATGCGCTCGGGCTTCATGTCGGGGACGAGCCGGCACGACACGATCGCCGTCGCCGCGGGCGGCACCACCGTCTTGACGCCCGGCCCCTGGTAGCCGCCGGCGATGCCGTGGACCTCGAGCGTCGGCAGGCACCAGAGCCGCTGCATCACGTCGAGCGCGTCGGTGCTGCGCAACGAGCGGAAGCCGTGGTCGCGCTTGAACGCGGCGACGCTGAAGCCACAGCGACGGAGATCGTCCAGCTCGCGGCGCGTCGGGCGCACCACGTCGTCGTAGAAGCCGGGGATGTTCACGCGGCCGGTGCGGGCGTCGAACATCGCGGTGAGCAGTGCCGCCAGCTCCGCGATCGGGTTGCGCGCGGCACCCCCCGTCGTCCCCGAGTGCTGGTCGGTCTCGCCCGTGCGGAGCGTCAGGCGAAAGCCCTGCAGGCCGCGTAGTCCGGCCGGACACGCCGGGCGCGCACGCGACACCCAGATGGTGTCGGACACCACGATGGCGTCGGTGGCGAAGGCCTTCCGATGGCGGCGCAACGTCGCCTCGAAGTGCGGCGAGCCGATCTCCTCCTCGAGCTCCCAGAGGAAGTGGACGTTCGCCGCCACCCCGGCGTCGAGCGCGTGCGCCGCGCCGAGCAGCGCCGCCAGCGCCGGCCCCTTGTCGTCGGTGGTGCCGCGACCGAAGTAGCGCTCGCCGCGACGGGTGAAGGTGAAGGGCTGTGTCCGCCAGTCGGGTCCGTCGGCCGGCTGCACGTCGAGGTGGTTGTAGACGGTGACGGTCGGCAGCCGATCGTCACGATGGAAGCGGCCGTGCACCAACGGATGGCCACCGGTCTCGACGACACGGGCGGTGCCACCGCGCGCGCGGATCAGCGCGGCCGCGTGCTCCGCGGTGCGCCGCACGTCGGTGGCGCGCGCCGGATCGACCGAGACGCTCGGCAGCTCGACGAGCGTGGCGAGCTCGCGCTCGTACTCCTTGCGGGTGGCACGGGCCCAGCGATCGAGCGCTGCACGGGTGAACGGCATGGACGGCGGTGCTAGCGACGCCGCCCGGGCGCGTCAACGGTGGGATGGACTTCCGTCGCCGTCCACGGCACGAGGAGGCATGGCGCACACGGTGGCCGCGCTGGTGATGCTGCTGGTCCTGGCCTCGCCGGCGGCGAGCGTCCCGCCGCCGGTGACGCTGCGCTACGACGTCCGCTGGGGCCCGCTCACGATCCTGTCGCTCGACACCACCATCGACGTCGGCGACACCACCTATCGCAGCACGACCGCGATGCGGACCGAGGGCGTCGTCGCCCTGGCGTTCCCCTGGAAGGCGACCGCCGAGTCGAGCGGCATCCGCGACGGCGCGACGCTGGCCCCGCGCCGTCACCGGGCCGACGGCGAGTACCGCGGCGAGCACCGGCGGGTGCGCATCGAGTACGCCGACGACGGCGCCGTCGACACCCAGGTCGAGCCGCCACCCGACGACGACGCGCGCGACCGGGTCCCGCCCGAGATGCAGCGGGCCACGCTCGACCCGATCACGGCGAGTCTCGCCGCCGCCGGCCGCCCGTGTACGGGCACCCTGCCCGTCTTCGACGGACGCCGTCGCTACGACATGCGCTTCGAGGACATGGGCCCCGCCGACGTCGAGCCCGCACGCCGCGCCATCTACGCCGGTCCCGCCCGACGGTGCCGTGCGACCATCGTCGCGAAGTCCGGCTTCTGGCGCTCCGATCCGCGCGACAGCGAGGCGCCAACCACGCTCGACTACTGGATCGCCGCACCCAGCACCGACGTGGGCCCGGTGCCCGTCTATCTCGAGCTTTCGGGCGCGCGCGGCACGCTCGCCATCCACCTGACCACGATCGAGCGCACCCAGTAGCCACATATGCATCGGAATCCGATTCACTATCGGATGAAATGCCAGAACGCGGGCTTCCTACATTGACAGTCAGCGACACCGCCTCTACCCCTGATGGTGGGCTCGGATGCAGGCGGTGGTGGAAGCGCGGCGGGTGTGCGTCGGGGTGGCGGGTGGCGACCGGTTGGTCCGCGAGGGCCTTGTCGCGGCCCTCGACGCCCACGACCTTCTGAGCGCGCGCGACACCGGAACGGCCGGCCCCGCCATCGACGTCCTCGTCGTGCTCGGCGGCATGCCGTCGGCGCGCGATCCTCGCACGCCGCTCGTGGTCGTGGATGCGTTCCGCGAGCGGAGCGACGTCGTCGCCGCCATCGATGCCGGCGTGCGCGCGTGCGTCTCGCAGACCAGCGGCCTCGAGCCGTTGGTCGCCGCCATCCACAGCGCCGCCGCGGGTCGCGGCTATCTGTGTCCGGCCGTCGGCGACGTCATGTGTCGCCCGGCGCCCGCCACCGCGCATGCCGTGGCACTCACCGATCGCGAACGCGACATCCTCACCCTCGTCGCGCAGGGCATGCGCAACGGCCAGATCGCGGTGGCGCGCAATCTGAGCATCAAGACGGTGCACGCGCACCGCCAGCACATCATGGCGAAGCTCGGCGTGCGTGGCGCGGCGCAGCTCGTTCGCCGCGCCATCCAGCTCGGGCTCATCGCGGCATGACGGGCCCGTGCCGCGGTGACGCCGCCGTGACGCCTCGGGCGCCGACGTCCTAGGCACTTCTTCCTAGGCAATGCACCCCAGCACGAAGCGCCACCCTACGTCGTCGAACGCAAGTGATCGACTCCACACGGGCCCCTCGCCGCGCGCCGCACGCGGCATGCATTCTGCTGTGTCCCGCATGCTCGAGAACACCGCCATCACGGCCGAGATGCTCGTCACCGCGCTCGAGGCCGTCGAGCAGCGCGTCGCCGCGATCGGCGAGGCGGGTGACGTCGTGACCGCGCGTCTCGTCGCCATCGGCGCACGGCTGAGCCGGGCGCAGACCGCGCTCGCCGCGGCAGCGCCCGACGATCCCGACGTCGAGGAGCTGCGTGCCGAGCTGGCCGCGACGGCGGAGGCGGCCCGCGCCCTCGCCGCACGTTCGCTGATCGGGCTGGCGCGCGCCAGTCGAGCGCTGACGCCCCAGGAAGAAGGACACGCATGAGCACGGGACGCTTGCAGCAGGCCGGCCGGCGCGCCGGTCGCCAGACCGCGACCACCCTCGAACGATCGAGGGCTACGGACTCGCTCGTCGAAGCGCAGCAGAACTCGCGCGCCATCCTGGCGGTCGTGCACGCGCTCGGGCGCACCACCACCGACGAGGTCGTGCTGGCCGCGCTCGAGACGGTGCGCACCGCCTTCGACTGGACGTACGGCGTCTACTGGGCGCGCGACACGGCCCACGAGGTCCTGCGGCTGCAGCTCGAGTCGGGCAGCGTCGACGACGAGTTCCGGCGCGCGTCGCAGACCGCCCGCATCCGCGAGGGCGAGGGCCTGAGCGGCCGGGCCTGGGAGAGCCGCGACCTCTTCTTCGTGCAGGACCTCGGCACCATGCGCGACTGCGCCCGCGCGACGGCGGCACAGCGCGCCGGCATCCGCTCGGGCGTCGGCGTCCCCGTCATCGTCCAGGGGCAGGTCGCCGGCGTGATGGACTTCGTTTCGCACGACCAGCAGGCGCTGTCGGAGGATCGTCGCTCCGTGCTGCGCGGCCTCGGCCAGCTCGTCTCGGCCGCGCTCGAGCGCCATCTCCTCCTCGACAAGGTGACCGAGAGCGCCACCGCCGTGGCCGCCGCGGCGGAGGAGCTGACGGTCAGCAGCAAACAGATGACCGTCAACGCCGAGGAGACGGCGGTGCAGGCGAACCTGGTGTCGGCCTCGGCCGATCTCGTCAGCTCGAACGTCCAGACCGTCGCCATCGCCACCGAGGACATGACGGCGAGCATCCGCGAGATCGCGAAGAGTGCGGCCGACGCCGCCCGCGTCGCCACGACCGCGGTCCGGGTCGCCGAGGACACGAACGTCAAGGTGGCCGCGCTCGGTGCCAGCAGCGCCGAGATCGGCAAGGTCATCAAGGTGATCACGTCGATCGCGCAGCAGACCAACCTGCTGGCGCTCAATGCCACCATCGAGGCGGCGCGCGCGGGCGAGGCCGGCAAGGGCTTCGCGGTGGTCGCGAACGAGGTGAAGGAGCTGGCCAAGGCCACGGCGCGCGCCACCGAGGACATCGGCCTCAAGATCGACGCCATCCAGAGCGACACGCGCATGGCCATCGACGCCATCGCGCACATCGGCAGCATCATCGACCAGATCAACGACATGCAGGCGACGATCGCCACCGCCGTCGAACAGCAGACCGCGACGACGAACGAGATCGGACGCAACGTCGCCGAGGCGGCCCGCGCCAGCGCCGGCATCGCCGAGACCGTCACCGGCGTGGCGCAGGCGGCGCAGAGCACCACCGCCGGTGCCAGCGACACCCAGAAGGCCGCCAGCGCGCTCGCGCAGATGGGGGCCGAGCTCCAGCAGATCGTCTCGGAGGCCAACCGATAGGGCCTCCGTCCCGCGGCGCCGCCGGTTCGACTGGCCTCGGGCCGGCGGCGCCCCCGCTTACTTGACGGCGAGCGGATTGATCGGCGACCCGACGCCGCCCGTCACCCGCAACGGCGGCGCGCTGAACAGGAACGTCCACACGCGGTCGGTGGCGCAGTCGGCGGCCAGCGCCTCGCAGTCGAACATCTCGCCGAGCGTGAGCCCCATGTCGCGGATGCAGAGCATGTGCAGCGGCAGCATCAGCGCCGGATCCTCGAGCGGGTAGACCTCGACCATGTTGGTGTCGCTGGCGACCGCGGCCACCTCGCGCGCATGGAGCCACTCGGCGCACGCCGTCCCGAGCCCCGGCATCTGTCGCATGTAGGCGACGCGGTCGCCGTCGCGGGTGAAGCACTGGATGTGTCCCGTCCGCACCAGCAGGACGTCGCCGGATGCGACGCGCACGCCCTGCGCCCGCTCCGCCGCCTCCAGCTCGGCCGGCCCGATGACGAGGCCGGGCGCCAGCCGCTCGACGCCCTGCGCACGCGCCACGTCGAGCAGCACGCCGCGCGAGACGACGCCCGCGGCCATCTTGTCGATGCCGTTGCGCGCCGCCCCAGCCGCGGTGAGCGTCGCCACCGAGTGGCCGTTGTAGAGCTGCCCGCCGTAATGGACGTGGGCCAGGCTGTCCCACTGCGTCGCGCACTGCAGCGGCATCATCACGACGTCGTCGGCGTAGCGGGCGCCGTCGGGATCGGCGCTCATCGGGCTGTTGGTCGACGTCATCAGGTGCACCGGATTGATGCGCCCCGCCTGCCCGAACTGCGGCCCCTCGGCACCGAACGGCAGCGACAGGCTGAAGACGACGCCCTTGCGCACCTCGGCGGCGGCCCGCCGCACGACGTCGGGCGTGACGAAGTTCATCGTGCCGCGCTCGTCGTCGGCGCCCCAGCGGCCCCAGTTCGACACGCGACGCGCGATGGCCGCGATCTTCTCCATGCCCGGGCTCACGCCGCGGCCTCCGCCAGCACCCGCAGCGCGTTCGCGTCGGTTGTCCCGGCGAGAATGGTGGTGACGGGGCTCTGCTTCCACGCCGCCATGCGGTCCTTGATGCGCGCCGGCGATCCCACGAGCGAGATCTCGTCGGCGAACTCGTCGGGCACCTCCATCGCCGCCTCGTCGCGACGGCCGGCGGCGAACAGCTCCTGGATCTTGTCGACGGCGTCGCCGTAGCCCATGCGCCGCACGAGGTTGGCGTGGAAGTTCTGCTTCTTGGCGCCCATCCCGCCGATGTAGAAGGCGAGCATGTACTTGACGGGGATCAGCGCCGCCGCGAGGTCGTCGTTGACGTTGACCGTCACCGGGCACGCGATCTCGAAGCCCTTGGGCGCGCCGACGAGCGCGTCGGAATACACCTCGGGCCGATACGGCGAGTAGTAGAGCGGCAGCCAGCCCTCGCACAGCTCCGTCGCCATGGCGATGTTCTTCGGCCCCTCGGCGCCGAGGTAGAAGGGGATGTGATCGCGCAGCGGGCGCGTGATGAGCTTGAGCGGCTTCCCGAGCCCCGAGCCGCCGCGCAGCGGCAGCTGGTAGTGCTGGCCGTCGAACGACACCGGGCCCTCGCGACGCAGCATCTGGCGCAGCAGCGTGATGAACTCGCGCATGCGCCCCATCGGCTTCGGGAACGGCTGTCCGTACCAGCCCTCCACCACCTGCGGGCCGGACACGCCGAAGCCGAGGATGAGCCGCCCACCGGAGAGATGATCCAGCGTCATCGCCGTCATCGCGACGCACGCCGGCGTGCGCGCGGAGATCTGGATGATGCTGGTGCCGAGCTTGATGCGCTCGGTGTGCGCGCCGATCCAGGCCAGCGGCGAGATGGCGTCGGAGCCGTAGGCTTCCGCCGTCCACACCGAGTCGTACCCGAGGCGCTCGGCCTCCTGCGCCAGCGGCACCGGGTTCATGGGGCCGAACATCCAGTAACCGATCATGAGGCCGAGCTTCATGTGATGGAGTCTCCTTCTGCGCCGGCGGCGCGCGCTGTTCGTAGCGTGGCCGATTCGCTAGTGGCAACCCCGAGGAGGACACCACATGCCGAACGTCTGCGTCATCACCGGGGTGGGCCCCGGCACCGGCGCCGCCCTCGCCCGTCGCTTCGCCGCCGCCGGCTATCGCGTCGCGATGCTGGCGCGCTCCACCGACACGCTGGGCCGGCTCGAGGCCGAGCTGCCGGACGCCCGCGGCTATGCCTGCGACGTCGCCGACGCCGGCGCCGTCCACGACGCCTTCGCGCGCATCCGGGGCGAGCTCGGGGCGCCCGCAGTGCTGCTGCACAACGCCGGCAGCGGCGTCTTCAGCAGCTTCGTCGACACCACGCCGGACCTGTTCGAGGCGAGCTGGCGCACGAACGCGCTCGGGCTGCTCCTGTGCGCGCATGCCGTCGTCCCGGGCATGCTCGAGGCCGGGCGCGGCGCGATCGTCGTCACCGGGGCCACCGCGTCGCTCCGCGGCGGCGCCAACTTCACGGCGTTCGCCGCCGCCAAGGCGGCGCAGCGGAGCCTCGCGCAGTCGATGGCGCGGGGGCTCGGGCCGCGCGGCATCCACGTCGCCTACGTCATCGTCGACGGCGTCATCGACATCCCGAACACGCGCGCGCTCTTCCCCGACCGGCCCGACGAGTTCTTCCTCCGCGCCGACGCGATCGCCGAGACGGTGCACCACGTCGCACACCAGGAGCCGTCGGCGTGGACGTTCGAGCTCGACGTGCGGCCGTTCGGCGAGCGCTGGTGAGTCAGGCCTCGAGCGCGCGTCCCAGATCGTCGAGCCCGTCGAAAGCCGGCGCCGCCGCCCGGAGCGTCTCGTACTCGCGACGGGCGGCGTCGGCCTGCCCGAGGCGGAGGTAGACCGCGCCCAGTGCGAAGCGCACCGCGTGCTGCTCGGGCTGTCGATCGACGAAGCCGGCCAGGCGCGTGGCGAGCGCGTCCCAGCGCTCCAACGCCGAGCCGGCCCGGAGCAGCCAGTGCATCGCCTCGGCATCGTCGGCGTGCTCGGTCACCACCGCGTCGAAGAGCTCCCACGCCTGCTCCGTCTCGCCGAGCCCGAGCGCCGCCATGCCGCTGCCGAGACGCGTACGGCGGGTATCGGCGCCGTACCGCGCGGCCGCGTCGAACGCGTTGCGTGCCGTCTTCGGGTCGGCCTGCTGCAGCGCCAGCACGCCGCGCAGCAACCAGGCCGCGCCGTCGTCGGGCGAGCGCGCGAGGAGGGCTTCGACGGCCGACGTCGCGTCGTCGATGCGGCCGGCTTCGAGTGCGGCGCGGGCCGCGGCGTGGGCGGGCGACAGTTCGAGAGGCGTCATGCAGAGCTCGGCCTAGCAAGGGCGTGCCAGTCCCGGCCGCCAGCACCGACGGCGTGTCGACCCGGCAGGGACGACCCGGCCGGCAGCATCTGCCGCCTTGCGGGCGTTCGCGGCCGTCTGTTAGGCGTCCACCGATGACACGATCGCTCGCGATGGTCCCGCTGCTGGCGGCGCTCGCCGGCTGCGGCGGTAGCGGCGCCGCCGATCTCCTCGAGACCGCGCGGCTCGAGGAGCTGCAGAACAACCCGGCGCACGCGCGACAGCTCTACGAGGAGATCGTCGCGAAGTACCCGGGCACACCACAGGCCACGACCGCCGCCGAGCGCCTCAACGCCCTGCCCTGAGCCCCGTTGACCCCGAGACGCCGGCGGTGGTACGGCGCCGTCAGCTGCTGGCTGTCTTGCTACCGGGGGGTGCGTATGGGGCGTGCGACGTCCTCTGTCCTGGGCATGCTGTTCATGCTCGCCGGATGCGGCGACGGTACGGTCGACTGGACCGAACCGGAGAACCTGCTGCTGCACGAGAAGGTCACCGACCGCGACACCTTCGTCGAGCTCGAGTACTGGTCGCTGCTCGATTCGCCGTGCCAGCCCGTCTACGACGCGCTCGCCGACGTCGACCACTACGAGGACTTCATTCCCGGCATCGACAGCACCCAGCTGGTCGCCGAGACGCAGACGTCGAAGACGATCCAGATCGCCCAGCGCGTGATCGGCCGCCAGACCAACGCGAAGGTGGAGTGGCTGTTCGACAAGGCGCGGCGTCGCATCGAGTTCAAGACCCTGCAGAGCGACTTGAGCTACAACGACGGCTACTACGGGTTCGAGGAGTCCCCCGACGGCAAGCGCTGTCTGGTGAAGACGATGTTCCTCGTGAAGCAGGGCAAGGGCGTGTCGTTGAACGCCCTCGGCCAGGCCACCCGCGAGTCGTTCCTGACCGCGGCGCGTGGCGTTCGCAAACGGACCGCGAGCCCGCCACCGGCCGCACCCTGAGGGCGCAGGTTCCCGGTGGCAGGCCGGAAACGATTGTGTCAGGAAGTGACGCGTGCGCACCGCCATCGCCCTGACCCTCCTCCTCGCCGTCACCGCCATCGCGGCCGATCCACCGCCCGCCCCGCCGATCGACGAACGCTGGGTCAAGCTCAAGGAGGAGGCCGAGCCGTATCGGGCCTTCGCAGAGCAGATGACCATTGCCCTCGGCAAGGGCGACGCCAAGACGGTGCGGGCGCGGTGGGCGGCGCCCGCCGACGAGAAAGGCGCGAAGGCGATCGACGACGCCTTCGCGCAGGCGATCGTCCCGTACTTCGCCACGTTCGACGAGCTCGATCCCAAGCTGACGGCGATCGCCCGCACCCAGGACAAGAGCCAGAAGGGCTTCGTCGTCCAGATGGTCTTCGTCGACACCGCCGGCGAGCGGAAGCCGGTGCTGTTCTACGTCGTGAAGGTGAACGACGCCCTCACGATCGCCAACATCATCCCCGGGCATTCCCTGGACGAGGCGTCGCGCATCAAGCCCACCCCGTAGTGGCTTGACAAACAGTCGTTTGGTGCACTACCCAGCCAGGCCTATGTCGGCTGTGGTCGAGACCCCGATGTTCCAGGACGTCGTGATGGAGTTTCCGTACAAACACTCCACCGGCACGACGATCGGCCGCTTCCTGGCCGGCCTGAAGGAGCAGAAGCGCATCTGGGGCCAGCGCGTCCCGAAGCAGGGCGTCGTCGTGCCCCCGCTCGGCTACTCCGAGATCGACGGGTCCGAGGGCGGCGAGTGGGTGGCGGTCGAGAACACCGGCACCGTCACGGCCTGCGCGCGGGTGCGCGCGCCCATCGATCACCTCCATCCGAGCACCACGCCGTTCGCGTTCGTGCTGGTGAAGCTCGACGGCGCCGACACCGCGCTGGCCCACATCGTCACCGACGGTCTCGATCGCCTGCGCGTCGGTAGCCGGGTGACCGCCGAGTGGCGGCCCGACGAGGAGCGCGTGGGCTCGATCCGCGACATCGCGTGCTTCCGTCTCGTCGACTGAGGAGCATCATGAACGAGCCGCCGAAGGATCCGATCCGCTACATCGATTCCAACGTCTACCTCCCCTACCACTACGTCGCCGGCGACTACCGCGCGAAGTACCTGCGGGCGCTGAAGGACAAGAAGATCCTCGGGTCGAAGTGCTCGAAGACGGGCAAGGTCTTCGTGATGCCCATCGTCAACTCGCCGGAGAGCTTCGCGCCCTGCGACGAGTTCGTCGAGGTCGCCGACCGCGGCGTCGTCACCACCTTCTGCATCGTCAACATCCCGGTCATCGGCCGCAGCCTCGAGATTCCCTACGTCGCCGCCTCGGTGGCGCTCGACGGTGCCGACATCTCGATCTTCGCCCTCATCCAGGAGATCAAGGCCGAGGACGCGCGCATGGGGATGCGGGTCGAAGCGGTGTGGAAGCCCGACGGCGAGCGCCAGGGCGACCACGAGGACATTCTCCACTTCCGGCCGACGGGTGAGCCCGACGCGCCGATGGAATCGTTCATCCATCGCCTATGAGCACGCTACGCAACGTCGCCTTCGTGGGCTTCGCCCAGCTTCCCGTCGTCGCACGCGACGAGCACCGCATGGCCACCGAGATGCTCTACCCCGTCGTGGTGGACGCACTCCGGCAGGTCGGCGCCTCGCGCGACGACATCGACTACCAGGTGTCCGCCTCCACCGACTACATGGACGGCCGGCCGTTCGGCTTCGTCGCCGCGCTCGACGTCATGGGGTCGTGGCCGGCACGCCAGGACCTCCACCTCGAGATGGACGGCTCCTTCGCCGCCTACTACGCCTGGGTGAAGATCCAGACCGGCGAGGTCGACACCGCCATCGTCTGCACGCACGGCAAGACGTCGGAGGGCGAGCCCGAGCGCGTCTTCAACCTGCAGCTCGAGCCGTACTACCACGCCCCCATCGGCATCGGGCCGACGGCGTCCGCGGCGCTGCAGGCGAGCGCCTACATGGCCCGCACCGGGGCCACCGACGCCGACCTCGCGGCACGAGCGGCGCGGAATCGTGCCGCCGGCATCGGGAACCCCGACAACCAGGTGCGGGACGCCGCCTCGGCGCAGCAGCTGCAGGGGTCGCCGTGGGCGATCGAGCCGCTCCGCAGCGGCTACGTTCCGCCGATCGGCGAGACGGCCACGTGTCTCGTCATGGCCGCCGAAGGCAAGGCCGAGAAGCTCTGTGATCGACCCGTGTGGATCCAGGGCGTCGATCACCGCGCCGAGCTGCAGACGCTCGGGGCACGCGACCTGACGCGGAGCGCCGGCACCGCGCTCGCCGCGCAGAAGGCGCTCGCCATGGCCGGGCTCGGCAGCGCGCGCGACGTCGACCTCGTCGAGCTGCTCTCCGTCACCCCCGTGGAGGAACTCATCCTGCTCGACGCGCTCGGGCTCGACGCCGCCGCGTCGACGCCGGTGGTGAACCCGTCGGGCGGCCCGCTCTGCGCCCATCCGATCATGAGCACCGGCTCGATCCGTCTCGGCGAGGCGTTCCGCCAGCTGTCGGGACGCGCCGGGGATCGCGGCGTCGCCGGTGCGAAGCGCGCCATCGCGCACGGCGCGCAGGGACATTGCCTGCAGCAGAACATCGTCTGGGTGCTCGGCACCGAAAAGAGGTGGGCATGAAGCGCCCGACGGCCGTCGTCGGCGTGGGGCAGACGCAGCATGCGGCCCGCCGCGCCGACCTGAGCATCCCCGGCCTCATTCGCGAGGCCGTCGATCGCGCCCTGCTCGACGCCGGGCTCGGACACGACGACATCGACGCGATCGTCATCGGCAAGGCGCCCGACATGCTCGAGGGCATCGCCCAGCCCGAGCAGTTCCTCGTCGGCGCCCTCGGCGGGCACATGAAGCCGGTGATCCGCGTGCACACCGCCGGCTCGGTCGGCGCCTCCACCGCCATCGCCGCCATGACGCACGTGGCGTCGGGGCTCTACGATCGCGTCCTCACCGTCGCCTTCGAGAAGCAGTCGGAGGGCAACGCCATGTGGGCGCTGTCGCCGAACATGCCGTTCACGCCGCCGCTCGTGGCCGGCGCGGGCGGCTTCTTCGCCCCCTACTGCCGCGCCTACATCCAGAAGACCGGCTGCCCGCCGCACATCGGCCCGGTCACGGCGGCGAACGCGCGCGCGAACGGCGCTCGCAACCCGTACGCCCATCTGCGCGAGCCCATGACGGTCGAGGACGTGATGAACTCGCCCGTGCTGTGGGACCCCATCCGCTACGGCGAGACCTGCCCGTCGTCGGACGGCGCCATCGCCCTCGTCATCGCGAACGAGGAGACGGCGAAGAAGGGTCCGCGCAAGCCGGCGTGGATCAAGGGCTCGGCGTCCTACGCCGAGGCCATGTGGGTCCCCGGCCGCGACCAGGTGAGCCCGAGCGCCGGCAAGATCTGCGCGAAGCACGTCTACGAGCAGGCCGGCATCCGCGATCCGTGGAACGACATCCAGGCCGCGGAGATCTACGTCCCGTTCGCGTGGTTCGAGGCGATGTGGCTCGAGAACCTCGGCTTCTGCGACGAGGGTGAGGGCTGGAAGATCATCGACCGCGGCGAGCAGAAGTTCGGCGCGCATCTGCCGATCAACCCGTCGGGAGGCGTGCTGTGCACGAATCCCATCGGCGCGTCGGGCATGCTGCGACTCGGCGAGGCGGCGCTGCAGGTCATGGGCCGCGCCGGCGAGCACCAGGTGGGCGGCGTCCGGAACGCGCTCGGTCACGCCTACGGCGGCGGCGCGCAGTACTTCGCGATGTGGGTCGTCGGGACGGAGCTCTGAACGCGCATGAGTGAGCCGGCAGTCATCTACGAGAAGCACGACGGGATCGCCGTCGTCACGATGAACCGTCCCGAGGTCCGCAACGCCATCAACACCGAGATGCTCTGCCGCCTCGCCGACGCCTGGCAGGACGTCAACGACGATCCCGACGTGCGCGTCGCAGTGCTGACGGGTACCGGCGACAAGGCGTTCTGCGCCGGCGCCGACCTCGACAAGCTCGTGCGCATGATGCAGGGCCTGCGGCCGCCGGAGACGGAGTTCGACCAGCGCGTCATCGACGACGTCAACATCATCTACAAGGGCCTGCTGCGGAACTACACGGTGTGGAAGCCGATCATCGCCGCCATCCGCGGATTCTGCGTCGCGGGCGGCACCGAGATCTTGACCTGCACCGACATCCGCATCGCCGGCGACGACGCCCGCTTCGGCCTCGCCGAGGTGAAGTGGAGCCTCTTCCCGATGGGCGGCTCCACCGTGCGCCTGCCGCGCCAGATCTCGTACTGCAACGCGATGGAGATCCTGCTGACGGGCGAGCAGCTGTCGGCGGAGCGCGCGCTGCAGATGGGCCTGATCAACAAGGTCGTGACGCCGGCGCAGGTGATGCCCGAGGCCATGCGCTACGCGCACGTGCTGAACGACGCCGGTCCCCTCGCCGTCCAGGCGGTGAAGCGCTCGGTGCTCGAAGGACGCAACCTGACGCACGAGCAGGCGCTCGAGAAGGAGATGGAGATCGGGATCCCCGTCTCCATGTCCGAGGACTGCCGCGAGGGGACGAAGGCGTTCAAGGAGAAGCGGAAGCCGGTCTTCAAGGGGCGTTAGTGGGGCCGTGGCGGCGGTGCCGGGGCGCGATACGGCCCGGCTGCGCGCGGCACTCGCACGGCACCCCCCGCCCCCTTTCCCCTCCGCGCGTGCTCCTGACGCGCTCGCTCGGGCCGCATCGCGCCCCGACACCACCGCCACCGCTCCGATTGACACCCTCATGACGGCGTACGCGCTCCTTGGTGCCCTCGTCGTCGTGACCGTTTTTTGGGTGGGCGTGGCCTACAACCGGCTCGTGCGGCATGCGGCGTTGGTGCGGGAGGGGTGGAGTGGGATCGATGTGCAGCTCGAGCGGCGGCACGATCTGGTGCCCAATCTCGTCGTCGTCGTGCAGTCGTATGCGAAGCACGAGCGCGAGCTGCTGACCGACGTCGCGCGCACGCGCGTCCACAGGCCGACGCCGGAGCTCGAGGCGCGCGAGAACGCGCTGACGTCGCAGCTGCGGAGCGTGCTGGCGCTCGTCGAGGCGTATCCGGCGCTGCGGGCCGACCAGAGCTTCCTGACGCTCCAGCAACAGCTCGTCGACATCGAGGAGCAGCTCCAGATGGCGCGCCGCTACTACAACGGCACCGTGCGCGACAACAACGTCGTCGTGGAGTCGTTCCCGTCGAACCTGGTGGCGCGCGCGGCCGGATTCGCGACGCAGCCCTTCTTCGAGGTCGAGAGCGCCACGGTGCGCGACGTGCCGGTGGTGACGCTGTGAGGTGCGTCGCGGCGCTCGTCGTGGTGCTGCTGCTCGCGCTCGACGCCGCGGCGCAGGAGCGCATCCTCGACTACCGGAGCCAGATCGTCGTCCACGAGGACGGCAGCCTCGACGTCGAGGAGACGATCGCGGTCTACGCCGACGGCCAGCAGATCAAGCACGGCATCTATCGCGACTTCCCGACCACGTACGACGGCCCCTGGTTCACGCGACGGGTCGTCCCGTTCGACCACGTCCGCGTCCGACGCGACGGCAACGACGAGCCGTTCCGCCTCGCCCAGGAGGAGAACGGCACGCGCGTCTATGCGGGCAGCGAGGACGTCGTGGTGCCGACCGGGCCACACACCTACGTCGTCGCCTACCGCACCGCCGAGCAGCTCGGATTCTTCGACGATCACGACGAGCTCTACTGGAACGTCAACGGCAACGGCTGGCTCTTCCCCGTCGACCGCGTCAGCGCCACCGTCGTGCTGCCGAAGGCCGTGCCGCGCAAGGCCGTGACGGTCGAGGCCTACACCGGCTACGGCGGCGAGAAGGGACAGGACTTCACCAGCACGGTCGACACCAGTACGGGCCTGATCCACGTCACGACGACGCGCGAGCTCGCCGCCGGCGAGGGGCTCACGATCGTGGTCTCGTTCCCGAAAGGCTTCGTGCGTCCGCCGACGGAGGACGAGCGCCGCGCCGCGTTCCTGCGCGACAACCGTCCGCTCCTGGTCGCCGTCGCCGGTGCGGGGGTCGTCGTCCTCTACTTCCTCGCGGTGTGGTTCCTGGTCGGACGCGATCCGGCGCGCGGCACCATCATCCCGCGCTTCGCGCCACCGCGCGACATGTCACCCGCCTGCCTGCGCTACCTCCGGAACATGGCGTACGACGAGGGCTGCTTCAGCGCCGGGCTCCTCGGGCTCGGCGCCAAGGGCGCCGTGCGCATCGTCGAGAAGAGCGGCGAGTACACCATCCAGAAGAGCAAGAGCGAGACCGCCAAGGCGTTGTCGCTCGACGAACGCCGCCTCATGTCGTCGTTGCTCGGGTCCGGCTCGATCGTCCTCGAGCGGAAGAACCACGCCACGATCCGCGGCGCCGCCCGCGACCTGCAGGAAGCCCTCAAGCTCGAGTACGAGGGCACGATGTTCGTCGCGAACTTCCGCTGGTTCGTGCCCGGGCTGGTGCTCTCGTTCCTCGCGGTGCTCGCGTCCGCGATGAGCGGCACCCTGGAGCAGAAGGTACAGGCCGGGTTCATGACGATCTGGCTGTCGGGCTGGACGTTCGGCGTCTACTCTCTCGGCAAGGCGATGGTACAGGCCTGGGCCGCGCTGTTCCTGCCGAAGGGGGTGTTCGCGCGCATCGGCGCCTTCATCGTCGCGATCTTCACGACCGCCTTCGCGCTGCCCTTCATGGCCGGCGAGGCGTTCGGCCTCTACCTGCTCGGCCGCGCCACGACGCTCTGGATGATTCCCATCCTGCTCGGTCTGATCGGCCTGGCCGTCCTCTTCTACGAGCTGCTGAAGCGTCCCACGGTCGCGGGCCGTGCGCTCATGGACGAGATCGACGGTTTCGAGATGTACCTCGTCACCGCCGAGGCCGACGTCATCCGCAAGATGGCAGGCCCGCCACGCACCCTCGAGCTGTACGAGCGGCTGCTGCCCTACGCCGTCGCCCTCGACGTCGAGAGCAAGTGGACCGAGCAGTTCGCCGACGAGATCGCCAAGGCCGCCGAGGCCGACCCGAAGGCGGGGTACTCACCCGGCTGGTACCACGGCAGCACGCTCGGCACGGCGAGCCTCATGTCCGGGCTCGGCGCCTCGATGTCGAGCGCCATCTCGTCCTCGTCGTCGGCCCCGGGGTCGAGCAGCGGCAGCAGCGGGGGGGGATCGTCGGGCGGCGGGGGTGGCGGCGGCGGGGGCGGCGGCTGGTGAACGCCATCGCTTGACCCTATTGCCGCCCGCGGGGTACCCATCGCCCGCGATGAAATTGAAAGTCGTTCTCATCTTCGCAGTCCTGGCGGCAGTGCGCTCGTGGCCGCTGCCCCACGCCGCCCGATTCGGCACGGCGGTCGCCGTGGCCCAGGCGGAGGAAGAGGAGGAAGGCGGCGGCGAGGAGCCCGAGGGCGATCCCGCGCAGGTCACGATCGGCGAGCGCCTCTTCCTCGAGACGCGGTTCGCGCAGTGGTTCGCGACGCACGCCGCCGGCCCGAACGCCCCCCTCGACGCCGGCGATCCCGTGCTCGACACGACCACGACGACCGGGGCGGCACTCCCCGGCGCGTTCGCCGGACGCTCCATGAGCTGCCGCGCCTGCCATCTCGTCGACGAGCAGCACTTCACGCCGAGCGGCGGCAACCGGACGTACGCGGATTTCGCACGACGGAGCCCCATCCCGATGCGCGGCGACGGCCTGCTCACCACGGCACGCAACTCGCCCTCGCTGGTGGGCGTCGCGCGTGGCGTCGTCTTCCACGACGACGGCGAGTTCCGCACGCTCGGCGACCTCGTCGAGTCCACGTTCACCGGACGCAACCTCGGCTGGCTACCCGACGAGCACGACGCGGCCGTGCACCACATCGCCACCATCATCCGTGAGGACGACGGCCGCGGGCTGCTCGCGCGGTCCTTCGGCGGCTCGTACCGCGACGTGTTCCGCGGCGGCCCCAACATGCCGGACGAGCTCCGCCTGCCGCCGCGCTTCCGGATGGACGTCCAGCAGGCGAGCGACAAGGCCATCGTGCGGCTGGTCGGCCGGCTCGTGGCCGCGTACGTGGCGTCGCTCGACTTCATCCGTGAGGACGGCGTCTTCGACGGCTCCCCGTTCGACATCTTCCTCGAGCGCAACGAGATTCCCCGCGCCCCGAAGCCGGTGCAGTCGCATCTCGCCTACAGCCGCGAGATCCGCGATCGCCTCGACGCCATCGCCGATCCGTGGACCGTCCAGCCCGACGGCGCCCACGTCTTCGCGCTCCACGACCAGGCCTTCGCCTTCGGCCCCGAGGAGATCCGCGGTCTGCGCATCTTCCTGCGCGAGGGCCGTCCCGACGGCACCGCGGTGTCGGGTGTCGGCAACTGCATCGCCTGCCATCCGCTCCCGGCGTTCAGCGATCTGCGGCTCCACAACACCGGCGTCACCCAGCGCGAGTACGACGCCGTGCACGGCGCCGGCGCCTTCGCCGCCCTCGCCATCCCCGACCTCGCCGCCCGTGACGCCGCACCCGACGCGTTTCTCCCCGCCAGCCCGCAGCACCCCACCGCGACGGGGCCGTTCCGTCTACCGGCCGACGCCACTCGTCCCGGTCTCACAGACCTCGGCGCCTGGAACACGTTCGCTAACCCCGACCTGCCCGGCCAGCGCCTGCAGCGACGCCTCACGAATCTCGTCTGCGAATCGCAGGGGCCGACCGTGTGCCGCACCATCCGGCGTGATCGCGCCCGCCTCCTCGAGGCGTCGATCGCCCTCTTCAAGACGCCGAGCCTGCGCGATCTCGGTCATTCCGCGCCCTACATGCACGACGGCAGCTTCGACACCCTCGAAGACGTGCTCGAGTTCTACCGCGAGACCTCCGCGCTGGCCCGGACCGGGGACGTGCGCAACGCCTCGCCGGAGCTGGCGGGCATCCGTCTCGGCCCAGACGACATCGCGCCCCTGGCGGCGTTCCTGCGCGCGCTCAACGAGGACTACGAATAGACGATCCGTGGCGCCCTCGCCCCGGCCGTGTCACTCTGCCGGGGATGGCCGACGACGCCGGGGTCGCACAGATCCTGCTCGTGCGTGCGGTGGAGGAGTCGGATCCCGACGCCCTCCCGCCCCGCGCGCTCGGTGACGCAGCGGTCGAGGCGGGGGAGCTCGACGACCCGGTGGCCTGGCTCGGCCGCCGCGCCGCCGTCCTCCTGACGCGCATGCCGGCGGCCTATGCGGCGCTGCCGGCGGTGCTCGACCGCAGCGCCCGCTGGGGGCTCCGCGGTGCGATCGCCTTGGCCGCGGTGGCCGGCGTCGCCGCCAACTACCTCGGCCCGTCGGACCGCATCCACGTCGTCTGGAACCCGATCCTGCTGCTGGTCGCCTGGAACGTCGTGCTCTACGTCGCACTGACCGTTCGGTGGTCCTGGCCGCGCCTGGCACGGCGGCGAACGACCACCGCGCCGGCGATCGAGCCCGCGCCGCGATCCGTCGGCCCCACGTGGTGGCTCGTCGAGCACGCGCTGCCGCGCGTCGCCGCGGCACGCCAGCGCCTCGAGCGCGGACGGCG
>CAYOIZ010000082.1:0-21860 GCA_964404165.1 uncultured Binatia bacterium (SeqCode) | reverse complement strand
CACGGGCGGCCGGACGTGCCGTCGTGGACTCGCCGGCGCTGGCGTCTCGAGCGGACGACGATCGGCCCGGAACACCTGCTCGCCTCGAGCGCCATTCCCATCTTCTTCCCGCCGGTGGAGATCGGCGGCAGCTACTTCGGCGACGGATCGATCCGGAACACGGCCCCGCTGCGACCGGCCATCAACCTCGGAGCGGATCGCATCATCGCCATCGGCGTGAGCGGCCCCTCACCGACCCTCCCGAGCCCTGCGGACCAGAAGCCGCCCACCATCGCCCAGATCGCGGGCGTGCTGCTCGACGCGGTGATGCTCGACGCCATCGAGGTCGACGTCGAGCACGGCGAGCGCGTCAACACGAGCGTGCTGCGGTGTCCGCTGGGGACGGACCAGCAGGGGTTCCGCATGGTGGACATCCTGTGGCTCCGCCCTTCCGAGCGGGTACGGGAGATCGCGAGCGAGCTGACGCATCGCATCCCGGGCATCGTGCGCTACCTGATGCGCGGCCTCGGTTCGGACGACTCCGTGACCGAGCTCGCGAGCTACCTGCTCTTCGACGCGGAGTTCTGCGGGCGCCTGATCGATCTCGGACGGCAGGACGTGGCCGCCGAGCGCGACCGCATCGCGCGCTTCTTCGCCCGTCCGCCGTCGTCCGCCGGGCGATGACCCGCGCTCAGGCGTACTTCCGCAGCTCGAGCCGCGCCACCATCCCGCGGTGGACCTCGTCGGGTCCGTCCGCGATCCGCAACGCCCGCGCCATGCCCATCAGGCGGCCGAGCTCGGGGTCGGACATGCCTTCGCCGCCGTGGATCTGGATCGCCGCGTCGACCACCATCTGCAGCACGTTCGGCGCCACCACCTTGATCGCGGAGATGTCGGTCAGTGCGCCGAACACGCCGTGCGTGTCGAGCGCCCACGCCGCCTTCAGCGTGAGCAGCCGCGCCTGATCGATCGCCATGCGGCAGTTGGCGATGACGTCGCGATTGCCGCCGAGGTTCGCGAGCGGCTTGCCGAAGGCGATGCGACCGACGGCGCGCCGGCAGAGCCGCTCGAGGGCGCGCTCCGCCGCACCGATGGCGCGCATGCAGTGATGGATCCGGCCCGGCCCGAGACGGCCCTGCGCGACCTCGAAGCCGCGACCGGGGCCGGCGATGAAATGGTCGCGCGGGAGCCGCACCGCATCGAAGACGATCTCGCCGTGGCCATGCGGCTCGTCGAGGTGGCCGAAGACGGGGACCATGCGGACGATGGTCACGCCGGGCGCGTCCATCGGCACCAGCACCATCGAATGCCGCTGGTGACGCTCGGCCGTCGGATCGGTGACGCCCATGAAGATCATGAACGCGCAGCGGGGATCGCCGGCACCGCTCGTCCACCACTTCTGCCCGTCGAGGACGATCTCGTCGCCGACCAGCGCGCACGTCGCCTGCATGTTGGTGGCGTCGCTGGAGGCGACGGCAGGCTCCGTCATCGCGAAGGCGGAGCGGATCGTGCCGTCGAGCAGCGGCGCGAGCCAGCGCGCCTTCTGCTCGTCGCTGCCGTAGCGCAGCAGGACTTCGGCATTGCCGGTGTCCGGCGCGCTGCAGTTGAACACCTCGGACGCGATCGCGCTCCGCCCCATGATCTCGGCCAGTGGCGCGTAGTCGCGATTGTCCAGGCCGGCGCCGTGCTCGCTCTCGGGAAGGAACAGGTTCCACAGGCCGGCGTCCTTCGCCTCCGCCTTGAGGGTTTCCATGATCGGCGGGATGCGCCACTGGCGCCAGTCGGCGCTGTGCGCCAGCTGGCTCTCGTAGGTCGGTTCGTTCGGAACGACGCGCTCGCGAACGAACCGTTCCACTTCGGCGATGTACTGGCGGGCCCGCTCGGAATGCTCGAAGTCCATGGGACCGGCTCTAGTCCGGACGCGAGGCGGGCGCCAGCCTCGGTGGCCGCCGGGGGCGGGGGGGCATCGCGACTCCTCCGGACCTCGGTCGATCGACGCGGACGCGTCGACAGCGGAACGAATGCCGTGGTATCGGAGCGGCCGCCGATGGCCGTCCTGAACGAGCGCGTGGCGGCGGTCGCCGACGATCTCGAACGCACGATGCGTCGCATCGGCGCCTGGTCGGAGCCCGCGCCGCCGCTGCTGCCGTTCAGTCAGCCGTTCGCGATGGACGCGATGCCGTTCGAGCACTGGCTGCAGCTCGTCCTGGCTCCCCGCCTGCGCGAGATCGCGTCGACGGGTGCGGCGTTGCCGCCGTCGAGCAACCTCGCCGGTCACGCCGTGCGCGAGTTCGACGGCCGTGACGACATGGAACCGCTCGTCGACGTACTGCGTCGCGTGGACGCGCTCTCGGCGGGCGTGCCTCCGCGCAGGCCACCGTCCGCACCGAATGTCCAGTGGGTCCTGGGCGTCTCGGGTCTCGTCGCGGTGTTCGGCGTGCTCATCGCGATCAGCGCCTCGGACTGGGCGTCCAGCGCGTTCCGCGACCAGTTTCCTCCCACCGTGAGCGCGGTGTTTTCCGGGAGGGTTCCTCCGAGCGAGGCGCACGTACCGGTGCGGGTCATCGTCATCGCCGCGGTGCAGGACGACGGCACGCTCACCGCGCGCGAGGGCCACCTCCAGCTCAATTCCAGCGCCATCCCGATCGCCGGACGAAACAATGCCGTGCCCGAGCCACTGACGTTCGACGTCTCGGTGCCACCGGACACACCGGCGGTGCAACGGTGGCTGGTGGATTCCGGCGTCGATCCGGGAGCCGCGGGTCTCGCGCCGTCGGCCGACGAGATCCACGCCATCGTCACCGTCGCCGCGGCGACGCGCACGCGGGAGGGGCTCGGTGACATTGCGTCCCGACTGCCGGCGGGGCTGCCCGAGCCGCAGATACTGGACATCGAGGGGCGCACGCCCGACTGGCTGGAGCTTGCCGTCGGACTGGCGGCTGCGCTCCTGGTCGCGTCCGTCCTCGCGACGTTCATCGTCGTGCGACGGCGTCAGTAGCAGTTCAGCTTGCCGCCGTTGTTGCGATACGAGCAGCCGAGCTCGTGGAAGTAGCGGCTGGCGCACACCACGGCGCCGGTGTCCGACGTCAGGTAGACGTGGACGTAGACGTGGCGCACCGGCGCAGCGAACGTCATGTCCTGGCCGTAGATGAGGGGCGCGCCATCGGTCGAAGGAACTACGACCAAGGGACGACGCGCGACACCCGCGCATGCCATAGCGGCGCGACTGCAACGATGGCCGATCAGAAGCGCAGCATGTCGAACGGCCCCGCGCCCTCCGGCAGGGGCGGGCGCGCCGTCAGCGTCTCGAGCGGCTCGCCGGCGCGGTAGCGCGCCAGCAGGTCCTCCGGATCGTAGACGACGCCGATCGGGTTCGCCGCGAACGCGCCGCTCCGCATCCAGGCGTCGATCGCCTCGATCGACGGCATGTTGTCCACCTGCAGCTCGACCCGGCTGCCGTCCGGATCCTTGTAGTACATCGACGTGGTGGGGCCGTGGTTGATGCACCAGTACGGCGTGATGCCACAGGCCTTCAGCCGCTCGTAGGTGTGGAGCAGATCGCCGAGGTCGGCGTAGGTAAAGGCGATGTGGTCGGTGCCGGCGGCCATCGGCGGCTGCTCCGCGAGGCCGGGAATCTGGGCGATCGCGATGCGGTGGTGCTCGTCGTCGTAGGTGAGGAAGGCGAGCATGCCGTCGGCGTGCACGACCTCGGCGCCGAGGACGGTGCAGTACCAGCGCACCAGCTCGTCGAAGCGTCCGGTGCGGCGCACGACGTGCGCCAGCTGGCGCGGCTTCACGACGCCACGCTCGGGGGCGAGGCTCCGGATACGATCGTCCTGCGTGCTCATGCGCGTGCTCCTTCCAGTCGCCGTCCGATGGCGATGTCGAGGGCGTCGGTGAGGCCGACCCCCGTGTGCCCCGCGGGGGCGTCGAATGCGCGCCAGGCGACGTGGCCATCGGGACGCACCAGTACCGCGCCGTCGCCAGGGATACCGTAGTTGGTCGACCAGGTGTCGTCGACGTCGAGCAGGTCGCCGCCGACGTGGTGGTGGCGGACCCGGTGCGCGTCGGTGAGGGTGCGCGCCCACTGCGCGCCGGCAGGCCCGTGTGTCAGCAGGACGAAATCGCGCCCGAACAGGTCGTGGAGCGGGACGCGCACGTCCGGGGCGTCGGCGCGTGCGACCCAGCAGTGGGGGGCGCGCGCGCCCGGCCGCGCGTTCGGCACGTACTCGTAGACCGGGTTCTCGACGTGGTGCTCCTCGGCGTAGTGACGCGTGCCGTCGGGGACGATGATCGGCGAGTCCCAGTAGCCGTAGCCGATCTCCTGCCCGAGGAAGAGGAAGTGCGTCTTCTGCTCCGCGATGGCCGCCGTCTTCCGTGCCCGCTGCGCGCGACCGAGCGGCGTGTCGAGGTCGACCTCCTCGCAGTCCGGGACGCGGCCGCCGAACGTCGCGCCGGTGTCGCGGATCTTGACGGCGTTCTCGCGGCTCTGCTCGACGTTGAACTCGGCGATGGGGCGGCGCTCGTCGTGGTAGGTGTCGAGGAGCGCGTCCGGGGCGTCGCCACGCAGCACGGCGGCGAGCTTCCACGCCAGGTTGTGCGTCTCCTGCATGCCGGTGTTGAACCCGAAGCCGCCGGTCGGGATGTTGAGGTGCGCGGTGTCGCCGCCGAAGAAGACGCGGCCGGCGCGGAAGTGGTCGATGACCTGGCCGCACAGCACCCACGAGCCGATGGCGAGGATCTTCACCGGCAGCTCGTCGGTGCCGAGGGCGGCGCGCACGCGCTCCATGCAGCGCGCCTCGGTGTAGTCCTCGAGGCGCTCGCCGTCCTCGGGGAACCACGGCGTGTTGAAGCAGTACTTCCGCCGATCGCCGCCCAGCGCGATGAACGCGCCGGGTGCCTTCGGCGTGGCCGTCCAGAAGAGCGCCTGGTCGCGCTCCTCGACGAGGCTCTGGAGGTCGGCCTCGAGATAGATGTTGATGACGTGCCCGAACGGCGGCGGTCCGACGAGCGATCGTCCGAGCGCCTCGCGCGTCGGGCTGCGCACGCCCTCGCAGGCGATGACGTAGGCCGACTCGATGACGATCTGCTCGCCGGTCGCGCGCTCGACGACCGTGGTGCGGACGCCGTCGTCGTCCTGCTCGAGCGCAGTCTTCTCGTGCCCGAAGAGGAGGGTGGCGTGGGGGGCGCGATCGGCGTGCTCCGCAAGGATGGCCTCGAGCACGATCTGCGACGACACGCAGCCCGGGCTGGCGGTGGAGCGCATGACGCGCTGGATGTGGTCCGGGGCGTCGGCGCCGCTCAGCACGCCGAGCTTGTAGCCGCGGAGGCTCGTGTAGAAGGACACGCCCTGCGGGAAGAGGGCGGTGGCGTAGACGTCGGCGGCGATCCCGAGCTGGCGCAGCACCTCCATGGTGCGGACGTTGAAATAGGACGCCTTCGGATGCGTCGCCGTGCCCGGGTGCTTCTCCACCAGCACGCAGTCGACGCCCTGCGCATCGAGGTGGAGCGCCGTCGACAGGCCGACGGGCCCGCCGCCGATGACGAGGACCTGGGTCTGCAGGCGGCGCGGGCTCAGAGGATCATCTCCCCGGGTTCGGCGACGACGGTGTTCTCGATCGCGCCCAGCTTCTCGATCTCGACCCGCACCACGTCGCCGATCTGCAGGAAGCGGGGCGGCTTCATCGCGCCGCCGACGCCCGACGGCGTGCCGGTGGTGACGACGTCACCGGGCTCGAGCGTGAAGGCGGTGGAGAGGTGCTCGACCTGGGCGAAGCAGTCGAAGATGAGCTGGTTCGTGTTCGAGTCCTGCCGCAGCTCGCCGTTCACCCAGGTGCGCAGCCGGAGCGCGTGCGGATCGCCGACCTCGTCGGGCGTCACCAGCCACGGGCCCATCGGGCCGTGCGTGTCGAACGACTTGCCCATCGTCATCGTGGGCGTGCGCAGCTGCCAGTCGCGCACGCTGACGTCGTCGACGATGCAGTAGCCGGCGATGACCTCGTGGGCGCGATCGCGCGGCACGTGCCGGCAGCGGCGGCCGATGACGAAGGCGAGCTCGCCCTCGTAGTCGAGGAGCGGCGACACGCGTGGCAGGTGGATCGGCGCGTACGGCCCGGTGACGCAGGTGGACTGCTTGTTGAACATGACCGGCACCGCCGGCGTGTCGAATCCCGATTCCTTCACGTGGTCGGCGTAGTTGAGCCCGAGGGCCAGGAACTTCGGCGGCCGCGGGATCGGTGCCTCGAGCGTGACGTCGGCTGTGGAGAGCCGCGGGGCATTCGCGACCGCGGCGCGCGCGCGATCGAGTGCCTCGGCGCCGGCACCGAGGAAGCCGATCATGTCGCGGGGCAGTGCCGGCGCGGCGGCCGCGAGATCGACGACACCGTCGTCGATGACGACACCGATGCGCGTCGTGCCGTCGTGGGTGAAGGTGGCGAGCTTCATGCGGTGTCCTCCGGGTCAGCGGGCTGGGGGAGCGATCGGGGGCAGTGGACGACGCGCGACCGTGCGCGCCTCGCGCGGGGAGAGGCCGAGCAGCATCAGGATGGACGCCGCGGCGCGCTCGGGCGCGTCGTCGCCGAGCTGGCCGTGGAGGCGCGCCGCCGTGATGGCGAGGACGACGCCGCCGGCGGCGATCATGGCGGCGGCGGGGTCGTCGGTGGTGAAGCGGCGCTTCGTGACGCCGATCCGGACGTCGCGCGCGAGCCGTTGGCCGAGCGTGGTGTGGAGCGCGTTGGCGCGCGTGAGGGCGGTGCGCACGAGAAACCAGCCCCATGCCTGGTCGGCCGCCGCCGTCATCACGGCGTGCCGAACCGAGGCCGCCAGCACCTCGGCGGGGTCGTCGAGGGTGTCGGCGAGGGTGTCGGCGGCGGCGCCGAAGCGCTCGAGCGCGTCGTCCATGACCGCGTCGGCGATCGCCTCCTTCGACGGGAAGTGGTTGTAGAACGAGCCGAAACCGACGTCGGCCGTGTCGGTGATCTCCTGGATCGACGTGGCGCCGATGCCCTTGCGCGCCATCAGCTCGCGCGCCGCCGTCACCAGGCGGGAGCGGGTTTCCAGACGGCGGCGGGCCCCGCGACCGTCGGTGGCGGTCCGTCGGACCATGGTGGGGGCCTTGCCGCGTCCCGTCCGCATGACGGCCGGCGATACCCCGTACGTGACGATTGTGTCAAGACTGATGAGTTCATCAGTTGTGTCGTGCCCTCGGCGCGCCATACGAGCGCTTCGATCCCACGCAGCACGCTCGTCGTCGTCGGCGTCATCCGATGTCGCCGTGGGCAGGCGAGGTGATTCAGGAATCGTCTGGCCCGGCGCGAATGAAAATCTCCATTGACCGCGCCGGATCCGTGGCCCACTTTTCCGCGCGATCCGCCGTCGTGGCGGATCCGATTCTTCAAGGGGAGGACACGGCGATGACGACACGACGAACGGAAGCCCTGGCTCTGGTCCTCGCAGCGACGGCACTGCTCGCACGGATGGCGAGCGCGGGTACACCGTTACCCGATCCACCGTTCTCGAGCGGTGGCTTCGTGCCGCCCGATTCGCTGGTGCTCAAGCAGGAGCTCGCGATCGGGAAGATCCTGACGAAGTACGCGACGTCGCGGACCAAGTGCGACTACGCCGCCGTGCTCGGCCTGCAGCTCGCGTACACGCCGGCGAATCCCACCAAGATCACCGAGCTGCAGGCGAAGTGGACGGCCTGCACGCAGAAGGCGATCGACTACTACACGGTCGGGCGCGACAAGCTCCTCCTGAAGGGCACGCCGGCCTGCCTCGATCAGGCGGGCATCGACGCGATCCGCGCGCAGCTCGACGTGCAGCTCCCGGCGCTCGGGAGCCTCGTCTTCTGCGAGGACGGCGGCGCGTCGCCGGATCCGGTCACGGGGATCGACATCCCGGACCAGAAGCAGGACGCCGACGGCGAGGTGGCGGCGGTCAAGGTGCTGCTCAAGGCCGGCACGTACGCGAGCAAGTGTCTCGTGAAGGGCGTGGGCTACGCCTTCAAGTACGGCGGCACGCTGGATCCGGCCACGCTGGCGAAGATCCAGGCGTGCGTCACGAAGGCGAGCGACGCCGCGAACGACGCCATGGCGTTCCTAGACCAGACGCAGAAGCTCCCCGACTGCCTGCCGCTGGTGGCGGCCCAGGGCCTGGTCACCGCCACGGTCGACCTCGCCGGGCAGTTCAGCGACGACAACTACTGCGCGTCGCCGAGCGGCGCGTTCGTGGACGGTCCCACCGCGTGACGAGGACGGGGTCCGGGCGTGTCACGCCCGGACCCCACGTCACCCGAAGGTCATCTCGCGCACGTCGGACGCCACCCGGAGCGGAGCGTCCGTCGCCGAGCGCACGTCGTCGACCGTGAGCCCCGGCGCGATCTCGCGCAGCAGGAAGCCGTCGGCGTCGACGTCGATCCAGGCGAGGTCGGTGACGACGGAGCGTACGCAGCCGAGCGCCGTCGGCGGGTAGGTGAGCGTCTCGACCAGCTTCGAGCCGCCGTGGCGCTCGCGCTGGTAGCACATGGCGATCAGCCGCGCGCCGCCGGCAGCGAGGTCCATCGCGCCGCCGATCCCGCCGCCGGTCTGACCGGGGATCGTCCAGTTGGCGAGGTCGCCGTTGGCGCCCACCTGGAACGCGCCGAGCACGACGGTCGTCACGCGGCCGGTGCGTGCCATCGCGAACGACGCCGTCGAGTCGAAGAACGCGGTGCCGGGCATGGCCGTCACCAGCTGGCCGCTGGCGTTGTAGAGGTCGATGTCCTCGGCGCCCTCGTCGGGGAAGGGGCCGTAGCCGAGGATGCCGTTCTCGGCGTGGAGCGTGACGTCGCGGCCGGCGAGGTAGTTCGACACCATCGTCGGGAGCCCGATGCCGAGGTTCACGTACTCGCCGTCCTGCAGCAGCATGGCGACCTTCATCGCCATCAGGTCGGCCGGCAGCCCGGCGGGGCCGCCCTCGCGCACGGGGCGGCCGCCCATGTCGGTGACGCGTCCCACCAGCGCCAGCATCTGGCGCAGCACGCCGACGTCGATCGCGAGCGTCGTCTTCACGATGCGGTCGACGAAGATGCCGGGCGTGACGACGGCTTCGGGGTCGATGACGCCGACGTCGACGACCTCCTTCACCTCGGCGATGGTGGTGCGCGCGGCCATGGCGAACGCCGGGCCGAAGTTCCGCATGCCGCGTCGATAGGTCAGGTTGCCGAGCGCGTCGGCCTGGTACGCCTGCAGCAGCGCGAAGTCGGCACGGAGAGCGCGCTCGAAGACGTGCGGCCGGCCGTCGAAGTCACGCAGCTCCTTGCCCACCGCGGCCTGCGTGCCGACGCCCGTTGGCGTGTAGAAGCCCGCCAGCCCGGCGCCGCCGGCGCGCACCCGTTCGACCAGCGTCCCCTGTGGCACCATCTCGAGCGCGATCCTGCCCTCGCGCACCTGCTGCGCGATCGGCGTGTCGAAGGTGGGATTGGCGACGTAGGAGCAGACGAGCTTCGCGATCTGGCCCTTGTCGGCGAGGATGTTGAGCGACGTCGGGCCACCGGCCGGCGTGTTGCAGATGACCGTCAGGTCGCGCACGCCGCGCTCGGCGAGCGCCAGCAGGCAGTCTGTGGGCCATGCCTGGGGCGGGCCGAAGCTGTGGACGAGGAGGGACGCGCCGTCGCGGACGTCGGCGACGGCGTCCATCGCGGAGTCGCAGATTCGCTTGGTGGCCATGCGGCGAGGGACTTCCCACACACCGCGCGGGGCGTGCAAGGCGTCGGCGGATTGTGCGACGAGTCAGCGCCCTGACAGCGCGCCGGCGCGGGACGACCCATCCACGCACGACGGGACGTTGGCACGCCGCCTGCTCACGGCCTCGTGGACGTCCGTCCGACGAACGCCGGGGCTCGTGCGACCCTCGAGGCCAATCTGCGAGCGCTCCGCGCGCGCGATCCGACGTTGGCTGCGCGCGTCGAGGCCGCCGACCCGTTGCCGGCCGCGCCGGTGACGACGTCGAGCGGCCACCCCACGCTCACCGCCGACGGCGTCCTGCTGCACAATGCGCACGACCCGTGGCGCGAGGCGGCCCGTTGGGGCGAGGCGCAGCGTGAACGGCTGGCGCTGGCCGAGGATCCGGTGGCCGTCGTCCTGGGCTTCGGGCTCGGCTACCACGTCGAGGCGCTGGGTGCCGTGTGGGACGGGCCGCTCGTCGTCGTCGAGCCCGACCTGGGTCTGCTGCGTACGGCGCTCGAGACCCGCGAGCTGTGCGCCGTGCTGGCGCGCGTGACGCTGGTGCCCGGCCCGATCGATACCGCCACGGTCGACGGCTGGGGTGCGGCCGTGCTGCTGCCGCATGCGCCGTCGCTGCTGCGCGAGGGCGACGTGCTCCGCGGGCTGCGCGAGCGTATCGCCGGTCGCACCGTGCTGCGGGATCTGCGGCTCCGTGTGCTGGTCGTCTCGCCGCTCGCCGGCGGATCGTATCCGATCACCGGCTACTGCGCGCGGGCGCTCGCCGAGCTGGGGCACGACGTCACGGTGCTCGACCTGGCGCCGTTCGCGGGCAGCATGGAGGCGATCGGCTCGTTCACGCCCCGCGCGGGCGCGCGCCGCGTGATCGAGACCGCCTTCGGCCGTTTCCTCGGGGCCGGCATCATCGCCGCCGTCGAGGCGGTGAAGCCCGATCTCGTGCTCGCCATGGCGCAGGCACCGCTCGATCCCGCCGTCCTCGACGAGATCGGCCGCCGCGGCGTGCTGCGTGCGTTCTGGTTCGTCGAGGATCACCGGCTGTTCCCGTACTGGCGCGACGTCATCGGCGGCTACGACCACTTCTTCGGCATCCAGCAGGGCACGTTCCTCACCGAGGCGCGACGGCTCGGCAACGGGCGCGCCGCATACCTGCCGCTCGCCGCCGACCCCGTCGTGCACCGGCCGCTGGCGCTGACCGCCGCCGAACGGGCGGAATACGCGGCGCCGGTGAGCTTCGTCGGTGCCGGCTACCGCAACCGCCGCCTGGCCTTCCGCGCGCTGCTCGACTGCGGGCTGCGCATCTGGGGAACGGAGTGGGGCGGGGCAGGTCCCGTCGAGGCCGCGCTGCAGCGGAGCGGTGCCCGCATCTCGACCGCCGACAGCGTCCGCATCTTCAATGCCACCGAGGTCAACCTGAACCTGCACTCGTCGACGTGGGTCGACGGCGTCGACCCGGTCGGCGACTTCGTCAACCCGCGCACGTTCGAGCTCGCCGCCGCCGGCGCGTTCCAGCTCGTCGACGCGCGCGCGCTGCTGCCGCCGCTGTTCTCCGCCGGCACCGAGCTGGCGACGTTCACCGACGCCGGCGAGCTGCGCCCGCTGCTGCGCCACTGGCTGGCGCATCCCGAGGAGCGCGCCGTCCTCGCCGCCGCGGCGCGTACGCGTTGCCTCGCGCAGCACACCTACCGTCACCGCATGGAGTCGCTGCTCGAGACGGTGTGCGCCGCCGACGCCGAGCGCATCGCGGCGCGCCCGCGCGGCGCCACCGTCGGCGACGCCGCACGCGCCGAGGGCGCGACGCCGCTCGGCGGCTTCCTGGCGACGTTGCCGCCACAGACGCCGTTCACGCTCGACGGCGTGGTGCAGCGCCTGCTGCATCACGAGGGCGACCTCACCGACCCCGAGGCGGTGATGCTCTTCCTGCACCAGTTCGACGAGCTCTACGTGAAGGAGGCGCGCCAGTGAAAGTGCTGGTCGTCAACCTGACGCGCTTCGGCGACCTGCTGCAGACCGGCCCCACCATCGAGGGGCTGAAGGCGCAGCATCCCGACTGTCACGTCACGGTGGTGGTCGAGCACAACTTCGCCGAGGTGGTGCGCGGGTTGCCGGGCGTCGACCGCATCCACGAGCTCGATCTCGACGCCCTCGGCCGCCTGCTGCTGGCCGACGACCTGCGCGCCGCCTACCACACCGTCGACGACACCGTGCGGGCGCTGCGCGCGGAGCGCTTCGACCTGGCGCTCAACTACTCGAGCTCGCGCATGAGCGCGGTCCTGCTGCGGCTGATCGGCGTGCCCGACACGCGCGGCTGGACGATGACCACCGATGGCTTCCGTCTGATCAGCCACCCCTGGTCGCGCCTGTTCTCGGCGAGCTGTCTCGTGCGCCGCCAGGCGCCGTTCAATCTCGTCGACTACTACAAGCGTGTCGCCGGCGTGACGCGCGGCCCGCGCCGCCTGCGCTACGACGTGCCGGCGACGGCGCGGACGCGTATCGCCGAACGGCTCGCCACCGCGGGCGTCGCGGCGGGCACGCCGCTCGTCGGGCTGCAGCTCGGTGCCAGCAAGGCGGTGCGACGCTGGCCCGCACAGAGCTTCGTCGGCGTGGCGCGCGCACTCCACGCGCGGCTCGGTGCCCGCGTCGTCCTGTGCGGCGGCAACGGCGATCGCGCCGTCGCCGAGGAGATCGCGGCCGCGGTCGGCGATCTGGCGATCGATCTGTGTGGCCGCACGTCCATCGGCGAGCTCGGCGCGCTGCTCGAACGCACCGACGTGCTCGTCACCGGCGACACCGGCCCGATGCACATGGCGGTCGCGGTCGGCACGCCGGTGGTGTCGCTGTTCTTCGGCCCGGCGCTGCCGTTCGACACCGGGCCGTACGGCGAGGACCACGTCTGCCTGCACGCCGACGTCGCGTGTGCACCGTGCGATCACAACGTCACCTGCCTGCAGCCGTTCTGTCGCGAGACGCTGTCGCCGGAGGCGGTCGCGGAGGCGGTGGTGGCGCGACGGGCGGGCGACTGGGCCGCGCTCGCCGCCGCCGCGGCACGCTGGTCGGGGTTCGGGTGGTATCGCACCGGCTTCGACGCCGAGGGCCTGTTCGAGGCGCGTCGTCTCGGACCGCCGTCGGCGCAGGGGGGCGAGACGCTGCGCCAGGTGTACCGCGCGCTGTGGAAGGCCGAGCTCGAAGGAACCGCGGCCGCGGTGTCGTGGCCGCCGCAACCCGAGGCCGCCGCCGCGGCGCACGCGGTGCGTGCCGTCGCCGCCGATGCGTGCGCGCAGGCGGGCCACGTCGAGCAGCTCGCGCGCGACGCGGCCGACGTCGACGCGCTCGAAGCCGCCGCGCAGACGCTCGAGGCCCTCGACACGGAGCTGCTGCGGCTCGGGGCCATCCACGAGCCGGCTGCGCTGCTGACGCAGGTGCTGCGCTTCGACAAGGAGAACATCGTCGGTGACGACGTGCACGGCCTCGCCGTGGCCACGCGCGCGCTGCACGAAACGCTGCTGGGACGGGCCGATCGGCTGGTCCGGCTGCTCGACGGACGGGGCGCAGGCCCGGAGGAGGACCGATGCAGGTGACGCTGGATACGACCGTGGTGGAGGTGCCGCGCCCGGCCAGTCTGGCCGAGCTGCTGGAGGGGATCGAGCCGCACGTCGACCCCCGACGCACCATCACCGGACTCGACGTGGACGGCTGTCCCGTGGACGCAACCGACGCGACCGCGCTGGGTGCCTGGCGGCTCGCCGGTGACGAGCGCGTCATCGTGACGACGCAGACGCCGGACGACTTCGTGCGCATGCAGCGCGCACAGATTCCCGGTCACCTCGAACGCATCGCCGGCCAGCTCGCGGCCGCCGCCGGCAACCTCGAGGCCGGCGACACGACCCAGGCGAACCGGCTCCTCGCCACCGGCACGCGCGACCTCGTGCTGGTGCTGGAGCTCGACCAGAGCCTGAGCGTGCTGTCGTCGACGGCGGCGACCTGCGCCGAGGTCGTGACGGTGCTCGAACGCATCGGCACCCGCCTCACCGACGCCGAGAAGGCCGGCCGGTGGCCGGAGGTGGCGTCGTTGCTGCGCGACGAGCTCGTGCCGGCCATCCGTCGCACGCTCTAGACGCGCTCGATGGCCCCGCTCGCGCTCGTCCTGCTCCTGCTGCTCGGGCTCGCCGGCTGTGCCGGTGAGCCGCCGGCCCCGCTGCGCATCGCGATCAGCCCGTGGCCCGGTTACGAGCTGCTCTACCTGGCGCAGGAACAGGGCTTCTTCGCCGACGCCGGGGTGGACGTGCGCATCGTCGAGATGGGATCGCTCGGTGACGCACGGCGGGCGTTCGAGCGCCGGCAGGTCGACGGGATGGCCGTCACCCTCCTGGAGGTCCTCGAATCACGCGCGGCGACGTCGCGTGCGCCGCAGGTGGTGATGGTGACGGACTGGTCGGACGGGGCCGACGTGCTGGTGGGGCGGCCGCCGGTGACGACGCTCGCCGCGTTGCGCGGCCGGCGCATCGGCGTCCAGCCGGGATCGCTCGGGACGCTGGTGCTGGCCCGTGCGCTGGAATCGGTGGGCCTCGGGCTGGCCGACGTGGTGCCGGTGTTCGTCGACGAGACCCGCATGGCGGAGGCGCTCGCGGCGGGGTCGGTGCATGCCGTCGTCACCTATCCGCCGTTCTCGACCGGGCTCGAGGGCCTCGACGGTGCCGTCACCCTGTTCGACAGCCGCTCGATGCCGCGCGAGATCGTCGACGTCGTCGCCATCGATGCGCCGGTGGTCGCCGCCCACCCCGATCGCGTGCGGGCGCTGGCCGAGGCGTTCGACCGCGCCGTACGCTTCACGCGCGAGCAGCCCGACGTGGCCCACGCCGTCATGGCACAGCGCGAGGGGCTGCCGCCGGGCGAGTTCGCCGGGCACCTGCGTGCGATGCGCTTCGCCGACCTGGCCGACCAACCGGCGCTGCTCGCCGCCGGCGGTCCGATCGATCGCACGCTGCGCGAGCTCGACACGGTGCTGCGTCGCCTCGGACGGTTGTCCGGGCCGACCCGTCTCGACGACTGCCTGCCCGCGACGCCCCTGGCCGTGGCGAGTCGGCAATGATCCGCGGCGATCGTCTGGAGCGGCGGCTGCTGCTCCCCACCCTGGTGCTCGGGGTGGTGGTGACCCTCGCCGGCACGCTGCTGACGGCGCGTCTCCTCGCGGGCCATCTCGAGGCGCGGGCGCTGCGTCGCGCCGAGACGCTCGTCAACGCGGTCACCTACGTCGCCGAGACGGTGGACGGTCCGCGCGAGCTGCAGCGGCTGGTCGCCGAGCTCGGCGCCGAGCCCGACGTGATCGGCATCACGGTCGTCGGCGGCACGCCCCCGCGCGTGCTGGCGGCGACACGCGGCACGTGGGTCGGGCTCGGGCTCGACGTGGTGCCGGACAGCGGCGCTCGCAGCGAGCTCGCGCAGGCGCTCGCGAGCGGGATGGCACGCCGCGACCTCGGCGAGGATCGGCTCGGGGCGGCGGCGCCGTTGCGCTTCACGGCGGCGGGCGCGCTCGGTGAGACGCTCGAGCAGGGGGCGGCGCTGGTGCGTATCGACGCTGAACCGATCCGTCGCGAGACGGCCGTGGCGGCGCGACAGGCGGGCGGGTTCCTGCTCGCCGCCTGTGCGACGCTGCTGGCGATCGTGGCGGCGTTGCTGCGCCGGATCGTGCTGCAGCCCGTCGCGGCCATCGCCGACGCGATGGATCGACGTGCCGCCGGCGACACCACCGCGTACGCGCCCGTGACGGCGCCGGACGAGATCGGCGCGCTCGCCGTCACCCTGAACGGCATGATCGACGCCATTGCCGAGAGCGACGAGCGCTTCCACGAGCTCTCGGACGCCATCGACGACGCGTTCTGGGTCGTCGACGTCGTCGGCCCACCGGTGTGGCGGTACATCAGCCCGGCGTACGAGCGTCTGTGGGATCAGCCGGTCGCGCTGCTGGCGAGCGATCCGGCGGCGTGGATGGCCCGGATCCATCCCGACGATCGGCCCGAGGCCGAGGCCCAATGGGGCCGGCTCGTGCAGGGACAGGGGTGTACGGCGGACATGCGCGTGATCCTCGGCGACGGCACCATCCGCTGGGTGCACGCGCGCGGGTGGCCGGTGCGCGCGCCGGACGGCACGGTGAAACGCGTCGCCGGCATCACGAGCGACATCACGCCGTCCCGCGCGGTGGAGGAGGCGCTGCGCACGCACGCGCGCGACCTCGAGGTGGCGAAGGAGGCGGAGCAGCGACATGCCGCCGCGCTCGCCGACATGGTGGCCGAGCTCGAGGTGGCGAGCCGTCGCGCCGAGGACGCCGCCGAGGCCAAGTCGCGCTTCCTCGCCACCATGAGCCACGAGATCCGCACGCCGATGAACGGCGTGATCGGCATGACCGGGCTGCTCCTCGAGACCACGCTCGACGCCGAGCAGCGCGACTTCACCGAGACGATCCGGCGCTCGGGCGAGGCGCTGCTCACCGTCATCAACGACATCCTCGACTTCTCGAAGCTCGAGGCGGGAAAGGTGGCGCTCGAACGCGTCGTGTTCGACGTCCGGCCTGCGGTCGAGGAGGTGCTCGAGCTGCTCGGCGAGACGGCCTACGGCAAGGGCCTCGAGCTGCTCGTGTCGGTCGACGCCGACGTGCCGCCGGTGGCGTGCGGGGACGTCGGCCGCCTGCGCCAGGTGCTGCTCAACCTCGTCGGCAACGCCGTCAAGTTCACCGAGCGCGGACGGGTCGAAGTGCGCGTCACGGTGGAGGAGGGCGGCGACGACTGGGTGCAGCTGCGCTTCGCCGTCACCGACACCGGTATCGGCCTCGCGCCCGAGGCGCAGGCGAGCCTCTTCGAGCCGTTCACGCAGGCCGACGATTCGACGACGCGCCGCTACGGCGGGACCGGCCTCGGTCTCGCCATCTCGCACGAGCTGGTGACGCTGATGGGCGGCACGATGGGGCTCGAGAGCGCGCTCGGTCGGGGCAGCACGTTCTGGTTCACGGTGCGGCTCGCGCGCAGTGCGACGGAGACGCGCGGCGCCGACGCCGCGCTCGCCGGACGCAGCGTGCTCGTGGTCGAGCCGGAGCCGGCGAGCCGGACCATGCTGGCGGGACTGCTCGGTCGCATGGGCGCGCGTGTCACCGCGGTGGCCGACGGCGGCGCGGCGCGCGATGCGGTGGGGACGACCCCGGTCGACGTGGCGCTCATCGCCGGAACCACCGGTGACGACGGGCTCGCCCTCGCGCGCACGCTGCAGGCGCCGGGGCGGTGCCTGGTGCTGCTGCTTCCGATCGGACGGCGGCCCGATCCCACGTTGGTGACCGTCGCCGGCATCGCGCGCGTGCTCACCAAGCCGGTGCGGGCGGCGCAGCTGCAGGACGGGCTCTGTGCGGCGCTGCGCGAGCGGCCGGCGGTGGTCGCCGAGGCCGACGCGGTCGATCCGCTGCGCGGGCTGCGCGTGTTGGTGGCGGAGGACAACCCGGTGAACCAGCAGCTCGTGCTCGCGCTGCTGCGCAAGCTCGGGTGCCAGGCGGACGCCGTCGGCAACGGGCGCGAAGCGGTGTACGCGCTCGGGTCGGTGCCGTACGACGTCGTGCTGATGGACTGCCAGATGCCCGAGATGGACGGCTTCGAAGCCACCGCCGCCATCCGCGAGCTCGAGGGTCCGGGCCGGCGCACGCCGATCATCGCGGTGACGGCGAACGCCATGGACGGTGATCGCGAGCGCTGCGTCGCCGCCGGCATGGACGACTACGTCCCGAAGCCGGTGCGGTCGGCCGTGCTGACCGAGGCCCTGCGGCGCTGGGTGGGGATGCGACGAGGCCCGCGCCCGGTGCGAATCGATCCGGAGCAGACGCACACCCCGTAGCAGTCGCCGTGAGCGACATTCGGGTGGCGGCGTCGATGCGCGTTCGCCGCGTCCGAATCGCCGTGCTGCCCCCAGGGCGGGGGCCGACGATGGCGAGCCGATTGCTCCATTGGGTGATCGGGAGGTCACCGCCATGCGAACTGCCATGTTGCCGCTCGTCGCCGTACTCGGAGCCGTCGTCCTGGTCACGGCACCCGCCGTCGCCGCCGATCAGCCGGTGTCGGCGCGGAAGCTCCAGCTCAAGGGCAATCCCGCCGGCAAGGGGAAGCTCCTGTTCCTGTCGAAGGACGCCCAGCTCGTCGCGCCGACGTCCGGGAGCGCGGACGATCCGACCCTGGTCGGGGCCACCGTCGAGCTCTGCTCCGGCACGGGCGGCTACGCCAGCTTCGTGTTGCCGGCCAGCGGCTGGAAAGGTGGCAAGGTGCTCAAGTACGTCCAGAAGGGCGGACCGCCGACCGGCGTGAAGAACATGCTGCTGAAGGCGGGTCGCACGATGAAGATCGTCGGCAAGTCGACCGGGCTCGATCTCGCTGCACCGCAGGGGCAGGTCGCGGTCCGGGTGACGATGGGCACGACCCGCATGTGCGCGCTCTTCGCGGGCGCGGCGGTGAAGACGGACGTCGCGGGTGCGTTCGACGGCCGGGACGCCGCGGCCGGCGCGGTCGTCGACTGCTCCGACGCGGCGCTCGGGTGCGTGACGGCGTCGCCGAGCGGCGCTTTTCTCGGCGTCCGCTGAGGGCATGGGTCCGGGTGGGCGGATTGGCCACCCGGACCCGTGCGTCCGGATCAGTCCACGAAGGCGCCGCTCGGTGAGGCATCCGACGGGCAGGGCCAGCCGGCGGGGAACTGGAGGCAGAGCAGCTCGTCGGTGATCTCGTCGACGGTCGAATCGACGCAATCGATCAGATCGTCGAGCGACGTGAGGGGCGTGCCCGGGCACGTGTCGCTGATCGGGCAGGTCTCCCACCACGTGATCTTCTGATTCGGGCCGCCGACGGGATCGCACGTGTTGCCCATCCCGCACACCTTGCCCTCCTGCACCTGACCACCGTCGAGGTCGCACTGCTCGCGGGTGGCGGCGGCCATGCAGGCGTTGCCCATGCCGGCCTTGCAGCAGAACGGCAGAGCGGCCGCAGGCACACGATTGCCGCACTTGTTCTGGATGGCGGATTCCAGCTTCACCTCGGCCGAGGCGATCTTCGTCTGCAGGGACAGGTCGGCGAGGCACGTGGCGCGGGTGTTGCCCTTGAGGCCGCACGCCTCGAGCGTCTTCTCGACGAAGAGGAGGTGCTTGATGCCGGCCTTGCCGATGCTGCGCTGACAGTCGTTCTCGCCCGAGTCGCCCAGGTCACGCTGATCCGGCAGTGGCGTCGCGCAGTCGAGCTCGGAGCAGCGGGGCGAGGTCTCGTCGAGGCTGCCGCCGCAGACCTCGATCGCGTGCGAGGCGTAGAGCGTCGCCATGAACTCGGCCAGCTCGGCCTCCTTCCAGCAGGCGAGGCAGGTCGCGAACTCGGCGGGCGTGCCCACGGGGAGCGCCGCGCACGTGGCCTCGACGCCGGTGGGCGTGCCTTCGAACGCACACGTCGCGGGGAAGCCCAGCGTGGCGCGATCGGGGTCGGGACATGCCGTGGCGATGGTGGTGACGACCTTGGTGCGGACCTTCTGCACCTTGAGCTGCGTGGCCGCATCCGGACAGGGGCCGGAGATCTTGTTCAGGTTCTGGGAGTCGAGGCACTTCGCGGTCGCCTTCACGGAGATCTTCTTGAGCTTCATGAGCTGTTTGACGACCTGTTTCTGACAATTCGCGGGCTCGGCTCCTGCAGGGCCGGCGACCATCAGGGCGAGTGCGGCGAGGGCGACGATGCGGGTGGTACTCATGGCTCTCTCCTCCGGGGTAGGCCAGACGACGATTGGCGATTCATATCCCGCACGGTCGCGAACGGCGTCAAGCCGGTTTTGAATGGAATCGCCCGAGCGTCAACGGGCTGCCTCGCCGTGTCAGCACGCCCCACGCGTGCCGACCACCTGCGGCAGGAAACGCCGTGCGGGGCAGGGGTTGCCGGGTGGCACCTGCCTTGCTGACGCATTCCCCCCGTGGGGCAGGCGCGGGGAGTGGTGTGGTGGTGCTTCGGGGCCGTGGTGTGTGGTGTCGTCGTGGTTGGACGCGCCGGAGCACAGGTGGTCCTGCCCCCAGCCGGTGCACAGGAGGGACGGGGCCTGACGGCTCCGTCCCTCCGCATCGAGCGCGTCGAGACCGTCGGCAAGCCGGTCAAGGAGATCCGCCTGCGGCTCTCCGGTCCCGCCGAGGCGACGGCGAAGCGGCTGGCCGCCCAGGACGGGGCGCCGGAGCGCATCTACATCGACGTGCCGGCGCAGATCGATCCCGCCGTCCAGCGCACGCTCACCGGCAGCGGTCCGGTGCGCCAGGTCCGCACCGGCCAGCGCGACACGACGACGGCGCGCGTGGTGGTGGAGCTCACCGCGGTGACGCCGTTCACGATGACGACGAAGGGACGGGTCGCGGCGTTGCGACTCGGCACCCCGGAAAAAACGACCCAGCCGGTAGCGGTCGCCCCGCCGGCAGCCGTTGCCGCGGCACCGGCACCGAAGGCCGTCCTCGCCTCGGCGCAGGTCGTGACGCCCGCCGCGGCCGACCCCGTGCCGGACGAGGCGCCGCCCCTGGCCAGCACCGTCGCGCCACCGCTCGCGGCGACACCGTTCCAGGTGCTGCGCGGCGTGCGCTTCCTGCCGCCGGCCCTCGAGACGCCGCTCTATGCCGACGACGCGGCCGCCTCGCTGCGCGACGCGCTCGGACGCTGGCAGAGCGACGGCACCATTCCCGACGCGCCGCTGCCGGGCATGCCGGCGTCGGCCGCAACCGCGTGTCTCGCCGCCGACGTGCTGCTGGTGCGCGCCGCGAACGGGCAGGACGACCCGCTGGCGGCGATCGCCGCCTACCAGCGCGCCGCGCGCGACTTCCCGCAGTTCGCCGACGCGCCCCGTGCACAGCTCATGGCGGGCATGGTCGCCCTCTGGCTCGACCTCGGTCCGGAAGCGAGCTCCGCGTTCGGTCTCTTCCTCGACCGCTTTCCGAGCCATGCGCTCGCACCGTACGCCCGCGTCGCGCAGGCGAGCGCGCTGCGCGTCCGGCGTCGGACGAAGGAGGCGAAGCGCGCACTCGCCGTCGTCCTGGCCTCCGCCGCGGGCGACGTGCGCTGCGAGGCGCGGCTCGAAGAGGCGCGACAGGCGCGCGACGGTGGGTCGCCCGCACAGGCGGCGACGCTCTTCCGCTCGCTCGCGCCGGACTGTCCGCAGACGGTGCTGATGCCGTCGGTGCTCGGCGACGAGGCCGCCGCGCTGGCGGCCGCCGGTGCGCGGACCGAGGCACGCCAGCTCCTGGCCGCGCCCCGTGCCTCGCGCGGGGTCGAGGAGGATGCGGCGCTCGATCTGCTCGCCGGCACGCTCGCGCAGGAGGATCAGGATCTCGACGCTGCCCGCATGGCGTACGAGCGCGTGCTCCGCCGTCGTGCCAGCCGCAAGGTGATCGCCGAGACCGAGATGCGCATCGCCGTGCTCGACGGCGGCAAGAACGCGGCCGGCCGTCTCCAGCAGCTGGCGACCGAGTCCGGCACGCCGGCCATCCGTGCCGCGCTCCTGGTGGAGGCGTCGCGCACGCAGGCGCAGGCCGGCAACTTCGAGGCGGCGCTGGCCACGCTCGACGGCGCGTCCGCGCTCGATCCACCCAGCGAGCGGCAGGCCGACGCCGAGCGCACGATCGTGCTCCGCACCTGGATCGCGAAGCTCGCCGCTGCCGAGGACTGGGCCGGCATCGCCACCGTCTACGCCGCCTACACCACGAACATCCATCGCCTCGCCACCGCCGACGACCGCCTCGTCATCGCGGGTGCCTTCGAGCGCCTCGGCGTGCCGGCGATGGCGGCGACGGTGATGCAGGTCCGCGTCACGAGCGCCGATCCGCCCGCCCGCATCGCCTATGCCGAGGTGGCGCTGCGCGCCGGCGACGTGCCCGGGGCGCGCGCCGTCGTCCTGAAGCTCGAGCCGCGGACACTCGATCCCGCGCTCGCGGCGCGACTCGGTCGGGTGCGGGCCCGCATCGCGCTCGCCGACGGTGATCTCGCCGGGGCGGCGACCGGTCTCGCGGCCTATCCCGATCCCGCGCTCGCCGACGAGGTCGGGCGTGCCGAGATCACAGCCGGCGACACGGCCGTGGCCAGCGGGGCGTGGGACGAGGCCATTGCGGCCTACCGTCGGGCGCTGGCCGGTCCGAGCAGCCCG
>CAYOIZ010000081.1:0-24444 GCA_964404165.1 uncultured Binatia bacterium (SeqCode) | reverse complement strand
CCAGGTGACCGCCCGGACGGAGCGCGCGGAAGGCGTCGGCGAGCGCCGTGTCGGGCAGTCGTGGCAGCGCCTCCGTGATCCACACGTGCGTGAAGCGGGCGTCGCGGACGGGCAGGGCCGCCGGCGCTGCGGGGACGTGGAACACCTGCGCCGTCAGCCCGGCGCGCCGCGTGAGGGCGTGGCCCGCGATCGCGGCGCCGGCGTCGTCGGCGGTGGCGAGCGCCGAGCAGCCGAGGCGCGTCGCCAGCCAGCGGCCGGTGGCACCGAGGTCGCTGCCGAGATCGAGCACCAGCTCGTACTTCCGGAAGATGCCGTGTGCGCTCAGGCGTCCGAGCAGCTCGCGCGCGGTGCCGCTCGCGTGCTCGAGCCCGAAGCAGGGAAGACCGCGCGGCGCCGGGCTGGCCGCGGCCAGGGATCGCGTCAGCGCACCGACGAGCGCACCGAGGCGGGCCTGCACGGGCAGGGGAATTATCGCCTCGCCGCGAGGGCGTCCAGTTGGACGCATGCGGGCCGTGCGCTAGGGTGCGCGCGCGCATGTCCGCCGTTCCGTCGCCACCGGGGCCTCGCCCGGCCTGGTATCGGCGCCTGCCGCCGTCGTTGCAGAAGGTGGCGGCGAAGAGCGACCAGTACCGGGCGCTGCCGCTGCACCCGCATCCCGCCCTGCAGGACGCGGTGGCGCGTCTGCCCGGGGTGCTGGCGACGGCGCGCGTCGCCGACGTGCAGTCGGTGTCGCAGCACATCGCCGACGGCGTCTGCATCGGGCTCGGCGTCTCGAGGCTGCGCGTGTTCGTGCAGGAGCGCCGTCCGCACGACATGCGCGGCGAGCTGCACGGGCTGTACGTTCCGGGGAATGGCGGTGGGGCCGACCGGATCACGCTCTGGATGCTGACCGCGAAGCGGGGCCAGGTGGTGGCCTACCGCACCTTCCTGCGCACGCTGCTGCACGAGCTCTGCCACCACCTGGACTACACCTTCCTGCACCTTCGGGATTCGTTGCATACGCAGGGCTTCTACCAACGCGAATCCAGCCTCTTCGCGGCCCTCGGCGCCGGCCAGGTCGCGACCGGACGGCGTTGACGGGGGGCCGTGCGTCGGGCGTCCGAAAAGGTTAGAACCGGCGCCGTCGCGATGACCAGGTCCGAGGCCACTGCCCGCAGCAACGTGAACGTCGCCCTGGTCAAGTACTGGGGTAAACGCGATCCCGAGCTGAACCTGCCCGCCACCGGCAGCATCTCGATCACGCTCGACGGGCTCTCCATCGATGCCCGCGTCGCCTTCGCCGCCACCGACGAAGACCGCTTCGAGATCGACGAGGCCCCGGCCGCCGGCGAGGAGCGGGTCCGGCTCGCGCGATTCGTCGACCTCCTGCGCCACGAGGCCGGCCGGCGCGACCCGGTGTCGGTGGTGACGCGTAGCCACGTGCCGCGCGGTGTCGGGTTGGCGTCGTCGGCAGCGGCGTTCGCGGCCCTCGCGGTGGCGGGCGCGCAGGCCGCGGGGCTGCACCTCGATCCCTCCGCGCTGTCGGCGCTGGCGCGCCGCGGCTCCGGCTCGGCGGCGCGCAGCATCTTCGGCGGCTTCGTCGAGTGGCATCGCGGCGAGCGCGCCGACGGCGCCGACTCCATCGCCGAGCCGCTGCTCGACGCCACGGCGTGGAGCGACGTGCGGGTGGTCGTCGCCGTCACCACCACCGCACCGAAGAGCGTGTCGTCGCGCGACGGCATGGCGCGAGCCGCCGCGTCGCCGCTCTATCCGGCCTGGGTCGCCGGCGCCGAGGCCGATCTCGCCGAGGCCCGCGCCGCCATCCGCGCCCGTGACCTCGAGGCGCTCGGTCAGCTCGCCGAGCACAGCGCCCTCAAGATGCACGCCATCGGTCTCGCGGCGCGGCCGCCGCTGCTCTACTGGCGCGGCGCCACCGTCGACTGCATCCAGCGTGTGTGGGCGTTGCGCGCCGACGGCGTGCCGGCCTGGATCACCATCGACGCCGGTCCGCAGGTGAAGGCGCTGTGCGCCGCCGGCGATGCGCCGCACGTCGCCGAGGCCCTCGCCGCCGTGCCCGGCGTGGTGCGCGTCATCACCTGCGCGCCGGGCACCGGTGCCGAGGTGGTGGCGTGAGCGTCACCGCGCGCGCGCCCGGTAAGCTCTTCGTCACCGGCGAGTGGGCGGTGCTGCGCGGCGCGCCGGCGCTCGTCGCCGCCGTCGATCGGCAGGCCGTCGTGACGGTGCGGGCCGGCGATCGCGGCGTGGTCGTCGAGTCGATCGCCGAAGGACGGACCACGCGGCTCGACGTCGACGCCCCGCTGCCGCTCGGCGATGCCGGCACCGTGCTCGCCGCCGCGCGCACGCTCGGCATCCGCACGCCGCTGCACGTCGTCGTCGACTCGCGCGCGTTCCTGGTCGGCGAGCGCAAGCTCGGCCTCGGACGCAGCGCCGCCACGCTGGTGGCGGCGAGCGCGGCGTTGCAGCCCACGGCCGCGCCGCGTGCCGTCCTCGACGCGGCGCTGGCGGCGAATGCCCTGTTCCAGGCCGGGCAGGGCAGCGGCGCCGACATCGCGGCGGCGGTGTACGGCGGCCTGGTCGAGGCGCGCCGCGCCGAGCCGGCGCTCGCCGTGGAGCGTCGCACGCTGCCGGTGGGGCTCCACCTGCTCGCCGGCTGGACGGGCACGTCGGCGCACACGACGCCGCTCCTGACACGGTTCGCCACCGTGACGGCGCCGGCGTCGTTCGCCGAGCTGTTCGCGGTCGCCGTGCGCGCGGCCGAGGCGGTCGCGCGCGGCGACGCCGCCACGCTGCTCGATGCGGTCGACCGCTCGGCGGCACTGCTGGCGCGGTTCGGCACCGAGCTCGATCTGCCGATCGTCACGCCCGCGCTGGCGACGCTCGTGCGCGTGGCGAATCGCGCCGGCGCGGCGGCGAAGGCGTCGGGTGCCGGGGCCGGCGACTGCGGCATCGCGCTGGCGACGTCGGCGACGCAGGCGGACGCGGTGCGCGCCGCCTGGGAAGACGCCGGCATCGTGCCGCTCGACGTGACGATCGCAGCCGAGGGAGTGACCGTTGGCTGAGAGCACCATCAGCGAGCGCAAGCGCTCCCACCTCGATCACTGCGCCACCGGGCCCGTGGAGTACACCGGCAAGACGACGCTCCTCGAAGAGGTCGAGCTGGTGCACGACGCCCTTCCCGAGCTGGCGCTGGACGAGGTCGACGTCGCCACGACGTTGCTCGGAAAGCGCCTGCGCGCGCCGCTCGTCATCACCGGCATGACGGGTGGTACCGACGAGGCCGCCGACATCAACCAGTCGCTGGCCCGGGTCGCCGAGGAGCATGGCATCGCCTTCGGTCTCGGCTCGCAGCGTGCGATGCACCGCGAGCCCGGCCTCGGCTATACCTTCGCCGTGCGCGCCCACGCGCCCACGACGCTGGTGCTCGCCAACCTGGGCATGGTGCAGGCCGCGTCGATGGCGTCGGCCGACATCGTGGCGCTGGTGCGGGCGGTGGGGGCCGATGCCCTCTGCGTCCATCTGAATCCCGCCCAGGAGCTGGTGCAGCCCGGCGGCGATCGCGACTTCCGCGGCGGCCTCGACACGTTCCGACGGCTCGTGCGCGAGCTGCCGGTGCCGGTTGTGGCGAAGGAGACCGGCTGCGGCGTGTCGCGCACGGTCGGCCAGCGCCTGCGTGACGCCGGCGTACGCACGGTGGACGTCTCGGGGGCCGGTGGGACGTCGTGGGTGCGGGTCGAGATGTTGCGGGCCGACGACGCGCAACGCGCGCTCGGGGACACCTTCGCCGACTGGGGCATCCCCACCGCCGCGTCGCTCCTCGGCCTGCGCGGCCTCGGGCTCGACTGCATCGCCAGCGGCGGCATCCGCAGCGGTCTCGACGTCGCCAAGGTGCTGGCCCTCGGGGCCCGGGTGGCGGGCGTGGCCCTTCCCGTGTTCCGGGCGTTCCGGACCGGGGGCATCGAGGCCGCCGCCGCCTACGTCGACCAGCTCGTGGACGAGCTGCGGACGGCGATGGTACTCACCGGTTCGCGCGACGTACAGGCTTTGTCCTGCGCTCCCCTTGTGCTGGGGCGCCGGCTGCGCGATTGGATCACGCCCGGGTCATCCTTGGAGGAGGCGCATGAGTAGTTCTCGCATCCCAGCGTTCTACCAGCTCACCGTGGACGAGCGGCGGCAGAAGCTCGCCGAGGCGCTCGGTCTCTCGGCCGACGAGGTGGCGACGCTGACCGCGGCCGACGCACTGCCGCTCGAGATCGCCGACATCATGGTGGAGAACGCCGTCGGCACGTTCGCGCTGCCCTTCGGCGTGGGCCTGAACTTCCAGATCAACGGCCGCGACTACATCATCCCGATGGTGGTCGAGGAGCCGTCGGTCATCGCCGCGGCGTCGAACGCGGCGCTGGTGGCCCGGGCGGGCGGTGGTTTCGTCGCCGAGGCCGATCCCGGCGCCATGATCGGGCAGATCCAGCTCGTGCAGGTGCCCGACCCCGGGGCGGCGGTCGAGCGGCTCGGCGCCGCGCGCGGCCGCCTCCTCGAAGCCGCCGAGAAGCTCACGCCCGGGCTCTGTCGCCGCGGCTTCGGCCCGCGCGACGTCGAGCTCCGCCTCGTGCGGACGCCGCGCGGCGAGACCATGGTCATCGTGCACTTCCTCGTCGACACCGGCGACGCCATGGGGGCCAACGCCGTCAACTCGCTCGTCGAGGGGCTGGCGCCGATGGTGCAGGAGATCGCGGGCGGAACCACCTGCCTGCGCATCCTGTCGAACCTGGCCGATCGCCGGCTCGCCCGCGCCGCGGTGCGGGTGCCGGTGGCGGCACTCGGTCGCGACGGCGTGCCCGGCGAAGAGGTCGCCGAGCGGATGCTGTACGCGTACGAGTTCGCCTGGGCCGACCCGTACCGCGCCGCAACCCACAACAAGGGCATCATGAACGGCGTCGACGCCGTCGCGGTCGCCACCGGCAACGACTGGCGCGGCATCGAGGCGGGCGCCCACGCCTACGCGTGCCGTGACGGCGCCTATCGCTCGCTCACCACGTGGGCCATCGAGGACGGGCACTTCGTCGGCACCATCGAGCTGCCGATGGCGGTCACCATCGTCGGACCGGCGGCCGAATCGCATCCGCGGGTGCGGCTGGCGTTGCGCCTGCTCGGCGTCGGCTCGGCGCGCGAGCTCGGCGGCATCATGTGCGCCGTCGGCCTGGCGTCGAACATGGCGGCCATGCGTGCGCTCGCCACCGAGGGCATCCAGAAGGGGCACATGGCGCTGCACGCACGCGCGGTGTCGCACGCGGCGGGCGCGCGCGGCGCAGCCGCGGAACAGCTGCGCCAGGAGCTGATCGCGCGCGGCGACGTCAAGATCGATCGCGCGCGCGAGCTGCTGCGGACCCTCGAGGGGTCGTGATGCGTCTTCCCGCGCGCGGTCGCGCCGGCGGGAAGATCATCCTCCTCGGAGAGCATGTCGTCGTCTACGGCCGGCCGGCGATCGCCGCCGGCCTGCCGATCGGGCTCGAGGCCGTCGTCGAGGACGGCGCCGGCCCGGCCCTCGTGAGCGAGCAGCCCGTCCCCGCCGACGACACGCGTCCGGCGCGGCTCGTCGCCGAGGCGGCGGCGTTCGTCGGCCTGGATCCGTTGCGTGTCGTCGTGCGCGTGCGCTCGGAGCTACCGGCGGGACGCGGGCTCGGCAGCTCGGCGGCGCTCGCGGTGGCGACGCTGCGCGCGCTCGCCGCAGCCGCCGGTCGCACGCTCGACACGACCGACGAGCTGGCCGTCGGACGACGCCTCGAGGCGATCTTCCATGGCACGCCGTCGGGCATCGATCCGGCGGCGGCGGCGCTGGGCACCTGCTTCCGCTTCGTGCGTGGCGATCCGCCCGTGGTGACGCCGCTCGTCACCGCGCGCCCGCTGCCCCTGGTGGTGGCGTTCCCGCCGCAGGCGCGCAGCACGGGCGCGGCGGTGGGTGGTCTGCGCGAACGCTGGGAGCGCGATCGCGATCGTCACGAGGCGCTGTTCGACGACGTCACGGCGGTGGTGGAGCGCGGTGCCGCCGCGGCCGCCGCGGGTGATCTCGCGGGGCTCGGGCGCGCCTTCGACGACAACCAGACGCTGCTCGCCACACTCGGTGTGTCGTCGCCGGCGACGGACGCCCTCGTCGGCGCCGCGCGTCGCGCCGGTGCGCTCGGGGCGAAGCTCACCGGCGGTGGAGCCGGCGGCGCGGTCATCGCCCTCGCCGACGACCCGGAGACGGTCGCCGCCATGCTGCGGCGCGGCGGCGTCGAGACGTTGATCGTCAGGGTCGGAAGTGGCACGGAGGATGCGTCGTGACGTTGCAGCAACCGACGGCAGGGGAGGGGTTCGCGGACGCGGTGGCCGGCGCGGTCGCGCGCGCCACGGAGCGTCTGCTCGAGCAGCAGCAGTCGAGCGGCTACTGGCAGGCGTCGGTCGAAGCCGCCGGCAACCTCGAAGCCGAGTGGATCTTCCTGAACCGGCTGCTCGGGCGGAAGCGGCCCGAGCTGGAGGCGCGCCTCGTCGACCGTCTGCTGGGCCTGCAGCAGGACGACGGTGGATGGTCGCTGGCGACGGGACTGCCCGGCCATCTGTCCACCAGCATCGAGGTGTACTTCGCGCTGAAGCTCACCGGCCTCGCGGGCGATCACCCGGCCATGGTGCGCGGGCGCGACTTCATCCTGTCGCAGGGCGGCCTCGCGCGGGCAGGACTCTACGCGCGCTTCTGGCTGGCATGCTTCGGGCAGTTCCCCTGGCAGGGCGTGCCGGCGATGCCGATCGAGGTCATCCTGCTGCCGCCGTGGTCGCCGCTCGGCATCTACGCCTTCTCGAGCTGGGCGCGGTCGGTGCTGGTGCCGTTCGCGCTGCTGCGCGTGCATCGTCCCGAGGCGCGCGTGCCGCTCGGTGGGGGCGTAGGCGAGCTCTGGGTGCGCGAGCCCACCGCCGACGACCTGTCGTTCGCGCGCTCGCGACGCGTGCTCACGTGGCGCAACGCGTTCCTCGGTCTCGATCGCGCGCTCGGCCTGCTCGGGCGCGTCCCGTGGAAACCGCTGCGCCGGCGCGCCGTGGCGCGCGCCATCGAATGGATCCTGCGTCGCCAGGACGCCACCGGGCAGTGGGGCGGCATCCAGCCGGCGATGGTGCACTCGGTGCTGGCGCTGCACGCGGTGGGCTTCGCGCTCGACCATCCCGTCATGGTGCGCGGGCTCCAGGGCATCGACGACCTCCTGCTGCAGCAGGACGACGAGCTGCTGCATCAGCCCTGCACGTCGCCCAACTGGGATACGGCGCTCGCGGTGCAGGCGCTGCTCGACGCCGGCGTCGACCCGGCGTCGCCGGCGCTCGTGCGCGCCGGCGACTGGCTGGTGTCGCGTCAGATCTTCCGACCGGGCGACTGGTCGGTGCGCAACCCACAGCTCGATCCCGGCGGGTGGGCGGTGGAGTTCGCGAACGATTCGTATCCGAACGTCGACGTCTCGGCCGAGACGCTGCTGGCGCTCGGCCGTCTGCCGCAGGCGGCGACGGCGGCCGGTCGTCGCGCGCTCGCGCACGGCAGCAACTGGACCCTCGGCATGCAGCACCGCGACGGCGGCTGGGCGGCGTTCGACAACCACGGCCCGGCGCGCTTCCTCGATGCGGTGCCGTTCCCCGATCTCGAGGGGCTCACGGATCCGCCCAATCCCGATTCGACGGGACGCGTTCTCGGGCTGATGGGGGCCACCGGCTTCGGCCCCGAGTTCGGTCGCGTGCGGCGCGCGGTCGAGTTCCTGCGCCGCGAGCAGCAGCCCTCTGGCAGCTGGCTCGGACGCTGGGGCGTCAACGCGCTCTACGGCACCAGCCTCGCGCTCACCGGTCTCGCCAACGCGGACGCCGATCTGCAGGCGCCGTGGATCCGCGCCGGCGTCGACTGGCTGTGCGCGCACCAGAACGCGGACGGCGGCTGGGGCGAGTCGCCGGCCTCGTACGACGACCCCGAGCAGATCGGTCGCGGCGACAGCACGCCGACGCAGACCGCCTGGGCGCTGCTCGCACTGATGGCGGTCGACGGTGTGCAGAGCGACGCCGTGCAGCGTGGCGTTGCCCACCTCGTCGCCACGCAGCGTGACGACGGGACGTGGGAGGAGCGCGCCTACACCGGCACCGGCGTCCCGCGCCGCAGCTATCTTCGCTACCGCCTGTATCCGCTCCACTTCCCGCTGCGTGCCCTCGGGCAGTACCGCGCGCGGACGACGGCGGCATGAGCGTCGGCGTCGAACGCCTGCACGCCTACGTTCCCGCGCATCGCCTGCCGCTCACCCACGCGGCGTCCGCGCGCGGCACCCTCGAGGTGGCGCTCATGGTGCCGGGCGAGGACACCGTCACCATGGCCGCCACCGCCGCCGCGCGGTTGCTGCATGCCGACGGGACCGATCCGGCCGACGTCGACCTGCTGCTGGTGGCCACCACCGCCCCGGCGCCCGTGAGCCCCGTCGTGCACGGGCTGATCGGCCTCGGCGCCCGCTGCCGCCTGCTCGACGTGCGGCACCCGTGGTGTGCGGGCACCGCGGCGCTCTCGACGGCGGCCGACTGGGTGCGCGCCGGCGGCATGCGCGCGCGGCGCGCGCTGGTGATCGCCGCCGACGCCCGCGTCGACGGCACGCAGCCGTTGGGTGCCGGTGCGGTCGCCATGCTGGTCGGGACCGAGCCGCGCGCCCTCGTCTTCGCCGACGACGCCGTGGCCTGGACCGGCGCCTCCGACGACGCGGCCCTCGACGGGGCGTTCCTGGCGTTGCGCAAGCGGGAGCGCCCCGAGCCCGAGGGGACGGAGGTCATGACGGACCGCCTCGCCCGCGTCGTCTGGGCGGCGTCGAGTCCGGACGCGGCCCGTGATGCGCATCGCCGCGTGGTCGAGCGCGACTGGCGCGAGAACGAGCAACGCTGGGCCGATGTCGAGCCGCGCCTCGACGAGGCGCTTGCGGCGGCCACCGTGGAGCAGGTCGACCCGGCGCTCATGGTCGCGTGCCATGCCGGCGATACCGGCGCGGCGTCGCTCGGGCTGGCGCTGGCCGCGCTGCTCGAGGCCGAGGGCCGCGTCCTCTCCGGTCGTCGGGTGGGATGCTTCGCCGCGGGCGGCGCCAGCGCCGAGCTGTTCACGGCGCTGGTATCGGGCCGCGCCGGGAACGACGCCGGGGTCGCATCGGCGCGGCGCGTGGCGGTGACGGCGGACGAGTACGCCGCGCTCTGCCGGCGCGCGGGGCCGCCGGACGGCTTCGCCGGCGACTTCGTGTGCGGCGCCGACGGCACCCATCGACGGGTGGCCTGAGGGTGGACGTCGAGCAGGCGTACGCCGAGTGCGCGCGCATCGCGCGTGCACACTACGAGAACTTCCCCATCGGCTCGTGGCTGCTGCCGCGTCATCTGCGGCGCGACCTCGCCGCCGTCTACGCCTTCGCGCGCGCCGGCGACGACCTCGCCGACGAAGGCAGCGACGTCGGTCGTCTCGACCGCCTCGACGAGTTCGAGGCGACGCTGCTGGCATGCGCCGGTGATCCGGCGTCGGTCGACGATCCCATCTTCGTGGCCCTCGGCCACACGCTGACGGCGCGCCGGCTACCGGTGCAGCCGTTTCGCGATCTGATCACGGCGTTCCGTCGCGATGCGGCCGGCGACACGGCGTCGATGGCGACCATCGACGCGCTCTACGAGTACTGCCGCTGCTCGGCGAACCCGGTGGGGCGCATCGTGCTCGGGCTGTTCGGACACCACGACGCCGAGCGCCAGGCGCGCTCCGACGACATCTGCACCGCGCTGCAGCTGACGAACTGCTGGCAGGACGTCGCCGGTGACCTCGAGCGCGGCCGCGTCTACCTGCCGCAGGACGACCTCGATCGCTTCGGCGGCAGCCGTGACGCGCTGGCACAGCGCCGGGTCACGCCCGGCTTCCGCGAGCTCCTGCGCTTCGAGGTGGCGCGGGCGCGGGCGCTCTTCGAGCGCGGGTTGCCGCTCGCCGGCATGGTGACGGGCCGCCTGCGCCGCGAGGTGCGGCTCTTCGCGCGCGGCGGCATGGCGATCCTCGACCGCATCGACGCGGTCGACGGTGACGTCTTCGCGCACCGACCGACGCTCACGCGCGGCGACTTCGTGCGCCTCGTGCTGCGTACGCTGTTCGGGTAGCGCCGAGCATTGACAGTCCGCGCGGCGGCCGGTCTAAGGCGGGGCGATGCCCGGTCCCCAGCGCTACAGCGTCGTCGTCGCGAAGGAGTACCTCAAGTTCTCGGCGGCGCACTTCATCGCCTACCCCGGCTTCCGCGAGCCGCTCCACGGCCACAACTACCAGGTGTCGGTGCGCGTCGAGGCCGATCTCGGGCCCGACGGCTACGTGCTCGACTTCGGCGTGGTGAAGCGGCTCGCCAAGGAGCTCTGTGAGGAGCTCGACGAGCGCACCATCGTGCCGGCGGACAGCGACTGTCTCACCGTCGCGACCGAGGACGGGGTCGTCACCATGATCACCGCCGAGGGCGATCGCTTCGCGTTTCCCGCGAGCGACTGTGCGGTGCTGCCGATCGTCCACAGCTCGGCCGAGGAGCTCGCGGCGTATCTGCTCGGACGGCTGCGCACGGCGCTGCGCGGCGTCGCGGGCGAGCGCACGCTGGTGGCGGTCGAAGTGGGCGTCGCCGAGGCGCCCGGACAGGCGGCGTACTGTCGGGAGTCGTTCTGACGCGTCGGCTGGTTCTGCTGGCCGCCGTGCTCCTCGCCGGATGCAGTGCCGATCTGCCCGACCGTGGCAATCCGGGCGCCATCGTCCTCGCGCAGCGCTGCGGCGGCTGTCATCGCGTGTACGCGCCCAGCTCGATGACCCTCGAGATGTGGAAGTTCCAGATCGGCCGTATGCACGCATTGTTCGACCAGCGCGGCATCCCGTGGCTCTCGCCCGACGAGGAGCAGGCGGTGATGGCGTACATCACGAAGTATGCCGGCGCGCAGTGATGCGATTGGCGATTGACGGCGTCCGATTCCCGGGCGAGGTTGTCGCCGACGCATGGCCGCCGACGATCCGCAGGAGCTCGCCGAGGCGCTTGCCGAACGCGATCGGCTCGGCGCGCTGATCGCCGACCTCGGCGACCTCCTCGTGCAGGGTCGCCCGCTCGATCAGACGCTGCGCGATTGTTGCGCCGTTCTCGTCGCGCGGCTCGACGCCACCGCGGCGCATGTCTGGATGCTCGACGAGGACGGCCGCGCACTGGTCGTCGAAGCGGGTGCGGGGATGGGCGCGGGCGGGTCGCGCCGTGTGCTCGTCGGCGAGGGCGTCGTCGGACGCGTGGCCGCCGAGCGGCGGCCGCAGCACGGCGCCCCCGGGGGCGAGAGCGCGTACCCGCTCGTGGTGGGCGACGTCCTGGTCGGAGTCCTGGCGTTCGCTCCGCGCCACGCGCTCGGTGCGGCGACGCGGGCCGGTCTCGTCGCCGCGGCCCAGGGCGTAGCACTCGGCATCGAGCGCCAGCGGACGGAGGCGCGGCTCCGCGAGCAGACCGAGGTCGTCGAGACGATCAACCGCATCGGCCAGCTGCTGTCGGCGGAGCTCGCGCAGGACAAGCTCGTGCAGGCCGTCACCGATGCGGCGACCGAGCTCACCGGCGCCGAGTTCGGCTCCTTCTTCTACAACGTGCTCGACGACCGGGGCGGCTCGTACATGCTGTACTCGCTGTCGGGCGTACCGCGTGAGGCGTTCGCGCACATGCCCATGCCGCGCGCGACGCAGCTCTTCGGTCCGACGTTCCGCGGCGAGGCGACGATCCGCATCGCCGACGTGCGCACCGACGCGCGCTACGGGCACAGCGCGCCGTTCCACGGCATGCCGCCCGGCCATCTGCCGGTGTGCAGCTACCTCGCGGTGTCGGTGATCTCGCGCTCGGGCGAGGTCATCGGCGGGCTGTTCTTCGGGCATGCCGCGGCGGGGATGTTCACGGAGCGGCACGAGCGCATCGTCGAGGGACTCGCGGCGCAGACGGCGATCGCGATGGACAACGCCCGGCTCTACCAGCGCGCGCGGCAGGCGCTCGAGGAGCGCGAGGACCTGCTGGCACGCGAGCAGGCGGCGCGGCGCGACCTCGAGATCGCCAGCCGCGCCAAGGACGAGTTCCTCGGCATGCTGTCGCACGAGCTGCGCACGCCGCTCAACGCCATCCTCGGCTGGACCCGGCTCCTCGGCACCGGCCGTCTCGACGCCACGGCCATCGGCCGCGCCGTCGAGACCATCGACCGCAACGCCAAGCTGCAGGCGCATCTGATCGACGACATGCTCGACGTGTCGCGCATCATCTCGGGGAAGCTGCGGCTCGACGCGCAGCCCGTCGACCTGACGACGGTCGTCGGCGCCGCCGTCGATACGTCGCGCCCGGCGGCCGAGGCGAAGGACATCCGCGTGCAGGTCGTGCTCGACTTCGGTGCCGGCGTCGTCCTCGGCGACGCCGTCCGGCTGCAGCAGGTGGTGTGGAATCTGCTCGCGAACGCCATCAAGTTCACGCCCAAGCAGGGGACCGTGCGGGTCCAGCTCGAGCGCGTCAACTCCCACGTCGAGCTCACCGTCAGCGACACCGGCCCCGGCATCGACGAGGATTTCCTGCCGCACATGTTCGATCGCTTCCGGCAGGCCGACGGCGCCATCAGCCGCAAGCATGGCGGTCTCGGGCTCGGGCTCGCCATCGTGCGCCACCTGGTCGAGCTGCACGGCGGCAGCGTCGAGGCGCACAATCGCGCCGATCGCGCCGGCGCCGTCGTCACGGTGATCCTGCCGGTCATGGTCGTGCGCAAGACGGCCCCGTCCGAGATCGTCGCCCCCGAGCGCGTCCATCCAGTGGTGAGCGGTGCGGTGCCGTTCGACTGCCCGCCGAGCCTCGCCGGCGTCCGCGTGCTCGCCGTCGACGACGATGCCGACGCGCGCCGGCTCGTCGCCGCGGTGCTCGAGGACTGTGGCGCGGTCGTGCGCACGTGCGCCTCGGTGGCCGAGGCCATCGCCGCGCTCGACGGCGACACGCCCGACGTCATCGTCTCCGACATCGGCATGCCCGAGGAGGACGGCTACGAGCTCATCCGCCGCGTCCGGGCGCGCGAGTCGGCGGCGGGCGGTCAGATCCCGGCCGTTGCGCTCACGGCCTACGCCCGGGTCGAGGACCGCATGCAGGCGCTCACCGCCGGCTACGACATGCACGTGCCGAAGCCGGTCGAGCCCGCCGAGCTCGCCGTCGTGGTCGCGAGCCTGGTGACACGCTCGGAGGGGCGTTCGTAGGCGAGGTTGCGCGCGGCGCGCCAGGCGCGGAATAACCCCGTCGCCATGGATCACCCATTCGCGCCGCTCCCCGCCCTCGAACCCGACAGCGAAGCCTACTGGACGGCGTGTCGCGCGGGACGCCTCGCGATGACGCGCTGTCGCGCGTGTCGCTGGATCATCCATCCGTCGCGGCCGGTGTGCTCGCGCTGCCGCAGTCGCGACGTCGCGCCCGAGGACCTGTCGGGGCTCGCGACCGTCGCGACGTACACCGTGAACCACCAGCGCTGGATGCCGGGGCTCGAGGTGCCGTACGTCATCGCCATCGTCGAGCTGGTCGAGCAGCGGAACCTGCGCCTCATGACGAACATCGTCGGGTGCCCCGTCGATGCGGTGCAGATCGGCATGCCGGTGCGGGTGGTGTTCCAGAACGTCACCGACGAGATTGCGCTGCCGATGTTCGAGCCCGACCCGGCGCCGCGCGACGCCACCGCGCTGCGCACGACGCCCGCCGAGCCGCCGAAGGCCACCGACACCGAGGTCGTGCTGGCGCGCCCGCCGCGCCACGTCCTGCCCGAGGAGCGTCTCGAGCGCCGGGCGATCCTGTCCGGCGTCGGCCAGTCGCAGATCGGGCGACGGCTCTTCCGCACCGACATGGACCTCACCGCCGAGGCGGCGCTGCGCGCCATCGCCGACGCCGGGCTCACGCCCGACGACATCGACGGCATCGCCTCCTACCCGGGCTTCATGAGCGGTGCACCGGCGGGGTTCTCGGGGCCGAGCATCGTCGACGTGCAGGACGCGCTCGGCCTGTCGGTGAGCTGGCACCAGGCGGGGCCGGAGGGGGCGGCACAGATCGCGCCCGTGATCGCGGCGTCGTTGGCGGTGGCGGCGGGGCTCGCGCGGCACGTGCTGGTCTACCGCACGGTGAGCGAGGCGTCGGCGGCGGCAGGACACGGCCGGCGCGGCATCGGCGCCGGCTCGCGCGAGATCGGCGGCTTCGCGGCCTATTTCATCCCGTACGGGGCGATGTCGGCGGCCAACTGGCTGGCGATGAACTGCATGCGGCACATGCACGAGTTCGGCACGCGTCGCGAGCATCTGGCCGCGGTGGCGCTGGCCGGCCGCAGGCACGCCGCGATGAACCCCGACGCCGTCTACCGCGATCCGATGACGCTCGACGACTATCTCGCCGCGCGCATGGTGAGCTGGCCCTTCGGCCTCTTCGACTGCGACGCGCCGTGCGACGGCTCCACCGCGGTGATCGTGTCGCACCGCGACGTCGCGCGCGACCTGCCGAAGCGGGCGGTGCACGTGAACGCCGTCGGCACCGCGATGCGCTCGCGGCCGAGCTGGGATCAGTGGGAAGACCTCACGTCGATGTCGTCGCGGGACGCCGGCGCGCAGCTGTGGTCGCGCACCGAGCTGACGCCGGCCGACGTCGACACCGCGCAGCTCTACGACGGCTTCAGCTTCCTCACGCTGTCGTGGCTCGAAGCGCTCGGCTTCTGCGGCCGCGGCGAGAGCGGCCCGTTCGTCGAGGGCGGTCGCCTCGAGCTCGGGGGCGGGCTGCCGTCGAACACGTGGGGTGGCCAGCTCTCGGGCGGCCGTCTGCACGGCTTCGGCTTCCTCGCCGAGGCGATCCGCCAGCTCCGCGGCGAGTGCGGCGCGCGGCAGGTGGCCGACTGCGAGGTCGCGGTCGTGGCGAACGGCGGCGGGCCGGTCGCGGGCTGCATGCTGCTGACGCGGTGACGTGTAGTTCGCACTGGTCAGGGCGAACCGACGGGCGTAAAGCACCCCCATGCTCGCCAGCGCCTCGCGCATCCTGACCACCCACGCCGGAAGCCTGCCGCGCTCGCCGGAGCTGAATGCGCTCTTCGTCCGGCGCAGTCGGCACGAGCCGGTCGACGCCGCCGAGCTGGCCGCCGCCATCACCGCGTCCACGCGCCGCGTCGTCGAGGCGCAGCTCGATGCCGGCATCGACGTCGGCAACGACGGCGAGCATCCGCGCGAGAGCTTCTTCACGTATCTGCAGCACCGCATGAGCGGCTTCGAGGGCGAGAGCAGTCGGCCCGTCATGCGCGACATCACGCGCTACCCGACCTTCCTGCAGCAGCGGCTGCCCGACTTCGCGCGCGACATGGTGAGCCTGATGCGCGCGCCGCGTGCCACCGGACCCGTGCGCTACACCGACCCGACGGCCGTCGAGCGCGACGCCGACGTCTACCGCAGCGTGCTCGCCGACGTCGGCCGCTCGTTCGCCGAGTCGTTCATGACCGCGCCGTCACCGGGCATCGTCGCGTGCGCGATGGAGAACGCGCACTACCCGACGTTCGAGGAGTACGTCGTGGCGCTGGCGGAGGCGCTGCGGCACGAGTACGCCGCCATCGTCGCGCAGGGCTTCATCCTGCAGATCGACTGTCCCGACCTGGCGATGGAGCGGCACACGCTGTTCGCCGATCGTCCGATCGAGGACTTCCTCACCTTCGTGGACCTCGTCATCCGCGCCATGAACCGCGCGCTGGCGCGCATCCCGCCCGATCGCGTCCGACTGCACGTCTGCTGGGGCAACTACGAGGGGCCGCACGACTGCGACGTGCCGCTCGACGTCCTGCTGCCGCACCTCGTCCACGCGCGCGTCGGTGCGGTGGTGCTGTCGATGGCGAACCCGCGCCACGAGCACGAGTGGCGCACCATCGCGCGCCACCCGTTGCCGGCGAGCTGGCTGCTGGTGGCGGGCGTGATCGACACCACCACCAACTACGTCGAGCATCCCGAGGTCGTGGCCGATCGCCTCGAGCGCGCCGCCGAAGCCGTCGGCGACCCTCGCCGCATCATCGCCGGTACCGACTGCGGTTTCGCCACCGCCGCCGGCCTCGGCGAAGTCGCCGAGGAGGTGGTGTGGGCGAAGCTGCGCGCGCTGCGCGAAGGCGCCGACATCGCATCGCGCCGGCTGCTCTGAGCCACGTCCGACACGTCCAAACGATCGTTTGACGGCCGCGGTCGCGACCACGTATCACTCCGCCGCATGCACATCGATCTCCTCCCGGAGCACAAGGCGCTCCGCGACCAGATTCGCGAATACTTTCGCGGCATCGTGACGCCCGCGTACGAGGCCGAGATCGCCGTCACCGAGGGCGGCGGGCCGGAGTACATGAAGGCGCTCAAGCAGATGGGCGCCGACGGCTGGCTCGGCGTGGGGTGGCCCAAGGAGTACGGCGGCCAGGGCCGCACGCCGATCGAGCAGTTCATCTTCTTCGACGAGGCGTGGCGTGCGAACATCGTGCTGCCGACGCTCACCATCATGTCGGTGAGCCCGATGCTCATGCAGTACGGCACCGAGGAGCAGAAGCAGCGCTTCCTCCCGAAGGCGCTGCACGGCGACGTGCACTTCGCGATCGGCTACACGGAGGCCGGCGCCGGCACCGACCTGGCCTCGCTGCGCACGCGCGCCGTCCGCGACGGCGATCAGTGGGTCATCAACGGCGCCAAGCTCTACACCAGCCAGGCGCAGTACGCCGACTTCATCTGGCTCGCGGCGCGCACCGATCCGAACGCCAAGAAGCACGACGGCATCTCGATCTTCATGGTTCCCACGTCGTCGCCCGGCTACAAGATCTCGCCGCTGCCGACGATGGGCGACGTCACCACCAACGCCACCTTCTTCGAGGACGTGCGCGTCCCCGCCGATCATCTGATCGGCCCCGAGAACGGCGGCTGGTGGCTCATCGTGGGCCAGCTGAACCACGAGCGCGTGTCGCTGATCCCCTTCGGGCCGACGGATCGCTACTACCAGGAGACGCGCGACTGGGCGGCGGCGACGAAGCTGCCGAACGGGCAGCGCGTCATCGACCAGCCCTGGGTCCAGCGCAACCTCGCCCACGTGCACGCCAAGCTCGAGGTGCTGAAGCTGATGAACTGGAAGCAGGCGTGGAGCATGAGCCGCGGCGAGATGAACTACGCCGAGTCGTCCACCGTGAAGGTGTTCGGCAGCGAGTTCTACGTCGAGGCCTACCGCCTGCTGCTCGAGATCCTCGGGCAGGCGGGTGCGGTGAAGGCCGGATCGCCCGAGGCGCGGCTGCAGGGCCGTCTCGAGCGCATGTATCGCGCCACGCTCATCATGACCTTCGGCGCCGGCACCAACGAGGTCCAGCGCGACATCATCGCGATGGGCGGCCTCGGCATGCCGAAGTCGCGCTGAGCCAACGGAGACCGATCATCATGGATTTCGCCTTCAGCCCCGATCAGGAGTCCCTGCGGGACCTCGCCAAGCAGATCTGTCAGGACCACGTCACCCAGGACCGCCTCAAGGCCATCGAGCAGACGCCCGACTGGTTCGACCGCGATCTCTGGAGCGCTCTCGCCAAGGCCAATCTGCTCGGCCTGGCGCTGCCCGAGGAATACGGCGGCGTCGGGCTCGGGCTCATCGAGCTCTGCCTCGTGCTCGAGCAGGTGGGTGCGGCGGTCGCGCCCGTGCCGGTGTGGGCGACGGCGCTCCTCGGCGCCGCGCCCATCGCCGAATTCGGCACCGCGGAGCAGAAGTCGAAGTGGCTGCCCGGCGTCGTCTCCGGCGACGTCGTCCTGACGGCGGCGCTCACCGAGTTCCCCGCCGAGGATCCCGCGTCGCCCGAAACCCGCGCCGTGCGTGACGGCGCGGGCTGGCGCCTCGAAGGCGTGAAACAGTGCGTGCCGGCGGCCCACCTCGCCGCGCGCGTGCTCGTGCCGGCGCGCACCGGTGACGGCACCATCGGCGTCTTCCTGATCGACCCGCAGGCGCAGGGCGTCACCCTCGAGCGGCAGATCGCCACCAACAAGGAACCGCTGTCGCGCATGACGCTGACGGGCGCCGTCGCCGACGACGTGCTCGGCGATCCCACGGCGGGCACGGCCATCGTCGAGTGGCTCGTCGATCGCGCCACGGTGGGCCTGTGTGCGCTCGAGCTCGGCGTCGTCGAGCGCGCGCTGCGCATCACGGCGCAGTACACCATCGAGCGCAAGCAGTTCGATCGCGCCATCGCGAGCTTCCAGGCCGTCCAGCAGCGCGCCGCCGACGCCTTCATCGACGTCGAAGGCATCCGGCTCACGCTGTGGCAGGCGGCGTGGCTCCTGGCCGAGGGCCGTCCGGCGCGCGACGAGGTGCTGTCGGCGAAGTTCTGGGCCGCCGACGCCGGGCACCGCGTCGCCTACACCGCGCAGCATCTGCACGGCGGCATCGGCGTCGACACCGACTATCCGCTCTACCGCTACTACCTGTGGTCGAAGGCGATCGAGCTCACCATGGGCTCCGGCGCGCGCCAGCTCGCACGACTCGGCGAGCGCATCGCCGCCGGCGCCTGACCGTTTGGACCCGTGCCGCCGGCGTGCGATATGCGCGCCGCGGTGGCGGACTCTCCGGGGGAACGCGAGGGGTGGCTGCGGGCGGCGGTGATGGGCCTGCTGCTCGTCGTCCCGTTCGCGACCGCGGACGCGAAGGCGCCACCCGGGACGTCGTGGATGGCGCCGCCGACGCCCGCGGCGCGGGAGGGGTGGGGCGTGCTCGGGTTCGGGCGGCAGTTCGGCGCGCGCCAGGTGGAGGGCGCCGACACGCTCACCGGCGACTGGGGTGGCGCGCGCAGCTGGCTCGCGGACCACGGGGTCTCGATCGGGGCTGCCTACGTGCTCGAGGCCGCCGGCAACCCCGTCGGTGGACGCACGCATCGCGCGCGCTACACGCACAACGTCGACGTTGCGCTGTTCGCCGACCTGGAGAAGCTCCTGTCGCTGCCGCACACGCGCTTCGTGGCGTCGATGTCGGATCGCGCCGGCAACAGCCTGTCGGCGGACATCCCGAACCAGTTCGCGGTGCAGGAGATCTTCGGCGGCCAGACCTCGCGGCTCGTCGTCCTGGCGGTGGAGACGCAGCTGCTCGACGATCGCCTCGATCTCGTGGCCGGCCGCATCGACGCGCTCGACGACTTCATCGCGTCACCGCTCTACTGCTACGCGCAGAACCTCGGGCTGTGCGGCAACCCGCTCAGCATCCCGATCGACGTCTCGGTGTCGAGCTATCCCAACACCGCATGGGGCGCGCGCGGCCGCTGGTGGGCCACCGACGAGCTGTACGTCATGACGGGCGCCTACAACACCTACGCGCCGTTCCGCGCCAACCGCTTCCACGGCGTCGACTTCACGATCCACGAGGACAGCGGCGTCGCCAGCATGAACGAGATCGGCTGGCTGCCGGAGATCGCCTCCGGGCTGCGCGGGCACTACAAGCTCGGCGGATGGTACGACACCGAGCAGCACACCGAGTTCCGCAGCGGGCGCCAGGCGCCGGCGTCCTGGGGGCTCTACACCGCCCTCGATCAGCGCGTCTTCCGCTCGACGGGCGCGCACGGGCTCGGCGTCACGCCGTTCGTGGCTCTCGCCTGGGCGCCGCCCGACGTCAACGAGCAGCAGTGGTTCCTCGACGGCGGCGTGCTCTGGGAAGGGCCCATCCCGGGCCGTCCGCACGACGTGCTCGGGTTCTTCGGCGTCTACGGGCGCAGCAGCAGCGATCTCCGTCGCTCGCAGCGTGCCGCCGGCAAGCCGGGACAGACCTACGAAGCGATCCTCGAGCTCAACTACCGCATCGACATCTTCCCGTGGCTCTACATCCAGCCGGACCTGCAGGGCGTCATCAATCCGAACGCGACCGGCCGGGTCGACGACGCCCTCGTGCTCGCGGTACAGGTGGGCGTGGCCCTGTGAGGGAGACGCCCGATGATCAAGCTCGTCTTCTGTGTCCGTCGCCTGCCGCATCTCACGCGCGAGGTGTTCCAACGCTACTGGCGTGAGACGCACGGTCCGCTCGTCGCGCGCCATGCCGCGACGCTCCAGATCCGGCGGTACGTCCAGCTGCATACGTGCGATCACCCGGTGAACGCCGCGCTCGCCGTGACCCGCGGCACGCCGGAGGAGTTCGACGGCGTCGCCGAGCTGTGGTGGGACAGCGCCGACGCGCTGGCCGCCGTCGCCGCGACCGACGCCGGTCGCGCGGCGAGCCGCGAGCTCCTCGAGGACGAGCGCCGCTTCATCGACCTCGCGCGCTCGCCGCTCTGGGTCGCCGAGGAGCATGTCGTGGTGGGGAGCTGACGATGGCCTCGCTCGGTCTCATCGTCTGGTCGGACTACCTCTGCCCGTGGTGCTACGTCGCGACGGAGCGCCTCGAGCGCGTCGTCGCCGAGTTCGGTGACGCCGTCACGCTCGAGTGGCGGACGTTCCTGCTGCGGCCGCATCCCGACCCGTCGCGCACGCTCGAGAAGTTTCGCGCCTACACGCAGTCGTGGTTGCGGCCGGCCGCGGAGCCCGACGCGCCGGCGTTCCGTCCCTGGGAGGGCGACGCGGGCCCGCCCTCGCACAGCGTGCCGCCGCACCTGGTCGCCAAGGCGGCCGCAGCGATCGGCCCCGAGGCGTTCCACCGCATGCATCGCCGCCTCCTCGAGGCGTACTTCGCCGAGAACCGCGACATCACCGAGGCGAGCACGCTCGTGACGCTCTGGGCCGAGGCCGGCCTCCCGCACGACGCCTTCCTGCGCGCCGGCGACCCGGCCGTCCTGCAGCAGGTCGTCGACGAGCACAACGCCGCCGTGACGCTCGGCCTGAACGGCGTGCCCGCCGTCATGCTGGCCGACGGCGACGTGCCGGTGACGGGCGCGCTGCCGATCGAGAGCTATCGGCGCTGGGTGGAGCGCGCGCTGGCCCGGTCGTAGCGCACCTTCAGCACCAGCAGGGCGCCGCTCTGTGCCAGCGTGACGGTGTTGGCGGCGATGATGGGCACGGCCCACACGCGCACGCCGTACGCCAGCCAGAGCACGACGCCGAGGTTGAAGATGCCGAGCATGGCCAACGACAGGTCCTCGGCGGAGCGCGTCCGCAGCACGCGGACCAGCTGGGGCGCGAACGCCACCGTCGTCAGCGTCGCCGCGGCGAAGCCGAGGGCGGTGGTGGCGGTGTCCACGTCGTGCATCGGGCGGCGTCGTAGTCGAAGCGTGCGAGCGTGTCGAACCCTTGACTGGCGCGCGATGGGCGCCGAGAACCACGCATGGCCGATCTGGAGGGGGGGTGTCGCTGCGGCGCCGTGCGCTATCGCGCCGGCGGCACGCCGTTCGACGTCACCCACTGCCACTGCGTCGACTGCCGGCGCAGCAGTGCGGCGCCGTTCATGACGTGGTTCAGCGTGGCCGCGACGGCGCTCGTCGTCACGCAGGGGACGCCGGTGCGGCACGCGTCGTCGCCCGGCGTCGAGCGCACGTTCTGCGGCCGCTGCGGCACGCCGCTCACCTACCGCCGTCACGATCGGCCCGACGTCGACGTCACCGCCTGCAGCCTCGACGACCCCGCCGGGCTGGTGCCCGAGGACCACATCTTCACGCAGCAGCAGGTGCCGTGGGTGCGCCTCGCCGACGGGCTGCCGCGTCACGCCGGCGCGCGGCCACCGGTCGTCGCCTGAGATGGGGTACTGCGAGATCGCGCCCGGTCATCCGTTCCACGGGCCCTACCACGACCGCGAGTACGGCTTCCCGCTGCGGGACGACGATGCGCTCTTCGAGCGCCTCGTCCTCGAGATCAACCAGGCCGGCCTGTCGTGGCTGACGATCCTCAAGAAGCGCGACGGCTTCCGCGCCGCCTACGACGACTTCGCGCTCGAGCGTGTCGCCGCCTACGGCGCACGCGAGCGGCGCCGGCTGCTCGCCGACGCGAGCATCATCCGCAACCAGCTCAAGGTCGACGCCGCGATCGAGAACGCACGCCGCGTGCTGGCGCTGCGCGACACGCACGGCTCGTTCGCCGCCTGGCTCGACGCCCATCATCCGCGCTCGAAGGCCGAGTGGGTGCGCCTCTTCAAGCAGACGTTCCGCTTCACTGGCGGCGAGATCACGGGGGAGTTCCTGATGAGTACCGGCTATCTGCCCGGGGCGCACGCCGAGACGTGCCCGGTGTACGCCCGCGTCCTGCGCCGGAAGCCGCCGTGGACGCGGCGCTGATCCTGCCGCCGCTGCCGCGGCAGGTGGAAGCGGATCCGCGCGCCGACGAGGTCCGTCGCGTGCTGTCGGCGCACGCGCTGCCGCTGTGGACGCGTGGCGACGTCGTGGTGCCGTGGCTCGAGCGGACGCCGGCGCTCGACGCGGCGTTGGTGCGAGCCCGCAGCAGCGGCCGCGTGCGGCGCGGGCTCGAGGACGCGGTCGCGGCGCTCGACGCGCAGCGCCGCGGGCTCCTCGCCGGGCAGGACGTGCGCGTCTCCCGCCTGCTGGTGTGCGCCGACGACGGCGCCGAGCGCTTCTATCGCACCGTCGAGCGCGCGCTGAAGGCGCATGCGCCGCGGGTGCTCGCCTGCGTGCTCGACGCCGACGCCGCCACCCTGGGGCAGCTCCTCCTCGGCACCGAGGCGACCGTGCGTTGCGTCCTGGTCGAGCACAAGGAGGCGGTGGCCGACGTGCTGCTGTCCCTTGCCTCTGTGGAGCCCGTCCCGTAAGCGCAGGCCATGCGTCCACTCGAATTCTGGTTCGAGTTCGCCAGCACCTACTCCTACCCCGCGGCGATGCGGGTCGAGGACGCCGCCGCCGCGGCCGGCGTGCCGCTGGTGTGGAAGCCCTTCCTGCTCGGACCGGTCTTCGGGCAGCAGGGCTGGAACGACTCGCCGTTCAACATCTATCCGGCGAAGGGCCGCTACATGTGGCGCGACCTGGAGCGCATCTGCGCCCGGCAGGGCGTGCCGATGGTGCGGCCGTCGCGGTTCCCGCGCAACGGGCTCATGGCGGCGCGCGTGGCGCTGCTGGGTGCGGCCGAGCCGTGGGGACCGGCGTTCGTGCGCGGCGTCTACCGCGCCAATTTCGCCGAGGACCGCGACATCGCGAGCCCGGATGTCCTGGCTACCATCCTCGACGGGGTGGGTCAGGACGCGGTCGCGATCCTCGAACGGGTGCAGGCGACGGAGGTGAAGGACGCCCTCCGCCGGCAGACCGAGCAGGCGATCGCGCTCGGCATTTTCGGGGCGCCGACCTTCGTCTCCGGGGCGGAGCTGTTCTGGGGCAACGACCGCCTCGAGGACGCGCTCGCCTGGCATCGCGAGCGGCAGGGTTTGCCCACCACCGGGTGAGATCTGCCGATCGCCAGGGTGTCGGCGCGATGCTGGACGCGCCGCAGCGACTGGCACCCCGCGTGCTGGTGTCGGCATGCGTCCCCTGGCGCTCGTGCGCGCATTCCGTCGGTCGGGTCCCATCGGTCCGAGCCTCGTTGCCGTCCTGGTCGTCGCCGTCGCGGCCGGCCTGAGCGGCTTTCTCGACCTCACCTCGCTGGTGATCACGCTCGGCGGACCGCTCGCGGTGGCCGCGGCGACGTTCCCCCGCGACCGCATCCGGGCCACCTGGACGGATCTGCAGGCGGCGCTGACCGCGCCCGACGATCCCGAGCCGCTGGTCACGGCGGTGAAGCGGTTGGCGCGCATCCATCGCGTGGAGGGCGGGCCCGCGCTCGAGCGGGCGACGCTGGGCGTCCACGAGCCGTTCCTGCGCCGCGCCGTGGCACTCGGCCTCGAGGTCGACGGCCGCGACGAGTGCGTCGCCATGCTGTGCGCCGAGGCACGCACCCGCATCGACGCCATCGAGGCGTCGCGCCAGGTGCTGCTGACGCTCGGCCGCCTGTTTCCGGCCTTCGGCCTGATCGGCACGCTGATCGGCCTCGCCCTGCTGCTACGCAATCTCGACGCGGCCGAGGTGGGCCGCATCGGGCCGGGGCTCGCCATCGCCGTGCTGACGACGCTCTATGGTGCGGTGATGTCGAACGTCGTCATGCTGCCGCTCGCGACCCGCCTGCAGTCGTACATCGCGCGCCAGACGACGCGGCTCGAGGCGACGATCGAGGGCGCGTTCCTCGTGCTGCGCGCGGAGTACCCGAGCCAGATCGATCGCGTCCTGCGCGCGCATCTCGGCCTCCCACCGGCGCCGGCCATGCCGGCACGCACCGCGATCGTGCGCGACCATGCGGCCTGATCTCCGTCGCCGGCTCGGTGCGCCCACCACGGCGGTCGCGGAGCAGGACGACTACAGCTGGCTGGTGACGTTCAGCGACCTCGTGCTGCAGCTGTTCGCGTTCGTGATCGTGTGCTCCGCAGTGGGGTCGGTCGTGCGGCCGACGCTGGAGCCGGTCGCGCCGCCGGCGCCGGTCGTGGCCAGACCCACGGCGCC
>CAYOIZ010000080.1:0-25088 GCA_964404165.1 uncultured Binatia bacterium (SeqCode) | reverse complement strand
CGGGGTCGACGACCGGCGCCGCCGGCGTCGGCGCGGGCGCCGCGGCGGCAGTCGGTGGCGGGGCGCCGAGCGGCAGGCGCGGGACCCCCTCCCGGCTCTGTCCCTCGCGATCGTAGAGATAGAGGAGGCCGCCGGTGCCGTCCTCGCTCAGGACCAGGCGCGAGTTGCCGAGCGCATCGGAGAAGCTGAGGCCGGGGCGCCCGTCACGTTCGTCGAGCGAGAGCAGCACCCGCGGCTGGCCCTCGCGGTCGTGCAGACTGAGGACCGGGCACCCGTGCTCGTCGACGCAGATCTCGGCGTGACCGCGGACGGTGCGGTCGCTCCGACTGACGCCACGCAGGTAGAGACTCGGCGCACCGGAGCGCCCGACGGCGAGCCAGGCGGCGACGTCGCCCTCGCGATCGTGGAGCTTGACGTGCGCCTGCCCGCTGCCGTCGAGCACCATCTGGGCGCGCGGTCGCTCCTGTGCGTCGTAGAGCAGCAGACCCGTGGAGCCGTCGTCGGCCGGGCCGAGCGCGGCACGCGCGCGACCCACGCTGTCGACCAACGTGAAGCGCGTCGCACGCAGCTCGGTGCCCGCCGCGTCCTCCGTTCGCTCACGCTCCGCAAGCTCGTCCATCATCGCGACGTCTCCTCGCGCGACGCCTCTTAGCACGACGTTACGACGGTCGCACGGGCGAGCGGTTCGAGCGACGGTGCCATCGGAGAAAGGTCGTAAGCACCGCGCGCGCCTGCGAGTCCGTGCGCTCGGGCACATCCCCGTACGTGCGTGGCAAAGGGCCTCACGTGGCACGGCACGTGCTGTGTCCTTGGTGCCGCTCCAGAAGCGTCGGCGGCAAGGGGGGCGAACCGTGAGATCAGCAACTCTCGTACTCGTGATCGGACTCGTGTTGAGCGTCGGTAGTGGGGTGGCCCGCGCACAGACGTCGTGCGCTGTCGACGCCCAGTGCGCCGACGGCAACGTCTGCAACGGCAACGAACGCTGCCTCGGTGGCTTTTGCCAGCCGGGTACGCCCCCGTCCTGCAACGACAACTCGGCGTGCACGCTCGATCAGTGCGACCCCATCCAGGGGTGTCAGCACGCGCCTGTCGTGAACGGCTCGTCGTGCAGTGACGGCAACTCCTGCAACGGCCCTGAAACCTGTCGCAACGGCGTCTGCACCGCGGGCACGCCGCCGGCGACCGGCGCATCGTGCAACCTGGGCAACGCGTGTACCAACGGCGACTTCTGCGAGGCCGGCATCTGCCGAGCCGGCGTCATTCGCCCAGACGGGTCGGGTTGCGGTGACGGCAACGCGTGCAACGGCAACGAGACCTGTCAGGCAGGCACCTGCACGGGGGGCACCCCGAAGCCGAATGGCACGACTTGTGGCGACAGCGATCCGTGCAACGGTGTCGACACCTGCCAGAGCGGCGCGTGCGTCACCGGCGCCGTCCCGCCGAACGGCACATCGTGCAGCGACGGCAGCGTCTGCAACGGTGCCGAGACGTGCCAGGCGGGTGTCTGCACGACGGGGACGACGGCGCCGAACGGCACCTCCTGCGCAGACAACAATCTCTGCAACGGCACCGAGGTCTGTCAGGCCGGCATCTGTACGCCTGGTAGCGCGCTGCAGTGCAACGACAACAGCCCCTGTACGAACGACTCCTGCGGCAATGCCGTCGGCTGCACCTTCACCGAGCGGCCAGTCAACGCCTTCTGCGACGACGGCAACGTCTGCAATGGGCGTGAGCGCTGCCAGGCCGGCGCCGTGTGCGCTCCGGGCAGCGCGCTGCCGAACGGCTCCGATTGTGATGACGGCAACGTCTGCAACGGTCTCGAGGCGTGCAACGCGGGGCAGTGCAAACCCGGAACACCCTTCCCCGAGGGATCGGGCTGTGCCGACGGCAACGTCTGCAATGGCTTCGAAACCTGTCACGGCGGTTTCTGCACCGCCGGCACCCCGATCACCTGCACCGACGGCAACGTCTGCACGGCGGACAGCTGCGTTCCGAACCAGGGCTGCAAATTCGTGCAGCTGTCGAACGGCACCCCCTGCACCGACGATCCGGATGTCTGCGACGGAGTGAACCTCTGTCAGTCGGGGGTCTGCGTCATCGGTCAGGCCCCGCTGTGCGAGGACACCTGCGATCCCATTGCCGGCTGCGTGGAAGACACGCCCATCAGCGGCGATACGCTCAAGGTTCGCAACGCTGGCGATCGCGGCATCGGTGTCACCGCGCGTGGCAAGGGCGGCATCGTGCTGAGCGAGCCGTCCGCGATCGGTGGGCCGATCGACCCGGTGCTCCATGGTGGCGTCCTCTACCTCCGATCCCAGGCGGACGGCTTCGAGTTGCGGGTGCCGCTGCCGAAGGACCAGTGGGAGTACCTGGGGGAACCCGAGCTCAACAAGGGCTACCGCTTCGCCGATCGCTCCAAGGGCGCGCCCGTTCGAAGCGTGTTGGTGAAGGATGGCAAGGTCATCAAGATCGTGGGCTCCGCCGTGGGGCTCGGTCCGTCGCTGGCGACGGATCCGAAGCCCGTGGACGTCGTGCTGATCCTGGGAAACCGCCGCTTCTGCATGCAGTTCGGCGGGACGACGTCGTATATCGAGGACCGTCGCTTCCTGGCCCGCAAGGCGCCGGCGCCGGTCGCATGTCCCTGAAGACGGACTCCTACGGCAGGGGCGGACAGGCGATCGGAGCGTCCTGAATGCGCTCCGCTTTGAAGACGCCGGGGCGGTCGTAGGGCGACGGCGGCGAGCCGCTGACGCTCGGGGCCGCCTCGGTGCACCAGGTGATGCCGGTACCGAGCGTCAGGCGGAGGCCGATCATCCCCTGCGACGGTTCGTCGAGGGTGTAGCCCCACAACGCCTTGCCCCCGCGGATCGATATCTTCGTCCCCTTGATCCACACCTTCCAGACGGCACCGGAGCTGGCGTAGATGTACCGCAGCCCACTGAACGGGTTTCCGGCCAGGCGCCAGTCGCTGGCGGGAAGCGGCAGCGTGTAGACCTCGCCGCTGCCGGTCGTGTTGTATACCTGCAGCACCCCCCCACCGCCGCTGGCGCCGGCGGGCGTCGGATCGCCCACGCTGCCCGGTGTGGGCATCACGACCTGATGTGCCGGTACGGCAGGACCGCTGCGCACGTTGAAAGTGAACTTGCGCGCCCCCGGACCGATCGGGGGGACGACGTCGTCCTTCAGCAGGAGCGAGTGGGTTCCGACGGTGACCACCGGGGGGTCGGCACGAACCGCCGGTGCGAGCGCGAGGGTCAGGGCCAGGGCGGCCATTCGGCGGCGAGTGGACACGTCGCTGGCTTACCGCGGCCCTTCTCCCAGCGGCAAGGAAATTCCGTCGGGCCGATAGGGTGCCGCGAAGTCCACATATGGACATCTGGCTCCATATGTGGATGAATGCGGGCATGGAGCACACGCTGCCCCGAGCCGAGATCGACGAGTCACCGGTGACGGCGCCCGCGCTGCGGCGCTCGCCCGCGGAGCGCCGTCGCAAGTCGGGTCCGGCCCTGCGCACGTTCTTTCGCATCGCCGACGTCTGGCGGCTCGACGCCGAGGAGCAGCGTGGCCTCCTCGGATGGCCGGCGCGCTCGACGCTCTACACCTGGAAGGCCGGACGCGCCGTCACCCTGCCCTACGACACGCTCATCCGTCTCTCGCTCGTCTTCGGCATCTACAAGGCGCTCCACATCCTCTATCCCGACGACGCGCTGGCCGACGGCTGGATCCGGCTGCCGAACGCGAATCCGCTGTTCGGCGGACGGACGCCGGTGGCCACCATGGTCGACGGCGACATCGAAGCCCTCTACGCCGTTCGCCGCCTGCTCGACGGTCGTCGCGGTTGATGGCGTCGCCGTCCGTTCCGACGGCGTCCGTGCGCTGGCGCACCACGCATCGGCTGATCGCGAGCCGCTGGCCGACGGTGGGCGTGTTCGATGCCGTCGCGAGCGCCGATGATCTGCGCGACATCATCGATCTCGAGAGCTGGACCAACGACCGCCTGCAGACCGAGGTGGGGCAGCTCCAGCGTCTGCCGCCGGCGCGCTGGGTCGTCGGGGTGCCGAACGCCTCCGTCGTGATGGCGGCCTTCTGCCATCCGTCGGCCGACGGTGGTCGGTTCACCACCGCCGCGCTCGGCGCCTGGTACGCGGCACAGGCCCTCGAGACGGCGCATCGCGAGGTCGCACACCGGCGTTGGCTCGAGCTGCTCGAGGTGGGCGTGCACGAGGCGCGGCTCGAGATGCGCCAGTACCGCGCCGACGTCCAGGGCGTCTTCCACGACGTGCGCGACCGCCGGCGCTTCGCGGCACTGCACGACCCCGACAGCTGGGCCGCGTCGCAGCAGGTGGGAACCGCGCTCCGGGACGGCGGCTCGAACGGCATCCTCTACGACAGCGTCCGGCATCCGGGGCACGCGTGTGCCGTGGTGTTCTGGCCCGAGCTGGTGCGGAACGTCCGCCAGGGAGCCCACTTCGAGTACGTGTGGCGCGGGACGCCCGAGCCGTTGATCCGGCAACTCGCCGCAGCGGATGCGTGACGCGGAGCGCTGTCGCGCGACGTTGTGACCATCGGGTCGTTCCTGCTACGCCGGACGACATGCACGATCTCGTGATCCGTGGTGGCACCATCGTCGACGGCACCGGCGCCCCGTCGCGGACCGGCGACGTCGCCATCGACGGCGACCGCATCACCGCCGTCGGCGGCACCGCGGGCCCGGCGCGTCGGACCATCGACGCCACCGGCAAGCTCGTCACCCCCGGGTGGGTGGACATCCACACCCATTACGACGGCCAGGTGACGTGGGATCCGTACCTCACGCCGTCCTCGTGGCACGGCGTCACCACGGTCGTCATGGGCAACTGCGGCGTCGGCTTCGCGCCCGCCCGTCCCGACAAGCACGACTGGCTCATCGGCTTGATGGAGGGCGTCGAGGACATCCCCGGCACCGCCCTCACCGCCGGCATGCAGTGGGGGTGGGAGAGCTTCCCCGAGTACATGGACGCCGTCGCCGCCATGCCGCGTGCGCTCGACGTCGCCGCCCAGGTACCGCACGGCGCCGTCCGCGCCTACGTCATGGGCGAGCGCGGCGCGCGCAACGAGCCCGCCACCGCCGACGACATCGCGCGCATGGCCGCGATCGTGAAGGACGGCATCGCCGCCGGCGCCGTCGGCTTCACGACGTCGCGCACCCTGCTCCACCGCGCCGTCGACGGCGAGCCCGTCCCCGGCACCTTCGCCGCCGAGGACGAGCTGCTCGGCATCGGCCGCGTCATGGGCGAGCTCGGACGCGGCGTCTTCGAGATGGCGTCCGACCTGATGCCCGAGGGCCAGGAGCTGGCGTGGATGGAGAAGCTGTCGACGGAGACGCGACGGCCGATCACGTTCGCGTGCCTGCAGAACGACATCGATCCCGGCCAGTGGCGCCGTCTGCTCGAGGCCAGCGCCACCGCCAACGCGCGGGGCGCGCACATGGCGCCGCAGGTCGCCGCCCGTCCCACCAGCCTGCTGATGGGGCTGCAGAGCAGCGCGCACCCGTTCATCGGTTACGCCAGCTACCAGGCGCTGGCGCACCTGCCGATCGACGAGCGCGTGCGTCGCATGCGCGAGCCCGCCGTGCGTCGCTCGATCCTCGAGGAGAAGGTGCAGTTCACGAACGCCATCGCCGCCTACGTCGCGTCGGCGTTCCACAAGCTGTTCCCGCTCGGCGACCCGCCCGACTACGAGCCGGCGCCGGAGAAGAGCGTCGCCGCCATCGCGGCGCGCGAAGGCCGCACGCCGCAGGAGGTCGCCTACGATCTGCTGCTGCAGCGGGACGGACGCGAGCTGCTCTACTTCCCGCTCCTCAACTACGCGGGCGGCGACTTCGAGCCCATCCGCGAGATGCTGCAGCACCCCGACGCCATCCTCGGCCTCGCCGACGGCGGCGCGCACTGCGGCCTCATCTGCGACGCCAGCATGCCGACGTTTCTCCTCGTGCACTGGGTGCGCGACCGGACGCGTGGCGAACGCCTGCCGCTCGAGATGCTGGTGCACCGGCAGACGCAGCAGACCGCCGACCTCTACGGCTTCACCGACCGCGGTCGCCTGACGCCCGGGCTGCTCGCCGACGTCAACGTCATCGACCTCGACACGCTCGCGCTCGCCCCGCCGGAAATGGTGTTCGACCTGCCCGCCGGCGGCCGCCGGCTCGTCCAGCGGGCGCAGGGTTACTGTGCCACGGTGAAGAGCGGCGAGGTCATCTTCGAGGACGGCACCGCCACCGGGGCGATGCCCGGCCGGCTCCTGCGCAGCTGATCTGGTTGCAAGGTAACGGTTCGTCACCTAATCACCGACTCCATGCGTAAGAACGATCCCGACGCCCAGCCGGGCAAGGGTGAGCCCGCGAAGCCGTCCGCCTCCCTCGTCGACGAGCGTCTCTTCAAGTCGCGCAGCATCTTCATTTTCGGCGAGATCGATCAGGACACGGCGCGCGAGGTCACGGAGAAGCTGGTGGCGCTCTCCTACGAGAGCGACGACGACATCCGCCTCTTCGTCAACTCGCCCGGCGGCCACGTCGAGTCCGGCGACACGATCTACGACATGATCAAGTTCGTGAAGCCGCGCGTGCGCATCATCGGCAGCGGCTGGGTGGCGAGCGCAGCGGCGATCATCTTCCTCGCCGCCGCCAAGGACGATCGCCTGAGCCTGCCGAACACCCGCTTCCTGCTCCACCAGCCGAGCGGCGGCGCCGGCGGTCCGGCAACGGACCTCGCCATCCAGGCGAAGGAGATCCTCAAGATGCGCCGGCGCATCAACGAGCTGATCGCGCGCGAGACGGGACAGACGATCGATCGCGTCGAGCTCGACACCGACCGCGACTACTGGATGACCGCCAGCGAGGCCAAGGAGTACGGCGTCGTCGGTCGCATCATCGAGCGGGCGGACGAGGTCTGACCGGCCGTCTCACCGATCCCGTCGAGGTCCTGACCTTCTCCCTGCTGCCGGCGCTGCTGTCGCAGGGCGTCTGGGTCGGCCTTCGCACGCCGCGGCTTCCCGGTGCCGGCGGCCCGACGGCGGGCGTCGTCGATGGGCCCGGGCCGCCGCTGCGTGTCGTCGTCCTCGGTGAGTCGACGGTGGCGGGCATCGGCGCGCCGACGCACGCCGATGCGCTCTCGGGGCGGATCGCGTGTGCCCTCGCGGAGCGTACCGGTCGCGCCATCGCGTGGCGTGCGGTGGGTCGGAGCGGTGCGACGGCGCGGGCGGCGCTCGACACGCTCGTGCCGCGTCTCGGCGGCACCGCCGATCTGCTCGTGGTGGCGCTCGGGGTGAACGACGTCCTCTGGTTGCGCACGCCGGCGCAGTGGGCCGCGGATCTCGGCGAGCTGCTGGCGGCCGCGCGTGCACGCCTCGACGATCCGGCCGTGCTCATCGCCGGCATGCCGCCCGTCGGCGAGTTCCGTGTCTTCCCGCAGCCGCTTCGCCTCGTCCTCGGCCTGCGCGCCCGCGCGCTCGACGAGGCGACGCGGCTGCTGGTGGCAACGCTGCCGCGGACCGGGTCGCTGCACGTCGACGGATTCGACCCGGCGTGGTTCTGCGACGACCGCATGCACCCGTCGCCCCATGGGTATGCGCGCTGGGCCGACCAGCTCGCCGCCGCAACCGACCCGCTGCTCGCGCACTGAGCGGAGGACCGATGAGCATCTGGCAGGCGATCGTGCTCGGCCTGGTCGAGGGCATCACCGAGTATCTGCCCATCAGCTCGACGGGGCATCTGATCCTGGCGTCGTGGCTGCTCGGGCTCGACGATCCGTCCCGCAAGGCCGCCGTCGACGCCTTCGGCATCGTCATCCAGGGGGGCGCCATCCTCGCGGTGCTGGGTCTCTATCGGGTGCGCGTCGCGCAGATGGTGCGCGGCCTACTCGGGCGCGATCCGGACGGGCTGCGGCTCGTCGGGCTCCTCGTGCTGGCGTTCCTGCCGTCGGCGCTGCTGGGCCCGGTGCTCGACGACGTCATCGAGGCGCACCTCTTCCACGCCGGTCCGGTGCTTCTGGCGCTGGCCCTCGGCGGCGTGTGGATGCTGTGGCTCGACCGCCGCCATGATCCGACGGGGGGCGGTGCCGGCATCGAGTCGGTGACGTGGTCGAAAGCACTCGCCATCGGCGCGTTCCAGACGGTGGCGATGTGGCCGGGCACGTCGCGCTCGATGATGACGATCGGCGGCGGCACCCTGCTCGGCCTGCGTCCGGCGGCGGCGGCGGAGTTCTCGTTTCTGCTCGGCCTGCCCACGCTCGGGAGCGCGTGCCTCTACAAGCTGGCGAAGAACCTCAAGACGGCGCACGAGCTCGGCACGCCGAACCTGTTCGAGCAGCTCGGCATGACGCCGGTGCTGGTGGGCATCGCGGTGGCCACGGTGTCGGCCGCGATCGCGGTGCGGTGGCTGGTGGGGTTCCTCAATCGTCACGGCCTCGGCGCGTTCGGCTGGTACCGCATCGCGCTCGCCGCGGTGGTCGGCGTGCTGGCGCTCGCCGGCGTCGTGCAGATCGGCTGATCAGGCCGCGCGCCGGCGGTTCATCAGCAGGAAGATCGCGAGGGCGATCGCGAGGCGGCCGACGAACACCCGCAGCTCGGCCAGGAGCCGCCCCGCGAGCACGTCCTGCATCGACCAGTCCGGCATGACCGCGACGCGTGCGTCGGGATCGAGGAGCGGACGCGCGGTGCAGACGACGCCGTGTATCTGGCCGGTGAGCGCCGGGTCCTCGCAGCCGTAGCGGACGTGCCCTTCGATGCGTCGCACGACGAGATGGCGGCGGCGCCGGACGAGGAAGCGCAGCAGATCGTCGATGCGCCAGCGCCGGTGGAAGCGGGCGAGCCTGGGCCAGGCGCCCTCGCGCGCCGGCGGTGCCGACGGCGGCGTCGCGGGGGTGCCTCGACGGCGGGGCAGCCGCAGGCCCGCAAGCGTGACGTCCACGGTGAGCGGGCCCGCCGGCGTGCCGTGGACGTGGGCCGCGAGCGGGGCGAAGCGCAGCCGGAGGTCGATGCGGGCCCCGTCGTCGAGGCTGCCCTCGACCTGCCCCTGGGCCACCAGCGGCGTGAGGAGCGCCCACGCGATCGCGCCGAGCAGCGCCGCGACCACCACCGCTGCGACGACGGTCACGTCTTCTTCTTGTGCTCGATCTTCTCGCCGTCGTCGGACTTGCGCAGCAGCCGTCCGCCGCTCTCCGCGATGCTCGTCGCCACCTGCGGCAGCATCTCGATGGCGCGGATCAGGGGCGAGTCGGTCTTGCCGCTCACGGACAGCATGTGGGCGTGCCCCTCCGTGTCGACGACGATGAACGCGAGCGGCTGGATGGTGACGCCGCCGCCGACGAGGGAGGCGGCGTCGCCCCCGTCGCCATTGGCCGACCCGGCGCCCAGCCCGAAGCCGAGGCTCAGCCGGTTCACCGGAATCACCGTCGCCTCGCCGACGCGGATCGGCTTACCGACCACCGTCTCCGAGGCCGAGATCGCCTTCATCTCGGAGAGGAGCGCCGTCACCAGCTTGCTGAGGTCCATGGCGATCACTTAGACGCGCTCCGCGCCGGCATACAAGCAGGCGGGTGTCACCGCACGACGAGCGACACCACCAGGCCCTGGGCGGCGTAGGCCGCGAGGACGACGGCAGCCGCCGCCGGTCCGCCGAGGCCGGTCGCATGGCGTACGGCGAGATGGCCGAGCACGAGGGCCCAGAGCACCGCCGCGGGTGCGTACCACGCCATGGCGGGCGCGAGCGCCGCCTGTCCGGCGACGACGAGCACCAGCAGGTCGGGAACGACGAAGAGCAGCGCGACCGGTACGGCCCAGGCGAGCCCGAGCGTCGTGCGCAGGGCGGGCAGTGCGGACCGTCCGCCGAGTGCGCGGCCGACCGCGTCGGCGACTCCCGCCCCCACCAGCCAGGCGAACACGAGCACCGACGGCAGCAGGACGGCCTGCCACAGGTAGTGCTGCGCGTGCGGAATGAACGCCACGCCACGCGTCGGGCGGAAGCCGCCGGCGAAGAGCAGCAGGCAGAGCGCGGACCAGAGGACGCTCACGAGCAGGATGGCGTTCCGGCCGAGCGCCGGCTGCGGCGCGGCCGTGAGGCGCGCGAACAGCGCGGACGGGCTGCGTATCGTGGCGAGGAGCGTGTCCGTCACGCGCGTTCGTTACCGGGACCGCTCGCGGTCCGTCAACGATCCCCGCGGTTCCCTGAGGTGCACGGCTACTGCTGGAAGCGCACCACTCGTCGCGTCAGCGGCGCACTTCGAACACGTGCGCGCCGGAGCCGGTCGCGAACACCGCGTAGCGCTCGTCACGGCGTACGGGATGGGCGGGCCGATCGCTCTCGGCCGTCACCTCGTCGCCGGCGGCGGCCGGCACGTGGACTTCCTCGGTCATGTTGCCGGGAATCTCGACCGTGAGGACCAACTCGCGATACCGCGCGACCTCGAGATCGTCGGCTTCGACGACATCGTGCTCGCCGACCCGTTGCGGTTCCCGATCACGACCGTGGCGCAGGACGTGGAGACCATCGGGCACGAGGCGTTCGGGATGCTGATGAAGATCCGCGACGGCAGGCCACGCCCGCGACCAGCCTCGTGCCGCCACGGCTGGTCGTCCGCTGACGGTGCGTCGTCCCGGTCGTCGAGCTCAATGCCACGGCGGAATTTGATGGCGGCGGGCTGGATCGAACAGCCGACCTAGGGATTATGAGTGGCATCCCGGGCGACGACGACGAGCCCGAGAATTCGTAGGGTTGGGCAGTAAACGCTGCTCCGTCGGCCAGTTGGCTCGACGGCGGGTTTCGATAAGCTTCGATTCGTTTCCACGAAGGTCGACGACCAACTGCCACCAGAACTGCCACCGCCGGGCGATCGTCCCTCGGCGGGGTGCGACGGGCCCGTGGGGACTGCGCCCCGATTTTTTGTATTGCGGGCGTCGCCCATGCCCGAGGCCGCGTCTCCGGGGAACGGCACCGCCACCAGGCGCGGTCGACTTGATTGCTCGAAAACGGATTGGGGGCTCCTCATTAGTCCAAGACCAACGACCACGGGCCCGCTCGAACACGCGTCCTCGGCGGGCGGTCGGGGGGAGCCGCTCGACGAGATTGCACCCGCGCCGAGGACAGTGCCTCGGTCACCTCACGCTGGCGACGTTGGCCCACCCCCTGACGGAGGCGTCGGCTCCTCTCGCTCATCGCGGATGAGCTCGAGCCACGTTTCGAGTGTCTCTCGCGCCTGCGGGAGCACTCGAGCGGCCACTTCGTTCGTGACCTTCCGAAGCGCGACGCGATCGAAGAATCCGCCGTCGACCGCCAGCCGCTTGAAGTAGCGTGAGAGGTCTGGGCGGCCCGGCCGCACCGGCTCGGGTGTCCATTTGTCGGTCCAGTACCTCATTTCGTACGCGATGAAATCGGCGGCCTGAAGCGGCTCGTTGTCGCGCGAGTTCGCGCAGATGATTTTCGAGCTGAAGGTGTTCGTCCAACCATCCTTCGCGAGGCGCGTCCGAAGGATGTATTGCTGGGCGCGTCCCCAGCGTGGATGACCTGCGTCAAACACGAGGGAGACTGTTCTTCCAGCGCGCTTACCCCATTCATCGCGGTGGATGAGCTCGAGACACGACTGCATGCACCAAACGTATGGATCCTGGAGATCTTCCCCGCGGTGGAGCAGCCGGCCGATCGTCGAGCGATAGTCCTCAGCGACTACCGACACCGCGACGGCGTAGGGGACGCAGCGGTCGATGACGGAGGCCAGTGCGCGCCGGAGCTCGTCGCGCTGCGTGTGCTCCCAGCCGGTGTACTCACCATAGCCGCGATCACAGTGCGACGCCTTGAATTCGGTCACGCTCGCGAGCTTGAGCGTGCGTCGCCAGGAGTGGGCGAGCTGTTTCCATTGGGTCGGCGAGGCGACGAGGCCGGCGAGCGTCACCAGGTGCGAGTCCGCGTGGGTGCCGCTCTCGTCGAAGTAAGCGATCAGAAGACGTCGCTCAGATGAGCGCCCCCGAGCCTCGATCTGCGACGTTCACCCGCTTCGGCCGAAGACTTAACCCCGTCTTGAGGGCGCGGATCGGCTCGCATCTCGGAGCGTCTTGCGCTCGTTGCGCTTGCCACTCGGGAGTGCTGAAGATCGGGATGAACTCGTCGAGCTGCGCGTCCGTCTTCGCCGCGATCCACTCCCTCGCGTGCTCGACGATCATCCCGTTCGCGAACCGTACGAAATCTGCCGGCATGTCACGGTATCGGTACGTGAATTGTCCGCTCCGTGAACGGCGGTAGCCGACCATGGCCTTGCTCGTCAGGATCGCGAACCGGTGCGGCAGGTCGTCGTGCGCGATATACGGTCGGTCACTCAGAAGGAGGTCGCCGTCGCAGTGGGCGATCTCGAGCTCGGGTGGCCAGTTCCGCTCGACCATCTCGTTGACGACGTGAGCCATATTCTCGAGGGTGAGCCGCTCTGCCGAGCGTTCGGGGTTTGCGGAGCACGTGGACCGCATCTGCGGATCTCGCTCGATCGCCTCACGGATGATGGTCAGGTCGTAGCGAGAGCGGGACTCGAGGGCGACGATGGCCATCATGGCCTGGCGGAGTTGGTCAACGCTGGTGACGACGATCTGCTGCCGACCGTGCATCTGCGGTAGAAGTCCAGCGAGCGCCCCTTCAAGCGGCTGGAACCACTCCTCCGCAGTCGTTGCCCGCTCGCCCTCGATCTCGGTGACATATAGATCCTTCGCGATCGCGAACGAGAATCGGCGGTCGCCGATCGCGGGCGCGCGGAATTTCCGACCACTGGCGATATGGAAGACGTGTACCGACGGCGGATTGATCGTCGAATCCGTCCAGTAGTCGATGTGCCGCTTCGAGAGCGTGTGGTTGCGTCGGAACTCGCGAGGCATGGTGTCGTTTATCAGCCCGATCGCGACGCGGCCATACATCGCGCCGGGTCCTCAGGATCACCATCGAGCGCGGGCCCGTGGGGCGACACGACCTTGTGGTCTGGAACACTCGCCAACGTCGAATTCAGGACCTCGTGTGATCACGGGGCATCGGCATGAGGGCGTCCCGAATTCCGCCGCGTACCCTCCGCGGCAGCCGAGGTGGCGGACGACGCGGTGCTGGACCGCAGCTCCACGAATATCCGGTCGCCAAGTCCAGCGCCTTTCACTTCACCTTAACAGTGAAGTCGGCGAGGACCATCTCGAGGTTCAGCCGGTGCTCGTCCAGGAGCTTCTGGACCGAAGCTACGTCTCGACTTGCAGGAGGTATGGCAATCAGCGTTGCCATGAAGCCGGAGATCCTCTCGAGCAGCTCCGCGAGAGCCGTCGGGGTGAAGACGCGCATTCCCTCCGGCGGGATCGCGTCCTTCGCCGCTCGCGCGGCCGGATGCGCCATGAGGGGGACGACTTTCGACCGGTCGGGGTGAAGCCTGCGAGTCCACGCGACGCTCTGGGCGATCTGCTCGATGTCGTCCTTGCTGATGGTCGTTGCCGTCGTCTGCACCTGGTTCTTCGCCTCGATATTCAACGCCGCCTGACCGACCAGCCACAGGTTGTCCGGACCCCGGTTGAAGTCGTTCTCAGGTCGCTCCGAATGAAGGCCGAGCATCGCCCCGAGGCGACGAAGCCCCTCTTCGAACTGCTCAGACGATGCGTCCGGGGCGAAGACGAGCTGGCCCCGGAGCTCCTCGACGGCGGCGAGGACGGCGTTCCCGTACTCGTACTCGTTACACCAGTCGAGGATCGCCGCAGCGGGCGACGCCTGGCGGACGGCCTGCTTTCTGTACTGGGTCCCCTGCGGCGGGCGAAGTGCGCGCGTGTCACGCTCACTCGCGGCTTTCTGCCACTCCAGGGACAGCGCTGGGTCCGTGGTCCGTACGTACCATGCCCCGCGCTGGAGCACCCACCACCGCAGGGCGTCCGGAGACGGGGCGCGGTCGAGGTAGCCCACGAGGAGCCGCGCACCAGCTTCGCCACGGTTCGCTACGAACGCCTGCCATGCCCGCCGCTCCACGTCCGCGAAGTCGATCCGCGCCTGGCGCAGCGCCGGGTCGATGGGCGAGCGTGCCCCCTTCACCTTCTGCGCGTACACTTTCTTCCACGCGCCGTCGCGTTGGAGGCAGGTGTCGACGAGGTCGACGATGGTCTTCTTGACGTCCCCCTGAGCCTTCCCCTTCTTGGCAATTTCGAGGCCGAGCTCGATTTGGAGTCGCGTCTCCTCGGTCATGCCGGTTCGCAGGTCGCGGTGAGATACGAGAGACACAAGCTCCGGCCCCCAAATGACAACGGCCGCGTAGTCCGACCGCGAGCGTACGGCGCGCCCAAGCCCCTGTTCGACGCGATGGACGATCGAGCGTGTCCGAGCGTTGACCGAGTCCGTGCCCGAGCCGTCGATGCTGTCGAACATCGAGCGCGCGACGGGAAGACCGTCGAGGACGAGGACCCGACAGGCATCGTCGGGTAGGTCGATCCCATCGTACCGATTCGCGAACACGACGAGCTGCGGGCCGCCACCCCGAAGACCGGCCAGCGCCTTACTGATGTCCTGCCCGTCCACGACGACGCGCGTGGCGACCGGCGCCCACTTCTTCGCGGCGACGGTGCTCGGAGCGATGACGACGACGGCGTACCGCTGGGCGAAACTCCTGCACAAGCCCATCAGCTCGTCGCGGGTAAGAGACCCCCTGCTGCTGTCCATCAGGTGGGGAACGATGACCATGCGCTCGCCAAGCCCACCTGCGTCGGAGAGCTCCAATGGAGATCGAGCGGCCTCTGGAGCGCACCCCAGATCGCGCACCAGCGCGGCGTCGTCGGAGATCGTCGCCGACATGAAGATGCGGTGCTTCACCGTCGAGTAAACGGGAACGCTTTCGACCGGAAGCACCTCGGGCGCGATCTCGATGTGGGTACCGGAAAACACGCACCGAAGACCGGGGACGAAGTTCGCGACGAGACCCCAGACGAACTTCAGTTCCGGTGCGTCGCTGCTGTCGAGCTCCGCCAGGACCTTCGAAACGTTGTGCTGCTGCTGCAGCCAGCTCCAGTACGGCACCTCGACCGTCCGAAAAGGGTCGCCGGCCTTGATGCATGCCGCGCCGCCCGGAGACTGCTCCTTAAGGGCGGTCTCGAACAGCGCGAACAGGCGCTGGTAGATCGGCGAGTCCTTTGCGGCTCTGATCGTGAACGCGTCGCGGACGATCTCGAGCGCCGCGTGCGCGTCGTCGATGACGAGGGCGCATGGATCAAATGGCGCTCCTCGACCAAACACGTATTTCGATTTGGCGTTGAAGAGCTTCTGAACGGTGGTGACGAGGATCGCCTCGGCGGCGTGGACTTCCGGGGGGATCCTGTTGTCGTCGGTGAACGTGATGCAGGTGATGCCGCATCGCCTGCCCTCCTCGACCACCTGCTCGATAAGTTGGTTATTCGGGCACAGATACATGGCCGGCTTGCCGGTCTCGCGCATGTGCGACCACAACATCAGCAGACCCGGCGTCGTCTTGCCGGCGCCGGTCGCCAGCTTCACCACGAGGTCTCTCTCTGCGCGGCGGCCTTGCCACTGCCGAAGCACCTTGATCTGCGCCTCGCGCAGCTCGACGTGAGTCTGTTGGCGGTCGAGGGTTTCGTACAGCGCGATCGGGTCCCGCGGGTCGATGTCGGGCGCTCCCTCGTCCCACTTGTCGAAGTCCATGGTCATCGATCTCCTGATCGAGGTGAAGACTCGAAGAGTAGCATCGGCTAATCTCTCCCGCTACCCGCCACCGAGGGGAATGATGAGGTGTCGGCTCGAGTTCGTGTCGTTGCCGCGCACGAGTCGCTCGCGTAGATTCCGGCGGATGATCGTTCGCATCGAGGGCGCAACGACGCCGAACAAGCAGCGTATCGGCGCCGCCGTGAAAGATGCCGTCGAGCGCTTCCTGTCGCTGGACGTCCAGCGCCTGCAGGATGCCTGTAACGCGCGCCGAGACCAACTGCTTCGCGCGTTCGCAGCCTACCCGGACGACGAACTGCTGACGGCAGTTCCTGGGTTGTCGGCCACCACCGCCAAGCGCGCGAGGGAGGAACTCGCACGCCCATTCGCTCTCGTGCCGACGCCCGGACCGATCGTGATAAGTCTTCACTACGACTCCCACCCCGGCGCGCCGAATGCGGCGGCTTTCGTCGTCGTTGGCGATCCCCAGTATCAGGGAGTCATCTTCGTGCTCGCCGACAACATCGATCCCGTCGACCTCTGCACCCGCGACACGCGAGGCCCGCTCGTCGACGTGGCGTTCCACGAAATGCTCCACGTGTTCGGCGACGCGGTGAAGATCGAGGACGGCGTGGCGCGACACCAACATGCCGGCACCGAAGTGATCCGACGACTCCTCGGGATGCCGCAGTTGTTCCCGTAGCTCCGACGCTCATCGCCGCGAGCCCGGACGACGATCGTCACAGCTCGGGCGCTCGCGGTGCGTGAGTGCGGTCGCGTGCACCTGATCCGCTTCGAGTGCAGTGGGTGGGACGCGCATCGGGATGTCTGGTCCTTCGAGCGGCTCGCCGGCTGACAGGCCGGATTCGACCCCGCGCCCCTCAGACGATGCTCGCGCAACGCTGCGATGTCGTCGACCATCGGGGCGGGCGCTACACAGCGATGCTCCCGCGGCGCGATAGCCCTTTTCTACTCCGTTCGCGGAATCGGAACGAGTGTGAGCACCAGCTCAAGGCGATAGCTGCTGTCGCACTTGGCGCAGACGAGATGCCGTCCATGCTTCGGCCAGTGAACCGGCACGTAGTTCGTAGTTTTGCAGGACGCGCAAGGGAACGTGGTCTTGCGCATCATGAACGTGGCGATCTGCGCTTCCTTGTCTACCGCCGTGACGTCGTGGACGGCGCCGCACGTCTGATTCGGGCAGACGATCCCGACCGCCGGATCGACGCTATTCTCCCGCCTTCGGATCACGCGTCCGCACTCGCACTTGAGGATCAACAAGTTCGCGAAACCGGAGCGCCAAATCGGCGACGCGAGCACCTTGCGCACCTCGGCGAGCACCTCGCGGAGCTTCTTCTCCATCTTCTCCGGCGACGGCATCCGCCCCTGACGCATCTGGTTGATCGTCGGGGCATGAAGGAAGTTGCCCAGGGCGCTGTGGAGAGTCGACGCTCGCCGGGCGGGCATTCGGTACTCCGTGCCCAAGACACTCGTCGTTTCTGCGCTGAGGCCGACCTCGATCGTTCGCGTCTCGTCGGCCTCGGGGTCGATCGCGAGCAGCTCGTCGAGCACGTCGCGGGGCGTCCACTTCGCCATCGCGTCGTCAGCGACTTCGGGCAGATACCCTTCGAGCTGGTCGTACACGAGGAACTCGATCGCCATCCGAGCGTTCAGACATGCATAGCGGAGGTCTTCCGGCCGGCCGCATGCCAAGAGACGATCGGCTTCGTCCGCGTGATCGGCGGCCAGATGGCGCATGCTCATGATCGACGTCTACTTCTTGACCACGACGATCCGGGCATCTGAACGTCGTCGAGCTCGATCGCGTCGAGCAGCGCGAGTGCTCCGGCGGCGACACCGTTCGAGTGACAGCGCATCAACCGGCCCCCGGTCGTCGATAGGCGGGACATAGGTACGCTTCGGGCGAAGCCCATGCGTGTCGGGGACATCGCAGCGTCGGTGGGACAGCGGTTCGCATCGGATGCACGAGATACGCGGCGGACGGCGCGCGCCCGCACACGTCGCAGCCATCGCGCTCGACGTCGAGAACGCCGTGATGGAGCATCATCGGCACGCGACGGCGACGAGCGCAGACGAGGCGTCGGGCAACTGCAGCTCTTGTAGTCGCGCTCGCCCATCGCCAGCGCGCCAACGCGGCGAGGCGCGACGCGGCCGATCGCTCCTCGACCGTCATGCGGGCGGCTCGCGCGAGACCACCGCGGCGTCGTGCAGCTTCGTCCAGCATCCGCGAATCGTTTAGAGCACACGTGCGTGGTGTCGATCCACGCGTCGACGGCCGGGCGGTGAGTCGCTCAGCCCGCTTAACGCATACCGGTCCGCGCACTACAGTGCCGCGCCATGCGCTCTTCCTCCGGTCGTCGCCTCTCCGCGTGGCTCGACTTCCGCTTTCGAGAGTTGGTCGGCGAGCTTAACGCACCGCAGGCGCGTCGCATGCTCGCCGACGCGGACCGCGACGCAATGTGCGCTGCGTGGGTTCGTTCGATTCAACGACTTTCGGCCGGGGTGGATCCCGTCGTCGGGATTCGCGATCTCGTTGCGCTCCTGGAGCATGGGCAGCGAGCGGCCGGCGCTGTACCGCGAACGCGATCGGACGGACGGCTCGTCATGGGCTACAAGAGCCCGACGGCCGAGGTGTTCGGGGCGATCGCCGATGTTCTCGACCACGCCGCGAAGACCGGCGCGTATCTCGGGGTGCTCGGTCGCCTGCGTCCGTGTGCAGCGCCCCATTGCGAGCGGTTCGCGTATGACCCTTTTCGTCGCCGCACGACATGCTCGCGCAAGTGCCGGCGCGCCATGGTTGCTCGACCGGCTCTTCGCCGTCAGCGCGCGCGTCGAGCGCGAGCCCGTGATGGCGAGCGCGAGGCGGGACTTCACGCCGTCGAGAACCGATGCCGCCATCTCCGACTCCTTTCGGACTCCGGAAGGCGACAGCGGCTCGCGATCCTCATCGCGAGAGGCATCGAGGAAACCACCGCTCAAAGCATCCTCGACCGTGAGGTCGAAAGGATGAAAACGTGAACAAAAGCGGGTGTGTCACGCGGATCGGCGGGAGAAGCGACTGCACCCCGCGTGACGATGAAATTCGTCGCCGCGTCACGCAGGCGCTATCCGCGTCATTCATATGGAGAAGCTCTTCACGATGCGCGAAGCAGCGGCGCTGCTGCGCGTCAGCGAACGAACCGTTCGTGCCCTCGTCGCAGCCGGATCGCTTCCCGTCGTTCGCATCGGACGGCGGACGCTTGTTGCTCCGGCCACTCTTCGACACTTCGCCGAACAGCGCGAGCGTCCGCGATCGGTGGAGGTGGAATGAAGCCGTCACGGTCCGCTGGCGGTGGCAGCCTGCCCCCCGACATCGAGCTGATCATCGAGGACGTCTTCCCGCGGATCGAGCCGGGAATCTACGTGGCGGTTTGTGTCGATGTGCAGCCACGCGTGATCGGGAGGGCGGCCAAGGTGGTGCTGTTGTGGGACGTCATCGTGCCCGATCGCGACGCGCCCGATGGCTTCCTCAAGTATCGACTGCCCTGTTACTGCAACGCGAAGGAACTTGGGCAGCGAACGGCCTCGGCGCGCGGCTCGATGAAGTTGGCGCGCTTGGCGCTCTTGGTCATGGGACGGAGCGGCGTCTCGCGACGTCAGAAGGTGCGGTTGCGGATGTTCGTCGGCATCGAGGCGCGCGTCAGCGTGCGGACGGTGGAGAAGGACTTCTCCCAGCGCCCGCTTGCCGAAGCCGTGAAGTACTCCGTCGTCGACAACGTGCTCGAAGTGACGGCCGGCATGAGGTTGCCGTGACGAGCGCGCCGAGCACAACGGACGGCGAGTCGCGCTCGACGACCCGAAGCCTCTTCTCGTTCCCGTTCCTGTCCCACATCCCCTTCCCGCTCCTACCAGACCTAGAGACAAGCAAGGGCGGCGTCGAGAGAATCGTAACGGTTAACTACCAGTTCGAGACGGCCACGGGTCTGGTAGGCACGTGGTCGTCTCACCCTCGGCGCACGTCGCCGAGAACGTATGTCACAGACCTCTGCCTACCCGCCCTCGGGGTCGTTGGCGGCCTCGGGGGCGCAGACCCCTCTCCGACATGAGCGAGCGCACCAAACGTCCCGAGAGTGCGGGCGGCGAACGGCTGCTCGATGTCCGACAAGCAGCGGAGCTGCTCGGCGTGAAGCCGGGGACACTGTACCAATGGGCGTATCAGCGGCGGCTCCCCGTGGTGAAGTTGTTCGGGCTGCACGGCGCCCTTCGATTCCGGCAGTCGGATATCGACGCGTTGATCGAGCGGTCGATCCGGCCGGCGCTGAAGGAGTGCTCCTCTCGTTGACGGGGGTGTAGCGCATAGGCTACAGGATGGTCGTCGTGGAGAGCTTGAAGCGCGCGCGAAAAGCGAAAGGACTGAGTCTCGCGCAGCTCGCCGAGGCGACGGGCCTCCATGCTGTTTCCATCGCGCGCGCCGAGCGCCCCGATGTCGATCCGAGCGTCGCGACGTTGGTCGCCATCTCCAATGCGCTCGACATCCCGGTGTGCGAGCTGCTCGACGAAAAGACCAACCATGCGAACCACCGACGACGGAAGCGGCGGTAAGCGCCCGCCTCGCGGCGTTTTCGAGCGCCCCCTCGGCTCCGGCGTCTGGTGGGTGTGCTACTTCGAGCACGGCCGTCGTCATCGCGAAAAGGTCGGCCCGAGGGCGCTCGCGCTGAAGGTGTACCAGAAGCGAAAGACCGAGATCCAGGAACGACGGTTCTTCCCGGAGCGGCTCGGTCGCCGCGATGCACTCCTCGCCGCCGTGATCGACGACTACCTCGCCCGGAACCGGGACAAGCTCCGGTGGTTCGATCACTACGAGCGATACGGGCGGACGTGGAAGGCCGCCTTCCCCGGCCGGACGCTCGCGAGCATCCTTCCGGGCGACGTCGAGCGGTACGTCGCCGAGCGCCGCCGCGCCGTCGCGCCCGCGACCGTGAATCGGGAGCTGGCGTTCTTGCGCCGCGTCTTCAACGTCGCGATCGAGGATCGGAAGGCGGAGACGAATCCGGTGCGCGCGAAGACGTTCTTCAAGGAGAACAACCAGCGTGTTCGATTCCTCGATGTTGCCGAAGAAGCCCGCCTCCGTGAATCCATCGGCGAGACGCATTGGCCGTTGGTAGCCATCGCGATCCACACGGGTTTGCGGCGCTCGGAGCAATTCCATCTGCGCTGGGAGCATGTCGACTTTGCGACGGGCATCCTGACGGTCCCGCAGACGAAGCACGGCGGCTCCAGACGCGTTCCCATGAACGACACGGTCCGCGGCATCCTCCGCGCGCGTCCCGGGCGTCTAAAGAGCCCATACGTGTTCCCGAGCGCCACGGGCGAAACGGCGGTCGACGCATGCAACTTCGTCCGGAGGGTCTTCGTGCCGGCGCTCGACGCCGCCACGATCGAAGGTTTCCGGTGGCACGACCTGCGCCACACGTTCGCGAGCCGGCTCGTGATGGCGGGCGTCGACCTGCGCACGGTGCAGGAGCTGATGGGACACAAGACCATGGCGATGACGCTGCGCTACTCGCATCTCTCGCCGGCCCATCAGCTGGACGCCGTCCAGCGTCTGAACGCGGATCCAAGTGCCACCAGAACTGCCACCAGCGATCCGAGTCGGAAAGTCGTTGTGGGCGCGTCGACTCAAGTGCTCGACGCGACAGCGGAAATGAATGGCGACGCGTGGAATCGAACCACGGACCTAGGGATTATGAGACCCTCGCTCTAGCCAACTGAGCTACGCCGCCAAAAACCGCAGGGCCCGCACCATGGCCGCCCGACGGGGGGAAATCAAGCGCGGCGGCGACTTGGCGGGAGCGCGCTGCGGCGCACGCGGCGCTCGCCGGCGAAGACCTGGTGCACCGTCTGCTCGGGCAGCTCGAGCGCGGTGAGGCAGCCGCCGTACACGCATCCGGTGTCGATGCCGATCTTGTACGGCAGGTCGGCGTGCACCTGCCGGCCCGGCGTGTGGCCATACACGATCGTCTCCGGCAGCGCGTGCGGCCGGGTGATGAACTCCTCGCGGATCCAGAACAGGTCCTCGTCGGTCTGCTCCTCCCAGCGGCGATCGGGTCGGATGCCGGCGTGCACGAACAGATAGCCGAGCGCACGGTGCGACCGCTCGAGCCCCTCCAGGAAGGTCAGGTGCTCGGCCGGCATCGCGGCCTCGACCACGGCCGGCTCGGAGCGGGCGTCGACGCCGTAGCTGCGCACGGCCTCGGCGCCGCCGTTCACCAGCCACGACTCGCCCCACCGTCCGGGACGGCCGAGGAACGACAGGCACATGTCCTCGTGGTTCCCCTTGAGGAACACCGACCGCACGTCCTCGCGACGCTGGAACCCGAGCAGCAGGTCGAGGACGCCGCGCGAGTCCTTGCCGCGATCGATGTAGTCGCCGACGAAGCAGACGGTGTCGCCCGGCGCGAGCGGCAGACCGTCGAGCAGCGCGCCCAGCTCGCCGACGCAGCCGTGGATGTCGCCGATGGCGAACAGCCGGCTCATGGGACGCGACGCCCCACCAGCCCGGCGAGCGTCTGCCCGTCGTCGAGGATGCGGAGGGCCGCGCTGTACGGATCGACGTCGCCGTCGCGCACCGACGCCACCAGCGAGCCGAGCCCGTTCGGCGCGTCCACGAGGCCGCGCTCGACCCGGCGGCGCAGCTCCTCGTCGAGGATGTCGACCAGGTCGCCTGCCCGTCGCGCGGCGTCGCGGCCGGCGCGCTGGTCGCTCGACGTGACGAACGTGCGATGCCGCTCGAGCGCCGCCACCACCGCGTCGATGCCGACGTCGCGCACCGCCTGCGTCGCGAGGACGGGAATGTCCCACGCCGACGCCGGTCGGAGGTGCAGCATCTGGCCGAGCTCCATCTGCATGCGATCGGCGCCGTCGCGATCGGCCTTGTTGACGACGAACACGTCGGCGATCTCGAGCAGCCCCGCCTTCATGATCTGCACCGCATCACCCGCCTCGGGCACCAGCACGACGACGATGCTATCAGCCAACCGCATCACGTCCAGCTCCGTTTGTCCGACGCCGACCGTCTCGACGAGGACCACGTCCATGCCGAACGCGTCGAGGAGCCGCACGACGTCGCGCGCGGCGCGGGGCAGCCCGCCGTGGCTCCCGCGCGTCGACAGGCTGCGGATGAAGACGCCCGGGTCGAGGAAGTGCGTCTGCATGCGGATGCGATCGCCCAGCACCGCACCCCCGGAGAACGGGCTCGACGGGTCCACCGCGACGACGCCCACCCGCTTCCCGGCGGCGCGCGCGTGCGCCACGAGGCGATCGGCCAACGTGGACTTGCCGGCGCCCGGCGGGCCGGTGAGCCCGATCACGTGGGCGCGTCCGGTGCGCGGATAGATCCGGCTCATCACGGCGGGCAACGCGGGCGCACGGTTCTCGACCAGCGTCATCAACCGGGCGAGCGCGGTGCGATCGCCCGCCAACATCCGCTCGACGAGCGCATCTGTTCGATCTCCGGGCACGCCGACGGATTGTCGCACCTTCGTCCAGCACGTCCAACCACCACCTTGACCGGCGCGAGGACGGCGCGGAAGATGCCGCGGTGGCGACTCCAGGAGACATCACGCTCCTTGCGCTCCTGCGCAACGGCTTCGTGCTCGCGGGCCTCCTCGTCCTCGGCGTCGGCGTCGGCGACATGGTCGCCGGTCAGGCCAAGCTGACGGAGTACCGTCTGGTGGTGGCCAACACGCCGCCACCGAAGCCGAAGAATCCCGCCGCCCTCTTCCCCACCGCGAGCGAAGCGCAGGAACGACAGTCGATGGCGGAGGCGAAGCTCGGCTTCTACGAGCTGCTCTTCCTCGTCGGACAGATCCTCGCGGCGCTCGGACTGCTCCTGGTGGCCATCGGTGCCTTCCAGCTCCGCCTGCGCGCGCTGCGTCCCGAGCCCGAAACGCTCGGATTGCATTGACATCTTCAGTCTACGCGCCTAGAACCCGTGCAAATTTGCACGCCGGGACGGGCGCGGGCCCGCGGCGGGGGGCGTGGACGGGGTGGGAGCGAATCGGAGGCGGGAGGTGCGCCAGCAGGAGCCACGGGCTTCGCGGCGCGGAGATCGGCCGGACGTGGCGGGCGCCGTGCTCTCGCTTCTCGGTCGCGCGCTGGGGCTCGAACGCGCCGCGCTGCTGATCGAGACCGGGCCCGGCGAGGCCCTGGTCACGGTCGCGACGCTCGGCCGGGTGCGTCTCAAGACCGTGCTGCCCGACGCCACGCCGGGCGACGGTCCCTGGAGCGCGGTGCAACGCCTCCACGCCGGTGGACGGGACACCGGGCTCCTGCTGCTGGCGCGCGCCGGTGGTGCACCGCTCTCGCCGGGCGACCGTACCCTGGTGCGACGCCTGCTCGACGGCGCCAGCGTGTTCCTCGAGCAGCGCCAGCTGCGCGACGACCTGCTTCATGCGCGCGAGCTGCTCGCGCGTGCCGACCGGCTCTCCGCGCTCGGGACGCTCGCCGCCGGCGTCGCGCACGAGATACGCAACCCGCTCGTCTCGGTGCGGACGTTCATCCAGCTGCTCCCGGAGCGGCTCGCCGACGAGGAGTTCCGCACCAGCTTCCGCAACCTCGCGCTCGGCGAGATCGAACGCATCTGCGCGCTCATCAACGACCTGCTCGCCTTCTCACGTCCGTCGCCCGCACAGCTCGAGCCCAGCGACCTGAACGAGCTCACGCAGCAGACGATCCGTCTGCTCGACGCCGAAGGTCGCAAGCGCGACGTGCTGCTCGGCGCCGATCTCGAGGAGTCCCTGCCGCTCGTCGTCGCCGACGAGGCGCGCGTCAAGCAGGTGCTGATGAACGTCGTGCTGAACGCGATCCAGGCGGCGCCGTCGCACACCATGGTCGAGGTCCGCAGCCATTTCGAGGAGGGTCCGCAGGGGCGGTGGAGCGTCATCGAAGTCGCCGACGCCGGCCCCGGCATCCCGGCCGAGCAGATCGAGCAGATCTTCGATCCGTTCTTCACCACGAAGGACACGGGCAGCGGCCTCGGCCTGTTCATCGCCCACCGCATCATGACGGACCACGGTGGCGCCATCCTGACGCGACCGCGGCCGGGCGGCGGCACCGTGTTCTCCATCCTGTTCCCGGCCGCCGCGGAGCAACGGGATGTCGCGGGCTGAGGCGCGCGGCCGGTGCGTGCTGCCGGCCATGCCACTCGAGCGGGCCACCGCCCTGCTCGCCGGACCACGCCTGCCCGACGACGCGGTCCGCCAGGTGGCGCTCGTCGGCGACGCGGCCGCCATGGGCATCCCGGCGACGCTGGTGGCCCCCGCCGTCGGGCCGCGCCTCCAGCTCGCGCGCGCGCTGCACGCCGTCAGCGGGCGTGGCGGGCGCGTCGTCGCCGTCACCGGCGCGCGACCGC
>CAYOIZ010000079.1:0-26401 GCA_964404165.1 uncultured Binatia bacterium (SeqCode) | reverse complement strand
GAGCGCGCGTGCCGGCGCGCCGTCGCCGGCCGCCGCGGCGTTCGCCGGGGGCGTGCGCGCGCCGTCGGGCCACAGCTCGCCGTCGGCGAGCCAGACACGATCGGGGGCGGGGCCGTCGTCGAGCACGGCCAGGTAGAGGGGCTCGGGGAACCAGTCGGTGTCGCTGACGTCGAGCCGGTCGTCGATGCCGGGCGGCAGCGTCTTCGCGGTCGTCGTCACCATCGCGACGCGTGCGGTCGGGTCCCACGTCGCGTGCTGCGTGTACGACGCCGCGCGGGTGCGACGACGGCGGTCGATGTTGGCGGTGACGTCGGTGGACGTCGGCAGCACGTCGGTCAGCAGGTCGCTGGTGAGGAACTCGACGCTGGCCTGGTGCAGGTTCACGTCCCACAGCTCGACCAGACCGACGTCGAGCGCCTGGCCGCCGGTGTTCTCGACGGTGACCTCGGCGACCAGCGCGCGGGCGTCGGCGTCGGGCGCGAAGACGCGGCGGCGGATGACGACGCCGTCGTCGCCGTGGGTGACCGTCTCGACGTAGCCGACGCCGAAGCGTCGCGTCTGCGCCGCGAGGGCGCCGTCGACGGGGAGGTCGTCGAAGCGGGTCGAGCGCACGGCGCCCCCCGACGTCCAGTAGCTGAAGCCGCCGCCGAGCTGCGGCGGGAACGACGGGTTCGCCGGGTCGGCCCAGGTGTCGATGCGGTTCACCCACTTGTGGCCGCGATCCTGGGTGTAGAGCTCGACGCCGCCCGAGGCGTGCGCCATCGCCATCAGCCCGCGGCCGTTGCCGATCAGGTGGATGGGGTCGCGCAACGAGTAGGGGCGTGGCGAGTACGCCAGCGCCGCCGGATCGCAGCGCTGGTCGACGCCGAAGTCGTAGGCCGGGAGCCCGGCGGCGTCGACGGCCCAGGTGCCGAGCTGGCCCGAGCCGTAGAGGCAGGCGGCGAGGACGTCGGGCTGCGTGGCGTCGACGTCGCCGCACGGCGCGGCGACGGTGGTGGGGTGCGTGTAGGCGATGCAGTCGAGGCCGTCGACGCACTGGTCGGCGGCGCTGCAGTCGGCACGACAGCCGTCGCAGGCGGTCTGGTTGCCATCGTCGCAGCCTTCGCCGCTCACCGTGTCGACGGCCATGTCGCCGCAGCGCGACCGGCGCGCCGTGAACGTCCGCGCCTTCTGCCCCTTCTGCTTCCACGTCCCCTCGAGGACGGTGCAGTCGGGGGCCGCGATGCGGGCCTTGAGCCGCACCCGCCGCACGCTGCCGCACGTCCCCCATTTCGCCGCCACCCGGGTGGCCGTCCGCTTCACCTTGAGCCTGGCCCGGGTCGCGGCGCAGCCGCCGTCGATCGTCACCTGGCCACCGGCGAGCGCCACCGCGTCGAGGGTGCCGGTGCCGACGAGCGGCGCCCCCTCGACCACGAAACGACCGTCGGGGCAGGGGGTGGGCTTCGGCGGCTTCGCCGCGGCGAGCGGTGCGAGCAGCAGGACCGAGGCGAGGGCGAGGCGAAGCATCCCTCCCGCGTACCACGCGGTTCGCGCGCGACGGAAGGGAGATTGCAACCAACGGCGCTGCGTGGTCGAACCGGCGCATGCCCGTTCCGACTCCGACCACCACCCTCGGCATCGACGAGCTCCACCTCGGCGAGCCCGACTTCTGGCTGCGTGACGACCGCGAGGGCATGTTCGCCCGGCTACGGGCGGAGCGGCCGGTGTCGTTCCATCACGAGCCCGAGATTCCCGACTTCCCCACCGGCCCGGGCTTCTGGGCGCTGACGCGTCACGCCGACGTCGTGCGGGTGAGCCGCGACCACGAGCGCTTCATCTCCGGCCGCGGATCGAACATCAGCGATCTGCCGGTCGACATGCTCGAGTTCTTCGGCTCGATGATCAACATGGACGCGCCCCGACACACGAAGCTGCGCGGCCTGGTGAACCGCGGCTTCACGCCGCGCATGGTGGCTCGCGTCGAGGAGAACGTGCGCACGCAGGCGCGTGCCATCATCGACTCGGTGGCCCCGCTCGGCCGCTGCGACTTCGTGAACGACATCGCGGCCAAGCTGCCGCTGCGGATCATCTGCGACATGATGGGCATCCCGGCGTCGGACCATCAGCGCATCTTCGAGCTGACCAACATCATCCTCGGCGTCGGCGACCCCGAGTACGGCTCCAGCATCGCCGACCTCATGGCGGGCGGCCTCGAGCTGTTCCAGTACGCGCAGGCGATGGGCGAGGCACGTCTCGCCAACGCGACGGACGACATCACGTCGGCGCTCATGCACGCCGACGTCGACGGGCAGCGGCTGAGCGCGCAGGAGTTCGGCTCGTTCTTCATCCTGCTGGTGGTCGCGGGCAACGAGACCACCCGCAATGCCATCAGCCACGGCATGAAGGCGCTCAGCGACCACCCGGCCGAGCGCGCGAAGTGGCTGGCCGACTTCGAGGGCGTGGCCCCGAGCGCGGTCGAGGAGATCGTGCGCTGGGCGACGCCGGTGATCCACTTCCGTCGCACCGCGACGGAGGACGTGGAGATCGGCGGCCAGCGGATCCGCGCCGGCGAAAAGGTGGTCATGTGGTACAACTCCGCCAATCGCGACGAGCTGGTGTTCCCGGATCCCTACCGCTTCGACGTCACACGGACGCCGAACGACCACGTCGGATACGGCGGCGGCGGGATGCACTTCTGCCTCGGGGCGAATCTGGCGCGCCGCGAGATCAAGGTGATGTTCGAGGAGCTGCTGCACCGGCTGCCCGACATCCACGTCACCGCGCCGCCGGACATGCTGCAGTCGTTCTTCATCCACGGCATCAAGCGGATGCCGGTCGAGTTCACGCCGGCCGGCTGATCCCGAGCGCGTCCACGAGCGCGCGCACCTCGGGCGGGAGACGCTGCGGGCGGCCGAGGTCGTCGAGCAGGCAGTGCTCGGTGTGGCCGTCGGCCAAGAGCTCGCCGTCACGCGCGACGGCGTAGGCGATGGTCATGCGGGCGCGGCCCATGGTGGGCACCCCGGCCGAGATGACCAGCTCGTCGTCGTAGCGGGCCGGCCGCCGGTAGTTGCACGCCGTGCTGGTGACGGCGAGGTAGAGCCCGCGGTCGACGTAGCTCTTGAAGGCGTGGCCGAGGCCGCGGAACAGCTCGGCGCGACCGATCTCGAAGAGCCGGAAGTACGATGCGTAGTACATGATCCGCATCGGGTCGCAGTCGGCGAAGAGGACGCGGTAGCTCGCCACCGCCCGCAGCGTGGGCTCGGTCATGGGCCCCCGGCGTAGCGAGGAGCCCGGGCACCTGCAAGGGCGGGGGCCTTACTCGACCCAGCCGCGCGGCTGCTGCTATCTTCCGGCCCCATGTCGAGCGCATCCCTCAAGATGAGTGCGGACGCCGCCAGCACGGCGCCCACGGACACCAAGGCCATCGACGCCGCCGTCGCCACCGTGAAGGGCAAGGCGCGCGAGTTCGCGCGGCTGGCCCCCGCGGCGAAGGCGGCGCTGCTGCGCGAGTGCATCCCGCGCATCATGGCCGAGGCCCCGGGGTGGGTGGCCGAGGGCGCCCGCCAGCGCGGAGCCGATCCGTCGGAGGAGTGGCTCGGTGGCCCGTCGGCGACGGTGCGCATGTTCCGGCTGCTCGCCGAGAGCCTCGACGAGATCGCGGCACGCGGCAAGCCGGCGTTCGGGCGTGCGGTGCGCATGCGGCCGGACGGGCGCATGGAGATTCCGCTCTTCCCGTGGAGCACGCTCGACGGCGTCACCTTCCAGGGGTTCAGCGGCCACACGCTGATGGACGCCGGGCTGTCGCCGGACCAGGGACGGGAGCGCCAGGCGGCCTTCTACGGACGGAAGGACCCCGAGGGCGGGCTCTCCATCATCCTCGGCGCCGGCAACGTCTCGAGCATCCCGCCCATGGATGCCGCCAGCAAGCTCTTCGTCGAGGGCCTGGTGTGCGTCCTCAAGATGAACCCGGTGAACGAGTGGGTGGGCCCGTACCTCGAGCGCGCGCTGGCCCCGATCATCAGTCGCGGCTACCTGCGCATCGTGTACGGTGGCGGCGACGTCGGCTCGCAGCTCGTCTACCATCCCGATGCCGACGACGTGCACATCACCGGCTCCGACCGCACGCACGAGATGATCGTGTGGGGCGCGCCGGGGCCCGAGCGTGATCGACGGCTCGCCAGCAACGATCCGCTGCTCAAGATCCCGATCTCGTCCGAGCTCGGCAACGTGAGTCCGGTGGCGATCGTGCCGCACGCCTACGCCGACGCCGAGCTCGCGTTCATCGCGCGCAACGTGGTGTCGATGGTGTTCAATAACGGCTCGTTCAACTGCAACGCGGCCAAGATGATCATCACCGCCAAGGGGTGGGCGCAGCGCGAGAAGTTCCTGGGTTTGGTGGAGCAGTTCCTCGCCGCCGCACCGACGCGGAAGGCGTACTACCCGGGCGCGTTCGATCGCTACCGCACGCTGCTCGACGGCCACGCCGAGGCGAAGCGCTTCGGGCAGGGCAGCGACGAGAAGCTGCAGTGGGCGCTGGTGGCGGGGCTCGACTCGAGCGACCGGGGCGAGAAGCTCTTCCACACCGAGCCGTTCTGCGGCGTGCTGAGCGAGACCAGCATCGCCAGCGCCGACCCGGTGGCGTTCCTCGATGCGGCGACGTCGTTCATGAACGACCGTCTGTGGGGCACGCTGAACGCCATGCTCATCGTCCCGCCGGCGCTCGAGAAGGATCCGACGGTGGCGGCGGCGCTCGATCGCGCCGTCGTGAACCTGCGCTACGGCACCGTCGCCATCAACCACTGGCCGGCGCTGTGCTACGCTTGGGGCACGATGCCGTGGGGCGGGCACCAGAGCGCCACGCTGAAGGACATCCAGAGCGGGCTCGGCTGGGTGCACAACACCTGCATGCTCGACGGCATCGACAAGTCGGTGATCCGCGGCCCGCTCGTCGTGAAGCCGTCGCCGATGTGGTTCTTCGACAACCCGAAGGCGTCGAAGGTGGCGCCCTACGTCGCCGACATGGAGGCGAGCCCGAGCTGGCTCAAGCTCCCGGGGCTGCTGTTCCGCGTGCTGTTCTGAGCCGCGCGGCGCTTGCCCACCGCCGCCCTCGCATGGGATAGGCGCGCGTGTCGTCCACCGAGACCGCGCCGACCGTCCTCGGCGAGTCACCCCGCGCGTGGGTGGCGCTGCTCGTCGGCGTGCTCGCGGTCAGCGCGCACTCGGCGTCGTCCCTGGCCGTCTCCGTGCTGATGAAGTCGATGGTGGAGGAGTTCGCATGGTCGCGCAGCCAGTTCGCGTCGGCCATGACCATCCGCATCTTCGCCATCACGCTGACGATGCCGTTCGCCGGACAGATGGCCGATCGGCTCGGGGCGCGTACCGTGCTCGCGGGCGGGGCGCTCGTCGTCGGCGCGTGCCTGCTGGCGCTGACGGAGATGCACTCGCTGGCCGAGTTCTGGGGCATCTCGCTGCTGATGGGGCCGGGACAGGCGTGCATCGGCTCGGTGGCGGCGTCGGCGCTGGTGCTGCGCCTCTTCAAGCGCCATCGCGGCATCGCCATCGGCGTGCTCAACGGCGGCGACAACGTCCTGAACAGCATGGTGCCGCTGCTGGCGGCATCGCTCCTCGTGTCGGGTGGCTGGCGCATCGCGGTCGGGTGTCTCGCCGCCGTCTACCTGGTGCTCGCCGGCGGCATCGTGCTGGCTCTGCGCGGCACGGACGGGCGCAGCGCAGACACGGCGCACGCCGGGTCGTGGAAGGATCTGCCCTGGCGCGACGCCCGGCTCTGGGTGCTCTGCCTCGTCTACGCGGCGATCTACGCCTGGGTGACGTCGATCCAGCTCCACTTCCACGCCTACCAGACCGACTCCGGCCACAGCCTGGACGTCGCGTCCCGCCTGCTCAGCATCCAGCTCCTGGTCGGTGCGATCGGTGCGCCCATCTTCGGGTGGCTCGCGGAGCGGACGTCGGCACGTACGGCGCTGCTGGTGAGCGTCATAGGGCTCACCGTCTCCGCCTTCCTGGTGTGGAGCACGACCGACGTGCGGGTGATGACCGCGTGGGCCGTCTTCCACGGGCTCGTGAACAGCGGCGTGGTCGCCGTGCTGGCGCTGGTGCTGCACGAGATGTTCGGCCCCGAGCGCATCGGTCGCCTGATGGGCGTCGCGATGTTCTTCTGCATGGGCGCCACGTTGCTCGGGAACCAGTGGTCGGCGTGGATGTTCGACACCTTCGGCAGCTACGTGCCGGCGTGGCAGGCGTACAGCGTGCTCATGCTGGTGACGATCGCACCGGTGGTGTGGCTCCGGAGGGCGCGCGCGTGATCGTCGTCCTGATGGGGGTGTCGGGCTCGGGCAAGACCACGATCGGCATGCGCCTCGCCGCGGCGCTCGACTGGTCGTTCCACGACGGCGACGACCTGCACTCGCCGGCGAACGTCCGCAAGATGCAGTCGGGCCATCCGCTCGACGACGCCGATCGCGTCGCCTGGCTGGCGGCGGTGCGCCGCCTGATCGACACGCTGGCGGCGGCGGACGAATCGGCCGTGGTCGCGTGCTCGGCGCTGCGCGAGGCCTACCGGCACGTGCTGGCCGACGGTCGCCCCGAGGTGCGCTTCGTCTGGCTGCGCGGGGAGCCGCCGCTGCTGCGGGAGCGGCTCGCCAGACGCAAGGGACACTTCATGCCCGCGGCGCTGCTCGACAGCCAGCTCGAGACGCTCGAGCCGCCGGCGGGGGCGCTGGCGGTGGACGTGACGCCGTCCCCCGAGGTCATCGTCGCCACGATCCGACGCGACCTCGGGGTGTAGCGCAGCTCAGCTGCCGCCGGTGCCGGTCGCCTTGTCGGCGCGCTCGGCGGCGTCCTTCTGGATGGCCTCCATCACGCCCTGCGTGGCGGCGCCGAGGAAGGGCGCGCGGTTCTTCTGCACCCACTCCATGCTGCGGGTGGCGAACGCGCTGGCGTCCTGGAACCGCGGCGCGACGTGGCGGGCGATCAGCTCGTAGCTGCGCTTCGTGGCCTCGCGATTCGCCCAGTCGTGGCCGATCGAGAGGAAGCAGCCGAAGCCGCCCGACTGCTCCTCGAGGCGCGCGATCTGCTGGATGCAGTCGTCCGGCGTGCCGATGACCGCGACGCCCATGTTGATCATCGCGTCGATGCACTCGTCGACGGTGCCCTTCTCGGGGATGCCCGGCAGCGCGACGACCTTCTGGAAGTAGTAGAGGAACTCGGCCATGCCGTGATCGATGTCGCGCCGTGCCTGCTCGCGGCTCTCGGCGACGTGCACCCAGCCGGCGACGCGCCACCCGTCGCGCGACACGGTGGTGCCGTGCTCGCGTGACGTCTCCTCGACCATGCCCCAGTGGTAGGCGAGGGCGTTGAAGCCGCCCTGCGTGGTCGCGGCGGGCGACAGCATGGAGATGCCGTAGCGACCCGCGGTGCGCGGACCCGAGGGTGTCACCGACGCGGCGACGGCGACCTCGAGGTGCGGCCGCGAGTACGGCGTCAGGTGGAGCTTGGCCTCGTTGAGCTCGAACCAGTCGGACTTGACGGTCACCGACTCGCCGCGCAGCAGACGCAGGATGGCGTCGAGCGACTCGCCCATCATGCGACGCTGATCGCTCGGATTGATGCCGAGCATCATGGCGTCGGACGGGAGCAGCCCGGGGCCGACGCCGAGGATCGCGCGGCCGCGGGTGAGATGGTCGAGCTGGTTCATGCGCTCGGCCACCATGAGCGGCGAATGGTAGGGCAGGGAGACGACGCCGGTGCCGAGCTTGATGCGCCGCGTGCGGGCGGCGACGTCGGCGATGAAGAGCTCGGGGCTGGCGATGATCTCGTAGCCGGCGGAGTGGTGCTCACCGATCCACGCCTCGTCGTACCCCAGCTCGTCGAGCCACTGGATCAGCTCGCGGTCGCGCTCCAGGCAGGCCGTGGGGCTTTCCTTGGGCGAGTGGTACGGGGCCATGAAGATGCCGAAGCGCAGGCGTGAACGCAGCATGGGAGCTCCTTCGTCGGGAATGGGTTCGGCGGATAGTGGCACAACCGGATGGGCCCTGCACGGGGTTTCAGGGGGAGTGGGCGTGTCTCACCGAGACACGCCCACCACCATCCGATGGTCGCGCGCTACTTCCCGATGACCGCGAAGCTGTTGCAGTAGGACGACCCGTCGAACGACCCGTCGGGCTTGAACTGCGGCACGTAGCAGTTGATGTACTCGTAGTTTCCCACCGGGTAATGCACCAGATACCCGGCAGCATAGGCGGGGGCCACACTGCCCGGGGTGCAGTAGCAGGGCGTCTTCGCGTCGAGCTTCGTCGGCATGCCGAGCCCGCTCACGGCGTACTTGCCGATGAGGCTTTCGAACTTCTCCTTGTCGGTGGCCATCGCGACCGATGCCGTGGTGATCAAGCCGAACATGAGGAAAGCAGTCACGTAGGTGCGCATGGGACAGGTCCTCCTGCGCGCGAGATACAACAGTGACGCCATGACGTGAAGCTACGGGTCCACGGGCCGCGTGGGCGTCGGAATGACGGTCGTCGGCATCGTCTCCGGCTCCTGCCCGAGCACGATGGCGATCTTCGAGAAGCCCATGAACAGCGCCGCGCCGAGCGTCAGCTCGACGATCTCGGCGGGACTGAACCGCTGCAGCATCTCGGCGCGGAGCGCCGGCGAGGCACCACCGGGATCGTGCAGGAAGACGTCGGTCCAACGGATGGCGGTCTTGTGCCGTTCGGAGAGCTCGCTCGTGTCGAAACCCTCGGCGATCAGGTCGACGCGCGCCTCGTCGAGCCCCGCCTCCCGCGCCCCGGCGAAGCGGACGTTGCGGCAGTAGTTGCAGCCGGTCGTGCGCGCGTTCCGGAGCCGCACGACCTCCTTCGTGGCCGCATCGACGACGCCGTGGCTCCAGAGCGTGCCGTAGAGGCGCTGGAACAGGCGCAGCAGCTCCGGCTGATGCCCGAGCACGCCGCCGCTGGCGGCGTCGCCGGCGGCGCCTTCGGGGCGCGGCACGCGCGGCGTGCGCGCCATCAGACGTCGAGCGTCAGACGGAGCCGCGTCACGCCCTCGAAGATCGCGAGCGCCTCGGTGAACGCCACCATGCCGGCGGCGCCGAGATGTGCGGTGACCGCCGCCGCCTGCTCGTCGGTCGCGGAGCGTGGATCCATGACGAACGCCTCCGCGAAACCGAGACACGCCCGCTGCCGCGCGTCGAACAACGGCGACGTCGGCCACTGCGGCAGCATGGTCAGCATGACGTCTGGTACCCGGCGCTCGCCCAACGCCGACTCGCAGCGCAGCAGCTGGGCGATGCGCAGCCGGCACAGCTCGAGGATGGTCGGATCGACGCCGCTCGCCCACAGCCCCGTCGTGAACGCGTGCAGGTCGTCGCGCAGCTCGGGGCGCAGGCCGAGTACGCGGTCGAGCGGCGTATCGCCGGGCGCCGTCTTCGGGAGCCAGGTCACCGTGTGACGGGGGTCTCCGGCCGCAGGATGCCCTGGCGCCGCAGCTCCATCAGGGTCAGCACCTTGGCCGTGTAGTCGATCGGCTGCGCCGCGAGCCACACGACGGCGTCCGTCATGACGACGGGGTCCTCGAAGCCGGTGGTGTCGAAGTCGTCGGGCAGCGTGGCGTCGAAGCCCTCGGTCCAGATCGGGAAGTCGATGCGGATGCAGTTGACGGCGAGCTTCCCCGACAGCTCGTGGCCGAGCGCCTCGGTGAGCCCCTCGAGCGCCAGCTTCGTGGCGGTGTAGCTCGGCCGGCCGAACGTCGGCATGACCGCCGCCGCCGACGACACGTTGATGATGCGTCCGGGCTGGCCGCTCTCGATCATGCGCCGCCCGAAGTGCCACATGAGGTAGAAGGGCCCGTTCAGATTGACGTCGACCGCCATGCGCCAGCGACGCACCGTGTCCTGCAGCGCCGGCTTCGGCGGCGCGACCGCGGCGTTGTTGATCAGCAGATCGCAGCGCCCCCACTCGCGGTAGACGCGCTCGGCGAGCGCCGCCACCGCGTCCTCGTCCTGCACGTCGAGGACGACGGGCATGGCGCGCCCGCCCGCATGCTCCACCGCCGACGCCGTCTCCTCGACCGTGCCCGGCAGCTTGCCGGGCTGTGCCGACGTCGTGCGTGCGGCGCACACGACGTCCCACCCGGCGCGCGCCAGATCGATCGAGAGCTGGCGGCCGATGCCGCGGCTGGCGCCGGTGATGACGGTGACGGGACGCGACATCAGTCGTGCTCGCGCAGCTCGAGCTGGCCGATCTGGTTGCGATGCACCTCGTCCGGACCGTCGGCGAGGCGCAGCGTGCGCACGCCCGCCCACATGCCGGCGAGCGGGAAGTCGTCGCTGACGCCGGCGCCGCCGTGCGCCTGGATCGCCCAGTCGATGATCTGCAGCGCCATGTTCGGCGCCGCCACCTTGATCATGGCGATCTCCTTCCGCGCCACCTTGTTGCCGACGGTGTCCATCATGTACGCGGCCTTGAGCGTCAGCAGCCGCGACTGCTCGATCATGATGCGCGACTCGGCGATGCGCTCGAGCGTGACGGTGCGCTCGGACAGCGGCTTGCCGAACGCGACGCGCCGCTTGACGCGCTGGCACATCGCATCGAGCGCGCGCTCGGCGACGCCGATGACGCGCATGCAGTGATGGATCCGGCCCGGGCCGAGGCGGCCCTGCGCGATCTCGAAGCCGCGTCCCTCGCCGAGGACCAGGTTCGACGCGGGTACGCGCACGTTCTCGAACAGCACCTCGCCGTGGCCGTGCGGCGCGTCGTCGTAGCCGAAGACGGGGAGGTGGCGCAGCACCTTCACGCCGGGCGTGTCGCGGGGCACGAGGACCTGCGACTGCTGCGCGTGCCTCGCCGCCGTGGGATCGGTCTTGCCCATGACGATCATGATCTCGCAGTGCGGATGAAGGATGCCCGACGTCCACCACTTGCGGCCGTTGATGACGTAGTGGTCGCCGTCACGCTCGATGCGGGTCTGGATGTTGGTGGCGTCCGACGACGCGACCTCGGGCTCGGTCATGGCGAAGGCGGAGCGGATCGTGCCGTCGAGGAGCGGCTTCAGCCAGCGCTCCTTCTGCGCCTCGCTGCCGTAGCGATCGATCACCTCCATGTTGCCGGTGTCGGGCGCGGCGCAGTTGAACACTTCGGGCGCCATCGGCGAACGGCCCATGATCTCGCAGAGCGGGGCGTACTCGAGGTTGGTGAGGCCGGCGCCGTGCTTGCTCTCGGGCAGGAAGAGGTTCCAGAGGCCGGCGGCCTTGGCCTTCTTCTTGAGCTCCTCGACGATGGGCGGCTGCTGCCAGCGGTCCTTCTCGACCTGCTCGTCGTGGAGGCGCTCGTTCGGGTAGACGTGCGCGTCCATGAACTCCTGCACCTGACGCTGCAGGCCCTTCACCTTGTCCGAGTATGCGAAATCCATGGCCGCAGACATCGCCCGGGAGGGCGTCTGCGTGCAACCCCTACCGCGGATCCAGGATCATCTGCGTCTGGGTCGTGAGCGCGATGAGCTTGCCGTCACCCGACGTCACGCGCGTCTGCCACACCATGGTGCGCCGTCCGCGATGGACCGACGTGCACTCGCCGCGCACGGTGTCGCCAGTGCGGCCCGCCGCGAGGAAGTTCGTCTTCGACTCGATGGTGGTGGTGCCCTGACCGCCGACCAGATGCTGCGCGGTGGCGAAGGCCCCCAGGGTGTCCGCGAACGCCATCAGTGCGCCCCCGTGCAGGACGCCGGGAATGGTGCAGAGGTCGTCGCGGACCGCGAGCGTGGCGACGACCCGGTCGGGGGTCGCCTCGACGAAGGTCACGCCGAGCAGCTCGGGCAGGAAGCCGCGGGTGGCGGCCTGGAGGGCGGCGACGCGTGCCGCCTGGTCGTCGGTGGTCGTCATGGGGCGTCTATCTCCAATCGTCATGCCAGATGCCAGGTGGCGCGTGTTGGATGCCGGGGTGGGGGCGCTGTTGCGGCGCCGCCACACCGTGGTGGCGACGCTACGCCGCCGGCGTTGCGCGGGCGGCCCATCAAGGGCTAACAGCCGGGAGCGAGCCTTGCATGGCAATGACCTCCTCGTTCAATCGGTGGTGGGGCCTCCTCGGCGGCGTGCTCCTGGCGGCGAGCGACGTCGCGATCACGCTGGCCCTCGGCATCACCTTCCAGGTGAACGGCGGCGACGCCACGCTGCTCGTCGGACTGTTCTTCGGCTCGTCGTTCGCGCTGCTCGGCTACCTCGTCGGCTGGGTCATGGAGGCGCGACGTCGCGACCAGGTGGCCGCGGCGGTGATCCGCGACCAGGTCGACACCATCGCGGCGACGCGCGCCCGCCTCGCGCAGAGCGAGAAGCTGGCGGCGCTGGGGCAGCTGGCGACCGCCATCGCGCACGAGGTGCGGAACCCGCTCGCGGTGATCCGTTCCGCGGCGCAGGGCATCGCCGAGACGATCCCCGCTGACGACGCCGCCACGCGGCGTTCCTGTGAGTTCATCACCGACGAGATCGACCGGTTGAGCAGCGTCGTGACGTCGCTCCTGGCGTTCGCGCGTCCGCTGCAGGTGAACGCGCGCGCCGTGCCGGTGCCGGAGCTGCTCGATCGCGCGCTGCTGCTCGCCGGCGAGGAGCTGGCGGCGCGCGGCGTCGCGGTGCGTCGCGACGCGGGTGGTCCGTTGCCGGCGCTGCATGCGGATCCGGACCTCGTCTGCCAGGTGCTGATCGGGCTGCTCTCGAACGCGGCCGAGGCGGCGGGGCAGGGTGGGACCGTCACCATCGAGGCGCGACGGACGGAGAAGGTCGTCGAGCTCGGCGTCGCCGACTCGGGGCCGGGTGTGCCACCCGAGATGCGGGCGCGCATCTTCGAGCCGTTCTTTACGACGCGTGCACGTGGCACGGGCCTCGGGCTCGCGGTCGCGCGGCAGATCGTCGAGGCGCATGGCGGCCAGATCGACGTCGGTGACGGGCCCAGCGGCGGTGCGCGCTTCGTCGTGCGGCTACCGCTCGACGAGCGGACGGCGGTGGCGGCATGAAGCCGCGCATCCTCATCGTCGACGACGAGGAGCGCATGGCCGCGGTCGTGGCCGGGGCGCTCGAGCGCGGTGGCTGGGACTGCGAGACCTGCAACGGCGGCGAGGCCGCGCTGGCGGCGCTGGAGCGGCGCGACGCCGACGTCGTCGTCACCGACTGGAAGATGCCGGGCATGGACGGCATCGAGCTGCTGAAGACGCTGCACGCGAAGCGGCCGAACCTGCCCGTCATCCTGCTGACGGCCTATGCCAGCGTGCGCTCGGCGGTGGCGGCGATGCGCGAGGGCGCGTTCGACTACGTCGCCAAGCCGTTCGACAACGACGAGCTGCGCACAGCCGTCGCACGTGCGCTCGAGCTCCGACGCCTGGAACGCGAGAACCGCTGGCTGCGCCAGGAAGTCGGCGCCCGCTATGCGCCGGATGCGGTCGTCGCCGAGAGCGCGCGCAGCCGCGAGGCGCTGGCGCTGGTGAAGCGCGTCGCGCCGAGCAAGGCGACGGTGCTGATCCAGGGCGAGAGCGGCACCGGCAAGGAGCTGATCGCACGGCTGCTGCACTACTGGAGCGATCGCGTCGGCCGGCCGTTCGTCGCCGTCAATCTGAAGGCGTTCGCCGAGGGCGTGCTCGAGAGCGAGCTCTTCGGACACGAGAAGGGCGCCTTCACCGGCGCCGTCGGCGCGCGCGCCGGCTGCTTCGAGCGTGCCAGCGGCGGCACGTTGTTCCTGGACGAGATCGGCGAGATCAGTGCCGACGTGCAGGCGAAGATGCTGCGCGTGCTGCAGGAGGGCGAGGTGCTGCGCGTCGGCGCGAGCGATCCGCGTCCGATCGACGTGCGCGTCGTGGCGGCGACCAACCGGGTGCTGCGCGACGAGATCGCGTCGGGGCGGTTCCGCGAGGACCTGTTCTTCCGGCTGAACGTCATCCCGCTGCAGCTGGCGCCGCTGCGCGAGCGTCGTGAGGACGTGCTGCCGCTGGCGCGCCACTTCCTGGCGCGGCACGCGGCGGAGGCGGGGCGCCGGCTGCAGTTCTCCGAGGAAGCGGAGGCGGCGCTGCTGGCGCACGCGTGGCCGGGGAACGTGCGCGAGCTGGAGAATGCGGTCGAGCGTGGCGTCGTGCTGGCGCGAAGCGAGCAGGTGACGCCGGAGGACCTGCTGCTGCAGGAGACGATCGACGCGCCGGCGCCGGGCGGGGCGGGCAGCCTGCACGACGCGGTCGATCGCGCGACGGCGGAGCGCGTGACGGCGGCGCTGGAGGCGGCGCGGGGGAATCGGACGGAGGCGGCGCGCGCGCTCGGGGTGGATCGGACGACGCTGTATCGGTTGATGCGACGGTTGGGGTTGTAGCGCGGCCGGTCAGCCGGCGGGCATCAACGTCCACACGACCTGATCGTAGTCGACGGGCCGGCCGTCCCACGAGGAGAAGTTCGTCGCATGGTCGATGGCGATCCCTGCTTCCCGGTGATGCGCGCGAAGGCGCTCGACCGCATCGCTCGCCAGCACGCGCGGTGCCTCATGCAGCGGCACCGCGCTCCCATCACTGCGAACGAACCGGAACGCACCGCCGTCCTCCACCACGATCCGCACCCCGTGCTCGTGGACGTAGGTGTGGTGGCGGCGACAGAGCGAGCAGAGGTTGTCGAGCGCCGTCGCGCCGCCGCGCGACCACGGCACGACGTGATGCCCGTCGACGAGACGATTGGTGCAGCCGGGGAAGCGGCAGCCGCGATCGCGCAGTCGGAGCGCCCGACGCAGCAACGTCGGGATGCTGCGCCGGCGCCGGCCGACGTCGAGCACGTTCCCGCGGGAATCCTCCACCACGTGCACGACGGCCGCGTCGCAGCCGAGTCGCTCCGCCGTCGCGGGCGCGAGGGCGGTGCCGTCGTCGAGTGTGGCGCCGGCGTCACTCCCGGCGTCGACGTGCACCACCAGCTCCACCGGCGGGCCCGCCTCCGTCGAGCCGCTCAGGTACGTCTCGGCGACGGCCACCAGCGCGTCCGCCCGTCGCATCGGACCCGACCGCGTTCCCGCGGAAACGTCGCCGGAGGTCCACGCCCGCGACAGGGCGACCTCGATCGCACGTCGAACGATGGCCGCCTCTTCGGGCCGGAGCTGGATGTCGAGGCGGACGAAACCCGTCTCGGTATCGCGCTCGTGAACCCACCGCGTGTCCTCTTCGTCGCCGGGGAGGCTGTCCTCCGCGTTCCGCATCGCCACGCGGTAGCCGCGGCAGATGCGTTCTAGCTGTGAAGCGGTGGACGCGCGGGCCATCGCCAGCAGTGCCGTTTCGTTGTCGGGGCTGGCGACGCGTGTGAGCGCTCGCACCTTGGAGTAGCTCACCTGACCAAGTCGGAGTGCGTCATCGGTGTGCGGGAGCGCACGCAGCGCCCGGGCGACCCGCACGTGCTCCCGAGCGGCACCGAGCTCGAGGCCCACACGCCACGACAGCCAATGCGCACAGGTGAGCGCACCCTGATCGCCCCAACCACCCGACTCGTCGAAGCGACCGATGAGGGTGAGGAAGCGGTGCGTGGCGGCGTCGAGATGGGCGGCGAGCTCGGCGATCTCGTCGCCGAGGCGCTCGTGGTCGGCGGGGGTGATGTGCATGGAGCGATGTACCACGAGGGTTTCCGGCGAAGCGGGAGCGAGCGTGCCAGATGGTGCGGTGGCCGTTGGGCGCCCGTGTCACGTCGGGCGTTTCGGCGAGGCGCAGCCCGTCTCTGGCGCGCAGCAGGCCGCGCCTGGTGGCGTCGCCGCACGGCGAGAAAGGCTCATCCGAGAACCTGTCAATACCTTTGAAAGGAACATCGCGCGCGTTTCGTCTGCAGGAGGGCTGATTGCGGTGCGACGTCAGCGACTCACGCAGTGCCTGCGTCGCAGGCGACTCCGATGACTCATCCACTGCGGATCAGATGGAACGGCTTCCGCCGCGTAGAGACACCCGTAGACACCACGGACCGACGCGAAGACTCCTAGCAAGCGGCATCGCAACGTGCCCCAGCTGTGGCGGGCCTACTCGCCCCGCCGCGCCAGACTCGACCGGGGATCCGGCACGTGCACCGCGCGATCCCGCGGCCGAACCGCCAGCGTCCCCGCCGCCGCGCGCTCGATGCGCTCCCGCGCCACCGCGACGTACTCCGCCATCATCTCCGCCCCCGCCGCGCGCCGCCCGTGCCGCACCGCCGCGCATGCCGTGGTCCCGACGCCCATGTACGGGTCGACGACGAGGTCTCCCGGCGCCGTCAGCGACAGCACGAGCCGCTCGATCAGCTCGACGGGGAACTGACACGGGTGGATCGTCTTCTCGACGTGGTTCGCCTTCACGTTCGGGATGATCCAGACGTCGCCGGGGTTCTTGCCGAGGGGGTTGCCGGTATACTCGCCGACGCGCGGGCCCTTCCAGGCGCGCTTGCCGGGATACTTCTGCGGGACGCGGATCGGGTCGACGTCGAAGCGATAGTCGGCGCCGTGCGTGAACCAGAGGATGACCTCGTGACGGCCGGAGAAGCGCTTCGAGCAGTGCAGCCCGTGCTCGAAGTGCCACACGATGCGGTTGCGGAGCTTGAGCGCGGGGTGCCCCCGGAACAACGGCCACAGCGCCAGATCGAGCGGAACGATCTCGTCGGGTGTCACCAGGTTGCCCACCTGCCAGCACAGGCTGCCGCCCGGACGCAGCAGTCGCACGCACTCCGCGATGACCTGGGCCTGCTCCGCGAGCCAGTCGTCCAGGCTGCGGCGCCGCCCGCGCTCGTACACCTTGTCGAGATTGTAGGGCGGCGACGTCACGACCAGCTGCGTACTCGCCTCGGGCATCGAGCGCAGCAATGCGAGCGTGTCTCCGGCGAAGAGCACCACCTCGGCGTTGGCGCGCCAGCGCGTCGCGATCTCCACGTCGGTCGCCGTCCTAGCGGACGGACACGGAACCGTAAAGGAACCCCCCTTGCGCCCGTGCGTGCGAGCCAGCAAGCATGACCGCCATGGCGGAGCTCACGATGACACGCGCGGAGCGCGAGGCCTTCCTCGCGGAGACCCACGTGGCGGTGATCGGGATCAGCGAGCCCGGTCGCGCGCCGCTCACCGTCCCCGTCTGGTACCAGTACGAGCCCGGCGGGATCATCCACATCGTCACCGGCCGCACCTCCCGCAAGGGGAAGCTGCTGGCGGCGGCAGGGCGCGCCAGCCTGTGCGTGCAGACCGAGACGCCGCCGTACAAGTACGTCAGCGTCGAGGGCCCGGTGACGATCGCCGCCAACGACGGCGAGCGGCGCTGGGAGCGCGAGATGGCGCTGCGCTACCTCGGGCCGCAGATGGGCGAGGTCTATCTGGCCAGCACGGCCGATCAGCGCGACGAGCAGGTCATCGTCGAGCTGCGGCCGTCGCGCTGGTACACCGTCGACTACTCGAAGATGTCGTTCTGAGCGACGAAGGCGGCACTCGGCGACGCGCAGAAGATCTGCGGATCGAGGTCGTCGACGATGCCGCCCAGCACGGGCAGCGCGAACGGCAGGTCGGGCGCGAGACACTCGGGGGTGTCGAGGTCGGGGTCCTCGAGCGTGTCGAACGCCTTGATCGCGACCTTGATCAGGCACGCCAGCGCCTTCGGGTCGGTGCTCTCGAGCCCCTCGCACGACCCCGCGGGGATCTTGCCCGACGATTCGCCGGCACGACACGTCGCCAGACACTTCTCGGTGCCGAGCGCGTAGGTCCCGACCGTCGTCGCCACCTTCTGCCGCGCCTTCGCCTCCGTCTTGGTGAGACCGTCGGGGCTGGCGCCGTCGTCGCAGCGCACCAGCGGCACGACGCCGTCGAGGACCGTCGTCACCGTCGACAGCAGGCCGGCGGTGTGGGCGTCGCAGTCGCCACCCGACCAGCACTCGGGGCAGTCGAGCGTGCACTTCTTGGCGATGGTACCGAGTGCCTTCGTGCCGACGACGTCGACGCAGGTGCGGGTGGCGCCGGCGTAGGGCGGGAGACAGTCCGTCCCCGGCACCTTGCCCTTCTGGGCCTGCTTGTCGCACGCCACCAGGCACTTGATGCGTTTCAGCGCCGCGGTGCCGAGCTGTCGAGCGGCCTGTTGCTGACAGGCGGCCTCGTCCTTCGTCGGCGCGGCATGCGCCCCCGTGGCCAGGAGGACGAGCAGGACGGGTACGACGAGCAGTCGTCTGGGCATGACCCTTGATCGGCCAGGCCGGGGTGGGGCGGCAATCGCATGAAGAGGGGAGGGTCAAGGGAAATGCGGCCATCTGCTTTCGAGTGGACGCCTCCCTCCGTAGTATCGAACGGCCGTGTCCCTCGTCTGCTCCCTCTGGCCCCGCGCCAGGATCCCCCGCGACCTCGATGCGGTCACCCGCGTCAGCTGGGAGGCGGAGGTGGCGCCGCGGCAGGTGGGCGTCGACCCGGTGGCCGTGCAGCGCATCTGGTCGTCGGTGGAGCGGCTGTACCGCAGCGGCATCCACCCGGCGATCCAGCTCTGTGTCCGTCGCAACGGGCACGTCCTGATCGACCGGGCCATCGGGCACGCGTCCGGCAACGGGCCGGCCGACGGCCCCGAGACGCCGAAGGTGCAGCTCATGCCGGAGACGCCCTTCGTCAGCCTGTCGGCGTCGAAGGCAGTGACGGCGATGATCGTGCACCTGCTCGATCAGCGGAACCTGATCCGGCTCGACGATCCGGTGTGCGAGTACATCCCGGGCTTCGCCGCGCACGGCAAGCAGTGGATCACGATCCGTCACGTGCTCACGCATCGTGCCGGCATCCCGAACCTCCCCGCCGAGATCATGGACCTCGATCGACTCGACGACCTCGATCTCGTGCTCGACATCCTGTGCGACACCGAACCGGTGTGGCGCGCGGGCTCGCGGCTCGCCTATCACGCGGTCATCGGCGGCTTCGTCCTCGGCGAGCTGGTGCGTCGCGTGACCGGCAAGGACATCCGCCAGGTGTTCGACGAGGAGATCCGCCGCCCGCTCGGCTTCCGGTGGATGGGCTACGGCGTCGCACCCGAGGACGTCGGCCAGATCGTGCGCAACTATCAGACGGGACCGTCGCCGATCCCGCCGTTCTCCACCGTATTCCGGCGCGCGCTCGGGCTCGGCTACCGCGACGCCGTCGCGATGTCGAACGACCCGCGCTTCCTGACCGCGATCGTGCCGGCGGCCAACGTCGTCGGCACCGCGAACGAGTTCAGCCGCTTCTTCCAGCTGCTGCTGAACCATGGCGAGCTCGACGGCGTGCGCGTCTTCGATCCGCGCACGGTGCGGCGCGCGACCGCGGAGCAGTCGTACCTCGAGTTCGACTTCACGCTCGGGCTGCCGTTCCGCTACGGCATGGGTTTCATGCTCGGCGCCGAGTGGTTCAGCCTCTACGGCCCCGACACGCTGCACGCCTACGGCCACATCGGCTTCACCAACATCGTCTGCTGGGCGGATCCGGAGCGGCAGGTGGCGGCGTCGCTCATGACGAGCGGCAAGCCGTTCGTCTATCCGGAGCTGTACTACCTGTTCGACGTCTTGCGGCAGATCGGCTCGGCCTGTCCGAAGGGGCGGTAGGGGCGCGCCCCACGGTTGCCCGCGGCGCCCCGAACCCGTATGTCCCCCGGTCGAGCCGTGCCGCACTCCCGCGACGCCGCAGCCCTCCGGGCTCCTGATGCACCCAGCCTGGCAGGGCTCACCGCCTTCGTCCCCGTGCACGACGAGGTCGAGAGTCTGCCCGCCGTCGTGGGCGCGCTGCTCGCCGTGCTGCCGCAGGTGGCCGAGCGCTGGGAGCTCGTCATCGTCGACGACGGCAGCCGCGACGGTACGGCCGCCGTCGCCGATGCGTTCGCGCGTCGTCACGCCCCCAACGTGCGCGTCGTGCGGCATGCGCAGAATCGCGGCTACGGCGCCGCGCTGCAGAGCGGTCTCCTGGCCGCGCGCTACGACACCGTCTTCTGGATGGACGGCGACGGCCAGTTCGATCCGCACGACCTGCCGCGGCTCGCCGCGGCGCTCGACGGTGTCGACGCGGTGGTCGGCTGGCGCCGGCAGCGCGCCGATCCGTGGCAGCGTCGGCTGAACACCGCGCTCTGGAATCGCCTCGTGCGCACGATGTTCCGCCTGCCGGTGCGCGACGTGAACTGCGCCTTCAAGCTGGTGCGACGCGATGCCCTCGCCGGCATGGCACCCGAGGCGAGCGGCGCCATGATCTCGACCGAGCTGCTCGCGCGCCTGGTGCAGCGCGGCTGCACCATCGTCGAGCTCCCGGTCCGGCATCTGCCGCGGCGTGCGGGGACGCCGTCCGGCGCCGCGCCGCGCGTCGTCGCGCGTGCCTTCGTCGAGCTGCTGCGGCTGGCGCGCCGGTTGCGACGAAGGGACGCATGAGCACCGCCCGCCCGAAGGCGATCGACTGCTGGCTCAACGTCCCCGTCGGCTTCACCAACTACCGGCCCGACTTCCTGGTGCGCGTCGCGCGCGACTACTTCAAACGCGAGCGCGAGATCTTCGAGCCGGCGCCGCTGCCGGAGCTGCTGCAGCAGATGGACGACGCCGGCGTCGAGCGCGCCGTCATCACCATCAACCCGCACGCGCCCGAGCCGTTCGACGACCTGGTGGCGGCGTTCCCCGGCAAGTTCCTGTGCTCGGCGGTCATCGATCCGACGACCGGCATGGAGGCACTGCGGCTGATCGACCGGCTCGCCACCCGGCACACCCTCGGCCTGGTCCGGCTCGTGCCGTTCATGTTCAACCGGCCGCCGAACGACAAGTCGTGCTACCCGGTCTACGCCAAGTGCATCGAGCTCGGGCTGCCGGTCTCGGTGAACACCGGCATCCCGGGGCCGCCCATGCCCGCCGAGCCCCAGCGGCCGCTCTACCTGGACGAGGTCTGCCTCTACTTCCCCGAGCTGACCCTCGTCATGGCCCACGGCGCCGACCCGTGGTGGGGGGAGGCCATCCGGCTCCTGCTCAAGTACCCGAACCTCTACATGATGACGTCGGCGTACGCGCCCAAATACCTGCCCCAGGAACTCATCCACTTCATGAATACCCGGGGAACCGGGAAGGTCCTGTTCGCCTCGGACCACCCCGTCCTGTCGTTCGAACGGTGCCTGGCGGAAGCGGCGCAACTCCCTTTACGGGAAGGGGTTTTGGCTCACTACCTGTATGACAACGCGCGCCGCGTTTTCCGCTGGCCGGAGCCGGCGGCCGCGCCGGGGTGAGTTGCGCGGGCTGCGCACCTATAGTAGGCGCCTCGGCTTCCATGCAGGACCGCAAGCTACATTCGACGAGCCGGGCGGACGCGTGGCTGGCGCTCGCACTGATTCCGGGGCTCGGTCCGCAGACGGCGCGCGGCCTCGTCGAGCGATACGGCAGCCCGTGCGCGGTCCTGGCGCTGCCCGAAGCGGCGCTGCGCGAGGCGGGCGTCGGCCGGGAAGCGCTCGCGGCCTGGAGCCGCGCCGGACGCCTCGCGACCGACGAGCGCGCCGCCCAGGCGCGCTGCGGCGCCCGGCTCCTCACGCTCGACGACGCCGACTACCCGGCTCGCCTGCGTGCCATCCCCGATCCGCCCCTCGTCCTCGTCGTGCGCGGCGAGCTCGGTGGCGACGAGCCGTCGGTGGCCATCGTCGGCGCGCGCCGCGCCGGTGCGTACGGACGTCGCGTCGCCGAGGAGCTGGCCCGTGGGCTGGCACAGGCGGGCGTCACCGTCGTGAGCGGGCTCGCCGCCGGCATCGACTCGGCGGCCCATCGCGGCGCCCTCGAGGCGGGGGGCCGCACCGTGGCCGTGCTCGCTACCGGCGTCGACCGCGTCTACCCGTCGTGGAACGCGTCGCTGGCACGGGCCGTCGCCGGGCAGGGCGCGCTCGTCTCCGAGTTCGCGTGCGGTACCGAGCCGCGCAGCTGGTCGTTCCCGCGTCGCAACCGCGTCATCAGTGGGCTCACCCTCGGCACGATCGTGGTCGAGGCCGCCGAGCGCAGCGGGTCGCTCATCACGGCGCGCTACGCGCTCGAGCAGAACCGCGAGGTGTTCGCGGTGCCGGGCCCGATCGGCGTCGCGCTGCACCACGGCGCGCACCGCCTGATCCAGCAGGGCGCGATGCTGGTCACCAGCGCCGACGACGTGCTCGACGTCGTCGCGCCGATGCTGCGAGCCCGCCTCGGTGCGGCGCGTGCCGCTGCGGCCGTGGACACGGTGTCGCCCCTCGAACGTCGCCTGCTCGACGCCCTCGGCGACGGCGGCCACGTCGACGGCATCGTGCGCCGTGCCGGCGTCGCCGCCGATGCCGCGCTCGAAGCGCTCCTCGGCCTCGAGCTGCGCGGCCTGGTCGAACAGCAGCCCGGCGCGCGCTATCGGCTGCGCCGGCAGGTGACGGCGGCCTGATGGCGAAACATCTCGTCATTGTCGAGTCGCCCGCCAAGGCGAAGACGCTCGGCAAGTACCTGGGCAAGGACTATCAGGTGAAGGCGTCGGTCGGGCACGTCGTCGACCTGCCGAAGTCGAAGCTCGGCGTCGACATCGAGAACGACTTCGCCGCCGACTACACCGTCATCCACGGCAAGTCGCAGATCCTGAGCGAGATCAAGGCGGCGGCGAAGGACAAGGAGAACATCTACCTCGCCCCCGACCCGGATCGCGAAGGCGAGGCCATCGCCTGGCACATCGCGCAGAAGCTCGGGCACCCGAAGCGCAAAAACATCCATCGCGTCCTCTTCAACGAGATCACGAAGAAGGCGGTGCTGGAGGCCATCGAGCACCCGCGCGAGATCGACCAGCACCGCTTCGAGGCCCAGCAGGCGCGTCGCGTGCTCGACCGGCTCGTGGGCTACCGGCTGTCGCCGCTGCTCTGGGACAAGGTGCGCCGCGGGTTGTCGGCGGGGCGCGTGCAGTCGGTGGCGGTGCGCATCATCGTCGAGCGCGAGCGCGAGATCCTCGTCTTCGTGCCCGAGGAGTACTGGACGGTCGAGGCGCGCCTCGAAGCCGGCTCGCCGCCGCCGTTCACCGCGCGCCTGGTCGAGGTCGGCGGGCAGAAGATCGACAAGCAACACACGCTCGAGACGCGCGACCGCGTGCAGGAGATCCTGCGCGGGCTCGACGCCGCGCCGTGGACCGTCACCAAGGTCGAGAAGAAGGAGCGACGCCGCCATCCGACGCCGCCCTTCATCACGTCGCGCCTGCAGCAGGAGGCGTCGCGCAAGCTCGGCTGGCAGCCGTCGCGCACGATGCGCGTCGCGCAGAAGCTGTACGAAGGCATCGAGCTCGGCGCCGAGGGCGCGGTCGGTCTCATCACCTACATGCGTACCGATTCGACGCGCGTGTCGGCCGAGGCGCTGGCGGCGGTGCGCGACTACATCCCCACCCGCTACGGCAAGGAGTACCTGCCCGCCGAGCCCAACTTCTACCGCTCCAAGAAGGACGCGCAGGACGCCCACGAGGCCATCCGTCCCACCACCATGCAGTGGGATCCCGAGCGGCTGACGTCGTTCCTCGAGAAGGAGGAGCTGGCGCTCTACACGCTCATCTGGAACCGCTTCGTCGCGAGCCAGATGGCGTCGGCGGTGTACGACGCCACGTCGGTCGATCTGCAGGCCAACACCTGCCGCTTCCGGGCCACCGGCCAGGTGCTCAAGTTCGACGGCTTCATCCGCGTCTACACCGAGGGGCAGGACGACGCCGCGTCCACCGGCGACGAGGACACCGAGGGGCTGCTGCCGCCGCTCACCGAGGGCGAGACGGTGAAGCTCCTCGAGCTGGTCCCCGAGCAGCACTTCACGCAGCCGCCGCCGCGCTTCACGCAGGCCACGCTCATCAAGGAGCTGGAGGAGAAGGGCATCGGCCGCCCGTCGACCTACGCCAGCATCATGGGCACCATCCTCAACAAGGAGTACGTCGTCGAGGACGACCAGCGGCGGCTCAAGCCGACGGAGCTGGGCTTCCTCGTCACCGATCTCCTCGTGACGTCGTTCCCCGACGTGCTGAACGTCGAGTTCACCGCCGGCATGGAGAACGAGCTCGACCGCATCGAGGACGGGGCGGAGCACTGGGTGCCCGTCATGCGGCGCTTCTGGACGCCGTTCGAGAAGGATCTCGAGCGCGCCAAGGTGGAGATGCGCGACGTCAAGCGCGAGGAGCGTCCCACCGACCTCAAGTGCGAGAAGTGCGGCCAGCCCATGATCATCAAGTGGGGCCGTCGCGGCGAGTTCCTCGCCTGCAGCGGCTACCCCGACTGCCGCAACACGACCAACTTCACGCGCGACGAGGACGGCACGATCCGGCCGGTCGAGCCGGAGATCAGCGACCAGACCTGCGATCTCTGCGGCAAGCCGATGCAGGTGCGCTTCGGTCGCTTCGGCAAGTTCCTCGGCTGCTCGGGCTACCCCGAGTGCAAGAACATCCAGCCGATGTTCAAGCCCATCCCCACCGGCATCCAATGCTACGTGTGCGAGAAGGGCGAGCTGTTCGAGCGCCAGTCGCGTCGCGGCAACGCCTTCTACAGCTGCAACCGCTACCCCGAGTGCACGTTCGCGGCGTGGGACAAGCCGTACATGATGCCGTGCCCGCGCTGCGCGGCGCCGTTCGTCACCGAGAAGGAGACGAAGCGCTGGGGCACCATCCGTCGCTGCGCCCGTGAGGGCTGCGGCTGGCAGGCGCAGGTGATCGAGGGCGGCGCGCTCGAGGAGCTGCCGGAGCGCAAGGCCGCGGCGCAGGTCCGCCGCCGTCCGATGAAGGGTGGCGCCGGCGCCGCACCGACGAAGGTCGCGGCGCGCGCGAAAGCCAAGCCCCCGGCGAAGAAGAAGGCCGCGCCCAAGAAGAAGAAGGCGGCCGCGAAGAAGAAGGCCGCGCCGAAGGCCAAGGTCGCGAAGGCCCCCGAGGCGACGCCCGTCCCCGGCGACGACCGGACGGTGCCGTGAGCGACCGCGTCACCATCGTCGGTGGCGGACTGGCGGGCTGCGAAGCCGCCTGGCAGCTGGCGCACGCGGGCATCGGCGTCGACCTCTACGAGATGCGCCCGCAGCGCGGCACCGCCGCGCACACGACGGAGCAGCTCGGCGAGCTGGTGTGCTCGAACTCGTTCCGCAACGCCACCCTCGAGACCGCCGTCGGACTCTTGAAGGAGGAGATGCGGCAGCTGGGCTCGCTGGTGATGCAGGTGGCCGACGTCCATCAGGTGCCCGCGGGCGCCTGCCTGGCCGTCGATCGCACGCGCTTCGCCGAGGGGCTGACGCGCGCAGTGGAGAACGAGCCGCTCATCCGGCTGGTGCGCGAAGAGGTGACCGCCATTCCCGAGGGCCTCACCATCCTGGCGTCGGGACCGCTCACGTCCCCGGACCTGTCGTCGGCGCTCACCGAGGTGCTCGGGACCAAGCACCTCTACTTCTACGACGCCATCGCGCCCACCGTCACCGCCGAGTCCATCGACATGGACCTCGCCTGGAAGGCGTCGCGCTACGACAAGGGCGGCGACGACTACATCAACTGCGCGCTCGACGCCGAGACCTACTACGCCTTCGTCGACGCCGTGCTCGCGGCCGAGAAGACGCCGACGCGCGACTTCGAGAAGTGCGTCTACTTCGAGGGCTGCATGCCCATCGAGGAGATGGCGCGCCGGGGCCGCGACACGCTCGCCTTCGGCCCGATGCGCCCCGTCGGCCTGATCGATCCGCGGTCCAGGCAGCAGGCGCATGCGTGCGTGCAGCTGCGGCAGGACGATCTCGAGGGCCGGCTGTTCAACATGGTCGGCTTCCAGACCAAGATGACGTACCCGGAGCAGCGGCGCGTCTTCCGCATGATCCCGGCGTTGGCGAAGGCCGAGTTCGTCCGGCTCGGCAGCCTGCATCGCAACACCTACATCGACGCGCCGTCGCTGCTCCTGCCCACGCTGCAGGTCATGCACCGCAAGCAGCTGCTGCTGGCGGGGCAGATCGTCGGCGTCGAGGGCTACGTCGAGTCGGCGGCGACGGGCATGCTGGCGGGGCTCAACGTCGCGCGCATGCTGCGCGGGCAGCCGATGGTGGTGCCGCCGCCGAGCACCGCGCTCGGCTCGCTCATGGCCTACGTCACGCAGCGCGGGAAGAAGGGCTTCCAGCCCATGAACGCCAACTACGGCCTCTTCCCGCCGCTGCCGCGCCACCTGCGTGGCCGCGACAAGAAGCTGGCGCTGGCCGACCGCGCGCTCGCGGACCTGCGCCGATGGCGGGAGCAGTCGGCGCTGGACTCGGCGCCGTCGGGCTCGGCCTCGGTGGCGTGATGTCCGGTGCCGCCGGCGAGCCCGCGCTCGCCGCGGTTCTCGACGTCGGCAGCAACTCGGTCCTGCTGCTCACCGTCGCGCTGGCGGCGTCGGGGCGGGCGGTGGTGCGCGACGCGGCGCTCGCGACCACGCGCCTCGGCAGCGGGCTCGTCGACGGCGGTCTGCTCGACGCGGCGGCACGCGAGCGCACGACGGC